>JAQGOG010000014.1 GCA_028293765.1 Gammaproteobacteria bacterium
TCGATCTTCGTCAAGATATATATGAGAGGGTGCTACAGGGGGCGCGGAACGGCCTGCCCGCCCAGGTTGGGCAGTTCGTCTATACCGTCGCTCGCAACCATCTGATCAACCGTGCCAAACGCGCGCGCATCGTTTCATTCGAAGTCGTCGTCGATCTGGACGCGACGTCTGGAAGCGACGTACTGGAGCCCGAGCGTCAGCTCCTGGCTCGCGAGGAGTTACGCCGTATTCAGCTCGGCCTGGAAAAATTGCCGCCGCGCTGCCGGGAAGTCGTCCTGCTTCGCAAGATCCGGGGCTTGTCGACGCGCGAGACGGCGACTGAGCTCGGCATCGGCATCGACACTGTCGAAAAGCAAATGACGCTCGGTATGCGCGCCCTCGCCAATTTCATGTTGGGTGGATCCGCCAAAGTGCAGCGTTCCCGTGTGCCCGGGCTGCTGGCGCGGAGACCCGCTCGATGACTCGCTCACAGGACATCGAGGCGCGGGCTGCCGAGTGGCTGATGCGCCGCGAGCAGCCCCAATGGTCGCAGGCCGACCAGGCCGCATTGGCTGGCTGGCTGGCTGAATCCATGGCGCACAAGGCCGCCTTCTGGCGGCTGGAACATGCCTGGCAGATGGCCGATCGCATCGGAGCGCTCTCCGGGCGAGATAGCGCACCCCGTGCGAAGCGCACGGGCTTGCCCTTGAAGTGGTGGCAAACCAGCGCGCTGGCAGCCGCGCTGCTACTGGCCATCGCTTTTATCGGCCTGCATTCCAGGCCGGCGTTGTCGCCGCAGCCGAGCGTCGACACCTTCGATACAGGCATTGGCGGGCATCGGATCGTACCGCTGGTGGACGGCAGCCGGATCGAGCTCAACACCGCAACGATTCTGCGAACCCGGATTTCGAAACAGCGCCGCGATGTCTGGCTGGATCGAGGCGAGGCCTATTTCGAGGTGGCTCATATCGAAAGCAGCGCCTTCGTGGTCCATGCAGGCCCGCGCATGATCACCGTGGTCGGGACACAATTCTCGGTACGGCGAGACGGCGATAAGGTAACGGTTGCCGTAGTCACAGGCAGGGTCCGCGTGGAAGACACAGCGCGAGGCGAGGCGAGCGCGACGACAACGGTGACGCCAGGCGATGTTGCAATCGGCTTGGGCTCTTCGACGATGGTGATCTCAAAGCCGGTCGCGGCAGTTGAAGACACCCTGACCTGGCGCGATGGCCGCCTGGTCTTCCACGGGACCTCGCTGGCGGATGTTGCGGACGACTTCAATCGTTACAACCGTCAGCAGTTGCTCGTCTCCGATCCGTCGGTCGCCGCCATTCGAATCAGCGGTACCTTCAAAGCCTCGAACGTGGAGGCCTTCGTGCGCCTGCTCAAAGAGGCCTATGGCCTGAAGGTGCAATCGACGGCCGATGGGAAGCTAAAAATATCCGCATGACCTGTTACGGGTTTTTATCACCGCCTTGTCTTACCTGTTAGCGCCCTTGGGCGCTTAAGGGGGAACAAGGAATGATTAAATTCTTCGCGGCAATCCTTGCCGCTACTGTCGGTATGGTTGCGATCGTCACGCCCGTGCACGCCGCGCCGGCGCAAGCGCAGAGTCAGCACTTTCAAATCGCCTCAGGCGATCTGGGACAGGCGCTTGACGCTTATATCCACCAGAGCGGCCGCCAGCTCATCTATCGGGCGGATGACGTCCGCGGCGCTCACAGCCCCGGCGTGCAAGGCGATATGTCGCCAGATGACGCGCTGGCAGCGCTGTTGTCCGGAACCGGCTTCTCGAGCCGAAGCGATTCCTCGGGTGCAGTAGCCATCGTCCGCGCCGACGCTCCATTGAGCGAGGTTGTGGTGACAGCCACCGCCGGCGGGCAAGGTATCGAGCGCCAGAAGGCCTCTTTTTCGACGACGACGCTCAACAGCGAGGACATCCACCGTCTCGCGCCGTTGAACACGGCTGCGCTGCTGCAAGGTATTCCTGGCGTGACGGTGCATTCGACTGGCGGCGAGCAAGGCAACAACATCTTCGTCCGCGGTTTTCCCAGCAGCGGTGATGCACCGTACGTCACCTTCCAACTGGCCGGGTCGGCGGTCTACGATCCGCCGACGGTTGCCTGGTTCGGCAACGCCGACGTGATCCGCATCGACGAGATGGTCGACCATGTCGAGGCGGTGCGCGGCGGCCCGGCGCAGGTGCTGTCCAACGGCCAGGTCGGCCTCACCGTCAATATACTTCCTAAGACGGGAACAGACGTCGTTCACGGCGTGGGTGAGATCAGCACCACCGATTACGGCAAGCGGCGCTTCGACGGACAGGTCTCCGGCCCGCTTGGCGAGAACACCTTTTTCTCGGTCGGCGGCTTCTATCAGAACGGCGACAACGTGCGCCGCGTACATTTCGCCTCCGAGCTCGGCGGACAGCTCTCCGGCAACATCCTGCATAAGTTCGAGCGCGGCAGCGTTCTGGTCTGGGCCCGCATCCTCCAGGAAAGCGACACCTGGAATCTGCCGATTCCAATCATTGTCGATAATGGCGCCGTGAAGGAGTATCCCGGCTTCGACATTCACACCGGTGCCATCGGCAGTCCGCAGGAGCGGGAGCTCACGCTGCGCAGCGGCGACGACTTTCGTTTCGACCGTGGGCGTGGGTCCCGCATCGGCAATGGCGGCTTCAGTTTCAACTATGACATGAGTGACGACATCAGCGTACAGGAGAAGGCGAGCTATCTTGGGGGCAGCGTCGACACCAACGCACTGTTCCCAAGCGCGCCGGTCTCGGCGGCGAGTGAAGCCAGCGCGCACGGCGGCACTTTTGGTTCGCTCACCAATGTTGCGACCGGCCAGGTGCTTCCCTCGACGACGCCGGTGATGCAGGTCGGCGCCTGGATCGCCGACAAGCAAGTCAAGAACATCAACAACGACCTGAGTCTAACCTGGCACAGCGGCGTCAATAAACTAACGGTAGGCTATTACTTTGCCGCCTTCTCATCCCGCGATTACTGGAATCTGGGCAACAACCTGCTGCTGCAGGCGAAGACCAACGGGCCCATCCTGAATCTCACTCTCGCCGATGGCACGAGCGTTACCGGGCCGGACCACTTCATCAATGGCAGCACGACTCTGCGCAGCGAGGATTACCAGGGCACCGACGATGCCGGCTTCGTGTCCGATGAGTGGCAGGTTACCTCCAAGCTGCGCGTGGATGCCGGCGCCCGCCTGCAGTACCACCATATCGAAGGTTCCTTCCGGAACACTGCGATGGACGCCAACGGCACTGCCATCTTCCTCAATACCTACACCGACCAGGTCGCCAACTCGCACAAGGTTGCGGCGACCGCCGGCGCCGCTTACGAGCTCACATCGCAGCTCGGGGTGTGGACCCGCTACAGCCGCGGCAACATTTTCCCACAGTTCGACACCGTCCAAAGCGGACTGATTGGAACCCAAACGGTCGATGCCTTTGAAGGCGGCGTGAACTACACGGCATCCATGCTGCGCCTCTACGGCAATGTCTTCTACAACAAATTTCGCGGCATCGAGAATTTTGATCTCGCCGCGAACGGCGCGACCTTCGTCCGGCATGGTGGGGCCAACACTTATGGTACCGAGATGTACGCGACCGTCGGCTCCTTCAAGGGCTTCTCGATCGGCGGCAGCGGCACATACCTGCATGCGCGCTTCACCGACTTTGTCGACAACGGCATCGACTCGACCGGCAACCAGGTGCAGGCCCAGCCGCAATGGCAAGGGCGGCTGAACCTCAGCTACCGATACGACGCAGGCTTCGGCGCGTTCACGCTCTACGGCGCGGGAACGTACGTCGGCAAGCGCTTCGGCAACGAGACGAACACCCAGATCCTGCCGTCATACACCAAAGTCGACGCCGGGGTCCTGTTGGAAATGCGTGGCGGCGAGTTCATCCGCGTCTCAGCAGACAATCTGAACAACTCCGCGGGCCTGACCGAAGGCGACGTACGCGCCGATCTGACACGCAGCAACGCCGGCGTGTCGCTGGGTCGCCCTCTGCAGGGACGATCCTTCCAGTTCACAGGGGGGTACCGCTTCTGATTGCAGCGGCCGCGACCGGCCATGCCACCTCGCCAGGATATCGACATGAAGATTTGGTTGGCGGCGTGCGTCGCCTGCGCGGCATTCGGCGTGGCGCACGCCGCCGCCAAACAGTGCATCGACTCACCGGGCAAGGTTCTGGAGGTCTGCATCTCGACCTCCGGGGGCGGCGCCTTCTACGAGGTCCGCCGCGCGGGCCACGCGATCCTGGAGCGGGCGGCGCTTGGGATCGTGTTCGCAGGAGAAAAGGTTCCGCAGGTCAGCCGGATCACCGGCAGCGAGCGCCACTCGCATGATGAGACCTGGGAGCAGCCCTGGGGCGAACAGCGGATGATTCGCGATCGCCACAGTGAGCTGCGCGTGAAGCTGCATGGCGATACTCCCAATAGCGATGCGTTCGACGTCGTCATGCGTGCCTTCGACGACGGCTTCGCTTTTCGCTACGACTATCACGGAATCGCACCAGGCAAACCCGTTGAGATCACGGACGAGCTGACCCAGTTCCGGCCGGCAGGGGAATACCGGGCGTGGTGGTACGAGGCGTACCACAAGGAGCGCGACGAATACCTTTATCACTCGAGTACATTGAACGAGGTCACCCGCGCCGAAACGCCGTTCACGCTCGAATCGCCGCAGCTCTACCTCGCGATCCACGAAGCCGCGCTCGTCGATTACGCGAGCATGACGCTCGCGCGCACCGGACCGAACACGTTAAAGGCCGATCTCATGCCGTGGTCGGACGGTGCGAAAGTTCGTCGCACCGGGCCTTTCATCACTCCGTGGCGAATGGTCCTCGTCGGGCGTACGCCGGGCGAGCTCGTGGATTCGCGCATCGAGCTCAATCTGAACGAGCCCAACAAGCTCGGCGACGTTTCCTGGGTCAAGCCGGGCAAGTTCGTGGGCGTCTGGTGGGAGATGCATATCAATCGCTCGACATGGGGCAGCGGCGAGCAGCACGGCGCCACGACGCAGAACGTCGAGCGCTACATCGATTTCGCCGCCCGGTACGGTTTTAACGGCGTGCTGGTCGAGGGCTGGAACACCGGCTGGGACGGCGATTGGATCGCGCACGGCGATCAGTTCAGCTATACACGCACCTATCCGGACTTCGATCTCACCGCGATCGCGAACTACGCGCACGACAAGGGGGTGCAACTGATTGGGCATCACGAGACCGCTGGGGCCGTTACCAATTATGAGGCGCAGATGGAAGATGCCTTCGCGCTCTACCAGGAACACGGCGTGCGTGTTGTGAAAACCGGCTACGTCCGACCTAACGGCACGATCATCCGCCCTTCGGCGGATGGGTCGGTCAATCACGAGTGGTTCGCCGGGCAGTACATGGTCCGGCACCATCAACACGTGGTCGAAACAGCGGCCCGCTATAAGATAGCGGTGGACGTGCATGAGCCCGTCAAGGACACGGGGCTGCGCCGCACTTACCCGAACATGATGACGCGCGAGGGCGCGCGCGGCCAGGAGTACAACGCCTGGGGCGATCCGACCAATCCCCCCGAGCACGTCGTGATCCTGCCGTTCACTCGCCTACTGGGCGGACCGATGGATTTTACGCCGGGCATTTTTGACGTCGCGCACGGCAAGACCGATGTGGCGAAACGTGTCCAGTCCACGCTGGCAAACCAGCTGGCGCTTTACGTCGTGATCTACAGTCCGCTGCATATGGCGGCCGATCTGCCGGAGAACTACCTTCGCCACCTCGATGCGTTTCAGTTCATCCGCGATGTACCGACGGACTGGGAGCGGTCGAAAACGCTGAGCGCGCAGATCGGAGACTACATTGTGGTCGCCCGGCAGCAACGCAACGGACCGGATTGGTATTTGGGCGCGTTGACGGACGAACAGGCGCGCAAGCTCGATGTATCGCTGGACTTTCTCGCACCCGGGAAGAGGTACCTTGCGCAGCTCTATCGGGATGCACCGGACGCGGACTACCGGACCAATCCGCTGGCCTATGAGATCACAGAGCGCACCGTCACTGCAGCCGATCGGCTAGCTCTAACGCTCGCGCCGGGAGGCGGCACGGCAATTCGGTTCAAAGCTCTCGAATAGTGAGCATTCCGCAACCGAGCGACAGTTCATTCCGCGCTGGCGAAGACGATTAGGTTACCGTCCGGATCTCGCATGCGCATGATGAAGAAATGATCGGCCTTCTCGATCGGGCCAGGATCGAGACCCGCCGTGGCGGCAAGGCTGGGCGGCGGCAGGGCTGAACGTCCTGCCGCCGCTTTGCGACCCGTCCGCTCAATTCTCGCTATCGGCCGCCACTCGGGAGAAGTAGATGTCTTCTTCAGTAGTTCCATTGAGTCCACGGGTGTCCGCCCACACGATGTTGGGCCGACCTCGTGAGTCCAGCGCGAGCCACATGTAATCGCCCAGGAACCCCGCCTGGACCGGGTTGTTGGCGGTGGTCAGGTTGGGCATCGAGCTGGTCGTGATGCGACGCTGGCCAAGCGAGGGTTGGTTTGATGCTGGCCGCGCGACCTTTGTCAGCGTAATGTCGTTGCAACCCGTCTGTTCACACGAACCGTACGAGCGGTCGTAATAGGCGACCCAGAGAGCGGATCCATCCGGCGCGACCGCGCTCCACGGCATCCATTGCGCGCTTCCGGCCGGCGTAAGCTTTGTCGCACTACTCCAGCTGGCACCGCGATCGACCGAAAACGAATAAAACACGTCGTTATCGCACGGCGGCGTCGCGGTCGCGGCCGGTCCTTTGCAGTTGGGTTGACCGTTACGGAAATCGGCCCAGGTCACGTAGAGGCGGTTCTTGTTATCCACCGAAACGGAAATCTCCACGAAGTCGTCCAGACGATAGCCATTCGGCGGCAGGCATTGCCGGCCCGCCGGACATCCGACAGCGCTGGGGCCAAATGGCTGGGAGTCGAACAGATCGGCGACTTTGACCGGAGCACTCCAGCTCGCGGATTTGCTGCAGTCCGCGGTCGCCGGGCAGGACACGATCAGGACCTGATTCTGATTCGGCGCGCCGCTCGTATTGCCGTTGCCGAACGTCACATAGATCGTGCCGTCCGGGCCGACAATCGGATCGGAGCCCTGATCCTGATCGCAAGCGTGAGCATTGGCTTCACCACTACCTACGGTGCAGGTGCTGGACGCTCCACTGATTTCTACTCCGGCCGACCACGTAGCACCCCCGTCGGTCGACTGGCTGAAGAAGATGGGGCTATCGCCGCCCACCCCGGCGCCGGTGTCGGCGTTAAATCGCGTCCAGGTACCATAAACATTGTTCTTCTTGATGCTCCCCGCCTGTGCATCGGCAACGATGAACTCCTTGTCGTGGGCGATATTCGGGTCGTTGTCGCTTGCAATGACGCCGACCGGCGTGTTGCTGAAGGTCTGAAACGGACCGGGCTTGGGACTGTGATAGAAGGCGCCATCGATCCCCGCATTCGACTTCATCGCGATGAAGGCGCTCGCGGGCGAGGTGACGTCGAACAGAATCCCCGCGACATACGCGTTGCCCGCGATATCAAACGTCGCGGTAGGGTCGCTGCAGGCATCGGCCGTGTGTCCATCTCCCAGGACGAACTGGTAAAACGGCGGCACCATGTCGCCCCACGTCTTGCCGCCATCGAATGAGAAGTCGTAGCCGCAGTGATTGAAGCCGATGCGAGAGTCGTTCTGACCGGCAATGAGGTTGTCGGGATCGATCGGATTGATGGCGATGACTTCCTCCGCTTGCCGGCGCAGCGAGCAGTCCTGATTGACGCGGATGTTCGTCCGATCCTCGCTGGAGACGACGTTCGAGCAGCCCTCGGTGAGCCGCCCGCGGCGGGTCAAATCGGGGGCAGCGGCTCGCCCGAGGCTTGCATTGGCACGCTGAGCCAGTGCGCCGCTTGCCGCGAGGACCGAGTACATGATCCCCGACGACACACGCGCCTCGTGCGGATTTGCCGCCCGACGCCCCGTCTCTATGTCGAGCGCGCGGGCGAGTACCTTATTGGCCGGGTATACGAGCGGCTCCGCTTGCTGTGCCTGTGCGCTGCACACGCATCCTAACGCCACAATCAGAGCTCCCAGCGACAGCCGGGTGACGTGAAGTGCCATGATTTCTCCCTCCTGAAAAAATGACGGATGTATCCGTTACATTGTCGGCGCGTACCTATTTGTCTTACCGCGATCCGGCAACGAAGTTGGAACCCGGTTGTTCCCAGTCATTCGCAAAAAAAGTGGGAAGTGTCATGAGGAGTCGTCGAGCGGTCGTGCGCTGCTCGCGCGCCGCCGACAACAACGGGATTGGGGGGTGAATGATGGGCGCCGATCAGTTAGTGAAGCGGCTGACGTCCGGGAACGCGGCTGACGCCCGGGAACGCGACTGACCGCGTCGCGTTGCCGCCTGGCATCCGACCGCGATATCGTCGCTACAGCGGTGATGAAGTCCGCCGGCGTAGCCCGGAATTTTGACCGATTCTAAAGTCCGGTCGTGCCGCCACAGGAATCGCTGCCGAATTGGCGCCGTTCAGCCCTCTTACGGAGCGCCGGCGATGCAACCCGCGCTGATCATTGCGTTGCGGGTCGTGGGCGATCACCGAGTTTGCGCTTGGTGGCTCTACATTGCGCGGCCAAACCGTCCAACAATTTAGCCAACACGTCACGCGCCATCCCTGTGATCTCGACTTCTTTCAGCAGGGCCAGTCCTTCGTCCGGCAATTGTCCGGACAGATCTCTGAGCATGGCGATCAGGGCGTCCGGCGGGTATCGGCAGGCCTTGGCGAGCTCTTCGAAATGGCGCGGCTGGATTTCCCTCATCCTGTAATGCCGGCCCACTGGCATCGCGAGTTTCATCTTTTGCGGCGGGATTCGTCGTGGATAAGGCCACGAGCTCGCAATATCGTAGAGCGGCGCCAGGCGCATGCTGGGTCTGTATGTCCCTCGGCTGTAGAGCAGTGAGAAATTCTTCGAATGCGCATCCGTCGCTGCGAGCAGGTAGACAAGACAAGCGGTCTTCATCAGGCGATCGCGGTCGACACCTGGCTCGTCGGAGCCCTCGAGTAGGCTCATGATCTGCGCAAAGCCTGGGCCGCCCTCATTCTCGTATTTTGAGCCTGGATGTATTCCCAAGGCCTGACAGCAATCTTCCTGATGTATTCGGTGCCAGCGCCCCGCGATCTGCACTCGGTCGTAGCGCTCGGCAATGAGCGTGGGGATGCCGCCGATGGACTGCCATTCGGTATTTGCGGCAGCGAGGCCGACGCGTCGCGCCAGTGCGAGACAGAAGTGCTCGTTCTCGGCGAATCCGTCGAAATTGTTGGAGACTGGCTTCAGGATGTGGGTGGTGGGAGTGCGGCCTTGCGGGATGCCCCAGCGCTTGCGTTGCCGATCGAAATACAGAGCGGTCTTCGCCTGCGCGCCCGAGAGCGAAAACTGCCCTTCCGCAGCGCTCTCCCGGGTCGCCCCTGGATCCTGGGAAAGGTGGCGGATTCGGCGCTCGAGCTCCGCGTCATCCAGCCACTCGATTCCCGCCGCCTCGTTTTTCGTTGCCAGTACTTCATCCAACCGCTCTTCGCGAACGAACTGCACCGCGCCGGCGCAGTCTTCCCCGACGCAGGCTAGCAGCGCCACGGGATTGCGTGCCGACGCCTGGAACTGGCGACCCCATGCGTCGAGTGTGCGCTCGTTGTCAGGCAACAAACCCCAGAGAAAATTGACGACCGGCGCGCCCGTGTGCGGTCCGGGCCGCAAAGGGAGCGATTGCGATAGAGGGTAGGCACCGCTCCCGCTCAACCAGGAGTCGGAGTAGGTGAAGTGGGTGCGCGAGCCACTTGCCTCGAGCATGCCAGCGACCTGCTCTTGGAGGCATACCATCAGCCTCATTTTTTGCCCCGGCTGCGCTTCGACCCAGTATCAATGTGTGCGGCGATGATGTCGGCAAGGGAAACGCTTTCCGGCTCAGGTGTGGCGGACTTGCGTGCGCTCCAAGGGACGACGCCGGTCTGCAGCCGCACGCCAAGCTGGCTCAACGCGCGCAGGACCTTGCCGATTTGCGCTGTTTCCTTGCCCTGCTCGACTTCGGAAACCCACGCCTGGGTCGCGCCAATTGCCTGCGCAAGCTCGGCCTGGGTCAGTTTATGATGCCGGCGCGCCGCCGCTATGATCTTGCCGATTTCGGCGGCGGATTGTGCCCACATACTGCAGCTCCCCATAGTCGATCGAATATAAATCAATATATATACGCTCGCGTATAAATGCAATTATGCCCGATCGGGTATAGACGCAGTTGGTGCCCGGATACGGCGCAACCCCCACGACGTGCGTGTTGGGGTGGACGTACTCAGCTAGCCCGGATTCCGGCAATCCTGCCTGCGGCCGGCAGCGGCTCTGCACTGCAAAGTACTTGACACCGTACGGTATACGCCGGTAGCGTTGCCGCGTAGCCAAAAAGTGGGGGCCCGGCATGCAGTCTGCCAATGCGGTACGGATCGATTCCCATGCGGCAGCTACGCTGCGGTACATCCGGGCCTCCATGGATGCTGCCACGTCGGTCGCGGTACCTGGGTCCGCCGGTGTTGCCATGGGTAGCGTCGGTCTGTTGGCCACGGTGCTCTCCTCGACACAAGGCCTGCACGAGCATTGGCTCGGCGTCTGGCTGGCGGCAGCGGTTCTGGGTGGCGGTATCGGGTTTGCTCTGATGACGCGGCCGGAGTCGCTGCGTGGACTGGCGCTGTCCGGAACACCGCTTCGCAAGTTTGCGCTGTGCCTGTTCCCGGTGTTGTTCGGCGGAGCTGTAATGACGGCCCTGCATGGGGCCTCCGGTAACCTCCACGCCATTCCCGGGACCTGGTTGCTGTTCTACGGATGCGCGTTGATTTCTGCCAGTGTGGCGGCGACCCGGACGATTGCGGTCATGGGTGGGGCGTTCGTCGCCCTCGGACTTCTCGCGCTCGTGTTACCCGACAGCCTGCAGATACCCATGCTGGGCCTCGGATTCGGGGGCCTGCATGTACTCTTCGGTCTTTTGATCGGACGAACCGGCCGTGACCGCCAAATCTAAGACCGCCGCGCCGCCGCTCGAGACGCCGCCGCGGAAGCGTCCGAAACTGGCCTCTGTGTCGGTGTCGACTCGTGATGAGGACGACGTCACATTCGACCGCTTGGTCTACGAGCGCGTCCGTCTGGGCATCATGAGCGCGCTCGCGGTGCGGGAGGAGCTCACCTTCAGCGAGTTGAAAACGCTGTTTGACGTCAGCGACGGTAACCTGAGCGCCCACGCCCGCAAGCTCGAGGAAGCGAACTACCTGACGTGCACGAAGTGCTTCGCCGAGCGTCGACCGAAATCGGTCTATCGTCTCACCACGCGCGGCAGGGCTGCGCTGAATCGTTACCTCGACCACGTGGAAACCGTGATCAAAGCCACGCGGGGGACGTGATTTTTTTTTCACGCCGTAACTCTGTAATACAGAGTACTCCACAATGCACGTAGCTATCATCATGGACGGCAATGGACGTTGGGCGGCGCGGCGCCATCTGCCGCGCACCGCCGGACATCGTGCCGGAGCAAAGGCCGTCGATGCGATTGTGGCGGCTGCGGTCCGGCAGAGGGTCGGTACTCTGACTTTGTATGCCTTCTCGGCCGCCAATTGGAGTCGGCCAACCGGCGAAGTGAGTGCATTGTTTACGCTCCTGCGGCGGCATCTGTTGACTCAGACGCGACGCTGTCTCGAGCAGTCCGTCCGGATCAATGTGATCGGTCGCCGGGATCGGCTCAGCGCCGACTTGCGCCAGTCGATCGAGCACAGCGAGCGAGCCACCGCCGATTGCCCGGGGATGCGGTTGCGCATCGCAATCGACTACTCCGCGCAACACAGCCTCATCGAGACTTGCCGACGCCTGCAGGCGGAAAACAGCCTCGACCGGTCGCGGTTCATCGAACGGCTTGCCGAGGTCGATCACGCGGTCGGCCCGTCACCGGAAGTCGATCTGCTGATTCGCACCGGCGGTGAGAAGCGCTTGAGCGATTTTTTATTGTGGGAGTGTGCGTACGCCGAGTTGTATTTTGTCGAGTGCCTGTGGCCGGATTTCGCTGCGCCTGCTTTCGAACAGGCCCTTGCGGAATACACCCGCAGGGACAGGCGCTTTGGCGGAATCGACGCGTGCGCTGCGGCGGGCGCCGCCGCTGCCGGGATCTCGCGCAATGGATAGCCAGCGTCGACCACCGGGACGTCGGCCTCGTCCGCGCCAGAGCCAGTCAGTGGCTCACCCCTGGCGCGTGAATTGATGTCCCGTTACGCGTCGCTGGACGCGGGTACCGTGTCGCGTGCCAATAGGGCGACGCCGGCGAGACGACGAAATTCCTCCCGGACGCTCGCGGAGGACAGCGCCAGCATGATACGACTCAACAGCGGTGTTGGCGTACTGCGACGCAGGCGCCGCGCTTCTTCCTGTGAGGAACGGAATGCAAGCTCGCGCCAACCCAGGCGCTCGAAGAAATCGACACTGTCGGGCGGGCCGAAGCGAAAAGTGGCGCCGCGGAGCCGTGGGCCCCACACCCGCTGCAACATCTCCAATGCCCGCGGACCGGTTAGATCGGTGAGCCACCACATGAACGAGGCGGACGCATGCAAATCCCGGGCGAGTGCCGAAACCTGCCCCGGCGTCAGGTAAACCAGCAATCCTTCCGTGATCACCAGTACGCGCTTACCTCCGGCGCCGTGATCCAACGCTCGCGCACGCGCCCGCGAGTCCACGATATCGGCGTGCAAGGACTCATATTTGCAGATCGTCCGTTCGGAAGCGACGATGGCGGCTTTGTATTCGAGTATCTCCGGCAGATCTACATCCACCCACCTCAACGTCGACGGCAGTGCCAGGCGCCACGGACGCGTGTCCAGGCCGGCGGCAATATTCAAAACGAGATCGACATTCTCTCGACTCACGGTCTGCAGGATCATTTCATCCATCACAGCCGTGCGAACCGCAATGCCACGTGCGGTCAATTCCGCATCGCCAATCTCGCGTGCGATGGCTTCGCCAGCCGCTCCCGCCAGCCGGCGCGACAGCGGATCCTCGAACAGGGCGTCCGGGCGCTCCGCTTCCAGCGCTCGGGCGTAGGCCATCCAACGGGCGGTGTCGGAAATTTTATCTACGGGCATGTGTTGACTTCAGGGTCGCCGCTGCGCGACTTTAACTGGGGCAGGTGGAATCGCGACCGGTGAGGTCTGAAAAGCTCGGCCGCCCAGTGCATCTCTTCATGCGCTGCGCCGATGGCGACCTACGTCGCAGTAGGGCGTAGCGGCCCTGAGGAGGAACTTGAGAAGGCCTTTCCGACCGTTTACGGACACTCGCGGCAATAGCATGCGGTCGTCTTCCCGACGCGCGCGGCCGCGCTGTGTCGTGACGGCGAGCTGATATCCCGCTCGCGCGACGCACCGGGCCAATTCGGCATTGTGATAACCGAAGGGGTAGCAGAATGTCGAAATGGATGTGCCCGTGAGGTCGCGTAGCGCGGTACGACTGTTCACGAGCTCATGGGTGACGGCGTCGGCATTCAGCGTCGTCATGTCGGGATGCGAGCAGGTATGGGAGCCGACTTCGAATCCCGCGTCCACCCAGGTTTTCAGTTGCGCGGTGGTCATCAGTGGCTTGCGGCCACCCAGCTTTTCGGCGTCCCACACGTTGTAGGCGCCGATCTGGTCGCTTACGACGAAGCAGGTAGCACCACACCCGTATTCGCGGAGGATCGGCGCGGCGTCTAAAACGTTGTCGGCGTAACCGTCATCGAAGGTCAATGCGACGCATCCAGCCGCATTGCCCTCGTTCAACCGGCGGACCCCCTCGGAAAGGGATACGCCAGCGATGCCCAGCCGCCGCAGCCACCACAGCTGCCGCTCGAATTGCTCGGGCGACACATAGAGCTTCGGCATCCGCATGCCCGAAGGCACCGGTGCGACGTTGTGGTAGTTCAGAATCGCCAGCATTTCCGGAGTTTAGCTGCCTAGCACGGCGGCCGGCTATGTCTACGTCGCCTGAGACGTCGTCTCACGGAGAAATCAACCGAGCGGTTCGGCCAGTATCCGCGCCAGGGGCGGATTCGATGGGAGGGTCGTTCGCTGCGCTTGATGCATTGGTGTGCTATCGGGTCGAGCCGAAACGCCAGGTGAAACCGACGTTGATGAGTCGTGAAAACCAGCTCGTCGGACTGGCCCGCAGCGGATTCGTTGTCTCTTCTGCCAGCGCGTATGCGCTACAGCACTGGTTCGACCGATTGGTAATGTTGGTGCCCTCAACCCACAGGTCCAGCTCGCCGGAAGAAAACGAGAGCGTTTGTGCCACACGCAAGTCGGCCGTGAAGTAGCTTCCCCAACGGGCGGAATTGCGCTCGCCGAGCGTAAAATATGCAGGCACCGTGGGAGAGGCTTGCGTCAGGACTACCGGCGTGCGCGGCCAGCCAGTATGCCAGCCAACCACCAATGAGGCCGAGGTACCCGCGTGCCGCCAGGCCAAATCCACATTGACGGCGTGAGTCTGGTCCCAGCTGCGCAGTACGTCATGACCTTGGACGTCGTTCGTCGTGCGCGACAACGCATAGGCGCCCGAGATCTCGAAGTTGCCGCTCAAGGATCGATGGACGCTGAGTTCGACACCGGACGTCTCCCCGCCCTCGGGCGCCAGCCGCACTCGGTCGGGCGCCAGCTCAGGTATGAGCGACAGACTGTTCAGTGTGTTAGCGAAGAACGGCTTGACCGTCGACCAGCGATTCCGATACGCCTCCAGGCGCCAGTGGGCGGCAGGCGAGATTTCGTGCGCCACTCCGGCGGCGAGGTCCACCGCATGACTCGCGGGGTCGGGAGTCGATTGATTGTCTTCCGAGCGCCACTCGCCGACGCGCTGGGCCTGGGTGAATTGCCCCCAGAAGCCGTACAGGTGCCAGTCCGGTGTCGCATCGAAGCGCAGGTTGACCCTGGGGCTCACCTGAGCATGGACGCTCGAGCCCCGGTAATCCTGGCGATCCAGCCGGGCTCCGACCTCCACCTCCAACTCGCGCCAGCGCCGCCGGCCGGATGCGAACAGAGCCTGCGTCGAGGATCGGGGCGCCTGCCGCGTGTTGAGGGCATTGTCGAGCGGCCGTCCAAAATCTGCGGCAACCGCCGCGCCGAAGCGCTCTTGCCGGGAAAACCCGAGGTCGGCATTTTCCAACGTGCCGGCGGCGCCGAAATTCCACAATAGCGCCGCTGACTGCAGGTACGTCCAGTCCGAGCGCAACTCCACGATCGAGAAATCACGGCGCGCGTTCAGCCAGCCGGCGGCGACGCCGGGGAGAGCGACGGAGCCGAAGCGACTGCGCTCGATATTCGAAAGCGCGATTGACGTGCGTGAATGCAGAGCGCCGGCAGGGGCCCAATCGGCGGCGAGCCACGTGTACACGTCCCGATCGTGTACGTCTGCCTGCTCGATGCTCGGGTCGTTGGAGAGCCGCACCCGATCATCGAGCAGCAACCAGCCCAGTGTCAGGGCCAAAACGGGGCTCGCCTGCCAGCGAACCCGTCCGAGCGCATCGGCATAGCTCGGCTCACCCACATCGGCGTTTCTCGGCTGCAGAGCGATGGTATGGGCGTTGTGTCGCGCCGTGAACAGCCACTCGATCGGCCAAGTGTCGGCGCGTCCTACGCTCGAGACGTCGTAGCTCAAGAGACTCGCGCCGATGCGATGCTCGTATCCCGATTGCATCGAGCGTGGGGCGATGTCGATGACCCCGGCGGAGCGGGTGCCGTAGCTGACGGGAAAGCCCCCGGTGTAGACGTCGATCCGCTCCACCGCCGCCGGATCGAAGGCACTGATGAGGCTCTGGAAATCCTTGAAGTGAAACGGATCGATCAGTGAAATGCCGTCGAATCGCACCAGCACGTCGTCGAGGAATGCTCCCCGTATATACGGTCGCGAGGACAGATTGGTTGCGAGCCCGGGTGCGGTGCGGACCGCGCGCATGGCGTCCTGCTGAGCGCCAGGTGCCTGCTCGAGATCGCTGTGCGTGAAGGAGGCGGATTCACCACTGCGAGTGTCGATGAAGGTATAGCGGCTCCCGAACACTGCTACCTCGTCCAATTCTGACGGGTTCGGCGCGACCGGCAAGGTGGGAGACCGCGCCGCCGGCGCCCGTGTCACCAGGTAGCGGCGTTGTCCTTCACTCCGCAGCAGCAACTTGTGTGCGGCGAGGGCCTCGACCGCACGGGACATCGGGTCCGCTCCTCTCAGCGTTCCAGGTGCTTCAAGATCCGGTGGCACGAGATCGGAGCTGTACAGGATATCGACGCCGGTCGCACTCAGCGAGCGCAGCAAGTCCGCCACACGCAGTGGCGCTGCTGCCGCCGCAGTGCTCGCGCAGATCGCGAGCAGTCCGGCCCGGATCGAACGGGCCCGCCGGCCCTTCACTGCCACGGGTCAGGCCGTCGGTCGGAAAATGCTCAGTCTCATGGCGAGGATTGTACCCAGATCGTCTCGCCGCGCATTTCATATACGAGCGTCGTGGTCGTCAGCACGTTCGCCAGCGCATCCAGGGGAGCACGGCCACGTACCGTGCCGTGAAGGATGGTGTGCTCGGCAACGTCGCGCGCATGCTCGTCTGCGAATTTGACGGGTCGGCCGAGCTCGCGACTCACCCATTGCAGGAAATCCAGGAGCGGATGGCCTTCGATCTCGTATTCCGGCGCGAGCGCGGCGACCCAGATCCAGTCGCCACCGTAGGTATTGATCGAGTGCTGCGCCACTTTCCCGTCCGGGGTTGCGAGCAGTTCGGTGCCGGCGTCCGCCATCACGTCACCCGAGGTGCTCCGCAAGCGAATCCTACCTTCGCGGACCCGAACTCGAACCTGCTGATCATTGCTCAGGATTTCGAATGCCGTGCCGACGTGTTCGACGGTGCCCGCCCTGGTCAACACGCGCAGGTTGCCG
The DNA here is from genome assembly GCA_028293765.1 of Gammaproteobacteria bacterium. Lineage (GTDB taxonomy): Bacteria > Pseudomonadota > Gammaproteobacteria > Steroidobacterales > Steroidobacteraceae > 13-2-20CM-66-19. The sequence goes on from JAQGOG010000014.1 coordinate 16,984, forward strand.
GAGGCAGCCAGCGGTTTATCCACATAGATCATGCCGCGTTCGAGACGAATCTCATTTGCTCCCATGACATCGACGACGGTGGCGGCTGTAATCCGAAGCGTTCCACCTCCGACCAGCGAAATGAGGGCGGGACCCTCTGCGGTGAGGATGTCGCCCACTCGCACGGGGCTTCCCGCCTGCAGAGAATGGTGGCGAACCATCGCGAAGCGAACGTCTATATCCCCGCTATTCAATCTGGATATCGATCCGAAGGAAGCGGCAGTTCCCCCAGGTCGCGCGAACCACCCCAAGGCAAGAGCGCCGACAGCGATCGTGGCGGCAAGGGATGTCCATAGCCAGCGTCGTGACCGTGAGGAAGGACGCTCCACCGCGGCCGCAGCCCGCCACTCGTTCTCGACCGCTGCGCGCACGCGTGCAAGGGTCTCCGGATGCAGCGGCGCGGTGCGTAGAGCACTACTCAGTGCGTGGTCGAGGTCCGCGTCCGATTTCTTCTCGGCGCTGCCGATTTCCTCAGTCATGTTGGAGCAACTCCGTTCCGCGTCTCACCCCTGCTCTCGACCCAGCGTTCACGGAATGCTTCTCGCGCGCGCGCGAGAAGCGATTGAGCGGCTATCGGAGTTAGACCGAGCAGGCCGGCAATCTCGTCCACGGACAAACCGTCGCCGTACTTCGCCTCGAGGGCGAGCGCGTAACGTTCCGGCAAGGCGTTCAGGGCTCGGATAACGGCACCCCGGTGCTGTTCGGCGTCCACTTCCGCAGCGGGCTCCAGATGCGACGGCGCGCGTAGCTGCTGCGAAACGCGCAGCACGACTTCGGGCTCGTCCAAACTGTCGTGGCCCGGACGGCGTGCCGCCTTCCGCGCCGTATCGGCGAGCTCATGGCGACAGATCTGCGTCAACCACGTGAATAGAGAAGCCTCGCCGCGATAGCTAGCGAGGTTGCGAACCGCCTTGATCAAGGTGTTTTGGACAATGTCTTCCACGCTGGCTGCATCCAGACCCGAGCGGCGTATGGCAAACGCGACCAGGCGCGGAGCGCTGTCCCGAAAAAATTCGTCGAAGGCACGTTGCTCTCCCGCGCCCATTCTGGCCACCAACGCCCGATCCGATTCGTACACCTATGAGACATCCCAGGCACCCGATGGCCAGGACTGTCAGCTTAGACGCCACTCCCGGCGTATATCAATCGATATACCGTGCAGTTCCGCGATCGGAAGGCAGCTCAAAAGGGGGATTGGTCTGCCTGGACGCCAGCGTCCAAGGGGTCTGCCCAATGACGGGACCGATCCAGGCGGCCGCGTCTGAGCCTGGTGCGTCGGCACCGCTACCGCTATCGCGGCGCGTCGCTGATCAGTGTGCCGCCTGGAATGGGCCGGGCCGCGGCGCTCCGAGTTCCGCTGGGCCGCTCGAGCGCCGCAACGAATTCGGCCGCGATCTTGTGAGCGGCGAAGTGACTGCGCGCATGATTACGCCCCGCCCGGGCGAATCGGAGCCGCAAATCGCGATCGTCGTGGAGACGACTGATCGCCCGCCGCAAGGCGCGACGATCGTCGGGGGGTACTAGCAACCCCGAGCAATCGGGAATGAAGGCCTCCGAGATTCCGCCCATTCGCGCGCCGATCACCGCGACTTCGCGGGCCTGCGCCTCGGCCAGCACACGACAGAAAGTCTCCGGCGCAATGCTGGGCGCCACAAGCACATCCATCGCCGAGTAGAAGTCCCCGACACTGGCAGTCCATCCGACGAAGTGGCAACGGCTGGCGACGTTCGAGGCGGCGGCGTCGCGCTGTAATTGAATCAACTCCGCGCCATCTCCCACGCACAGCAGCCGGAAGTGCGGTGCACGCAACATCAGGGGCACGAGCGCCTCCCAGAGCACCCTGACACCCTTCTCCAGCTCGACCCGCCCCACGAAACCGATCACGAAGTCGTTTGCGGGGATGCCGAGCTGCCTGCGAATTTTCGCACGATGTGCCGAGGCCGGCGGCAGGTCATCGGTGTCGATGGGATTGTAGAGGACGGTCAGCCGTTCGGCGGGCGCCCCCCGCGCTACGAGACGGGCATGGGCAAATTGGGAGACCACGAAGAATCGATCGACGAGGCGCGGCAGCACACAGCGTGTGGCCCACAGCTTCACGTCGGGCAGGTGCTTGAACAGGGCGACGCGGACCCCCATCAGCCGAGCGATGATCCAGAGCGTCCAATACAGCTTGCCGCGATTCGTCACGATCCAGGCAGGTTGCTCCGTGCGGATCGTGCGCACGACTGTCAGGATGCCGCGCAGATCGGCGCCGCCGCGAAACGCGGTGGCGTAGCTGCGAATTCCGGCCGCCGCCAGCAGCTCCGCCACGGGGCTGCCCCGCTTTACCACAGCCGAAACCGAATGACCCGTCGCGGCGAGCGCGCGGGCGAGCGATACCAGATGCTGTTCTGTACCCCAGCCGTTGCGGCTGGCATCGACAAACAGGATTTTCAATGACAGCCCCCGAACCGCGTACGTATTCAGCGCACTCGAGCAAGTTAAACTCGACTTAATCCATTGGACGTCGGCAGGGCGGGGAATCAATCGGCGCCGCGGCGGGAACCACCCTAGACGAAGGTCCAGGGGGCGGGCGCCGTCGCTACGAACGGTTGCGCAGGAACACGGTCACGCGCAGTCCGGGGCCGTTGTCCGATAGCTCCAGCCGCGCCTCATGCAATGTGGCCACCGCGGCGACGAGGCTGAGTCCGAGACCGCTTCCCGGCGTGGTGCGACTGGTCTCCAACCGGAAAAAGCGCTGCAGGACCTTGGACCGCAGCGCCTCGGGTATTCCGGGTCCGTTGTCGGAGACGCTGACCTCCACAGTCGCGGCACACAGTCGTGCCACGACCGCGACAGCCGAACCGACCGGCGAATGGCGGGTCGCGTTCTCGAGCAGATTCGCGAACAGTTGCATCAGCAACTCGCGGTCGCCTTCGACCATGAGATCGCGTTCAATAGTCTCCCGCAGCTGCTGTTGCTTGTCGTCCAATGCGGGCCGATATACCTCGAGCACGGTGCGCAGCAGGTCGCTCACGTTGACCGTGGCGAAGGCCGCCTTACGGGCACCGCTCTCGATCTGCGCAATGCGCAGCAACGCGCTGAAGATTTCGAGGATCCCGTCGACCTCACTTCGAGTGGCATCCAGCGTGGCACGTAATGTGTCGGAGTCGACACCAGGCCGTTGTGCAAGCTCCAATCGCTGTCGCAACCGTGTCAGAGGCGTGCGCAGATCGTGCGCAATGTCGGTAGTGACCTGGTGCATTCCTTCCATGAGGCTCTGGATGCGGTCCAGCATCGCGTTGAGGCTGACGGCGAGATGGTCGAATTCGTCGCCACTGTTGCTCAATGGAATGCGTCGCTGCAGGTCTGCGTCGACAATGTCGCGGCTCGTCTGACTCACCGATTCGATTTTGTGCAGCAGCCGCACGCTCATGGCCGCCCCACCGGCCAGTGCGAGCAGCATCGCCGCACTCGCGCCCCACAGGAACGAGCCGGTGACCATCTCTTCCATCTCGTGCAGTTGTATGGTGCTCAGCCCAACGAACAGATAACCCGCGGGCACGGCCACCCCGCGACCCCGCAGGGCGGCGAACGGCTGGCGCTTATGCATTGCCTCGCCACCCCACTCGCGGGTCCCGACGACCGGGTCCGTGGCAGGAAGGTTGCCGGCGAGGACATTGCCCGCGGGATCTTGCAGCAGATAATAGAAATCGCCTGAATGGCGTGTCAGCTGCCCCAGCGTTGCGCGCGGGCCGGCGGGTGTCGCTGAGTCGGGATCGGCGAGGATCTCCGCGATTTCGCTCGACACGGTGCCGTCGATCTGCCGCTCCATGAAGCGCGTCGTTGCCCACAGGACCACGCCGAACAACAGCAGGAAGCTCACGCCCGTGAGAGCGGCGTACATCAGCGTGAGCCGGAAGCTCGAGGTGCGGAAAAGTCTAGGCAGGCGCACGGAGACAATAGCCCGCGCCGCGCACCGTATGAATCAATGGCACGGCGTGCCCTCGGTCGAGCTTGCCGCGCAGCCGGCTTATATGCGTCTCGACCACGTTTGTATGCGGGTCGAAGTGAAAGTCCCACACATTTTCCAGCAGCATCGTGCGCGTCACCACCTGGTCTACATGTCTGACGAGGTACTCGAGCAGCCGAAACTCACGCGGTTGCAGATCCAGTAACTCTGCACCGCGACGGACAGTACGCGCGAGTAGATCGATTTCCAGGTCCGCCACTTTAAGGCGGGTCTCCGCCGCCGTGCGGTGCGGCCGTCTTCCAAGCGCAGCGACCCGCGCCCCCAACTCCGCGAAGGCGAACGGCTTCACCAGGTAGTCATCGGCCCCGGCGTTGAGGCCATCGACGCGGTCGTCGATGCCGCCAAGGGTCGTCAGAAACAAGACCGGCGTGTCGACACCGCCGCCCCGCAAAGTCCGGACCATCGCGAGGCCGTCCAGCCCCGGCAAGCGGCGATCGACAATCAGCAGGTCCCACTCTTCTCCTGCCGCGCGGAACAGACCGTCGCGGCCGTCCGCCGCGACAGCCACGGAGTGGCCTGCCTCGTGCAACCCCTGCAGCACGTAACTTGCTGTCTCCCCATCGTCTTCAACCACCAGGATCCTCACCGCGTGCTCCCCGAAAGTTTGGTCCTGTATCCGGTGTTCCGTCGGCATTCGTCAAGTTGCGGTTTTGTAACGTTCCGTCCAGGGTGCGGTGAAGTCGCAAGCGCTAGGCTCCCGAAGCAATGCGCCTGACGATCCACCCTTTGCAGCGGTACGTACGCGCCGCGACCACGCTGACGCTTGCGTTGCTTGCAGCCTGCGCCACCTATACGCCGTTGCCTCTGGACGGCCGTGCCGCCTTGAGCGATCGGGTCGAAAAGCTCGATCGAGCGACGGACTCGCTGCCAGAACGACTCAGTATGGATGACGTCGTCATGCTGACACTCCGCAATAATCCGGACCTGGTGGCCGCGCGCGCCCAGCGCGGGCTCGCCCGGGCGCAGGTGCTCGCCGCCGGTATAGTTCCCAACCCTTCCCTCAGCGGCAGCTACGGCTTCCTGCTGGGAGGACCGGGGACGACCGCCGCGCTCGCCGCCGGAGTCAGCCAGGACCTGAAATCACTGGTCACGCTTTCATCCAATCGTGCCTCCGCCAGACATGCCGCGCGCGAGATAGACAGCAGCCTGCTGTGGCAGGAATGGCAAACGATCGCCAAAGCGCGGCTGCTGGCGGTGGATCTGATGGAGGGCGAGAAGTTGCGCCAGGTAATCGGCCAGAATGGAGCGCAACTGCAGGAACTTCTGACTCGCAATCGCGACGCGCTGACCCGGGGCGATACGACACTCACGGCGCTGGTCCCGGACTTGAGCGCCCAGGCGGCTGTGCGCAAGCAACAGGAAGACCTCGAACGACAGCAGGCTACGAGGCGGCGCGACCTCAACGTCCTGCTTGGTCTCGCACCGCTCGCCGCGCTGACTCTGAGCGAAAACATCGGTGTGCCGGCGGTGGACGCCACGGCGATCGAGCAGGCCATTCCCAGCCTCGCCAACCGGCGGCCGGACCTGATCGCGTTACAGCTCGGCTATCGGTCGCAGGAAGACAAGGTGCGCGGTGCCATTCTGGCGCAGTTTCCCATGTTGTCGCTCGGAGTCAGCGGCGGGCACGACTCGACGGACGTGCGGACGTTTGGACCGCAGATCACGCTCGAACTCCCCCTCTTCAATCGCAATCAAGGCAACATCGCCGTCGAGCGGGCGACGCGACAACGGCTGCATGACGAGTTCACCGCGCGCCTGGCCACGGCGAAGGCGGAAATACAGAGCCTGCTCGCCGACATGGCGCTGCTGCAGACGCAGTTGGCGGTCAAACAGCCGCAGTTGGAGGAGCTGCAACAGGTGGCGGCGCGCGCGGGCAGCGCCTACCGGAATGGCGATCTGGACGAACGCACTTATGTAGACGTGCTGTCGGCGCGCAACGCCAAGCAGCAGGACATTCTGGGTATCGAGCAGATACTTCTGGAGCAGCAGATCGCCGTGGCGACACTGGTCGGCGCAGGTATGCCGCCCGTAACGCTGAGTCCGCGGGAGACGAAATGATGTATCGCCGATCCGCGTGTGCCGCGCTGTTGTGTATGACGCTAGCGGCGGTTTGTGTGCCAGCGTTGGCGGCAAATACACCGAGCGTGTTGGTCTCAACGCAGGCCCCCAGGCGCGGCTCTATACCCAATACGCTCGAGGCCTACGGGGCGGCCGTGCCGTCGATCAACGGGGGCACGTCGCTCAGCGTGCAAATCGACGGTCGGGTGCTCCAGCTGTTCGTCACGCCCGGGGAAGCCGTGCACGTGGGACAACGGCTGTTGGAGTTCGAGGTCTCCGCTGCAGCCCGCAGCAACTATGAGCAGGCGACCTCGGCGCTTGCATTGGCGAGAGAGGAGCGGACCCGCACGGCGCGGCTGCTGTCGCAGCAGCTGGCCACGCGCGAACAGCTCGGGAGGGCCGACAAGGCCGTGAGTGACGCGCAAGCGACGCTCAACGCTCTGGAAAGAGAGTACGGCGGCAAGCCGCGACAGACGCTCGTCGCTCCGTTCGACGGCGTGGTCAGTGTCATTTCGGTGGCACAAGGAGCTCGCGTGCAGGCGGGCGTCGCGCTGGCAACGCTGACTCGCAATGGCGGCCTCGTGGTCACGGTGGGTGTCGAGCCGACGCAGCGCCTTCGTGTGCAGCCAGGTCAGCCGGCGAAGTTGGAAGGGTTGAACGGCGCCGATCCTGCACGGGACGGCAGAGTAGTGCGTGTCGATCATGTGCTTAATCCAACGACGCGCCTCGTTGACTGCGACGTCGCCGTGTCCGGCCCACTCTTGCAGGGCGAGGCGTTTCGCGTGCTCATCGAGCTCGGCCGAATCGAAGGCTGGCTGGTGCCGCGCGACGCGGTGCTCACTGATGCGAAGGGTGCGTACATCTTTCAGGTCGTGGGCGGCAAAGCCGTGCGGGTCGCCGTTACGCTGCTCGGCACCGATGGAACGACGTCGGTCGTCGCGGGTCCGGTCGACTCGCGGCGGTGGTTGGTCACACAGGGTAACTATCAGTTGAGCGACGGGATGGCCGTCCGCCAAAACTCACCGCCGCGCCAGGCTGCCCCGGAGCGGCAGCCCACGACCGCGCTTCGAGCTCCCGCCGGCTCATGAATCTTGTTGGCCTCCTGGAGCATCATGCTCGCTCGATCCTCGTCGTGGCCCTTGCGTTGGTCATTGCGGGCATCGTTGCGGCGATCTCCCTCCCGGTGGGCCTGTTCCCGCAGGTCTCCTTTCCTCGCGTGGTGGTGGATCTCAGCTCCGGCGACCGGCCTGTCGATCAAACCGCGCTCACCGTGACTCGTCCCGTCGAGGAGGCGATTCGATCGGTGCCGGGGGTCCTGGAAGTGCGCTCCGCGACATCGCGCGGCAGCGCGCAGATCTCGATAGATTTCGGGTGGGGCCGCGACATGATCGCCACGACCCTGCTGGTCAACTCCGCCGTCACGCAGGCCCTGGGCAGGCTGCCACCCGGCACCGGATTCGGCGTCCGCCGCATGGATCCAACGGTGTTTCCGATCATCGCGTACGCCTTGACCTCGGACACGCTGCCGCTGACCGCGCTGTACGATCTGGCGCAACTGCAGATCACGCCGCTGTTGGCCTCGGTGCCGGGCCTGTCAAGAGTGGCGGTGCAGGGCACCGACGTGGCGGAAGTCGAAGTGCTCACCGACCCGCATCGCCTGAATGCGTACGGACTCAGCCTCAACGATCTGGTCACCGCCACTGCCGCCGGCAATGCACTGCAGGCGGTGGGCCGGGTGCAGGACAACAGCAAGCTGTATCTGGTGGTCTCAAACAGCAAAGTGCGCCGGATTGCGGAGCTCGCGCAGTTGGTGGTGAAATCGGGTCCGAGCGGCGTCGTGCGGCTCGGCGACGTCGCCGAAGTTCGCAATGGTGTGGTGCCCCAATGGACGCGGATCGTCGAGGACGGCAAGCCAGCGGTGCTGTTCAACGTTTTCGAACAGCCTGACGGCAATGCCACTCAGATCGCCGCCGAAGTGCAGCGGCGCCTCGGGGGATTCCATCTGCCGGCGGGCGTGCGGCTCGATAATTGGTACGATCAGAGCGAGCTCGTGCTGCAGTCGGCGGCCAGCGTGCGCGATGCCGTCCTGATCGGGCTGGTGTTGGCGGGAATCGTGCTGATCCTGTTCCTGCGCAATCTGCGTGTCATGCTGATTGCTTCGCTCGTGGTGCCGGGGACATTGGCGGCGAGCGTGTTGCTGCTGTCGGTGTTCGGCATGAGCTTCAACATCATGACGCTGGGCGGGATCGCCGCGGCGGTGGGGCTCGTGATAGACGACGTGATCGTCATGGTCGAGCACATTGCACGCCGTGCCGGTGCGCCATCCATACAGAACGGCCGTGAAGCGGTATTGCCCGCCGCGCGCGAATTCATGCGCCCGCTGACCGGGTCCAGCCTGGCAACATTGATCGTGTTTCTGCCCCTGAGCTTCCTCAGCGGCGTCACCGGGGCGTTCTCCAAGGCGCTGGCGGTGACCATGGGGGTGACGCTGGTGATTTCGTATCTGATGGCTGCCTTCGTGGTGCCCGTGTTGGCGCGCCGCTGTATCGATTTCGAGCGCTGGCACGATCCCGACACAGGGCGCAAGGGCTGGCTCGCCCGATTTCATTCGCGCGGGCTCGTCAGGCTGTTCCGCAGGCCCTCGCTGCTCATCGTGGCCGTCGTTCCCCTGCTGATCGTCGGTGGCTTCGCTTATACCAAGGTGCCGAGCGGCTTCATGCCGCATGTCGATGAGGGCGGCTTCGTGATGGACTACTTCACCCGGCCTGGAACGTCGCTCATCGAGACCGAGCGCGAGTTGGCGCAGATCGAGACGATTCTGCGCGCCGTACCGGAGGTACAGACGTTTTCGCGCCGCACGGGCATGGGCCTCGGAGGCGATCTCGGCGAGCCTCACCATGGTGACTATTTCGTTCGTTTGAAGGCGAACCATGCGCGCCCCACAGACGAAGTAATGACGGACGTCCGCACCCATGTCGAGACGCTCGTGCCGGGAGTGCAGATAGAGCTGGCGCAGTTGATGGAGGACCTGATCGGGGATCTCACCGCGGTACCGCAGCCGATCGAGATCAAACTGTATTCGACCGACCCCGCCGCCTTGCTCCCGCAGGCGGCCAAGGTCGCCGCGGCAATCGGCAAAGTCACGGGTGTCGTAGCGGTCAAGGACGGCGTGGTATTGGCGGGGGACGGGATCGATCTGAAAATCGATCCGGTGAAGGCGGCCTTCGAGGGTACGACGCCGGCGGACGTGACCAAAGAGGTCGGCACCGCCTTGATGGGCGCGATCGCGACGCAATTGCCGCAGACCGCCAAAGTCATCGATGTGCGTGTTCGTCTGCGTGACGCGTTGAGCCTGCGCGAACAGGGCCTCGCCGATCTGCCGATCCGCGCGCCCGATGGGCATCTATTCCCACTCCGGCGGGTGGCCTCGCTCACACCGGTGACGGGACAGCCGGAAATCGCGCGCGACAATCTGCAGCCGATGGTAGCCGTTACCGGGCGCATCGAGGGGCGCGGCATCGGCGCCGCCGTCGCGGACGTGCAGAAGGTGTTGGCACAACCGGGCATGCTCGCGCCCGGCATCAGCTATACGCTGGGTGGCCTCTACCAGCAGCAGCAGATCGCTTTCGCCGGTCTCGCCAAGGTCTTCGTCGCGGCGCTGGTCGCGGAGCTCGTCTTGCTGCTCGCTCTATACGAGCAGTTCTGGCTGGCCATCATCATCATCGGCACCTCGCTGCTGTCGACCACCGGCGTTTTCACGATCCTGTGGCTCACCGGCGTGGAGCTCAACATCACGGCGCTGATGGGGATGACGATGATCATCGGCATCGCAACCGAGATGGCCATTTTCTATGTTTCCGAATACACCGAGCTGCGTCACTCGCTGCCGCCGCGGCGTGCGCTCCGGCAGGCCAGCCGCAACCGCTTGCGTCCCATCACGATGACCACGCTTGCTGCCATCCTCACCCTGTTGCCCCTGGCGTTAGCCATCGGCCAGGGATCCGCGATCCAGCAGCCGCTGGCGCTCGCCATCATCGCCGGTCTGGTCATCCAGTTTCCGATGGTGCTGCTCGCAATGCCCGTACTGATCGGACTGACGGTCGGGAAATCCGAGCGCCAAGGGGCGCGGGGCGCGGCTCAGCAGCCTGCGCCCTGAACACGCCTCGAGCCGCCGTCGGGTTCGAGACGAGCGCTGGCCCGGGTGGCCGCGCGACGGCCTTGAGAATGGGGCGCCACTGTCGCTTCCAGCGGACACTTCACGCCGCTTGCCAATGATTCGATAATTGCGGCCGCGGTCGGGGTTCCGGTCCGCTGTGGTGGATACACTGGTCGCACCCATACAAATTCGAGGTCTCGATGAGTAAGTCTTTTGTGATAGGCGCGCTTGCCGGAGCGATCGTGGTCACCGCGGGCGGCGCAACCGCGGGTTACAAGATGTATTCGGCCGCACATTCGGCAACTGTTCTCAGTGCCAAAGCGGTGACGCACAAGCTCAAGATTCCCCGCCAGGACTGTCATGACGAAACCGTCACCCACACGAAGCCCGTGAAGGATCGCGAGCGGTTACTCGGCACCGGCCTGGGCGCGGTCGTCGGGGGCCTCCTCGGTCATCAGGTGGGCGGCGGCAGCGGCAAGACTCTGGCGACAGTCGCCGGTGCAGCGGCAGGCGGCTATGCGGGTAATAAGATCCAGCAGAAGACCCAGCAGGGCGATACGTACACCACCACGGAACATCGCTGCAGCACTGCGTATGACATAAAGGAAGAGCCCGCCGGATTCGACGTCGTGTATGAATACAAAGGAAACCGGCATCACGTACATACGGACCGGGATCCCGGTAGCGCGCTGCCGGTCAAGGACGGCAAGGTCGACGTGGCCTCTTTGAACGACACCGCCGGTTCGGCGCAAGGCTCCTAGCTCGCCAGCAACCCTCACTATGCCGAGGGTTGCGGTGCGAGACAGTTCGGGGCGGTAAGCGGCACGCTTGAGCGATGCCTGTTCCGTAACTCCTGCAGTTCCGCGCCGACACGAGCGATGACAGGGGGCCATTCACCGGGCCCCTGTTGTCGAAACAGGCGCATGGTGGGATACCAGGGTGTGTCCTCCCGCCCGTCCATCCACCGCCAATCGGCCTGCGCAGCGAGCACCGTCCATGTACGTACACCGAGCGCGCCGGCGAGGTGGGCTGACATGGTGTCGACAGAAATCAATAGGTCGAGCTCGCGCAGCGCTGCCGCTTCTTCCAGGACGCCGTGGATCGGCGGACACTCGCCAACGCGTCCCGGCCACGCCGTCAGCGCGGGACCGCGTTGTAAGATCTTCCAGCAAATGTCGCCAACTTCCGACAAAGTTTGCATCAGCTCGGGCTCGACGGAGCGCCGCGCATCCCAACTTCCCGCCTGCCATACGAGTCCGACGTGCAGACGCCGATCGGATCGCCGGGGAGGCGGCAGTCTGTCCAGGTGAAAGTAGGGCACGACCGCGGGGAGCGTATCCAGTGTCGTACGCAGGGCGTGCGGCAATTCCATGATTTCAATATCGATCTCGCCATCGGCCGCGGGTGTTCCCGCGAGGAGCGGCAGCAGGCAATCGATCCCCGGCACGGTTTTCAACAGCGGAACGAGCTGCGGTTGGGCCTGGACGGTAACGTGAGCTGCGATCTGCCTCACTAGCGGCAGGAAGCGGACGAATTGGATCGTATCGCCAAGACCGCGGTAGCAGCGGATGAGCACGCGTTGCCCCGCAAGCGACCGCCCGTCCCAGACGGGCTGCAGATATTGCGGCAGCCCTTGGCACCATTCTCCTTGATGTAGGTCAATTACTCGATCGCTGAGCTGCCAGGCGGCCTCCCAGTCGCCCGCGCGCATGTGGCGCATCCACTGGTCCCGATGCGGAGGTGTTGGGTTGAGCATGGTCGTATATTTATGCGAGGCAGGTAATGGCGGTAAACAGCAAATACGGCGCCCGTCCGTCACGAGAGTGCGGGAGGTCGTTGGGGCCCGCGGCGCAGGGCCTCTGTTTCAGGCGAACGAAACCGCGAAGGTGCTCAGTGTGGGTGTTTCATTTGCAATCCTATGCCGGCCAATTGACATTGCAGCGTGTCATGAGACCTCGACCCTGCGAGTGAACGACAACAGTGCCCTACTCAACGTTGGCGCCAGTGGAGCGGCGTCCGTTGCGCCGAATCGACACGTCTGTCTGCCGGAAGCGACGCATTCGAGCAGGACCTCGATGTGAGCTGGAGTTTCGTTGACGTGATCCAACGCACAGTAGCCGCACGAGCCGCCCGTTAACTTATTTCCGTGCGCAACTCCACTGAGGCCCGCGTCCCCCGACCCGGCGCCATATTCCATCTTTATCGCGACCTGTGGCGCTACATGCGTGGCGAGCGCCGGGTGTTCGTCGGCGCCGTAGTGCTGCTGATAGCGGCGCAGGCCGTGTTGCTGGCCGTGCCATACCTTTCCGGGCGTGCCCTCAATGCCTTGCAGCTGCACGGGCGGAGCGGTCTGCACGATGCGGGTCTGTGGCTTTCGATGGTGTTGTTAGTCGCCTGTGGGAGTTGGGTGCTGCACGGACCCGGCCGTATCCTGGAACGCAGAGCCGCGCTCACGGTCAGACGGCGCGCCTCGGCGCTCCTGATCGAGCGCCTGTTCGAGCTGCCGCTGAGCTGGCACGAGTCCCATCATTCCGGTGCTACGGCGCACCGGGTTCAGCAGAGCACCCAGGCACTGTCCGGCTTCGCTCAAAGCCAGTTCATCTATTTGAATAGTGCCGTACGGCTGGTGGGACCGCTGGTCGCGCTGTGGTGGGTTGAACCTGTGATCGGAGGAGCGGCACTGGCCGGCTTTGCTCTGATTACGGGCTCCGTCGTCGGCTTCGACCGCGCCATGCTCAGGCTGGCTAACGAAGAGAACGCTGCGGAGCGCCGCTATGCAGCCACGCTCGTCGATACGCTCGGCAACACCACTACGGTGTACGCGCTTCGCCAAGTCCGCGCTCTGGCCGAGCGGCTCGAACGGCGATTGCTTGCGATCTTCGCGCCAGTACGCCGTTCCATCGTTCTGAACGAGGCGAAGTGGTGCACAGTGGATCTCGCGACCCGCGCCTTGAATTGCGGCCTCGTGGCCCTTTTCGTCTGGCAGGCCACCCGTGCGACGGCCGGTAATGCCGCCAGCAAGACCCTGCTGCTGGGAAGTCTCTACATGGTGTGGGAATATGCGCAGCAGGCGGCTGGAGTGATTTCCTCCATCGCGTCTCATTTCCAGACTTTTGCCCGGCAACATGCCGATTACGCCAGCGCCGATATCATTCTAGACACGGCGCCGCATGCGGTGGCGCGCCCCGCGGTGCCGCAGGCGGCAGCGGGTTGGCGGCGTATCGTGATTCGCGATTTGACGTTCCGCCATTCGGCCCGTCGTATCGACGGACCCGCGCTCGAGCGGCTCACATTCTCACTCGAACGCGGCAAGCGTTACGCTCTGATCGGCGGTAGCGGCTCGGGAAAGAGTACGCTGCTACGTGTGTTGGCGGGCTTATATTCCGCCGAGCGCATCGCGTTCGCCGTGGATGACGGACCCATACACGTTTCGACCGCGGAAGCCGCGCAGTTCCTGCGCGCGCGAACCACACTGATTCCGCAGGATGCGGAAGTCTACGAGGGTACCCTCGGAGAGAATCTGTCTTTGTGCGAATCAGTGGACGGGCCGCCCGCGCCAGCTGCATATGCCGGAGCACTCGAAGCGGCGTGCGCAACGGACTTTGTACAATCGACGCCGATCGGCCTCGAGGCGCCTGTTGCGGAGCGCGCCGCCAACTGGTCGGGCGGCCAGCGCAGTCGCGTCGCTCTCGCACGCGGCATTCTCGCCGCCGCCGGGAGCACCCTCGTACTGCTGGATGAGCCTACAGCGAGCCTCGATCCCGCCACTGAGGCCCAGGTCTACACCAATCTCTTCGCAGCTTTTCCCTCTGCGTGCCTGGTCTCCTCCGTACACCGTCTCAGCCTGCTGGCCCGCTTCGACGCAGTGTTGGTGATGCGGGAGGGGCGCCTCGTGGCGCAAGGATCGCCCGACGAGCTCGCCCTCCATTGTCCGGAATTTCAGCGTCTGACGGCGGTACATCGGCACGAGCCGTCTGCCAATCGTGCGAGCGTTGCCTGAGCCACTGACCTCGAGCGACGCTCGAAAGGCAACAAAGTACGCTTGGAGTGTCGCACGGCACGGGCCTTGCGGCGGCTTGCGGCGTGGAGCGCGACCGACGTGATACCGCGGCACTAGACACCGACGTCAAGGAAACGCTGGAGCATACGGCTGTGCGGCTTGCAAGCGCCGCTGGAGACTACATCTCGGCAGCGTACAACGACCGGCCCGAGGTGGACTTCAAGACGCCCGGGCCGGGCAGCGCGCAGAATTCCAATCCCGTCAGCCGCACCGATCGCGAGGTCGAGTCGCTGCTGCGCAAGCACCTCGTTGCCGAATTTCCCGAGCATGCGATCCTCGGCGAGGAGCAGGGGTCTTCGGGCGGCGGCGCGCCATTCACATGGGTCATCGACCCAGTCGACGGCACGACCAACTTCATCAATGGTTTGCCCCTGTTCGCCAGCTCGATTGGGGTCCTCTTCCAGGGTCGGCCGGTGGCCGGCGCGATCTGGTGTGCGGCCACGCACACACTGGCGCCTGGCATCTATCACGCGCATGCGGGCGGGCCGCTGCAATTCGACGGCCGCGTGCTCAATAGGCGCGGACCGGGCACATGGCGCGGACTTGCCAGCGAGCCTGGCAGGGCGCCGTCGTTCGGTGCGCTATGGGACACGCGTGTGCTTGGCTGTGCAACGCTCGAATTCGCATTCGTCGCCGCAGGCTTGCTAAGCCTCGCCTATATCCCACGGCCCGCGTTGTGGGACGTAGTTGCCGGTCTCGTCCTGCTGGGCGCGGCCGATTGCCGCGCCGTCGCTCGCCGCGCCACGCGTTGGGAAACATTGTTGTATTTCGATGTGTCGGGGAATGACACTGCGGCAACGCTTGCCGGCTGGAGTGAGCCTCTGCTGATCGGGGACGAGGCAGCGCTTGCGCGCGTAGTAGCCGCGCGCGGCGCTTGACTCTGACGCAGTCGGATCATGGGGAATAGAAGTTGCTTCAGCCTACCCGGCGGTGCCGGCCGGCGGCGCGTCCCATCCAACACGGAGGGCGAGCGTGATCGAAGCCATAATGCTGTGGAACGAGCCCAACAACATATCGCATTGGGACTTCATCGACAGCGATCCAGAGTGGCGCATCTTCTCCAACATGACGATTCTCGCGGCGCGCGCCGTCGCCGCCGAAAATTCCCGGTTGCCGCGGGTCCTCGGGGGCATCTCGCCGATCGACCCGTTGTTCATTCGCCGCCTGCAGGGGCAGGGTGTGCTTGCGGAGCTCGACGCCGTTGGGGTGCACGGTTTTCCGCTCGATTGGAATCACTGGCAGATCGACCAGTGGCCGCAGAAGCTGGCCGAGATTCGCGCGGTGACCGACCTGCCACTGTGGGTATCCGAGGTTGGTGTTTCCACGTTCGGCGCCGATGAGGTGCAGGACTTCGGCTTACGACGCACCGCCGAGCTTTTGCGCGGCCGCGCCGAACGCATTCACTGGTACAGCCTTTACGATCTGCCGCGGGCGTGGCCGGCGGCGACGCGTCATCGGGAAGCGGAAGGCTCCTCCTACTACCGGCATTTCCATATGGGCTTGCTGCGAGAGGATGGCACCGCGAAACCCGCAGCCGCGCACTTCAGCGAATTCACTCCGGAATTCGGCATCTGCCAATGGTTCCATTTCGAGGATCACCGGTTGGATGACGCCGCCCGTTGGCTGCGGCGCCTTGGCGTGCGGCACCTGCGCACCGGCCTGAGCTGGGCGGACAGCCTGCGGCCGCACGCGCTCGAGTGGTTCGACCGCCTGATAAGCGCGTTCGAGGAGTTCGCCGTCACCGTCACTTTCTGCTTCACGCCCGAATCGCGAGGCTTGCGGCCACATCATACGAGTCCGCCCGTACACATCGAGGAATTCGCCGACTTTTGCGCGCGCATGACGCGTCGCTATGCGGCGGACGGCGCCGTCCGGGCGCCGCGCGACGTGACGCTCCTCGCAGACGTGGAGAGGGCCGCCGCAGCCTCGGGGTGATGTCAGGGTCGACCGCGAGTTGGGCGGCAGATTCGCTCGCGGTCCGCGCGGGCGCGCACTGGTCGATAGGAGAGAGGAAGGGCGTTTCATGGCCGTTGAATTCGTGCAGTCGTCTTGCATGCTGGTGGCGGGCGGAGCCGGATTTCTCGGCTCGCACCTGTGCGAGCGGCTCATTGGCCAGGACCGGCCAGTCCTGTGCATCGACAACTTCGTGACGGGGGAGCCGCACAACATAGTACATCTCACGGGGGATTCACGGTTTCGGCTGCAGCGGCACGACATCAGCGAGCCGCTCGACGTCGCAGGCATTGGCGGTATTTTCAATCTCGCCTGTCCCGCCTCGCCAGTGCATTACCAGGCCGATCCTATCCGCACGACCATGACGAGCGTGCGCGGTGCCTACAACTTGCTGGAGATCGCGCGCCGCGCCGGCGTGCGAATTCTGCAGGCGTCGACGAGCGAGGTCTACGGCGATCCGGCGATACATCCGCAAACTGAGGCCTACTGGGGCCATGTCAATCCGACGGGCGTGCGCGCCTGCTATGACGAGGGGAAGCGCTGCGCAGAGAGCCTGTGTTTCGATTACCAGCGCAAGCACGGCGTGCAGGTGCGCGTCGCGCGTATCTTCAATACCTACGGTCCCGGCATGCAGATCGACGACGGGCGCGTGGTGTCAAACTTTATCGTGCAGGCGCTGCGTAATCAGCCGATCACGATTTACGGCACCGGCGAGCAGACGCGTTCATTCTGCTATGTGGACGATCTGATCGATGCGCTGCTGGCCTTCATCGATGCTCCGGGAGGCATAAAGAGTCCGATGAATCTCGGCAATCCTGAGGAGTTTACCGTCCTGGAGCTCGCCGAGATCGTCATCGACCTTACCGGGTCGCGCTCGCGCATGAGTTTTCTGCCGTTGCCGCACGACGATCCCACGCAACGCCGTCCGAACATCGATCTCGCCCGGCAGCAGCTGGGCTGGACGCCTCGGGTGCCGTTGCGCGAAGGGTTGACGCTCACAATCCATCATCTCGAACGGATGTTGACCCGGCAGCGGACTCGCATACGCAAGGGTATGAAAGCGGCGCCTGGGGCTAGCGCCCGCCCGGCGGCGGAAATCGCTCCGCAGACGGACGGGGTCGGTCAGGGCATTCTGGAGATCAGTCATGTCAGGCGTTGACGGAGTTCTCATCACGGGCGGGGCCGGATTCATCGGCTCGCACCTGGCCGATGCACTGTTGGCGAAAGGTTATCGAGTGCGAGTGCTCGACAACCTGAGCGAGCAGGTGCACGGCGGCATCCGGAAATTTCCGGATTACCTCGCCGCTGAGGTAGAGACCATCGCAGGAGACGTTCGGGAACGGCGTGATGTGGAACGCGCGCTGGCTGGCGTCGATGCCGTATACCACTTCGCATCGGCGGTTGGTGTCGGCCAGAGCATGTACGAGATCGAACGGTACGTGGACATCAACAATCGCGGGACCGCGGTACTTCTCGAAGCGCTGCTGCGCCGGCCAGTTCAGAAGCTCATCGTCGCCTCCAGCATGAGCGTGTATGGGGAGGGCCTGTATCGCGACGGCGGTGGAGCACCCTGTGCACCGCGACCGCGCTCCGTGGAGCAGCTGAAAGCGGGGTGTTGGGATCTGCAGGACGCTCGAGGCGGGGCGCTCGAGCCCGTGCCGACCCCGGAACACAAGGCGCCCATGCCAGAATCCATCTATGCACTCTCTAAGTACGACCAGGAGATAATGTGCCTGCTGTTCGGCCGCGCATACGATCTGCCGGTGGCCGCGCTACGCTTCTTCAACGTGTATGGCGAGCGTCAGGCACTTTCTAATCCGTACACGGGCGTGCTCGCGATCTTTGCCGCGCGTTACCTCAATGGCCGCGTGCCCGTCATTTTCGAGGACGGTCAGCAGCGACGGGACTTTGTCCACGTGCGCGATCTCGCCGCGGGATGTGTGCTCGCGCTCGAGAGCCCCGCGGCGCGTAACGAAGTATTCAACATCGGCGGCGGGCATCCGTACAGTGTGTTGGAAATTGCCGAGCGGCTAGGTAAGGTGCTCGGCAAGGGCCATCTCAGGCCGCAGGTCTGCGGCAACTATCGCGCCGGCGACATCCGGAATTGCTTCGCGGACATCTCCAAGGCGACTGCCGTGCTCGGCTATCGGCCCCGCATCGGCCTCGAGGCGGGACTGGAGAGCCTGGGCGCCTGGCTCGAAGGTCGGATGGACGAAGATCGCTCCGAAGCCGCCGACAGGGAGCTGCGCCGGCACGGGTTGGTCGCATGAGCGCGCCGGCACGTGAGCCCGTCGCATTGATTACGGGCGGAGCCGGCTTCATCGGCAGCAATCTCGCGCAACGTCTGCTCGCTGACGGGCGCCGGGTGCTCATTTTCGACGACCTATCACGGCCCGGAGTACGCGAGAATCTGCGCCGGCTGCAGGAACGATACCCGGAGCGCCTCGAAATCGAGGTGGCGGACATTCGCGATGCAGGCGCAGTGTCGCGCGCTGTGGAGCGAGTCGGGGAAATCTATCACCTCGCAGCCCAGGTGGCGGTCACCACGAGCCTGGACTTCCCGCTGCAGGACTTCGAAATCAACGCGTGCGGTACGCTCAACATACTCGAAGCCGCGCGCCGCAGCCGCCCCGCGCCTGCGTTGATCTTCACATCGACGAACAAAGTTTACGGGGCACTTTCCGACATCGCGTTGCTCAAGAAAGGCCAGCGGTACGTCCCTGCGATTCCACGCGTGCGCGAGAACGGCATTGGCGAAACGCGTTCGCTCGACTTTCACAGTCCTTACGGTTGCTCGAAGGGCGCCGCGGATCAGTACGTGCTCGATTACGCGCGCTCCTACGGCTTGCCGGCGGTGGTGTTCCGCATGAGCTGCATTTACGGGCCGCATCAGTTCGGTAACGAAGACCAGGGCTGGGTTGCACACTTCCTGATCCGCGCGCGCGCGGGCGCTCCACTGACGATCTTCGGCGACGGCTGTCAGGTGCGCGATGTACTGTACGTGGACGATCTCGTCGAGGCTTTCCTGCTCGCCCGGCGCAATATTGCGCAACTCGCCGGACGACCCTTCAACATCGGTGGCGGCACGCAAAGCACGCTCAGCCTTCTCGAGCTGATCGCGCTGCTGAACGAGCGTTATGAGCTGCAGGCTCGCACGCAGTTCGCGCCATGGCGAGGCGGGGATCAGCGCTATTACGTCACGGACACGTCGCGGTTCTCGGCGGCGACGGGCTGGCGACCACGCACTTCGCCGCGTGACGGCGTGGACAGGCTGAACGATTGGCTCCGGGAGGCGATGCCGCTTCCGCGTGAGCGGGACTTGTCGCTGGCGGTGACCCAATGAGCGCAAGTTTCGACACGACATCGCGTGCCGCGCGCTTTCAGGGACCGCGCCGCATCACGGTGGAGGAGATCGAGGTGAGGCGTCCCGAGGCCGGTCAGGTCCGCGTGCGTCTCGAAGGTTGTGGCGTGTGCGGATCCAACCTGCCGGTATGGGAGGGGCGGCCGTGGTTTACATATCCGCGTGAGCCGGGAACGCCAGGTCATGAAGGGTGGGGCGTCATCGACTCCGTTGGCGAGGGCGTCAACGCGTTCGCCATCGGTGATCGCGTTGCGTTGCTCTCCGGTCATGCGTATGCGGAACACGACTTCGCGGGTCCGGACGCGCTGGTGAAACTACCACCGGAGCTCGCTGGAAGCCCCTTTCCCGGAGAACCGTTAGCGTGCGCTATGAACATCTTTCGGCGCAGTGAGATCTCCGCGGGGCAGAGCGTCGCCATTGTTGGGATAGGTTTTCTGGGTGCCACTCTGACGGCACTGGCGGTGCGTGCGGGCGCTCGTGTCGTGGCTTTGTCGCGGCGAGCATTTGCTCTGGAGATGGCGGAAGAGTGTGGTGCCTCTGCCCTGGTGGGCCTGGAGGATCCGACAAGAGCGCTCCGTGAGGCGCGGCAATATGTGCCGGATGGCGGCTACGATCGTGTAATCGAATGCGTCGGCTCGCAGGAGGCACTCGACGTAGCCGCGGAGCTTGCTGCCACACGGGCGCGCCTCGTCATCGCCGGTTATCACCAGGACGGTGAGCGGCGTGTGAATCTGCAGCAATGGAACTGGCGCGGTCTGGACGTCATCAACGCGCATGAACGCGATCCAGCACAGTACAGGCGCGGCATGCAGGAGGCGGTGGATCTCGTCGTCAGCGGCGAACTCGATCCGTGGCTGCTTTTTACTCATCAGTTTCCGCTCGAGGATCTGTCGGCGGCCTTTGATGCACTTGCGCGCCGTCCTGCGGGATTCCTGAAAGCGCTGGTCGTGTACTCATGAGCGACACTGCGCTCTGCGCGGCTGCACGAGCGGAGTGCCTGCCCGCCACCCGCCGCCCGCGACTCGGCTTTGCGGGAGTGGGCTGGATTGGGTTGAACCGGCTGCAAGCCGTGGCGGCCGACGGGGCGGCTGACATCGTCTGTATTACGGACCTGAGTGTCGATGCGGCGCGCGAAGCTGCCCGTGCAGTTGCAGATCGTGCGCCGTACACCTTCGTGTCGGACAGCTTTGAGGATCTGCTCGCGGAAGACCTGGACGGCGTAGTGATCGCCACCCCGAGCGGCTTGCATGCGCAGCAGGCGATGGCCGCGTTGGGACGCGGTCTGGCAGTGTTTTGCCAGAAGCCGCTCGGGCGCACGGCGCACGAGGTCGCGCAAACGATCGAAATGGCCCAGGCTCGCGACCGGCTGCTGGCGGTCGATTTCTGCTACCGCACGGTGGCCGGAGTAACGCAGCTCGTGGAGCTGGCTCACAGCGGCGCTCTAGGGGAGATCTTCGCGGCCGACCTCGTGTTCCACAATGCCTACGGACCGGACAAACCGTGGTTCTACGATTTGCGCCAGTCCGGCGGGGGTTGTGTGATGGATCTCGGCATTCATCTCGTCGACCTGCTGCTGCTGGTGCTCGACTATCCCTGCGTCGCCGCCGTAAGCAGCAGCCTGCACGCCGCCGGAAAGCGACTTGCAAGACCGGCAGCCGGGTCGCCGGCCGCAGGGTTGGAAGACCATGCCTTCGCCGAAGTGCGATTCGCGAATGGCGCCACCGCTCGGATCGCGTGCTCGTGGCGCCTGTCCGCCGGCCGGGACGCGATCATCGAGGCCGCTTTCTACGGCACCCGTGGCGCCGCCGTCTTGCGCAACGTTGGCGGCTCCTTCTATGACTTCACAGTAGAGCACTGTAAGGGAACAGCACGCCAGACACTCGCGTCTGGCCCGGATGACTGGGGCGGCCGGGCCGTGCGTTCCTGGGCGCGGCAACTGGCAATGAACGCCGCCTTCGATAGCAGCGCCACTTGCCTGTACGACGTAGCGACGCTGATTGATGCCATCTACGAGCGGTGAAGAGCACCGCGTGCGTATGTGAAACCGTGAAAATCTTGATGACGGCCGACCCGATCGGTGGAGTGTGGAATTATGCACTCGAGCTGTGCGGCGCTCTCGCTGCGCATCACGTGCACGTGTCGCTCGCCACGCTTGGAGGGCAGCCTTCGCCTGTGCAGCGTGCGCAGCTCGCGTGCCTTCCCAACGTAACACTCTATGAGTCGGCCTTCCGCCTGGAGTGGATGTCGGAACCGTGGGACGACCTGGACCGCGCCGGTCAATGGCTCCTGTCGCTCGAGCGCGAGATAGAGCCTGACGTCGTGCATCTCAACCATCTCGTACATGCCGACCTGCCCTGGAAAACACCCGTGTTGAGTGTGGGGCATTCGTGCGTGCTTTCGTGGTGGGCTGCTGTACACGGGAGCCCTTTGCCGCTCGAGTGGACCCTCTATCGCCGGCGCGTCGCGACCAGTCTGCAAGCGGCCGGCTGTGTCGTTGCGCCCACGCAGGCGATGATGACCCAGCTTGAACATTACTACGGCCCGTTCCGCCAGGCTGCCGTCATTTACAACGCCCGCGACCGGAGGCTCTTCTGTGCGGCTCACAAGGAGTCCATCATTTTGTCGGCGGGCCGAATCTGGGATCGCGCCAAGAATCTCGCGGCGCTTGCGGCCGCCGCACCGAGTGTTGCCGCGCCCATTGTCGTCGCTGGCGAGGCCACCGGGCCGGATGGCAATGTCGTCGCGCTTGCTGGTGTACGCCTGCTTGGCTCGCTGGATCCGGCCGCTCTGGCGGCTTGGTATGGAAGGGCGGCTGTGTATGCGTTGCCGGCGCGCTATGAGCCGTTCGGGCTGACGGCTCTCGAGGCCGCACTGTCCGGCTGCGCGCTCGTGCTCGGCGACATCGATAGCCTGCGCGAAATCTGGGGCGCCGCGGCCCGCTATGTGTCGCCTGATGACCCTGAGGGCCTGCGCGACACATTGAACGGGTTGCTCGCGAACACAGCACTGCGCACCAGACTAGCCGCGCACGCTATGTCGCGTGCGCTCCAGTTCACGCCAGCACGGCTGGCGCAGGCATACCTGACGCTTTATCGGAACCTGCCTGGCGAAGACCGCCCTGGCGGCGTTCCGCAGGCTCGCACGCCGATCGTTCGCACGGCCGCCGGTCAGAGTTGAGAACGCGCGCATGCATTTCGTACTGTTCTATCACTCTCTCCAATCCGACTGGAACCACGGCAACGCGCATTTCCTTCGGGGCGTCTGTACGGAATTGCTGAGCCTGGGCCATACAGTGAAGGTATTCGAGCGGGCGAATGGCTGGAGTCTGCGTAACCTCCGCGAGCACTACGGCGACACGCCGGTGGTCGATTTCAACGCCGCGTATCCACATTTATGCAGCGAGTTCTATGAGACCGGCGAGCTCGATCTCGATGCGGCGCTGGAAGGCGCCGCCGTGGTCATCGTGCATGAGTGGAACGATCCCGGGTTGGTGCGGCGGATCGGTCAACATCGTGCGCGGGCACCCTACCGCCTCTTATTCCATGACACCCATCACCGTGCCGTAAGCGCTCCGGAGGAACTGGGCGCTTATGACTTGTCGGGCTACGACGGCGTGCTCGCCTTCGGTGAGGTGTTGCGGCGAATCTATGAGGAGCGCGGTTGGGCTGCCCGAGCCTGGACGTGGCACGAGGCAGCCGACACCCGCATCTTTCGCCCGCAGCAGCGCATGACGGCCAAGCCGTTGGACCTCGTGTGGGTCGGTAACTGGGGCGATGGGGAGCGAGCGCACGAACTGCAGGAGTTTCTCATCGACCCCGTGCAGGCGTTGCACCTGCGGGCGCGCATCTACGGCGTGCGCTATCCGGCGGACGCTTTGGCCGCACTCGCGCGCGCGCAGATCGAATATGCTGGCTGGATAGCAAACTTCCGAGTTCCAGTGGCGTTCGGGGACGCGCATTTCACGGTACACGTTCCCCGAAAGTTCTATCGCGAGCTGTTGCCCGGAATTCCGACGATTCGGGTGTTCGAGGCGCTTGCCTGCGGCACTCCGTTGGTGAGCGCGCCGTGGGAAGACAGTGAAGGGCTGTTCGAATCGGGACGCGATTACCTGGTCGCAAAAGATGGCGCCCAGATGCGCCGCCACTTGCAAACCCTGCGTGCCGAGCCCGAATACGCGCGCTGCCTGGCCGCCAACGGTTTACGCACGATCCTGGCCCGGCATACGTGCGCGCATCGGGCGCGGGAGTTGCTGTTGATCTGTCGGGAGTTGGGTGCCGGGGCTCGTCAGGATGGCGCTGACACCCCTGGCGCTACCGATGGCGAAGCGTTGGCGGACTCCTCCACAACGGCACTGGCGTAGCAGAAACATGCAGCGAAGCTTTCAGCTCGCATTCTTCGGCTCGAGCCTCGTTTCGGCGTACTGGAACGGCGCGGCTACGTACTACCGCGGCATCATCCGCGCTTTGCATGCCCGGGGCCACAGCGTCACGTTTTACGAACCCGATGCCTTCGACCGGCAGGCCCACCGGGACATTGCAGACCCGTCGTGGGCCAAGGTGGTCGTTTATCCCCCGCAGGAAGTGCACGCCGCACTCGATGCTGCGCGACATGCCGATGTCATAGTGAAAGCGAGCGGGGTTGGGGTGGGCGACGAGCTGCTCGAGCGAGAAGTGCTGGCCCTGCGTCGGCCGGGCAACGTGATCGTGTTTTGGGACGTTGACGCTCCTGCCACTCTGGAGCGTGTCGCGCTGCATCCTCAGGATACATTTCGTCCGTTGATCGCCCGGTACGATCTCATCTTCACCTACGGTGGGGGCGAACCGGTCATCCGGGAGTACAGATCGCTGGGCGCGCGCGACTGCGTTCCCATTTACAACGCGCTCGATCCCCTGACCCACCACCCCGTGAAGCCCGACCCTCGGTTTGCGGGGCTGCTCGGGTTTCTGGGCAATCGCCTGCCGGACCGGGAGGCGCGGGTGAGCGAATTCTTCTTCAAACCTGCGCGCGCACGCTCCAATGAGGTGTTCCTCCTCGGCGGCAACGGTTGGGACGAGGGCGCCGGAGCACCGGCCAACGTCGGCCTGCTCGGACACCTTTACAGCAGTGACCATAACGCCTTCAACTGCACGCCGCGCGCGGTCATCAACATCAATCGAGACAGCATGGCCCGGACCGGATTCTCGCCGCCGACCCGGGTATTCGAGGCAGCCGGAGCGGGCGCGTGCCTGATCGTAGATGCCTGGGAAGGGATCGAGCTGTTTCTCGAGCCGGGGCGGGAGGTGTTGGTCGCCCATGACGGCGATGAAGTAGTGGGCCATCTCGAGACACTCGACGCGCCGACCGCGCGGCGAATCGGGCAGGCGGCGCTCCGCCGCGTGCTCGCGCAGCATACCTATGCCCGTCGGGCAGTCGAAGTAGAGGCGACTCTCGAAGCCAAGGCGCCCGGGGAAGCCGCAGCATGACCAGTGAGCACCCGCTCGACATCGTCATCTTCGGTCTCGCCATCACTTCTGCGTGGGGTAATGGCCATGCGACGACCTATCGTGCTCTCGTTCGCGGTCTCGCGCGGCGTGGCCATCGCGTGCGCTTCTTTGAGCGCAACATGCCTTGGTATGCCGACAACCGGGATCTGCCCAAGCCGCGCTACTGCGACGTGCAGCTCTACTCGAATCTCGAGGAGCTCGAACGGCGATTTCCCGATGCCGGGCGCGCCGACCTCGTGATCCTCGGTTCTTACGTACCGGAAGGTAAACTGGTCGCTGAGTGGTTGCTGCCCCGCGCGAGCGGGCTAACGGCATTCTATGACATCGACACTCCGGTCACGATAGCGAAGCTCGAGCGTGATGAGTGCGAATATCTGGCGCCCGCGCTCGTCCCGCGCTTCGACCTATATCTCTCTTTCGCGGGCGGACCGATTCTGCAGCGCCTGCAAAATCAGTTCGGCGCCCGCCGCGCCCGGCCGCTCTACTGCAGCGTGGAGCCGTGCGATTACTTCCCGGTACCCGGTGCAGTCAAGCGTTACGACCTCGGCTATCTCGGTACTTACAGCGTCGATCGTCAACCGGCATTGGAACGGATGCTGCTCGAACCGGCACGCCGCTGGAGCGACGGCGCATTCTGCGTCGCCGGTGCGCAGTATCCGAAGTCGATGATTTGGCCTGCCAACGTTGCCCGCGCCGAGCATCTGGTACCGGCGGCACACCCCGGGTTCTACAACCATCAGCGACTGACACTGAATGTCACTCGAGCCGACATGGTGGCCAGCGGTCATGCCCCGAGCGTGCGACTGTTCGAAGCCGCGGCTTGCGGTGTCCCCATCATTACTGACGAGTGGCGCGGATTACAGGATTTCTTCGCGCCGGACCGCGAGATCCTCGTCGCGCACTCGACGCAGGACGTGCTCGCCTGTCTGCGGAATATCGATAGCGAGCAACTGCAGCGGATCGCGACGCTGGCGCGGTTGCGCGTGTTGGCCCATCACACAGCCGATCGCCGCGCGGCTGAGCTGGAAGCGTATGTGTGGGAAGCCGCTACTCCGCAGGCGGAACTCAGGCCGAGCCGGCGGAGCGATCCCAAACCGGACGCTCTAACCGTGACAGTGTAGATGTAGAGGAGATCGCCATGGCGGACGTTGCGGGCGCGCAGATCGATGATCTCGCGCCGTGGTTTCACAACCTGCATCTACCCGATGGCGCGCAGACCGCCCCCCAGCATCCGCTGGGCGACTTCCCGATGGTGAAGTGGCGCCAGATTGCGCCGTTCATCGCATCCGACCTCAAGGGGTGGCGAGTGCTCGACGTCGGCTGCAACGCCGGCTTCTACAGTTTCGAGCTCGCGCGCAGGGGAGCAGAGGTAACTGCTCTCGACATCGATGGGCACTATCTCGAGCAGGCGCGGTGGGCGGCCCGACAGTACGGACTGGAGGCTCAGATCCAATTCCGCCTGGGCTCCGTCTACGGGCTGGCGGGCTGCGGGGAGCAGTTCGACCTGGTTTGGTTCCTCGGAGTGCTCTATCACCTGCGGCATCCGCTGCTCGCGCTCGACATCGTGCGGGAGGTGACGACGCGCCAGATGGTGTTACAGACCCTGACGATGCCCGGGGAATACGCTCTGGAGCAGCCGGCCTCCGTGGGGCTGTTCGACCGCGAGTGGCTCACGCGGCCTGGCTGGCCACGGATGGCGTTCATAGAGAATGCTTTGGAGAACGATCCCACCAACTGGTGGGCTCCCGATCACGCCTGTGTCGAGGCAATAGTGCGCTCGGCGGGCTTTGCAGTCAGGGCGCGGCCGGGACACGAGATCTATGTCTGCGAGCCCGATCCCGATGAGCCGCGGGTCGGAAAACAACTGCGCGAAGCTGAACTGCGCGCGTTGATGGCGGGAGGTGATACATGAGACATCCGGCCGTTCACATCGCTCCGCCCCGTGGCAAGCTGGGCGTGCTTCTCGTCGGGCTCGGTGCCGTGAGTACCACTTTCATCACCGGCGTCTATGCGATTCGCAAAGGGCTCGCGAAGCCGGTGGGATCGCTTACGCAACTCGGCACGATCCGTCTCGGTAAGCGGACGGAGCATCGCTCGCCGGCGATTCGGGACTTCGTGCCGCTGGCCGGCCTCGAAGATCTCGTGTTCGGCGCGTGGGATATTTTCGCTGACAATGCCTACGAGGCCGCCAGGACCGCTGGCGTGATCGAGACCGGGCTTCTCGATCGACTGCGCCCTGAGCTCGAGGCGATCACTCCATGGCCGGCAGTATTCGACCGTCGCTGTGTAAAGCGTCTCGATGGACCCAACGTGAAGCGCGGGAGTAAGCGCGATCTCGTCGAGCAGTTGCGTGCAGACATCCGCGGTTTCGCGCGCAGCCGGTCGGTCGAGCGTCTCGTCGTGCTCTGGTGTGCCAGCACCGAAGCATTTATGAGAGAGGGCCCCGCCCATTGCAGCCTCGCTGAGTTCGAGCGCGCACTGGATGCAGAGGATGCAACGATTACTCCGAGCATGCTCTACGCTTATGCAGCATTGCAGGAAGGCGTGCCGTATGCGAACGCTGCGCCAAACCTCGGCGTGGATACTCCCGCACTCGTGGAACTGGCCAATGAGAGGCACGTACCGGTGGCGGGCAAGGATCTGAAAACCGGGCAGACGCTGTTGAAGACCATCATTGCGCCGGGGTTGAAGGCGCGGCTGCTGGGCGTGAGCGGCTGGTACTCCACCAATATTCTCGGCAACCGCGACGGCGAGGTGCTCGAGGATCCGGAGTGCTTCAAGACCAAGGAGGTCAGCAAGAAGGGCGTGCTGGATTACATTCTGCAGCCGCAGCTGTATCCGGACTTGTATGGCAAGCTTTGCCACATGGTGCAGATCAACTACTATCCGCCGCGCGGGGACAACAAGGAGGGCTGGGACAACATCGATCTGTTCGGCTGGCTGAACTATCCGATGCAGCTCAAGATCAACTTCCTGTGCCGCGACAGCATTCTCGCGGCTCCCCTGGTGCTGGATCTCGCGCTGTTCCTCGATCTCGCGGCGCGCGCCAATCGCAGCGGGATCCAGGAGTGGCTGTCGTTCTACTTCAAGAGCCCGATGCATGCAGCGGGCTTGTATCCGGAGCACGACCTGTCGATCCAGCTCAAGAAGCTGAAAAACACGCTGCGCGAATGGCGTGGCGAGGCGCTCGTCACGCACCTGGGCGCGGAATATTACGGGTGAACTTAGGCCTGCGGGGGCGTTCGGGAAGTGTAGTTCGGCACGGCTTCTAAGGCCGTGACGTTGCGTCCGCCGATACGCGGCGTGCTGGCTGCTCCTTGGACAGGCTCAGCAGGCGCATGGCTTCGCGGTAACCGTGGAGCGTTCCGACATCCACGTACCGCTCTCCTGCGCGAACACCGACGGCTTGGCCGCCTTGCGCCAGCCATGCATTGATCAGCGTCCCCAGGTATGACTCGCGCTCGCCGTGCGAGTGCCAGAACGCGTACAACTCGTGGAAAATCCTTCCCGGCATACGGAATGCGCCCCACACCCAGTTCGAGCTGGCGTCCACTGACTTGACCTGGACGTGCAGCACGCCGCCGTGCTCGTCCGTTACAACTGCATCGAACAGCTCGGGATGCTCGACCGGAAACAACAGGAAGGCGAGGCGATCTTCCGGCAGACTCCTCAGCGCATCCGCGGGGAACCAGATCGTGTCGGGCAGTCCCACGGCGACGCTCTCCTCGGCATGAATCAACGCGCGGGCGCGAAAGATGGCATCGCAGAGCCCGGCGGCAGTGGGCTGCACCACATAGGCTATGTCGGTCCGGCCAATGCGTCCGCCGTAGTATTGCAGAATGTCTGACTTGCCCGGCGAGATCACAAAGCAGAGCTTGTCCGCGCCGCCCGCAGTGAGCCGCTCCACAAGATACTCGCTGACGGCCTTGGGCCGCTCGCCACCGTCGCGGTCACCAACGGGCAACAGCTCCTTGGAAAACGCGAGCGGCTGAATGCGTGTGCCGTTCCCGGCGGCCGGGATGATGCCCCACATAAGTCACGTCCTCGCGAGTGACTGCGTTGGAAGCGGGCTGCGTCGCTCAGCCGCGCCAGCGAATTCCTTCCCGGGTTCGTGCCCGAGATTTCCCACATCCTCCAGCATAGCCAGCAACTCGTCGGCACGGTGTGCGGAGGTGTGCTCATTCAAAACGCGCTCGCGCCCCGCCCGCGCTATTCGCGCCAGCTCGGCATCCGACAAATCAAGGGCGGTGAGTGCGTCCTCGGTGCTCTCCGCGATGAGAATTTCCTCTCCGGGAAGGAAGAAGCTTTCCAGACCCGCCCACGCGTCGCTGAGCAACGGCGTGCCGCAGGCGGCGGCTTCGAACAGCCGGCCCGATGGACAGAAGCCCATCGCGGCCATGTCGGCACGAGTGATATTGAGCGTCAGGCGCGAAGAGCAGAAGAACATTGGATGTTCGGTCGGCGCGACGTGCCGGGTGAACCAGATGTTGGGAGTCCACGGAAAGTCCTGCGGGTAGCCGGATCCGCCGAGTACGAAGCGCGCTGTGGGACGTTGACGAGCTGGTTCGATGAACAGCTTCTCGAGCGTGGCTTGTCGATCGCGGGCGTAGGTGCCGAGATATGACAGACTTGCGCGCGCACGCCCGTTAAGGGCTACCGGATGATGTGCTTGGGTATCAACGTGCCCGTACAACGGCGCGACACGCCGGGCGCCGAGCCGCTCCCGAACCGCTGTGAGCGCGGCGCCACCGGTGTAGCTGAGTACGAGATCGAAATCGTGCAGTCCATTGGCGGGGAGATACTCAACCGCGTCTCCCGCATCGAGGCGCGACAGGGTGACCGGAGTGTCGAGATCGTAGAATACGTGCCTTGCAGCCGTAGCGGCGTCCAAAATCAAATTCGTCGCGGCGTTCGCGTCTGGACAATACGAGGTGACCATAGCCACGTCCGACTCCCCGGCATGGCGCCGCGCGCTCGCGGCGATTTCGGCCCAATCGGCGTAAAGTACGAGCTGCGCGCCTGGAAAGGCGGTGAAATCGCGATGCGCCGCGTAGTAAGGTACGTCGCGTTCGAAGAAGATCACCTCGTGTCCGCGCCGCGCGAGCGCCGTAATCAGTCCTCGCCAGAGGGTCGCGTGGCCGTTACCCCACGCGGAGCTGAGTGTCAGTCCGAAGATGACGAGCTTCATGCGTGCTGGGCAGCAAGGCTCGCTCCCATCCGACAAGCCTGTGCTGGCACTGTTGGAACCGACGGCGCGCATGGTCCGTTTGCTTCCCGTGTCTGCTGTTGTTCAACCACGTATCAATCCTGCAATCGTGCGCTCGTATGATGTACGCGGTTGTGTCGGGCGGGAGCTCGGTCTGGACGATGCGTACGCCCTCGGTCTCGCTTATGCGGCAAGCGCCGGTTCGCGGCGGAAGCGGCGCATCGCTGTCTGCCGCGACGGCCGGCAGAGCTCTCTCGAACTGGAGAACGCGCTCCTCCACGGGCTCATCGCAGGCGGCTTGCAGGTGCATCGCCTCGGATTGGGTCCTACACCGCTGCTGCACTTCGCCATCCAGGCCGGCCAGCTCGACGGCGGCGTAATGGTCACGGGTTCGCACAATCCACCTGAACACAACGGCTTCAAGCTGCTGCTGGGCGGGGAGCCGGTGTTTGGGCGCGCGCTGCAGGAGCTCGTCGCTACCGCGCCAACCCGGAGAGTGGGCGGCTCGCTCTGTGAGTTCAACTTGGGCCGGGAGAACGGCGCCGGAGCCTATATAGAGCGGCTCGCCGCAATAGGTGCGGGCGCCCCCGCTCTGCACGTCGCCTGGGATTGTGGCAACGGCGCGGTGGGAGCCGTGATTGGCGCTCTGACGGCGCGCCTCCCCGGGCGCCACACATTGCTCAATGCGACCGTCGATGGCCGCTTCCCAGCGCACCACCCCGACCCGTCAGTGCCGCAGAATCTGCGCCAGCTGCAAGCGGCTGTGGTCGCTCAGCGGGCCGATATGGGTGTGGCGTTCGATGGCGATGGCGACCGCATCGGTGTTGTCGACTCGACTGGCGCCATCATCTGGCCGGACCAGCTTCTGCTGCTTCTTGCTCTCGAGCCGCTCGGCACGCGACCCGGCGTGCCCGTCGTAGCCGATGTGAAATCGAGCCGGGTGCTGTTCGAGGAAGTCGCCCGTCTCGGCGGCCGCCCCGTAATGGCGCCCTCCGGTTATGTCATCGTGCGCGCAGCGATGCTCCGCGAGGGCGCACCGCTTGCCGGAGAAATGAGCGGCCACATCTTCTTCGCAGACTGTTGGCATGCCACGGACGACGCTCTCTTTGTTGCGATACGTCTACTCCTGGCGCTGGGACGGCAGCGGCGCAGTCTTGCTGATTTTCGTGCAAGCTTGCCGCCGACCGCGGCGACGCCTGAGTTGCGCCTGCCGTGTCCGGAGCAGCGCAAACAAGCTGTGATACGCGAGGTAGCCGCGCGCCTCGCAGCGGCAGGTGTCAGGGTAGATACCACCGATGGTCTCCGTGTGACGACCCAGGAAGGGTGGTGGCTGTTGCGTGTCTCGGGGACCGAGCCCAAGCTCACCGCCCGCTGCGAAGCAGCCGATGCTGAAGGACTCGAGCGCCTCCAGCGCGAGCTGATGTCGCACCTGAGGCAGAGCGGCGTGCCATGTCAGGCGCAGTCCTAACGTCGCCTCGACCGCAGTGAGCATGGCTCAGTCATGGCCTTTGGCGTTCAGACCGAAAGACCGCCCGGACCCGAACGAAGCGCGCTGGGGAGGATCGTCGCGTTCCTGTTGGGCCCCCGGCTGGCCAATCGCGAGCAGAAAGACAGAAAGCTCGGTGCCCTAGAAGGTGTGCCGGCGATGGGTCTCGATGCCCTGGGCTCGTCGGCTTACGGACCCGAAGCCGCACTGACGGTTCTGATCCCGCTGGGTGCGGCGAGCCTGGCCTATATTGGCTGGATCATGGCGCCGATCGTGGCGCTGCTGCTCATCCTGTTCGCCTCTTACTGGCAGACGATCCGCGCTTATCCGAACAATGGCGGGGCTTACATCGTATCGAGGGAAAACCTCGGTACCAACGCAAGTCTGCTCGCCGCGGCCGCCCTGATGATCGACTACGTGCTCAATGTCGCTGTAGGCATTTCAGCGGGGGTTGGTGCGCTGGTATCGGCGGTGCCGGCGCTGCATCGGCACATCCTGCCGCTGTGCCTCGGCATCCTGGGGCTCGTCACGATTACCAACTTGCGCGGGACACTCGACGCGGGCAGGTTGTTTGCGCTACCGACCTATCTGTTCGTGGGGAGCTTTGCGGTAATCCTGGGGATCGGTTGGTTCGAGGTTGCCGCCTCGGGAGGGCATCCGCAACCGGTCGTGCCGCCGCCGAAACTGCCCCCAGCCATGGAAGCAGTGAGCGTCTGGCTGCTCCTGCGCGCTTTTGCAAGCGGCTGCACGGCAATGACCGGCGTGGAGGCCGTCAGTAACGGCATGACTGCATTTCGCGACCCTACCGTGAAGTATGGACATCGAACCCTCGCCGTCATCGTGATCGTTCTCGGAGTGCTGCTTGTCGGCATCGCTCATCTTGCCGTCTCCTATGGCATTGGCGCGATGGATCAGACGAAGAGTGGCTATCGGAGTGTCTTGTCGCAACTCGCCGGCGCCGTCGTCGGCAACGGAGCCTTTTACTACGTCGCCATGGGGTCGCTCCTGTGCGTACTGGCGCTCTCGGCGAATACGAGTTTCGTGGACTTTCCGCGCTTGTGCCGGACCGTTGCGGCGGATGCGTTTCTGCCGAAGTCCTTTGCGATCGCGGGCCGCCGCCTCGTGTACTCGGTGGGCATTCTCTATCTGGCGCTCGCAGCCGGACTGCTGTTGTTCGTGTTCGGTGGCATTACCGATCGTCTGATCCCCTTGTTCGCCATAGGCGCCTTTCTGACGTTCACCTTGTCGCAGACGGGAATGGTCGTGCATTGGCGCCGGGCGCGGGACAGCCGCACTGGCGCCGCCACGGCGGGCGCCAGCCGTACCCATCAATGGATCAACACCATCGGCGCGCTCACGACGGGGGCTGCCCTGATCGTGATCGTCATCGCCAAATTCAAGGAGGGCGCGTGGATTACGCTAGTGGTCATCCCCGCTGTGATCGTCCTTCTGAAGCGGATCCACAGCTACTATGAGCGGCTCGCGAGTCTCGTCCAGGACACCAGACCGCTGCAGCTGCGCGACACCCGCCCGCCCATCGTGCTCGTCGTCATGGCAAGTTGGAATAAGGTGACCGACAAGGCGCTCGCCATGGCGTTGAGTCTGTCCAGCGACGTGCTCGCGGTCCATCTCTTTCAACTCGCCGGCCCCGAAGAAGAGGAGCACGATCGAGAGCTGCGGGCGCAGTGGCATGCGTTCGTCGAGCAGCCGGTGCGAGCGGCGGGACTCGCGCCGCCGCGCCTCATCATTCTTCGCGGCCACCGCCGGGCGATTCACGAGCCCGTGCTGAAACTGGTGCGCGAGCTCGGAACGAACAGCGGCGGGCGGCGTATCGCGGTATTCATCCCGGAGATAGTGAAGCAGCGGTGGTATGAGTACCTGCTGCATACGTCCCGCACGCGCCAGCTTCATTCCCAGCTCTTGAGCTGCGGCGAACCCCGGCTGATGGTCGTGGATGTTCCGTGGCGTCTGGATGACGGTGAACCGTAATGCGCAGCGCCGCGTCGGCCGCGGCCGGCCAGGATTCGCCGCGCTCAGTCGCATCGCACCTGCGGCTCTCCCTTTGCTATAATTCGCGGCTACTCTGCGAGCCTTCGGAACGAGGGCGCCGGGGTACCGCTCGGGGTGTATTGGGCTCGCGGACCGAGGTAACTCTTGAGAATTCAAGAGCTTATATGAACCTCTGAGCCCCGTCCGCGCCGCCATTTTCCCGTAACTGTCAAGCAGTAGACCCATGCTCCAGAGGATCCGCGACGGTCTCCACTCCCATAAATGGCTCGGCTACGTCGTACTGGGCGCCCTCACGCTCGTGTTCGCCGCGTGGGGCGCTTATGGCATCGTGAACCTCAACATCGACAGCGCCAATTACGCCGCCGAGGCCGCCGGGCAGAAAGTCTCGATCCAGCAGGCGCGTAATGCCTGGACCCGGCAGGAAAGCCAGCTCCAGCAGCGCTTCGGGGGCACGGACATTCCCGCTGCATTGCGGACGCGCTTTCAGGACCAGGTCCTGGAAGGCCTCATCCGCGACGCGCTGATGACGCAGCGGACGCACGATCTCGGCTACCGGGTGACCGACGCGGACGTCCAAGAGGCGATCCGCACTGAGCCGGCATTCCAGGTCGAGGGGAAGTACTCGCCTGAAGCCGCCAAGGCAGCTCTTGCCCAGGCGGGGCTCTCCGTCGACGCCTTCGCGGGTGAGCTACGCAGCTCACTGCAGCGCACGCAGCTCGAGAACGGCATCCGCGCATCCGATTTCCTTACGCCTCTCGAGCTCGCACGGGCTCAGGCGCTGCAGAGCGAGCAGCGCGAAGTGCGCTACGCCGTGCTCCCTGCGGACAAGTTCGAAGGGACTAAACCGGTGGACGACGCCGCTGTCCAGGCTTACTACAAGGCCCACCAGGCGGAGTACATGACCCCTGAGTCGGCGCATCTGCAGTATGCGGAGTTGCGCCTGGATCAGCTCGCCGCGCAGTCGCCCGTGACTGACGCCGAGCTGCATGCCGCCTATGACAAGCACAAGAACACGTACATCCTGCCCGAGAAGCGGCACGCGCATCACATCCTGATTCCGGCCAGCAAGGACGATGCGGCGGACAAGAAACTCGCGGACGACGTCGACGCACAAGCCAAGGGCGGCAAGGACTTCGCGGAGCTTGCCAAGAAGTATTCGAAGGACCCCGGCTCGGCGCAGAACGGCGGCGATCTCGGCTGGGCGGATCGCACCATGTTCGTCGGACCGTTCACGGATGCGCTCTTCAACATGAAGGTTGGAGAGATCAGTGCACCCGTCAAAACGCAGTACGGCTACCACATCATCCGCCTCGATGAAGTGCAGCCCGGCAAGACGAAGACTTTCGACGAAGCCCGCACTGAGCTCGAGTCCGAAGTGCGCAAAGACCGCGCGACCGACCACTTCGGCGATATCCAGGAACAGCTGCAGACCCGGCTCGAGCAGCCCGGCGCGGATCTCAACGGGCTCGCCAAGGAATTCAAACTGCAGGCCGGCGACGTGCCGCAGTTCCTGCGCGGCACCGGTGGCGCTCCGCTCGGAACGGGACAGCAGCTGCAGGATCTCGTGTTCGGCGATTCACCGCTTGCCGTGGGTCGCCCAGGTGGGCCGGTGCTTCTCGGCGACGATCGCCTGGTCATCGTGAAGGTAGTGGATCGCCACAAGCCGGAGCCCAAGCCGGTTGCCGAACTGCATGACAGCATCGTCGCGCTGCTCAAGAAGCAGAACGGCACGGATGCGGCGTTCAAGGCCGCCGACGCGGCCCGCGCCAAGTTGGATTCCGGCGCCTCGTTCGACGACGTCGCGAAGGAGTTGGGCGTGACGGCAGAGCCGGCGCGCTTTGTGGGCCGGGGCGATCCGGCAATCCCGGCGCAGATTCGCGAGCTCGTGTTCGACGTGCCCAAGCCGACTGCGAAGCCGGTGTACCGCACCGTCAAACTCGAAAGCGGCGGGGCCGGGCTCGTTGCGGTTACGAAGCTGCGCGCCGACGCGACTGAAGCCAACATGGAATTGCAGGTCACTCGCGCGAAGCAGCAAGCCGAGCGCCACGGCATGGGTGACGCGATCGCCTACGTCGAAGAGGTGCGTCGCACGTCCGACGTCCGGAAGAACCCGAAGACTTTCGAATAGAAGATTCGGTTCTACAGCAGCGGAAAAGGACTATTCCGATGGCTGTGAATCGCGTACCGGAATCCCGCGGCATCAACGCGATGCCGATCCTGGTGGCGATGGCGGCCGGCGCCGTGGTCGGATGGCTCCTCGGGCCTACGGGCCGCATAGGCAGCCTCGATCTCCTGCCCCTGTTTGAGTTCCTCGGCACCCTCTTCATCAACATGCTGA
>JAQGOG010000040.1 GCA_028293765.1 Gammaproteobacteria bacterium
CTGATTCCGCAGGACCTCCCGGCGCCGCCGATCTACGCGAAGGTCAATCCCGCCGACGCTCCGGTGCTGACTCTGGGCGTCACCTCGAAGGTCATGCAGTTGACCGCGGTGGAGGACCTGGCGGATACGCGCATCGCGCAGAAGATCTCCCAGATCAAGGGCGTCGGTGTGGTGAGCGTCACCGGCGGACAACGGCCCGCGGTGCGGGTGATAGTGAATCCCCGCGCCCTGGCCGCATACGGCCTGAATCTCGACGATCTGCGCACGACTATCAACGTGGCCAACCAGAATGGCCCGAAGGGCACTCTGGACGGCCCTTCGCGTGCCTACACGATCAACACCAATGACCAGCTCAAGAGCGCCGCTGAGTACTCGAACATCGTCGTCGCTTATCGCAACAGCTCGCCAGTACGACTGCGTGATGTAGCCAGCCTGGTAGAGAGCGCCGAAAACACCAAGCTCGGCGGCTGGATGAATCGAACGCCCGCCCTCATCGTCAACGTGCAGCGCCAGCCGGGTGCGAACGTAGTCGACGTCGTGAACAGGATCCAGGCGCTCCTGCCGGAAGTGAGAGCCTCGCTGCCTGCCGGTGTCGACGTCTCGATCCTCACCGATCGCACCACGACGATCAGGGCCTCCATCAGGGACGTCGAATTCGAGATGACGCTGGCGGTCGCGTTGGTCGTGCTCGTGATCTTTCTGTTCCTGCGTAACGTGCCGGCCACGATCATTCCCAGTCTGTCCGTGCCGCTGTCGCTGATCGGTACGTTCGGAGTGATGTACCTGGCTAATTTCAGCCTCAACAATCTCTCGCTGATGGCCTTGACCATCGCCACGGGTTTCGTGGTAGACGATGCCATCGTGATGATCGAGAACATCACGCGTTACATCGAGGCCGGCGAGCGTCCGCTGGATGCGGCGCTGAAGGGCGCCGGACAGATCGGCTTCACCATCATTTCACTGACGGTGTCGCTGATCGCCGTGCTGATCCCGCTGTTGTTCATGCAGGACGTCGTCGGGCGGCTGTTCCGTGAATTCGCGGTGACTCTGGCCGTCACGATTCTGATCTCGGCGGTGGTGTCGCTGACGCTGGTGCCCATGCTGTGCGCGAAGCTGCTGAAGCACAGCCCGGCAAAAGAGCCGCACGCGCAACAGAATCGGGGATGGTTCGACAAGCTCGTCGAATCGTATGCCCGCAGGCTGACCTGGGTGCTCGATCATCAGCGGTTGACGCTGTTTGTGGCGGTTGGGACGCTCGTCGTGACGGGATTGCTGTATTGGCTGATTCCGAAAGGCTTCTTCCCCGATCAGGACACGGGTCTCATCCAGGGTGTGTCGGAAGCGACCCAGTCGGTTTCCTACGCGGCGATGGCGGAGCGCCAGCAGGCGCTGGCAGCCGCGATTCTCACCGATCCGGATGTAGAGAGCCTTTCCTCGTTCATCGGCGTGGATGGCAACAACGTCACTCTCAACAGCGGCCGGTTTCTCATCAATCTGAAGCCGCGTGACGCGCGGACCTCCACCGCCAGCGAAATCATCCGCCGCCTGCGGTCGGAAACGACCGATGTGGCGGGCGTTACTCTATACATGCAGCCCGTTCAGGATCTCACGCTCGATAACACCGTCAGCCGCACGCAATATCAATTCACCATGGAGAGCGCAGACTCGGCCGCACTGTCGACCTGGACGCCGAAACTCGTCGCGGCGCTGCGTCAGCAATCCGACCTTGCGGACGTCGTGAGTAACCAGGAAGACAACGGGCTTGCCGCCTATGTCACGATCGATCGGGACAGCGCCGCGCGTCTCGGCATCAGCGTGGGCACAGTCGACAACGCGCTCTACGATGCGTTCGGGCAGCGGATCGTCTCCACGATCTTTACGCAGTCGAACCAGTACCGCGTCATCCTCGAAGCCAATCCTACGGAGTACATGTCCGTGGATTCGATTGCATCGATATACGTGCCCTCGGCAGCGGGTGGGCAGGTCCCCCTATCAGCCATCGCCAAAGTCGCCGTCGAGCAACGGCCGCTGCTCATCAACCATCTCGCACAGTTTCCGGCAACCACCGTGTCGTTTAATCTGGCGCAGGGTGCCTCGCTGGGCGCGGCCGTGACGGCAATCGAGGCAGTGGAACGCAATATCGGAGTTCCGGACAGCATCCGTACGACGTTCCAGGGAGCGGCCCTCGCGTTCCGCAGTAATCTGTCGAACGAGTTGCTGTTGCTCGTGGCTGCCGTGCTCGTCATGTACATCGTACTGGGCGTCCTGTACGAAAGCTTCATCCATCCGGTGACCATTCTTTCGACACTGCCCTCGGCCGGTATCGGGGCGCTGCTGGCGCTCATGCTGGCCGGCGATGACCTCACCATCATCGCGCTCATCGGCATCATCCTGCTCATCGGCATTGTGAAGAAGAACGCGATCCTGATGATCGACTTCGCCATCGATGCGGAGCGCACGCAGGGATTGCCGCCGCGCGAGGCCATCTACCAAGCCTGCCTGCTCCGCTTCCGACCCATTCTCATGACGACGGTGGCCGCAATCTTCGGCGCGTTACCGCTGATGTTCGGCACCGGCACGGGGTCGGAGCTGCGCCATCCGCTCGGCGTGAGCATCGTCGGCGGGCTCCTGGTGAGTCAGGTTCTGACGCTCTTCACCACGCCCGTGATCTACCTGGCGTTCGACCGGCTGGCGAAACGGAGCATCGGCGGCGATCAGGCGGAGTCGCGTGGCCGCTCTGACCTGGCGGATCATCCGGCGTGAACATTTCGGCGCCTTTCATCGCCAGACCCGTGGCGACGATATTGCTGACGATCGGCGTCGCGCTGGCCGGCATCTCGACCTTCCCGCTCCTGGGGGTGGCGCCGCTACCGCGGATCGAGGCGCCGGCGATTTTCGTATCGGCGTCACTCCCCGGAGCGAGTCCGGAAGTCATGGCGAGCTCCGTGGCGACACCGCTCGAGCGGCACCTCGGGGCGATCGCGGACGTCGACGACATGACTTCCACGAGCAATACCGGCTCGACCAACATCCAGCTGGCCTTCGGCATCGATCGCGACATCGACGGTGCCGCGCGCGACGTACAGGCGGCGATCGTGGCGGCGCATGCCGACCTGCCTTCCGCGTTGACGCGCAATCCCTCCTATCGGAAGCTCAACAGCTCGATGTTTCCGGTCATGAACATTGCGATGACCTCGGATGTCCTGACCCAAGGCCAGATATTCGACGCCGCGGACGCCGTCATCTCGCAGCGGCTGTCGCAACTCAAGGGTGTCGGTGGAGTCAACGTCAGCGGCAGTGCGCTGCCCGCCGTACGGGTGGAGATAAATCCGCTCTCGCTGTCGAAGTACGGCATCGGCCTGCAAGACATCCGCGCCGCCATTTCGAATTCGAACGCCAACGCCCCCAAGGGGGCGATCGAATCGGACCAGCTGCATTACCAGATCTACACCAACGACAATGCCCGTGAGGCCGAGCCCTACCGCAACCTGATCATCGCAAACCGCAATGGCGCCATCGTGCGGCTCGGCGATGTCGCCACCGTCACGGATATGCAGGATGGAGCCACCGAGAACATCCGCACCTACGGTCTGTACAACGGCAAACCCGCGGTGTCGGTGCAGGTGTTTCAGCAGCCGGGCGCGAACATCGTCGAGGTCGTCGACGAAGTCAAAGCCGAGCTGCCGCTGCTCAGGGCCTCCATCGACCCGAAGATCGATCTCGTGGTCACGTTCGATCGCTCGCTGACGATCCGCGCCTCGCTGCGCCAGGTCGAGCAGACTCTGATCCTGGCCGTGGCGATGGTGATCCTCGTCGTCTACATCTTCCTGCACAGTTATCGGGCCGCCCTGATCCCCGCCCTGGTGGTGCCGGTGTCGCTGGTCGGGACCTTCGCGGCGATGTACCTGCTCGATTACACCCTCGACAATTTCTCGCTGATGGCACTCACCATCGCCACGGGCTTTGTGGTCGATGACGCCATCGTCGTCATGGAGAACACGACGCGACATGTCGAAGAGGGCATGACGCGCATGCAGGCCGCGCTGCTGGGGGCCAAGGAGGTGGGCTTTACCGTCGTGTCCATGAGCCTGTCGCTGATCGCCGTGTTCATTCCGTTCGAGCTGGCTGGCGGCATCGTCGGCAAGCTGTTCCGTGAGTTCACGATCACGTTGTCGGTGGCGATCCTGATCTCACTCGTCGTCTCATTGACCACGACACCCATGATGTGCTCCCGGCTCCTGGGCCGCGAGCGACGCACGGGCCTGTCGTGGTTCGGCCGGGGTTTCGAGCGCGGCTTCCAGGCTATGCGGCGCGGCTACGAGCGGACGCTTGGCTGGGCCCTGGACCACCGGCGACTGATGATGCTGATCCTGCTGGTGACGGTCGGCCTGAACGTCTATCTGTATATCGTGGTGCCCAAGGGATTCTTTCCGCAACAGGACACTGGACAGTTGCAGGGCGGCATCCGCGGCGACGCCTTCAACTCCTTCCAACTCATGAAGGGCAAGCTGCAGCAGGTAGCGGCGATCATCCAGCACGATCCCGCGGTTGCCGCCGTGACCGGGTCGGTGGGCGGCGGTGGCTTCGGCCCCGGCGGCGGCGGCGGCGGAGCCGGCGCGAGCGTCAGTGTGACACTGAAACCCCTGGCCGAACGGAAGGTCTCCGCGGATGCCATCATCGCCCGGTTGCGGCCGCAACTCGAAAAGGTGCCGGGAGTGCGCACATTCCTGCAGGCGGTGCAGGATCTGGGCGGCGGGGGGGGTGGCCGATCGGCCAACTCGGAGTACCAATACACACTGCTTGGCGACGATCTCAGCGAGTTGCGCACGTGGTCGGCGAATCTGCGCCGCGCACTGCAGAATGTGCCTGAGATCACCGACGTGGATTCGGACCTGCAGCCCGGCGGACTGGAGGCCGACGTCATCGTCGATCGGGACAGCGCGTCGCGCCTCGGACTCACCGAAAGCCAGGTCGACAATTCACTCGGCGATGCCTTCGCGCAGTCGCAGGTGTCGACCATCTACAACCCTTACAGCCCGCAGCAATACCACGTGGTCATGGAAGTCGCGCCGGAATTCTGG
Source organism: Gammaproteobacteria bacterium (assembly GCA_028293765.1). Taxonomy (GTDB): domain Bacteria; phylum Pseudomonadota; class Gammaproteobacteria; order Steroidobacterales; family Steroidobacteraceae; genus 13-2-20CM-66-19. Next base: position 5,082 of record JAQGOG010000040.1, read on the forward strand.
CAGAACCCGGAAGTGCTGAAGATGCTGTACGTCAGCACCTCCGGCGGCCCGGTGAGCGGCACACAGGCGACGCAGGCGGTCGCCGGTACGACCAAATTCAAGACAGCCGGCGCGACGGCTTCGGGCAGCGCGGCTGCCGTGGCGGCGGACACGGCTCGCAATCTCGCCGCTAATTCGCTTGCGAATTCGGGTCGTGGCAACACGTCGACCGGGGCGGCCGTCAGCGTGAGCCGCGAAACAGTTGTTCCATTCTCGGCATTCAGCCGCCTCGCCATCAACACGACTCCGGTGAGCGTCAATCACACCGGCACTTCGGTCTCCACCTCCATTTCATACAATCTCCCCGAAGGGGTGTCGATCAGCCAGGGACTGGCGGCGATCGAACGCACGATGAACGAGATTCACATGCCGGTGAGCATTCACGGCGGTGCCTACGGCACCGCGCGGTTGTTTCAGCAAAACGCCAGCAGCCAGCCCCTCATGCTCGCGGCGGCGCTGCTGGCCATCTATGTCGTGCTCGGCGTTCTATATGAAAGCTACAGCCAGCCGCTCACCATTCTCTCGACATTGCCTTCGGCGGGACTCGGAGCGCTGCTGGCGCTGCTGGCCACCGACACGGAATTCAGCCTCATCGCTTTCCTGGGCATCTTGCTGCTCATCGGTATCGTGAAAAAGAACGCCATCATGATGGTGGACTTCGCGCTCGAGGCCGAGCGAACCCTGGGGCTCGACCCGCGCGCAGCAATTGCCCGCGCATGCTCGCTGCGCTTCCGGCCGATCATGATGACCACGTGTGCGGCCATCGCAGGCGCTCTGCCGTTGGCCATTGCCTCCGGCGACGGTACGGAGATGCGCCGCCCGTTAGGCATCTCGATCGTCGGTGGACTGCTCGTGAGCCAACTCCTGACGTTGTATACGACGCCCGTCGTCTACTTGTACGTCCATCACTTTTCGCGCAAGAAAAAATCCAAGCTGGCAGCGCCGCCGCTCGGCCTCAACCCCATTGGCACCCAGGAATGAACGAATTTATACAACCGCAACGGGCCCGCATCACCTGGCAAAAAGTCACGCCTTTTGCCAGGACGTCGCAACGGCTCTGGGCTGGCTGCTGAAAGCGCCGCAGGCGACTTTCAGCTTATTAAGTAGTGGTTCTATGCAGGTGAACACTTGATGAACTTCGGCCGTGGAGTGTTACTTGCCTGTGGATGTGCACTCGTCACCGCGTGCGCGGTCGGTCCGGATTACAAACGGCCGCAGGTCGAGGCCGCCCCGGCCTTCAAGGAGGGCAACGGGTGGAAGCCCAGTGAGCCCGCGGATGCGCTGAGTCGGGGCCCATGGTGGCGCATTTTCAATGACGACGTGCTGAATGGGCTGGAAGACCAGATCGACATCTCGAATTTCAACGTCAAGTCCGCGGCGGCCGCGGTGGAGCAGGCCCGCGCGCTGGTCAACGAAGCCAAGGCGGGCTTCTGGCCGACCATCACGGCTTCCGGAGGCCCGGAACGTCAAGGCGTAGGTACCGCGCCAGCGCGTACCGTCGTCGGAGCAGGAGTGCAGGGCAGTTGGAACCTCGATATCTGGGGTCAGATCCGTCGCTCCACCGAGAGTAGCCACGCGTCCGCGCAGGCGAGCGAAGCTGCGCTCGCCTCGGCACGCCTGCTCGCGCAAGTCGACCTGGCGGCTGACTATTTTCAGCTACGCGGTCAGGATCAGTTGCAGATCCTCCTGAGCGACACCGTCGCCGCCCAACAACAATCGCTGAAGATCACCGAGAATCGCTATCGTGTCGGCGTGGCCGCCAAGGCCGATGTCGTCAGCGCGCAGACGCAGCTGTTGTCGAGTCAGGCCCAACAGGTCAATGCAGCCATCGGGCGGGCCGTCCTCGAGCATGCGATAGCCGTGTTGCTCGGGCAGCAGCCCGCGAACTTCGCCGTCGCTCCTGTGGCGATGCGAGCCGACGTTCCAACCGTTCCCGCGGGTCTCCCGTCGACGCTACTGGAAAGACGCCCGGACATTGCCCAAGCGGAGCGTCGTGTGGCGGCCGCCAATGCGCAGATCGGCGTTGCCAAATCGGCTTACTTCCCGAGCCTCTCCCTGAGCGGCTCCGACCAATACACGGGGAGCTCGTTCGGCCAGTTATTCAGCCTTCCGAATCGCATCTGGTCCGTCGGCCCGCAGCTCGCCCAGACATTGTTCGCGGGCGGATTGCATCGCGCGCAGGTCGCCCAGGCCCGAGCGGCGTGGGAGCAGAGCGTTGATGATTACCGGCAGACCGTGCTCGCTGGCTTTGGACAGGTGGAGGATGAGATCGTCACTCTGCGCGTCCTCGAACAGCAGGCGAGGATCGAAGACCAGCTGGTTCAGGCCGCCAGGGAAGCGGAGAAGCTCACGCTCAACCAGTACAAGGCGGGCACCGTGCCTTACAGCAGCGTCATCGCCGCACAGACCATCCGCCTGTCCAGCGAGCAGTCCGCACTGAGTGTGCTGGTGAATCGTCTTACGGGAAGTGTGACGATGATCCAGGCGTTGGGGGGTGGCTGGAACTCGTCCCAGCTTCAATAGCGAGCCATTGCCCATCGGACACCCGCCGACACGCCGGGCGATGGCACCCCGTCCGTGGCCGTTGAGGTCGAACCCCGTCGGCGAGTGCTACTTCGCCGGCTTTGCCGTCGGGGTCAGGTCCATGTCGCGTTCCGGGCCTCCCTTCGAATGAGAGCGGCCGATGCGCTCGGCTTCCTCCAGCTCGGATTGCTCGGCTGGTGACTTTGGCGCGGCCTCGTGCGCAGCCTTGTCGATATCCGCCGTTTCGACGAAGTCCTTCACTTCCTTGCGATAGCGGCGCGCGGCCTCGTAATCGCCTTCGCCCTGGATGTTCGGCTTGTCTGTAGTACCCATGAAGCTACTCCTCAACCCGCTAAGCCCGCCGTAGGAATGTCACGACGGCCAGAATCAGGAACACAAAAAACAGGATCTTCGCAATGCCGGCCGCGCTGGCCGCAATCCCACCGAACCCCAGCACGGCAGCGATGATCGCGATGATGAAAAAGACGATGGCGTAATGAAGCATTGCCGCTCTCTCCCCAAGCGCTCCCATTTGGAGCCCTAAGATGAGTAGCAAATATTGCGCGCGCGCCGCGTCGCAGTCATAGGTCGGCGCCGCCGATTGCTGTAAGACGCCTCCGACGCGACACCGCGTGGCATGGCGCTTGCTGCGGTCAACAGACAGCGGTTCCACCGCGGAGCAGGTCTCATGTCAGCCGATTTATGCAAGACTGGTATCGTGACGATGCCGGCACGTCTCGACGCGCCCGTGGGGGGCAAATGAGGCGGGTTCCTGTCCGGGAGGGACGACCCTTCCCGCTGGGCGCGACCTGGGATGGTCTCGGAGTCAACTTTGCCCTGTTTTCGGCGAATGCGCAGCGCGTCGAGGTGTGCATTTTCGACAACGACGGCAACACCGAGCTCGAGCGTTTCGATCTTCCCGAGTACACGGATGAGGTCTGGCACGGGTATCTGCCGGACGCACGTCCGGGCACGGTCTACGGCTACCGCGTGCACGGTCCCTATGAACCGGAGGCCGGTCATCGCTTCAATCCGCACAAGCTTCTGATCGACCCCTACGCGAAGCAACTGGTCGGGACGCTGAAATGGGATGACGCCGTGTTCGGCTACACCATCGGCTCGAAGGATAAGGACCTCTCCTTCGACGAGCGCGACAGCGCGCCCTTCGTCCCCAAGTCGCGCGTCATCGATTCCGCCTTCACCTGGGGCAACGAGCACCGGCCCCGGATTGCCTGGGACCAGACGATTCTCTACGAGATGCACGTGAAGGGCTTCACACAGCTGAACCAGCGTGTCCCGGAGGAACTGCGGGGCAAGTTTTCGGCCCTCGGCGACGCCCGCGTCGTGGAGTACCTGCGCCGGCTCGGCGTCACCTCGCTCGAGCTGTTGCCGATTCATGCCTATTTCGACGACCGGTACCTCGTTGAGAAGGGTTTGGTCAACTACTGGGGCTACAACACCATTGGCTTCTTCGCGCCCGAGCCGCGTTACATGGCAACCGGATTTGCGAACGAAGTGAAGGAGATGATCAACCAGCTGCACGCCGCGGGACTCGAAGTGATCCTGGACGTGGTCTACAACCACACGGCGGAAGGCAACGAAGGGGGCCCCACGCTTTCTTTCAAGGGAATCGACAACGCGAGCTACTACCGGCTGCTGCCGGACAAGCCGCGCTACTACATCAACGATACGGGGACGGGCAACACCGTCAACCTGAGCCATCCGCGGGTGCTGCAGATGGTCACCGACTCGCTGCGCTATTGGGCGACCGAGATGCACGTCGACGGGTTCCGTTTCGACCTCGCGACCATCCTCGCTCGCGAGCCTTACGGCTTCGATGAGGGCGGGGGCTTCCTGGATTCGTGCCGGCAGGATCCGATTCTGTCGGGGGTGAAGCTGATCGCCGAGCCCTGGGATGTCGGTCCGGGCGGCTACCAGGTGTCGCGGTTCCCGCCCGGCTGGGCCGAGTGGAACGACAAATTTCGCGACGTCGTGCGGGCCTTCTGGAAGGGCGACGAAGGCCAGTTAGCGGAGTTCGCCCGCCGCGTCTCCGGATCGGGCGACATCTTCAATCAACGCGGCCGCAGGCCTTGGTCCAGCGTCAACTTCGTTACGGCCCATGATGGCTTCAACCTCAACGATCTCGTGTCCTACAACGACAAGCACAACGAGGCCAATGGCGAGGACAATCGCGACGGGACTGACAACAACCACTCGTGGAATCATGGCGTCGAGGGCCCGACCGACGACCCCGCGATCAAGGAGCTGCGCGAGCGGCAGAAGCGCAACCTGATGGCCACGCTGCTGTTTTCGCAAGGAACACCGATGCTCCTGGCCGGCGACGAGCTCGGCCGCACCCAGAAGGGCAACAACAACGTTTACGGCCAGGATAGCGAGCTCAACTGGATCGATTGGGCCGCCATCACGTCCGCAGGGCGGGTGCTCCTCGAGTTCACCCGCAAGCTGATTGCCTTGCGGAAGGCGTACCCTATGCTACGCCGCGGCCGATATCTTCTGGGGCGACACAGTGCCGAGCTGGACGTCAAAGATCTCGCGTGGCTGTCCCCGGACGGCTCTGAAATTACCGAGGAGCAGTGGCAAGACGTCCGGGCGAAGTGCTTTGGGATGTTGCTCGACGGACGCGCCCAACCGACAGGCATAAAGCAGAGAGGTTCGGACGCGACCCTCCTCATCATTTTCAACGCGCATCACGATGTCGTGAAATTCGTGCTGCCGGAGGTTCCGGAGGGCAAGCGGTGGACGCGGCTGATCGACACCAACCTGCCGGCCGCCTTCGATACCCCCAACTTCGAGTTCAACTCCCAATACGATGTGACGGGTCGCTCGCTGCTGCTGTTCGTGCTCGGTGTCGAAAATCAGCAGAGGAAATCCACGCGAACGGGCGTTGGGGCGGTGCTGGACATCATCGAGACGCCCATGGAGGGAAATGTCTGAAGGAGGCTGGCACCGTCCACGAGGAGGGCGGTGCCGGGTGCCGACCCTATTTCTGGCCGCCGTCGAAGAGAAGATCCGAGATGTCTTCGGCGTGCTCTTCCTCCTGCGCGAGGATGCCTTCGAGGATGCGGCGCGTCGTCGGGTCGCGCGGGCCGATGTAGGTGATCATCTCTCTATAGCTTTCGATGGCGACGCGCTCGGCAATCAGATCTGCCTGCAGCATTGCGGTCAGCTCGGTGTTTTCGTCGTACTCCGCATGGCTGCGGGCGGTCAGGGTCGAGGGATTCATATCCGGATCTTCACCCAGCTGCACGATGCGCTGCGCGATCTGGTCGGCATGGGCCTGCTCCTGCTGAGCGTGCTCCAGAAATTCCGCCGCCGCGACTTTGGCCTTGATCCCTTTCGTGACGAAATAATGGCGCTTGTAGCGCAACACGCAGACGAGCTCGGTCGCGAGCGCTTCGTTGAGCAGTTGCACGATCTTCTTTCGATCGTCGGGGTAGCTCGGGGTGACCGCACCTTCCTCGATGTGCTCGCGGGCGCGGCGCCGTAGCGTCGCTACATCCGATAGGCCTGCCGCATTACCGCTAGCTTGCTTTCCCGATTCGTTCGCCGCCATGAAGCTCTCCAATACCTCGGCCCTTGCGAGGTCGAGGCAGAGCAACGCGAACCTGCGGCATTTGTTCCAGAGTAATCCGTGCGCCGGCCTTACTTGAACAGCAGCACGGCCTTCTGCAAAGTGACCCAGATTCCCCAGCCCAACGGAATCCACACGGCCAGCCATGCGGCCACGACAATTAATCCCGGGCCCGCATCTGCCGCGGTTTCCCGACCAAGCGCGAGCGCCGCGGTGACCGGCGGCGCTGTTTCCTCGAGCTGCGCGGCACTCATGTAGTGACGGGGATCCACAGGCTTGATCAGCCAGTTGCACCGGAAGCCGACGGCCAGCAGTCCGGCGAGGATGAACATCGTCACACTATAGGCTTGCGCTCGCGCTACACCGTGATCCAGCTGGTATTCGCGGATGTAGTTGACGAGCACCGGTCCGAGCACGCCCGCGGCGGACCACGCCGTCAACAGCCTCCCGTGGATCGCACCGACCATCCGGGTGCCGAAGAGATCCGCAAGATAGGCCGGTACGGTGGCGAAGCCGCCGCCGTACATCGACAAGATGACGCAGAAGAACGCGACGAACAGAGCGAGGCTGCCCGCCGCCGCCGTCCAGGGGATCGATGCATACAGCGCGATGCCCAGCAGGAAGAAGACCGCGTAGGTCACTTTGCGGCCGACGCGATCGGACAGCGACGCCCAGAAGATGCGGCCCGCGATGTTGAAGAGCGACAGGAGGCCGGTGAAGCCTGCGGCGATTGCCGCGATCTGGCCCTTCTGTGCGGGCGTGAGCTGGTCGAAGGTCGCCGCGACACCGATCAGCCGGCCGCCGAAGACCTCCTGCAGCAGAGGAGAGGCCATACCCAGAATGCCGATGCCCGCGGTGACATTCAGGCACAGCACCGCCCACAGCAGCCAGAATTGCGGAGTTCGCCACGCCACCGCGAGGGAAACGTGCTTGTCGGTGATGAGCGCTTTCTTCTTCGCGAGCGCGGGATCGAATCCGCGTGGTTGCCAGCCCTCGGGTGGCACGCGGTAGCCAAATGCGCCTGCGAGCATGAAGATGAAGTAGCCCGCGGCTAGCATCAGAAACGTTTCCCACACTCCGACCGTCGTCGCGGTGGCGAAGGATTTCATGAGCCTGTCCGCCAGCGGCGCGCCGATCATGGCACCGCCGCCGAATCCCATGATGGCCATCCCGGTCGCCATGCCGCGGCGGTCCGGAAACCATTTGATGAGGGTCGAGACCGGCGAGATGTAACCCAGCCCGAGCCCGATGCCACCGATGACTCCGGAGCCGAGCCACAGAAGCCAGATCTGGTGGAGCATGACCCCCACGGCGGAAATGACGAGTCCGCCGCACCAGCATACGGCCGCGACGACACCCGCTTTGCGCGGCCCGGCGCGTTCCAGCCAGCCGCCGCCGAGGGCGGCCGCGGAACCCAGGAAGACGAAAAACAGAATGAACATCCACTGCAGCTCGGAGATCTTCCAGTCGCACGTGGTGCTGACCATCCGGGCCAGGAATCCCATGCCGGCCGGGCAGGCGATCGGGTCTGTGATGCCGACGGCCTTGGACAGCGGCAGCCAGAAGACCGAGAAGCCATAAGCCATGCCGATGCACAGGTGGATGGCCAGGGCGGCGGGTGGGATCAGCCAGCGGCTGAATCCTGGGCCTGCGATGGTGCGTTCCCGGTCAAGAAAGCCGGGTGCAACGAGAACTCCGGTCGTCGACATTCCGCTGTCTCCCCCCGTTAAGAAGCTGCGCAAGTCTACGGAAGGCGACGCTCAGCAGCCAGTGGGGAAATACCCAGGCCAGCGTCGATACTACAAAGTTGTTCCATCGCGCGAACAGCCGGTTGGAACCGCCCGTCATTCGCTACAGCTTCATTTCCGAATAACCAAGGAGAGTCGCCACACCCAGCACCGCATACACGGCCGCGGCGATGATTCGTACGGTCTTGACAGGGATCCACTTGGTCGCCTTGTCTGCACAAAGAACCGTCGGGATGTTGACGATCATCATGCCCAGAGTTGTGCCGGCAACGACCGCCACCAGGTCGTTGTACTTCGCACAAGACAGGCGATGAGGTGGTTGACCAGGGTGGCCACGAAGACGCCGGCGCTGATCGGTACCGGGTCCGATCAGCTGCACGGCTTGTTGTGATCCGCGCGGTTTCCCTTGGCCTTCGCGTCGGCCTCGGTCATGTACTGGCCCTGCTTGGTCTTGCCGTACCAAACGTCCGAGGGGCAGTGATATACCTTGGTCGGCGTGTTCACCCATACCATGCCAGGGCCGCCGCCGGGGGCGGCCGCCTGCGTCGTCGGTGAGCGCGGAGACATCGTCGTCGAGGTTGGCGACGGAGTAGGGGGGGGTGCCGCCGGAGCCGGTGACGCCTGCGGAGCGGGCATCGCAGAGCCGTTCGACGTCGCGCTCGGCGCCGATTGAGCCGCCTTATTGATCCCACCATGTCCGCTGCAGGCACCGCGGCCGCCGTGTGGGGACGTCGTGCCATCCTTACAGGTGACAGCAGCAGACATGCTCGCCGTGTTCGCTGCCGGCGCGGTCGAGCTCGCCGGAGGCATTGCGGTACCCGTGGCACCGGTCGCCGAGGCAGTCTTGTTGACTCCGCCATGCCCGCTGCAAGCACCGCGGCCGCCATGAGGCGAAGTGGTGCCGTCTTTGCAGGTAACGGCACCGGACGCGCCCCCTGCCGCCGGGGCAGAGTTAGTTGGCGGTGTTGCAGACCCGGCAGGCGGTGCCGGAGTAGTTGCGGCGCCAGCGCCGGCCGTGGCCGCTTTGTCGATTCCGCCGTGACCGCTGCATGCGCCACGGCCGCCGTGCGGCGAGCTGGTCCCATCTTTGCAGGTGACGGGGGTGCTCGTATCGGCGGCGCCCAGGCCCGGAAGCACCAGCAGCGCGGCCGCTGCCAGCGCGCCGTAAAACAGGGTGTCCCATTTGCGGATTCTCATCGGCGGTACCTCCACTAAAAACGTTGAGTCTGTTGTTATCTTTGCGCCGCGGACGAACGCGCGCTGCGTCAGCCGTGCAGAAACTTATGCGCCAGAGTTGACAGTGCGCTGCTGACATCGCCCTGGTGAACCTGACCATTGGGGGTCAGGTGATCGACGATCTGCGGCACAAGGTCGGACAGATGTTGCGCAACATCCGCCTGCTGCAGTCCAGTGGCCTGCGCAATCCTCCCGAGCACGCCCGAAGAGCTGAGCACGTTGCTGATCTGGTCGGGCGACACGGGGAGATTCTGGCCGGTCCCCACCCACGATTTGACCAGATGTCCCAGGCCGCCATTCTCAAAGGCCTGTACGAGTCCGCTCAGCCCGCCACCTTGCTCATTCTGCAGCATGACGAGCACTTCGGACACGATCGCACCGGTCGTTCCAGTGGCACCTGATACGCCCTGCGCGTTGTTGGACGCGCCCACCACGCCATCGCGACTACCCATGGACTTTCCCCCTATCGGACGACGCTGTGCACCAGTGCGGATCATGCGCCTTCCGGGCTAACCGAGCCAGGTCTGGCGCTGCAGCGCTGGCGGCTTTGCCCAGGTCTAAACAACGAAGGTTTCCGACACCAGTTCCGCAACGGCGGCCGGTTGTGCAAGGCGGAAACTCGTTGGGTCGGCAGGAATGTCAGCGGGCCAGATGGAGGAACGGCTTCTGTTTCATTGTTGATTTCGTCGGTCTGACAAACGAGGGACTCTGGGTTGGATCACTGACAAGGCTAAGCCTGTCCAGCGGCGCTGACATGCGCGCCCGGCTGTGCGGCCTTCACCTGGGCCGCCCGCTGTCCGGGCGGGCCCAGGCGCCGAGGCGCTCTCATCCGCGGTTCGAACGCACCGCATGCAGCGCGGCGAGTTGCGGGCTGTTGATGTCGTGCACCGCGCGGGCTACTGCTTCAGCTCGGCAAGACGCGCTGTAGGCAGCCCGAGCCAGATTGCGCGAATCTTCGAGCGGGCACACGCGACGCGCGGCGGTGGTGATGCGTTGAAGGAGGGTGGCGTTGCCTTCGGTAGTCGACAGGTTCAGGTCCCCGTAACTCACGACCAGCGTGGGTACAGCCCCGGCGGCTGTGGCTTCAGGCGGTGCGGCCTGTGCAACGCCCAACGCTCCCGCAAGGAGGCATCCGGCCAACACCGTGAGCCGGCGGGAATTGAAGCGGTTCGAGACGGTTGTAAAAGTGGCGGCGGTCATTGGAAGTCTCCTTGAGGATCGTGACAAGTTGGAAAGAGTTCGAAGCATCTTGCAACGGTGTGTATGAGACTCCCCGGCCCCGCGCTCGAGAAGCCGCCGGTGCTCGAGTTGATCCCTGCGTCCAACGTGCTCGTACCTCGGCGAGCCGGCAGTGACCGTTTACTCAGGTGTGGTCTGTTCCCCAGGGTGCAGCGAGTGTCGCTCGAGCGGCGGACCCGCATCTTGTGACGCGAGCGGGAACAGTGCCGCGCCAGCCAACGGACTCGTCCCGCGATACAACGGGCTCGTCCCCAAAAAGCAACGCAAGTGCAGCAGAGGAACGTTATTGGCGTAGGATATGCCCATAGAAACAAGGCGGGAGACGCCGGATGAATGCTTCGCCGTCCGAGGAGATAGTCATCGCGCGAGCCGCGGGGGAACGCGGCGCCGAGTCGGCGACCGGACTCCATTCAGCGGTGTCGACACCGGGAGTGCGTCAGCACCTCGCGATCCTGAGCGCGTTCTGGGTCTACGTTGCGTTCTCGAACGTGCTGTACGCGAATAGTATGCAAGCGAGTCTTGCGATGATGCCCGGCGAGATTCATTTCTTCGCACCGTGGGGTGCGCGTTTGCTGCAGCACTTGTTCCTGTATCCGGCACTGCTGTGTTGTGTCTGGGCCTCGATTCGAGTCGGCTGGCAGCCGCTGTGGCGCAAGGTTCCCACGCAGGTCCTGTTGGGACTCGCATTCGCGGTGTTGGCTGCGCCCGCGCTGGCGCTCGGCGAGCACCTCGCCGGTACTCCAGAGATAAAGCCCCATCCCATGCCAACAGGGAGCGCTCTGTTCCTGGAGTTCTTCTCGCGTGATGAGCTGCCCATGTGGCTGGCGAGCACCACGACCTTCCTGCTGACTTATGGTTTTGGGCTTGCGCTGATCATGGGTTTTGCCTTCTACCAGCGCCTGCGGGATGCCCAACTGCGCTCGGCGGCTCTCGAGCGGGCCCTGAGCGCGGCGCACCTGGCGGCGCTGCGCATGCAGTTATCGCCCCACACTTTGTTCAATCTGCTACATACCATACGGGGGCAGATCACCTGGGATCCGGCAGCGGCGCAGTCCATGGTCGTGCAGTTGGGAGACTTGCTGCGGCGGCTCCTCACTGCGGGAGAGCACGACTTTTCGCGCTTGGCCGATGAACTGCAATTCGTGCGGTTGTATCTCGGCTTGCAGCAGCAGCGGTTTGCGGATCGATTGACTGTCATCGTTCCCGAGCCCGACTCTCTGCCGGTGGCGTGGGTGCCGAGCCTCATCCTGCAGCCATTGGTCGAAAACGCTGTCGTGCACGGTCTTGCGGGACACGAGGGGGCGGTGACCGTGCGCGTCGATGCCGTCGTAACGGACGAAATGCTGTCGCTGCGGGTCGTGAATACCATCGCGCCGGGAAAGCCGGACGGCTGCGCCGGCATAGGACTGAAGAACGTGCGGGAGCGGTTAGCGATACAATTCGGGGAGCGCGCGACATTCAGTGCGCTGCCGGGCTACGATAATGTGTGGATCGCGGAGGTTCGGCTGCCGCTGCTGCGTGACGGGCCAGAGATGCCGAAAAGCAGCTGAGCGATTGAGCTCGATGGGCAGCGCTGTCGCTACGGCGCCCCTGAGTCATATAGGCGCCTATTGGCCATGATGGATGTAATCATCGTTGATGATGAGCCGGCGGCGCGGCGCACGCTGCGTGAGTGCTGTGCGCGCGAGCCGGACCTGCACATCGTGGGGGAGTACGGCGAAGGTCGCTCGGCGCTCGAGGCGATCTGTGCCCGGCCGCCGCACCTGCTGTTCCTCGATATCCAGATCGATTCGATGGATGGCGTGGCGTTGGCACGCGCGCTCGATCCCGAGACCTTACCCCTCATCGTGTTCGTTACCGCCTATCACCATTACGCTCTCGAGGCGTTCGAAGTGAGCGCGGTCGACTATCTTCTCAAGCCCTTCGACGATGAGCGTTTTCGCAAGACGCTCGCGCGCGTACGGCGCAGGCGCGAGGCGGAGAGCGGCGCGGACCGCTCGACGGCACTGACTTCGGTGTTGGCGCAAATCGAGCGCAGCGCCCGCGCGCTGTCCGAATGCCGCCCTCGCATCCTTGCCGAGTCCGGCAGCCGGATGCATATGCTCGACGTCGCGCTGGTGGAGCTCGTCGAGGCGGACCGCAATTACGTCAAGCTGACGATCGGACGCGAGACCTTTCATGCGCGCAGCACTTTGCAACAGGCCGAGAAGTCACTACAGTCGCAGCCGTTGCTACGCATCAGCCGGTCCTGTCTGGTCAATATGAATCACGTGCGGGAAATCAGTCGTACGCCGAGAGGGGACTTCATCCTCGTGCTTGTCGGGGGAACGACTGTGACCAGCAGCGAAGGCTACCGTGACCCGGTCAGGCAGCACCTGGAGCGCCTCAAGCTCAACCCTGTCGGGCGCGAGCCGGACGATTACGGCTCTGCCTGACGTGTAATGTCGCAGCAGGCTCCCATCGCACGCTCGTCCGTGCTCGCTTTGAGCGTGCTCACGCTCATCAATCTGGTGAACTACCTCGACCGGTACGTCGTCTCCGCGATCGTGCCCGATCTGAAGGGCCCGGAGATGGGGCTGTCGGATTTGCAGATCGGCTCGCTCATGACGGCGTTCATGGTCGTGTACATGGTGGCGGCGCCGGTTTTTGGGGTATTGGGTGACCGAGGCTCCCGCACACGCCCGATCGCCACAGGCGTTTTCCTGTGGAGCCTCGCCACCGTCCTGTCCGGGTTCGCCGCGAACTACATGCACTTGCTCGGTGCCCGAGCGCTCGTTGGCATCGGCGAGGCGGCGTACGTCACGATCGCGCCGGCGCTGCTGGCCGACTGTTTTTCCCGGGCGCAGCGCGGCCGCGTCCTCTCTGTCTTCAACATGGCGATCCCAGTTGGCGCCGCGCTCGGCTACATCGTCGGCGGGTTGGTGAGCCATCACTACGGCTGGCGCGCGGCGTTCTTCGTCGCCGGGGCGCCGGGGTTGCTGCTTGCCGTATGGGTCCTGCGCCTACCAGATCCGCCGCGCGGGTCTCAGGATGGGCCGGAGGCAGATGAGCCTACGGGCCCGGTCACAACCGGCACTAGCGCCAGCGTCACCCATCCTGGCTCGACGCCGAGCGTCCCCGCCAGCGGAAAGGCTGCCGGTGTGGTGGCTGGCGCCCTTGCTGTTTATTGGAGCCTGCTGCGGCGAGCGCCATATATGCTCGTCGTGCTGGGGTACGCCGCGTACACGTTCGCCGTGGGCGGCCTCGCATTCTGGATGCCGACATTTCTGCAGAGGGTGCATGGAATCCCGGCCGCCCAGGCGACGACGGGCTTTGGAGGGATCGTCGTCGTGACCGGATTTCTCGGCACGTTCGCGGGCGGTTGGCTGGGCGATTACTGGCTGAAGTTTTCGCGGCAGGCGTACTTGTGGATGTCGGGGTGGATCACGCTGTTGGCAGTGCCGTTTGCCTTCGTTGCACTGACGGCGTCATCACCCACGGTGTATTACCCCGCGATCGTCGTGGCGGAGCTGCTCCTTTTCATGTCCACGGGCCCGGTAAACTCCGCGATCATCAATCTGGTGTCGCCGCTGGAACGGGCGTCGGCCGTCGCCCTCAGCATGTTTACGATCCATCTGCTCGGCGATGTGACATCACCCTCTTTGATAGGGGGCCTGTCGGATGCGTTCTCCCTCGGCAAGGCCGTACTGATCGTCCCGCTCGCCGTCACGATCAGCGGAATCCTATGGCTGGTGTCGGCCAGGGTATGCGCGGCAACGCCGGCCTTGGCCGCTACCTGAAACCTTAGTCGGCGCCGTCCTGCTGAGCAGGCGTCATGCCGCTATTTGCCGGCCGGTCGAGCGCCGTTTTCAGCTCCTCGAGAATCCATTTGCGGAACGCGACGACCTCCGGCCTTGCGGCCACTTCCCCCCGATGCACGAGGAAGTAACTGTCCGACGTTTCCCACTCGTGATCGAACAGCCGGGTAAGCGATTTCGCCCGAAACCGCTCGGTGCTGAGCGTGGCGGGAATGAGGCCGATGCCGGCGGAGCGCTCGGTGGCCCGGACCAGGGACGACATGTTGTTGAAGGCGATGCGTTTACGGGGTCGCGGCAGCTGCAGTTCCGCCGACTCCGCCCAACGCTCCCAGCCGTCCTTGCGCGCCTCGAAGACGAGGAGAGTCTGGCCGTCGAGCTGCTCGATGGTGTCGATCGGCGTACGCGCGAACAAAGCCGGGGAGCAGGCCGGCACATAAGTCTGCGAGAACAGCCGATGTGCCTGAAGATCGCTCCAGGTGCCGGAGCCCAACACGATCGATACGTCGGCATCCGCGGGATGCACGTCCGTCCCCGTACCGTCCGTGTCGATCTCCAGGTCGATCTCGGGCTGCGCAGCGTGGAGAGCCGCCAGCCGCGGTAAGAGAAACTCGCTGGCGAAGAACGAGGCTACCCGCAGTCGCAGCGTGCTGCGCCCCGCACGGGCGCGCAGCTCGCGGGTCGCCGTATCCAGCCGTTCGAAAAGGTATTCGATCTCCTGCAGATAGCTCGCACCAGCATCGGTCAACGTAAGGGTGCGTGCGCCGCGGTGAAAGAGGGCGACTCCAAGCTCCTCCTCGAGCGCCCTGATCTGGTGGCTCACGGCGGAAGGGGTCAGGAACAGCTGGCTGGCGGCGGTCTTGAAGCTGGCCGAGCGAGCGGCAAGCTGGAAGGCGCGCAGGGTCTTGGTCGAGGGCAGACGCATAAAACGAGATCATCCCACAGGTCCATGAAGCTTCGACGGGCTTCCATCGAGCGGTATCCAAACCGACCGGTTAGCGGTGCAAGGCACCGTCCCGACCCTCTATTATTTCAGATGTGCGCCCCAGCTCAGAACTTTCCGCTCATGTCGATATTGCGGCCTCTCCGGGGACCCGCCCGCTGCGGGGTCTCGGGATGCCCGATTTGCGTGCACGCCTGGAAGGCGCGCTGGACGCTGGCGACGGCGCGACGGGCGCGCACTGCGTCCACGAGCTGTGGATGAGAGGGGAGTTCGTCACTCACATCGAAGCCGCGCTGGAGCGGCTCTGGGAGCGGGCCGCGAAGTCGATTCCGGACTGGCTGCCGATGCGGTACATCGATTGGCTGCCGACTGCGTATGAGGTCGCCGCGCGATTCCAGGCCGCACGGAAGGGGCGCTCGAATATCTACCTCGTCCTCCTGGACTACCAGGATCGGCGCGAGGGGCCGCACGGGGTATACGTCGGCATGAGTCATTACTCCCCGGCGCAACGCTTCGATCAGCACAAGGCGGGTATCCGAGCCGCCGGAAGCGTGCTGAAGCGCGGAATCGAAGTGCTTACGGGACCGGCGATGCATCTGCAGTACATCGCCCGGCCGTTGGCGGCCCGGATCGAAGTCGAGCTCGCGGAGGCGCTCCGGGATGCGGGCCTTCTGGTGCAAGGCGGCCATTGACGCGCGCCGCGAGACGTTCGTCCCGAACTGACGGCCCGGAAGCCGAACCAGCGGCGGGTTCGAGCGTTTACGAGCCATGTTGCCTTCAGAATCTGCAGCGACTGCGCTCAAGTGGACCGGTATCGTCGTCGGCGGTCTCGTCGTCCTGATGGTCTTGGGCGCCGCTTTGCTGGATGCAAATGCCGACGCCTTGCGGGGGCCGC
>JAQGOG010000054.1 GCA_028293765.1 Gammaproteobacteria bacterium
TGGCCGGACTCGATTCGGCTGGTCATGGATTGGCCGCGAGCTCGGAAAGACACCGACGGGCCGGAGCGAAGCAGTTCGACATAACGAGACGCCCAGCCCGCTAGCTCGCGGCTCCTGAGCACGCGCAAGTGCGGCGCACGCCGAGTTTAAGCAGCTCAGTGGGAGGGGATGGTCAGTCCCGGAGTTCTTTTTTGCGCGCCGGCTTGTGTTGTACCATCGCCGCGCCGGCGGCCAGTCGCAGTTCTCCTCCCTTCTCGAACTGGAACCGAAATCGGACCGTATTCAGACCGTGCTCACGCATGCTCGGCGCAATCTTGCCGGCCGGCTGAGCGTGGACGACCTTGCCGAGGTCGCGCATCTCTCACCACGCCAGTTCAGCCGCACCTTCCAGGCCGAAACCGGCCAGACACCCGCGAGGGCGATCGAGAACCTCCGCCTGGAGGGGGCGCGCGCGCTGTTGGAAGACACCAACCACACCATTGACGTTGTCGCGCAACAGACCGGATCGGGGATCGCAACCGAATGCGACGTGCCTTTCTCCGCGCCTACGGCCACCGCCGCAGGTGATCCGGCGTCAGTCGCGCGGAAATGCGTCCATCGCGGAAAGTGAGCGCGCAGAAGCCGAAAGCGATACTACGACGTAGCCGCAAGGCGGCCCGCGCCGCGCGCGGCCATGCCGCCGCGCCGCCGAGTGCGGGGCAACGTACCGCGTTGCGCGTATCGGATTGCGCGAGCGCCGGTGATGCCAGCGCGACAAGGGTTAGGGTCAGGACCTATTAAATTTCGGGGTAACGCGATGACCGCCTCGAGCCCAGAGCGGACGTTTATCAGCCGGTCGGTGGCTTGCCAGTGAAAACCGCCAATTGATCCTCGAAAGCACGCTTGTAGGCGGGTCGCGCTTCGCCACGGGCGACATAGGCAGAGAGGTTCGGATATTTCTCCAGTACACCCGATCCGTTCAACCTGCGCAGCACCGTCACCATCAATAGGTCACCGGCGCTGAACGCATCGTCGAGCCAGTCGGCATCGCCAAGCAGACTGGAAAGTTCGCCCAGCCGTACGCGGACGCGATCCTCGAGGATAGGCAGGCGCTCCTCATACCAGGTCTTGTCGTGCTCCACGAGCGTGGCGATTTCGCGATCAAGGATCGGCGGCTCCACCGTGTTAAGCGCGGCAAACATCCATGTGATCGCGCGCGCCCGGGCACTCGCATCGTCTGGCAGCAGCCCCGCATGGCGCTCCGCGATATGGAATACGATCGCCCCCGACTCGAAGAGGGCGAGATCGCCTTCTTCATAGGTCGGAATCTGCCCGAAAGGATGAAGCACACGATGCGCGGATTCCTTCATCTCACTGAACGAAAGAAGACGAACGTCGTAAGGCTGGCCCACTTCTTCAAGCGCCCAGCGAACGCGCATGTCACGCGCTAGTCCCTTGCCGCGATCGGGCGACCGTTCAAAAGCGGTGATGGTGGGGGTCATTGGAACGCTCCTGGTGATTGCATAACGCCATCGTGCGTCACGTAGTTGATTGCAAAGGCTTTTCTCATGGTGGAGGATGCCTCGGATGTCGGGCTAGCCTTCGCGCTTCATCCGCTTCTGACGGGCGATCTCACGCTTGCTGGGTGAATCGAGCGCGCCGTCGACCATCTTGATCTCACCGTCGCGCTCGTAGTGGCCGATAAGGACGGCGGTGGACGAAACGCGCGAGCTGGTCAGCTTGAACGAATTCGGCGCCGAGCCGTCCGCGAACAGCTTCTTGCCGCCGCCGAGAACGACCGGCACCGTAAAAATGCTCATCGCCTCGACCAGAACGTTGGCGAGCAGTGCATGCACGAGTTCGGTACTGCCCTGCGTGACGAGGTTAGGGCCGTCCTCTTGCTTCAGACGCTTCACGTCGGAGACGTCGCGGAGGAGCACCGAGCCCTGCCAGCTCGTATCGACCTCGCCCGAGCGCGAACCGCGTACTTCTTGATCTCGTTGAACAGTTTCGCGATGCTGCCGTGGGGCGGATTTTCGTCGTAGTACGGCCAGTACGCGGCGAAAATCTCGTAGGTCTTGCGGCCGAGGAGGAGATCGAACTTCTCCTTGAAGACGCGGTCGAGTTCTTCGCCAAACTCTTGATCGAAATAGGGCATCTCTCAGCCGCCGTGAAGCCCTTGGTCGGATCCTCAGCTGGCCCGCCGGGCGCCTGCATGACGTTGTCCATGGAAACCATGGCGCCGACGATGATTTTCCGCATGTGTCCTCTCCTTGTGTTGATCCTAGGACGAATCGACCGGGGCCGATCCGACAGGGAACAATATTAATATCTTGGCGAGCGGAGAGGTCCAAGCATGGCCGCCCATGGCGCAGCATTTTGACTTCATCGTCATCGGGTCCGGCCCGGCAGGCCGCCGCGCGGCGGTACGGGCGGCCAAGCTCAAAAAAAGCGTGCTGGTGGTGGAGCGCGGGCGGCGCGTCGGCGGCGTTTGTGTGCACACCGGAACGATCCCGTCGAAGACGGCGCCTGCACATCAGCGTCGAATGGCTACCGGCGCACTATTCAATTTGCGCCGGAGTTCAGCGAGCTGTCGGTCTCGACGATCAAGCAAGGCGCGCGTCTCGCGGTAGGCCCATTTTGTGCTTGAGAATGTCGTGAAGGGTTAACTGCAGGAGTTCGCTCACGCGCAGCCCCGTATACAGTTGCCACCGCGCCATGAGGTCATAGGGTGGCGCGAGCTGTGCGAGAATCTCGCGCGCTTGGGCCGGACTCAATGGTTGAGGGAGGTTCTCGAACTGTCGGAGTAGAAAAACACCCTGGTCTGTGCTCTTGGCGTATCGTCGTCGCTCACGGCGCGGTACGGTGAAATCCTTTAGTTGGTCTGCCAACGGCGACGCGTCGAGCCAGCC
>JAQGOG010000062.1 GCA_028293765.1 Gammaproteobacteria bacterium
CCGTCCATACGTGCAAGGCGGTGCTGCCGGCGATGCGTGCGCAGGGGCGAGGCCGCATCATTCTTGTCTCATCGATCGGCGCCCGGATCGCGACGCCGGGCGCAGGCATTTACTATGCGTCCAAGGCAGCGGTGTCGGCACTCGCCGAGACGCTTGCGTTGGAAGTCGCACCCTTTGGCATCAAGGTCACGGCAGTAGAACCCGGGGCGATGCGGACGCGCTTCGCCGAGGCGGGCTCGCTGCAAGTCACGCCCTTCGATCCAGCCTATGAAGGGACTGTAGGTGCGACCGTCGGCATGATGCGCTCCCCGGAATATGCAACCGGGTTGCGCGACCCGGCCGGCGTTGCGGCGATGATCCTCAAGGTCGCGGCGCTGGATGAAGTGCCCGCCCGGATCCTGGCCGGAGCCGATTCCTATGAGATGGGGACCAGCGCAGACGCCGCCCGGCGCGCGTCCGACATCAGGTGGGAAGATCTCAGCCGATCCGCCACCCTAGGGTAGCAGCCAGCCTTCGGGGCCAATCAAAACGAGAAAAATGGAGAGAAAGAGAGGACATGAAGTACTTGCTTGTTGCCGCCATTTCCATCGCCTGCGCCCCGCCAGTGGCGGCGGCTCAGGGGCAGACCGCGCGAGAGATACTTGGCCCCCCCGCCGTCGTGCCGCTGACGGTTGAACAGCCTCCTGCACGTATCATCGTCGATCCGCCGCTTCCGGGCCCACTCTCCGAAGGCAAGGTCTTTATCCAGTATCGGGTGATCAATCTTAGGATCGAACCGGTGTTCGGCCCCAAAGCGCTCGCGGTCTCGCCTCGCATCGGTCATATCCATGTCACTGTCGATGGCGCGCCATGGCATTGGGCTGACGCGAGCGGGGAGCCCGTTATCCTCGTCGGTCTGCCCGCTGGGCCTCACACCGTCGAGATCGTTCTCGCCGACGCCAATCATCAGCCGCTCGATCGGGCCAAAACCGCATTCGTCATTCCCGAAATGGCGGCATCCACGGGTCGCCACTGACTGCGTCGGAGTACGAGTCCAGGAAGAACACGATGAGCAGAAAGAACGAGACGATCAATCAGGGGCGTCGCCGTTTGTTTGGAGCGGCGACACTCACCATGGGTGCCGCGCAGCTCGGCCTCATCAACGCAACAAAGGGTGGCTCAACCGGTGCCAAGTCTTCCTTGCCCGTAGGAAGCTCGGATGCGCCCCGGGCATTTGCAGCGTTAAAACAGATTGATGCCGGCGTGTTGGACGTTGGATATGCCGAGGTAGGGCCGTCCAACGGACTCCCGGTCATCCTCCTCCACGGCTGGCCCTATGATATTCATGCCTTTGCCGACGCGGCTCCCCTACTTGGATCGGCAGGCTATCGTGTGATCGTTCCGCACCTGCGTGGCTACGGCACGACCCGCTTCCGGTCGACCGATACGATGCGCAACGGCCAGCAGTCGGTGGTTGCCGTGGATATCGTCGCGTTAATGGACGCGCTGAAGATCCCCAGGGCGATCTTCGCCGGCTTCGACTGGGGAGCGCGCACCGCGAACATCGTAGCCGCGCTCTGGCCCGAGCGGTGTAAAGCGCTCGTTTCGGTCAGCGGCTATTTGATCGGCAGCCAGCAAGCCAATCGGGGGCCATTGCCGCCCAAGGCGGAGCTTGCCTGGTGGTACCAATTCTACTTCGCGACCGAGCGCGGCCGCGTCGGCTACGAGGCCAATCGACACGATTTCGCCAAGCTCATCTGGCAGACCGCCTCGCCGAAATGGAATTTCGACGACGCCACCTTCGAGCGTTCGGCCGAGTCCCTGAACAATCCGGACCATGTCGCGATCGTGATTCACAATTACCGCTGGCGGCTGGGTCTGGCTGAGGGCGAGGCGCAATATGACAATCTCGAAAAACGCCTCGCGGCGACACCGGTGATCACCGTGCCCACGATCACCATGGAAGGCGACGCCAATGGCGCGCCACATCCCGAGCCATCAGGCTATGCCAGAAAATTTTCGGGCAGATACGCGCACCGGACAATCGGCGGAGGCATTGGTCACAATTTGCCTCAAGAGGCACCGAAGGCATTTGCCGACGCGGTGATGGACGTGGCGAGTTATTGACCTCCTGCAATGCGGGTCGGGTGTTACTGCTTGCCACAAGGCAGGGTCCATGACCGTTGCCGGCCGTGAGGGCGCGCGTCTGTATCCTGGATCATGAAGCGAGTCGATCAGTGATCCGTCGCGCCCTGTAGCGCGCCGCGAGTGACGCAGGCAAGGAGAGACTCAGGCGACTGATATGGCGTTGGCAAAGGCCTTCGAACAAGTGGTGTCGGCCCGGTCAGACGTGCCGATGATCAAGGCGTTTTTCGATCGGGCTACGTTCACTGTTACCTACGTCGTGCATGACCCCAGGACTCGCAGAGCCGCCATCGTGGACAGTGTGCTGGACTACGAGCCGGCCTCGAGTCGCACCTCCTTCTCCTCGGCCGATATGATCATCGCTCATGTCCAGCAGAACGGACTCACAGTCGATTGGGTGCTCGAAACCCATCCGCATGCGGATCACCTATCAGCCGCGCCCTATTTACGGGAGAAGCTCGGCGGGAGGATTGCCATTGGGGAACATATCGTCACGGTCCAGGAAACCTTCAGCGATCTATTCAACACCGGTACCCAGCTGTCGCGCGACGGATCGGACTTCGACTGTCTATTTGCAGATGGTGAAACGTTCCAGATCGGCAATCTGGATGTCACTGTTTTGCACGTGCCGGGCCACACGCCAGCG
>JAQGOG010000154.1 GCA_028293765.1 Gammaproteobacteria bacterium
TGGCGGAAATGGCTTACGCATTCGACGAATTGAACGCGGACGGCATTCATATGTGGACCAATTACGGTGACTTCTGGCTTGGCGACCCGCGCCTGTCGCCTCTGCTCGAAGAGCTGAACCGGCGCAAAGCGGTCGTTTACACTCACCCTACGACCCCGAGTTGTTGCGGCCATTTGTTGCCGGAGGCGCCTGTGCCGATGATCGAATACGGCACCGACACGACGCGTTCGATTGCGAGCCTCGTATTATCCGGGGCCACCAGCAGATACCCCGACATTCGTTGGATATTCTCGCACGCGGGTGGGACGATGCCGTTTTTGCTCGAGCGATTCTTATTCCAGGCCGGTGTTCAAGCGAAAACGCCGGCAGGCGCCCAGAAGATTCCGCATGGCGTGCTGTACGAGCTCAGGCGTCTCTATTTCGACACGGCTCAATCAGCCAATCCCTACGCGATGGGGCCGCTTACCCGTCTTGTCGCAACTACGCAGATCTGCTTCGGCACCGACTTTCCGTACCGGTCCATTGCTGACAACGTGAGCGGACTCGTCGAATGCGGTCTGTTCAGTCCGCGCGATCTCCAACAGGTTGAGCGAACCAATGCGTCTCGCCTTCTTCCACGCCTCGCTTAGCCAGGTCGCCTCATGAGTTCCGCTCCCGGATCTCACGGCGCCGCTGCGCGAAACGGATTGCGGGCGAGGCTTCCCCGCTGCGGTTCAAGCCAAAATATCCAGCCAAATTAGAGAATCAGGCCGAGGTGGCGTCCCTCGACGTACAGGTCGCCCAAGGTGGCGGTGCCGGACAAAGAACGGACAGAGAGCTTATCTCCACCGGGCGCAGGTCGCGCCATCCATCACTCGATCCAGTGCTCGGATCGAAATTACCTGCGACTCACTTCTCTTGGCTTGCGTAGACGGCGATGCAGCCCGAGGCGCAATCGGCGCTGTCCTTCCTCGCTTCGATCGGCACGAATACTCTTCCCGTCTTCGGATCCGCCGCGACCGAGTGAGCGCGCGGGCCGCTCGGCAGGTTGGCAATCCAGCGATCGGTGCGCGCGTCGATGACGCCGAGCACCGGGCCGCCCGGATTCTTGGCGGCCGCCAGGTAGTAATTGCCGGACTTGTCGTCGTACCAGACCTCATCCGACCCGCCGATTTTGTCGATGGTCGCGACAATCTTGCCGGTGCGCGCGTCCATTACCAGGGACTGCGCCGGGAAGCCGGAGTCGACCGCGTCATCGCTGCAGCCGATCAACAGATGCCCTTGCGGGCCCACCGCGAGGCCGGCCGGCATGCATTTCGTCACCGGCAGCATTTTCTCGAGTTTGAGCGTGCGCGGATCGATCACCGCCACCGCGCCGTTGGCCTCTACGCCGTCGATGACCGGAATCGTCAGATAGACCTTGCCGGTGACCGGATCCCAGGCGGGCTGTTCCGCGCCGTCGGAGGCATGATCGAGGACGATTTTGCCGAGAACTTTGTGCGTCTCGCTCGAGATAAATGTGACGAACGGCGGCTTATCGGCATTGTTGACGACGATGACGAGGTGGTCGCGCGGATCATAGGCCATCTCATCGACGCGCTTCTGGCCGCCAGTGGAGATCGTGTCGGTGATCGCTCGCGATTTGAGGTCGATGATCTTGACGGTGCTGTCGCCGTCCCCGGCCCAGAGCTGCTCGTTGCCGACCGCGATCACACCATCAGGGCCGGAGACCGCGGAGCCGGCCGCCTTGTTGAAACCCGTGAAGCCGCCGACACGGCCCAGGAACTTGCCCGTCGCGGCATCTATGAGGTCGACGCTCTTGTTCGAGCGGTCGGTCAAGGCGTAAATCCCGGCATCGTTGACTATGCCGATGTCGAAACTGGCGAGCGGGTCGCCGGGCACGCGGAGGGTATCGACGCGCTGCATGCTTGCGGCATCGGCGGCGCCGGAGCTGAGCAGCAGTGCCGCGGCGGGCAATAAAAGAGACGAGATATGTTTACGCACGAGAGTTATTCTCCTGTTCAAGGGCAAACCACACGATGGCAGCTAATGCTGACCAAGTCCTGACGGGTCGCGGCGGCCCCGGTACCCGGCCGCGGATGCGATGTAGTCTACGCGACCCGGTCTATGCGACCCGGTCTACGCGACCCGGTCTATCGGGATTGTGCCGTGACGCGCCGGAGTCCTTGCATGCGGGTGTTGTTGGTGGAAGATCATCGGGCGATGCGCGAGCTGATCGTGGATCACCTCAGGGAGCGCGGCTTCGCGGTGGATGCGGTCAGTCGCGGACAAGACGCGCTGGCCGCTGCCGCGATCACGCGCTTGGATGCAGTCATTCTGGATCTCGGATTGCCGGATCTCGACGGTATGGAGGTTCTGAGCTTGCTGCGTTGCTCGCATCCGGAGCTTCCGGCGATCCTGCTGACCGCACGCGACGGCGTCGAGGACCGCCTGCGCGGTCTCAACGCGGGCGCCGACGATTACATCGTCAAACCGTTCAATCTTCTGGAGCTCGAGGCTCGCCTGCGCGCGGTCCTTCGCAGGACCGGCAATCGCCGGAGCACGACTTATTCCCTCGGCGAGATCGTCTTCGACACGTCGACTCGGGAAGCCTTTGCGCGCGGCCGGCGCATCGATTTGACGCGCCGCGAAGCGGCGCTTCTCGAGGAGTTCCTGCGCGTGCCGGGACAGGTCATTACCAAGGATTTACTCGAAGATCGCCTCTATGCACTCGAGGATTCGGGGAGTAGTAATGCGCTCGAAGCGGCGGTCTCGCGGCTGCGCCGCAAGCTTGCCGCCGCGCGCGCGTCGCTGCTGATCGAGACGAAATGGGGAATCGGATATCGTCTGGTGGAGGCAACGCCGAATGAGCGGTACTCATAGTCTGCGCGTTCGTCTGCTTGGCGGGATGCTGGCCGTGTTCACGCTCGGACTTGCCGCCTCGCTGGCCTCGTATCGCTACCAGGTGAACAACATTGTCAAAGACGTCCGTGGCCGCACGCTGGAGGCGCAGGCGCGCGAGCTGCTGGCGGCGCTGCACGTCGGCACCGACGGACGTATCGAGCTCGGTCTATCGGAGAACTGGCAGCAAGTCTATGCCGATCCGTCCCGTCAATTCTCCTACACGATCTTCGACCAGGCGCGTCAACCACTCGCCCGCTCGCGCAATTTGGCCGCGCCGTTGCCCTACGTCCCGGTTGTCGGCGCGAGTCCGTTGGGGCCAGTTGAATTCGTAGGCGTCGGATCCAAACGCAGGGCGGTTCTGGCGGCGAAGAGTCCCGAGGGCTATGTCCTCGTGATTGCGCGAAGCGGTTCCGATCCCGACATCTTGATCGATAGCCTGTTCGAGGAGGACAGCGAACATCTTCTCGTGCTCGCGCCGCTCGCGATCCTGGCGCCTTTGCTGATCTGGATGATCAGCGGCTGGAGCCTGCGGCCGATCGCGCGCAAGTCGCGCGAGGCGGCGCTCGTCGGTCCGCGAAGACCTGACATACGCATTTCCCTCGACGGTCTGCCGCGGGAGATCCAGCCGCTGGTCGAAGCCGTCAACGGCGCTCTCGACCGCCTTTCGTCCGCGTATTCGACCGAACGGCGGCTGACCGCCAACGCGGCCCATGAGCTGCGAACACCGCTCGCGGTACTGAATCTGCGGCTGCAGCGCGCCCGGTTGACTGGGACGATCAATTGGCCCGCCATCGAAGGCGAGCTCGGCCAGATGAGCCGGCTCGTCGATCAGTTGCTGGACCTGGCGCGCAAGGAATCCATGTCGCGCGAAGGCAGCGTCGAGCAAGCTCCGGTCGTCAATCTGTCGAGAATCGTCCGGGAAGCGGCGGCGACGGTCGTGCCGCTGATGGAGGCGCAGGCGCGCCCGCTGATCGTCGATGTGCCGGACGTCGTGCTGCTACGCGGCGGCGCCGACGATCTTCGCGACATGATCCGCAATCTCCTCGACAACGCGTTGCTCCATGGGCGGGGCACGGTGATCGCGCGAATTCACCCCGTCGCCGGCGGGGTCACAATCGAAGTGATCGACGAGGGACCCGGGGTTCCCTCGGGACAAGAGGAGTTCGTCTTCGAGCGCTTTCGGAAACTGAACGCGGATTCGCCCGGATCGGGCCTCGGACTTGCCATCGTCAGGCAGGTGGCACGCACCCACGGCGGCGATGCGCGTTTCGTCGCGGGACGCGGCCGCGTCGTCCTGACGCTCCCTTCGACGATACCGTACGCGGCGCCGCCGCTGCGCAAGCGTATCGGGATGAATGCCGGCGACTAGCGCTGGGGAATCAACTGCGCCGATTCCGCTCCGTACTCGGCGCAGCAAGTGCGAACGGCCCCGTCCGCAACCGCATGCGCAGATGGCGGATGCAGAGCCGCGTCTTCGCGGAATTCTCCGAGCGGATTTTGGTGACGGCCCACACGTCGGCCGGTTGCCAGAACTCGCGCAGCACGTGCACGAGGTCGCCGCGCGTCAAGCTTTCGGCGACATCCCAATAGGACCTGAGCATGATGCCGTGTCCCTCCAGAGCCCAGCGACGGATCACATCGCCGTGATTCGACGCAAGTGCCGCGTTGACCCGCACATTGCGTGTCCCACCGAGTGCGCGCAGAGACCAACGCCCGAACGTCTCGCCACGTTCGCGGATCAGCAGGCACGAATGCCTGGAGAGCTCGGCGATCGCCTGCGGTTCGCCATGTAAACGTAAGTATTCGGGGGACGCGCAAAGTATTCGCCGTCCGTGCGCCAGGTGATGCGGTACGAGGTGCGGCTCGCGAACATCGCCGACCCGAACGTCGATGTCGATCTCCTCCTGGACCAGATCGACCGAACGGTCCAGGATTTCCAGGTCGATCTCCAAGCCCGGATGCATCTTTACCAGTTCGGACAATACGGGGGCGATGTGATTGCGGCCCAACCCGGAGCTTGCCGCAATACGCAGTCCGCCCCGCACGTCGCTCTGCACGTTCTCGAGCGTTCCGTCCAATTGCGCGTACACATCGAGTACGCGCTGCGCCCAGGACAGCATCACCTCACCGCGTTCGGTCAGCGATACGCTCCGCGTGGTCCGGTGAAACAACTTCACCCTGAGGGCACCCTCGAGGATGGCGATGCGTTTGCTGATGTAGGCGGCCGAAGCTCCTAATTCCTGCGCGGCCGCGGAAAAGCTTGCGAGTCGCGCCGCGTGGATGAAAACCTGCAGGTCCTGCGGTAGAACATTATTCACGAAGTGTGTTCTCCGAATTCACATCGGGCCGAGTGCGTCCGCAACCTGAAGCGCCTATTCTGCGCCGGCGGTTGACGGTGACATTCATTCAACGGTCATGGCGCGAACGGGGGGCTCGAAGCCCGATGTCGCATGGGAGTGGCTCATCAAGAATTACAAGATAGCACTGATCCCCGGGGACGGGATCGGCGGCGAGGTCGTACCGGAAGGCGTCAAGGTGCTCACCGCGGCGGGCCGCCGCTTCGGCGTTTCCTTCGAGTGGGACCCGCTCCCCTGGGGCTGCGAATATTATCTGCGGACCGGCAGCATGATGCCGGCCGACGGTCTCGACGGCATTCGTCACCACGACGCAATTTATCTCGGCGCCGTGGGCTTCCCGGGCGTGCCGGACCATGTGTCGCTGTGGGGCCTGTTGCTGCAGATCCGGCGGCAATTCGAGCAGTACGTATGTCTGCGCCCGATCAGGTTGATGCCGAACGTCCAGTCGCCGTTGCGCGATCGCGTTGCCGGCGATATCGACATCATGCTGGTCCGGGAGAATACGGAAGGCGAATACTCCGATCGCGGTCACAAGATGCACGAGGGCAGCGACGCAGAGGTCGTAGTCCAGGAGAACATCTTCACGCGCAAGGGCGTCGACAGAATACTGCGGTACGCGTTCGAACTGGCCCGCAAGCGCGGGAAGAAGCGGGTCACCTCCGCGACGAAATCGAACGGTATCTCGCTGACCATGCCGTATTGGGATGCGCGCGCCGCGCTGATGGCGCAACAGTATCCCGACATTCGCATGGACCAATACCACATCGACATTCTGGCCGCTCATTTCGTGCAGCGCCCCGAGCGCTTCGACGTCGTGGTCGCCTCCAATCTGTTCGGCGACATATTGTCGGATCTGGGTTCGGCATGCACCGGAACCATAGGCATCGCCCCCTCGGCCAACCTGAACCCCGAGCGTGAATTTCCCTCTATGTTCGAGCCCGTGCACGGCTCGGCACCCGACATATTCGGCCGCAACATCGCCAATCCGATCGGCCAGATATGGTCCGGCGCGATGCTGCTCGATCACCTGGGGCATGCCGATGCCGCGCGGGCCATCGTCGCCGCGATCGAGTCGGTGCTCAGCAGCGGTCCGCGTACCCCCGACCTCGGCGGCAAGGCCGGAACTCAGGAGGTGGGCAATGCGATCGCCGAAAAGGTGCGCA
Source organism: Gammaproteobacteria bacterium (assembly GCA_028293765.1). Classification (GTDB taxonomy): domain Bacteria; phylum Pseudomonadota; class Gammaproteobacteria; order Steroidobacterales; family Steroidobacteraceae; genus 13-2-20CM-66-19. The sequence goes on from JAQGOG010000154.1 coordinate 6,404, forward strand.
GTATCGCCGTATGAAGCAATGACGCGATGAACTCATGATGGAGATTCGAGCCGACGCAAAGCGCCGCCGCTGGTATACCGAGCTGTACGTGCAGGTCCTGTTCGGCATCGTCGCGGGGGTCGCGGTGGGTTGGCTCGCGCCGCACACCGGCACAGCGCTGGGTCCACTCGGCGACGTATTCCTGAAGATGATCAAGATGGTCATCGGCCTGGTCATCTTCTGCACGGTGGTTTCGGGCATCGGCGGCATGAGCGACCTGAAAAAGGTCGGTCGCGTCGGCGCCAAGGCGCTGCTGTACTTCGAAGTCCTCTCCACACTCGCATTGCTGATGGGCGCTTTGGCCGCCAACATCGTGCGGCCGGGCGCCGGCTTCAACATCGACCCTGCGCGCCTCGATTCGGCCGCCGTCGCAACCTACGTTGGCCACGCCCAGGCCAATAACGCGGTGTCCTTCCTCCTCGGGATCGTTCCCAGTACCGTCTTCGACGCCTTTGCGAAGGGCGAGATCCTGCCCATCGTGTTCATCTCGGTACTGTTCGGCTATGTCCTTTCACACTTGGGCGAGCGCGGCAGGCCGGTCGCGGTGTTGGTGGAGTCCATCGGCCAGATGGTCTTCGCCGTGATCAATGTGTTGATGCGCTTCGCGCCGCTCGGCGCCTTTGGCGCTATGGCCTACACGATCGGACGATTCGGCATCGGCTCATTGCGGCCTCTGCTCGGGCTCGTTGCGACCTTTGCCGCCACGGGCACGATATTCGTCTGCGTCGTTCTCGGTGCGGTCTCCCAGTGGGCGGGCGTCAATATCTTCAAACTGCTGCGTTTTCTCAAGGAAGAGCTGCTGGTCACCCTGGGCGCCGCGTCTTCCGACGTCGCGCTGCCGTCCCTGATGCAAAAACTCGAGCATCTCGGTTGCTCCAAGTCGGTCGTCGGGCTCGTGGTGCCCACCGGATACGTATTCAACGCGGACGGCACGAGTCTTTACATGACGCTCGCCGCGCTGTTCGTCGCGCAGGCGATGAACATCGATCTCACGCCAATGCAGCAAATAGCGATTTTCGGGGTCTCGATGCTTACCTCGAAGGGCGCCAGCGGCATCTCGGGCGCGGGCTTCATCGCCTTGGTCGGCACCCTGTCGGTCATCCCGAGCATACCGCTCGCCGGCATGGCGCTGATTCTCGGCATCGATCGATTCATGAGCACTGGCCGGGCCGTCGTCAACATCGTCGGCAACGCGGTGGCGGCGGTCGTGATGGCGAGCCTCGAGGGCGAACTGGACCGCGAGCGCATGCGCCGCGTGCTGAGCGGCACGCGCGTCGCGGACTGCGCCATCGGCAAGCCGGCCGAAGATCTTGCGCAGGTCGGCGCAGGGGCCGGCGTCGCGCCCAGCAATTAGCTGACGACGCCCGCGGATTTGATTGAAATGTGCAACACAGCAGCGGAGTTCTATTCGATGAGATTCTCTATTGCAGCATTGGGTGTCGCAGTGGCGACGTTGTTGTCGGCCGCTCCGTCGTTCGCGGATTCCGCCACAGCCAACGCGCCGCTGCGCCTGATCCGTACGGTTGAGCTGCCGGCGATCGACGGGGATTTCGATCACTTCGGGGTCGATCTGAAGGGCAACCGCCTGTTCCTCGCCGCGGAGGAGCATCACAGTGTCGAGTTGTTCGACCTGCAATCCGGTAAGCCAATCCGCAGTATCGCCGGCTTCGACACGCCGCACAGCATGGTTTTGCTGCCGGACCACAATCAGATCTACGTCATCGACGGTGGCGACGGCGGGGCCGCCAGGATCCTGGATGCCACGACTTATAAAATCGGCAATTCGGTCAAGCTCACCGAAGACGCGGATGCGATGTCCTACGATGCCGCCAAGCACCTCCTGTATGTCACCAACGGCGGCAAGGAGGCGCACAACGATTTCTCGATGGTGACGGTGATCGATACCGAGAAGGGCGCGCGCGTCAGTGATTTCCGCCTGCCGTCGGCGAATCTGGAGGCGATCACGCTGGAGAAGAACGGTCCGTTGATGTACGTCAATGCCCGCGACAAGAACCAGATCGCCGTCTTCGACCGGGCCGCCGGCAAGGTCAAGACGATGTGGCAGTTGAAGCTCATTCAGCACAACACGCCGTTGATTCTGGACGAGGCGGATCACCGCCTGCTGGTGGCCGGCCGTAAACCAGGACGCTTCGGCGTCATCGACAGCGATTCCGGCAAGGAGTTGTTGGCACTTCCGGCCGGTGACGACGTCGACGATATGGCCTACGACCCCGCCACGAAGCGGATTTATCTCGCGTGCGGCGAAGGCTTCATCGATGTGTTTCACCAGACGGATGCCGATCATTACGAGGAGCTCGGCCGGGTGAAGACGCTTCCCGGGACGAAGACCGGCGTGTTGGTGCCGCAGTTGCAGCGCTATTACGCGGTCGCCGCGCGCAAGGGCAAAGTTCCGGCGACGCTGTTCATCTTTCAGGTACTGTAACGGGCGACGTAGCGGCCGGTGCCGCTCGTTTGGCAACGAATTTTCGAGGGTTGGGGTCATATGTTACGACGCGATTTCGGAAAACTCTGTATCGGCACACTGGGTACCGCTGTCGTTGCCAAAGAGGCCATTGCGGCCGGCGCGCCCGAGGCGCAGGCCGGCGTGCCGGCCGCCGGGACGTTCCCCAATGTGCCCGGCCTGACTGCCTATGTCGCCGACTTCGTGGTAAACACGAGTTACGAAAATATTCCTCCACAGGTGATCGAGCTCGGCAAGAAGTCGATTCTGGACGGCTTCGGCCTGGCGCTTGCGGGCTCCAAGGCGGAAAGCGCCCCGATCTGCCTGCGTTATCTGGACACTCTGTCCACGAGCGGCGTGTCGACCGTGATCGGCACTGCACGCACGACCGCGCCGCAATTCGCAGCATTGGTCAATGGCATCTCGGTCCACGCGGACGACTTCGATGACACGCAGCTTGCCGCAGCGAAGGATCGTGTTTACGGCCTGTTGGTGCATCCCACCGTGCCGGTGTTGCCGGCGGCGTTCGCGCTGGCCGAGCGCGGCGAATTCAGTGGCAGGGAATTCATGCTCGCGTATCACCTCGGGGTCGAAGTCGAGTGCAAGGTCGCCGAAGCAATTTCCCCGCGCCATTACGAGGACGGGTTTCATTCCACCGGGACCTGCGGACCGTTCGGATCGGCCGCGGCCTGCGCGAAACTGATGCGCTTCGACGTATCAAAAACGCGCACGGCGTTCGGAATCGCGGCGAGCGAATCGGCGGGATTGCGCGAAAACTTCGGCACGATGACCAAGCCGTTCCAGGCGGGACATGCGGCTGAGAGCGGTTTGATCGCGGCGCAGCTGGCCGATCTGGGTTGGACCGCGGCACAGAACATCCTGGAGGCACAACGTGGCTTCTTCCATGCGGCGGGCGGCTCCTACGATCCGGCGGCGATCATGCACAAACTCGGCGCCCCGTGGACGTTCGCGTCGCCGGGAGTTTCGCTGAAGCCGTATCCGTCGGGTTCGCTGAGTCACCCGGCGATGACCGAAATGATGCGCCTGATCGAGCTGCACGACATCCGTCCGGGGCAGGTCAAGCAGGTCGAGGTCGGCGCCAATCACGACATGTATCAGGCGCTGTTGCGTCACGACCCGAAGAACGGCCTGGAAGCGAAATTCAGCATGGAATTTTGCATGGCCATCCTGCTGTTGGAGCGCAAAGGCGGGTTGCCGCAATTCACCGATGCGATCGTGCAGCGGCCGGACGTGCAGGCGATGATCGCCAGGATCAAGTATTACGTCGATCCGCAGGCCGAGGCGGCGGGATTCGACAAGATGACGTCGCTGCTCAAAATCACGCTGAACGACGGCAAGGTGATCACCGGGCGGGCGATTTACGGCAAGGGCAGTCCCGCCGATCCAATGACATACGAAGAGGCGGCCGCGAAGTTTCGCGGTTGCGCCGAGTACGCCAACTGGCCGAAGTCGAAGACCGAGGCCTTGATCGGACTCGTTGCCGCGCTGGAGACTGTGACCGACATGAGGAAGTTTACGCCGCTGCTGCGCACCTGAGTGTGACGAAGCAGGTCGGAATGGGCGTTTTTTCCGACGTACAGCGCTGGGGTGAGTGAGTCCGACCAGAAAGACTTTCGACCTACAAATTGGGGGGGTAGCGACATGGTCAGATCGATTGATGAAGAACTATTGAGGCCGCGTTCGGCGCCGGGCAGTCGTCCAGCACGCCGCTCGGTTGCCGGGCTGTGTGGGGCACTCGTCGTGCTCAGCGTCTCCTCCCCCGTCGTTTGGGGCGACCCGCCAGCAGCGACAGGCGCCGCGGGCGGCCCGCCCGCAACGGGCGTCACTCGCGCCCCAGGCGATGCCGCTGCTGGCGGCGAAGAGAAGGGCGAGGAGAAGTTGGAAGAGCTCGTCATCGTCGGCTCGCGCTTTGTTACCGCAAAGACCAGCACTGTGAGCCCTGTCGTCACGGTGGACGCCAGCGAATTCAGCCACCAGGGCACAGCGCGCGCCGAGGATCTGCTGAACAGCTTGCCGCAGCTGAATGCCGGACTCACGGAGTCTGCGAACGGCGCAGGCGTCGCGCCGATCACGGGCACTGCCACGGCCGACTTGCGCGGCATTGGCTCGTTCAACACGCTGGTATTGATGAATGGTCGCCGCCTGCAGCCCGGCGATTCGATCAATCCATCGCCCGATCTGAACGCGATTCCGACCGCGTTGGTGAAGCGAGTCGAAGTACTGACCGGTGGCGCGTCTTCGATCTACGGCTCGGACGCGATCTCCGGCGTCGTCAACTTCGTCATCGATTCTTATTATACCGGTGCCAAGCTGGAGACGGAGTACGGACTAAACCGTGCCAGCAACAACAATCGATTCGCTCAAGACATCGAGCGTGCCAACGGCGTCAACCCCCGGAGTGGCGCCACGTTCGACGGCCATAATCTCAACTTGAGCGGCGTGTTCGGCAAGGACTTGTTCGACGGCGACGGCCATGTGGTCGCCTATGCCGGATACCGTCGCACCCCGGCCATCTTCGCATCGAGCCGCGATTTCAGCGCGTGCACACTGACGGAAACCGCGACCTCGTACCGGTGCCAATTGGACGGGACGACTCCCGCCGGACAGTTCGTGCCTGACGGGGGTAACGGGAACCCGTTGACGCTGGATTCGGCGACGGGGAACAGCTTCCGTCCGTTCGATATCGCGCAGGATGGCTACAATCCGGCGCCGTTCCAGACATTGGCGCGTCCGGACACGCGCTACAATGCCGGATTCTTCGGACACTATAAAATCAGGCCCACTACGGATGCGTATGTCGAAGCGACGTTTTCCGACGATCGCACCAGCGTGATGTACGAGCCGCCGGGAACGACGGCGACCGGCGCCGGTTTGAATACCTACGGCATAAACTGCAACAACCCGCTGCTGTCAGCGTCCGAAATCGACTCGCTGTGCACACAGTATGGACTCGGGGCAACCGATACCGCGCAGGTGCAAATCGGCAGGCGCAACATAGAGGGCGGCTTCCGCGAGGATGTATTCCGCCATCGCACTTATCGCCTGCTGCTCGGATTGAAAGGCGACCTGAACAGTGCGTGGACCTACGACATAAACGGTCAATGGGGAAACACCGACTCGCACGAGCGCGTGTCAAACGACATCTCGAACACACGGCTGACAAACGCGCTCAACGTGGTCAATGTCAACGGTGCGCCGACGTGTCAATCCGTCGTCGACGGATCCGATCCGAGCTGCGTGCCCTACAACATCTTCACGGCCGGCGCGGTGACGCAGGGGGCGCTGAACTATATCCGTGCAGATGGTGGTCAGGACGGCTATGCGCGTCAGTACGACTTTAGCGGCCAAGTCGTCGGCGACCTCGGCAAATACGGCTTCAAGAGTCCGTATACCGATGACGGAATCGGCCTCTCGGCGGGAGTTGAATTTCGCTCCCAGAGCATCAGCAATCAGCCGAACGCGGCTTACCTGACCGGCGACCTGCTGCAGACCGGCGGCGCGCGGCAGACGCTCGGCACGTACCGTGTCAGCGAGGTGTTTGCGGAAATGCGGGTACCGCTGATCGAGGAGCGCCCGTTCGCGAAGTCGCTGACGTTGAGCCTGAGCGATCGGCTCGCGAAGTACACGCCGCAGGGCATGGCCAATGCGTACAATTTCGGCCTCGAGTGGGCGCCGGATGAGGTGATCCGCCTGCGCGGCTCGCTGAGCCGGGCGGTGCGGGCGCCGAACGGGCACGAATTATTCCTCTCTCAGATCGTGCAGCAGTTCGGCTTCTCCGATCCCTGCGCGAACGATCCAACGACGGGCATTCCGGTCGCAACGCAGGCGCAGTGCGCGCGCACCGGCGTGACGGCCGCGCAGTACGGCAAGATCGCTGCCGCCACGGGCACGAATGTGTTGACCGGCGGCAATCCGAATCTCAAGCCGCAGATCGCGGACACCGTGACGGCAGGGATCGTGCTGACGCCGCGCAGCCTGGCGCGTACTCTATTGATCAGCGTCGATTATTGGCGCATCAGGATCAATAAATACATTGGCTCGCTGCCCGCCAATGCGACCCTGAATAACTGCCTCGACGGCAACACGTTCTATTGCCCGTTGATACAGCGCGACGCTAACGGTTCGCTGTCGGTCGGTACCGGCGATGCGGCGGGGCGCATCATCGCCACGGGTTTGAATACCGGCTCCTATGAGGAGAGCGGTGTCGATATCGACGGAAACTATGTCCTGAACCTCGCGAGTGCCGGATCCCTCTCTTTTGCATTCGCTGGCAGCGTCGCGCTCGACAATGTGATCACGACCGTTCCGGGGTTGCCGGCAGTCGATTGCACGGGCTATTACGGCGCAACCTGCACCGGCGAGGGACCGACGTCGCCGATTCCGACGTGGCGGCACAAGCTGCGCACCACGTGGCAACTGCCGAACGGCTTCGAGGCATCGCTGAACTGGCGCCATATCGGTCATTTGAAATCCGAACAGCTCAGCCCGAACCCGCAGTTGGCGACCGGGACCGCCTATCCGATCGACGCCACGGTTCCGGCCTATGACTACTTCGATCTGGACGTGGGCTTCGATCTGGGCTCGCATGTCAGCGTCCGGCTCGGGGTCGACAACCTGCTGGACAAGCAGCCGCCGCTAGTGGGCTTTAACCTGAATCCGTTGCTGGTCAACGGCAACATGCTGGCGTCGATGTACGATACCTACGGCCGCTATCTGTTCGTCGGCCTGACCGCGAAATACTGACACCGATAACGCGATTCGCGGTTGGCGAAGGCGTTCGGGAAGAGGGTATCCAGGCAGCTGCTGCAGCGCGCGGTGCACTTCGATGCACCGCGTGGCTGCCGCGGTCGCAGGTCGTGACTTCCGCTTTGTTGTTCAGGTTTTCGATGACGACCCAGACGGTTCGCGCAATTGACTGTTCGACCGCCGTGCCGGCTTATTGCGGAGCACAGGAAGGAGCCATGGCTGCGGTCGTCCTTTGCATGCGGGTTCAGAGTTGAGCAGGGTCGGAGGTGGTGGCGCGCATTTGCGCCATTGCGGGGCGCGGGGCCGCTGCCCCAGGTCGAGCCGAAACCCGGCCCGCCATCACGATTGCGGCCAGCGCCACTACCGCGGCAAAGGACATCCAGGCGCCCGGCATTGCGCCGTTGCCGGTCTCGTGAATAAGGGCGGTACAGATGGCGGGGGTCATGCCTCCCACTATGGTCGCAAGGCTATAGGCCATTGAGAATCCGGAAGTGCGCACATCCTCCGGCATGATTTCGGTAAGGTAGACGACCAACGCGCCGTTATAGAAGCCGTAGATAAGGCTCAACCAAAGCTCGGCGATGACCAGGTGTCCGACCGACGGACTGTTGATGAGCCAAGACAGGACAGGATAGGCCGTTAGGATCGCCGCGATGGTGCCGCCGAGGAGTAACGGGCGTCGACCGATACGATCGGAAATCGCGCCACTGACTGGCAGCCAAAACAGGTTGGAAAAGCCGACGCACAGGGTGCCCACAAGGGCTTCGGTATCCGAAAGATGCAGAACCTTCTTGCCGAAAGTCGGCGTGTAGACGGCGATAAGATAGAATGTAACCGTCGTCATGAGGACCATCATCATCCCCAGCACCACGATGCGCCAATTGTCGGTCATGGATTTGAAGATTTGCGCGATCGAGAGATGATGACGGCGTGCGCGGAATACCGCCGTCTCCTCGAGCGACCGACGCAGGATGAAAACGAGCGGAATGATCGCGCAACCGATCAGCAGCGGCACGCGCCAGCCCCAGGCCTGCATGCTCTGGGCGGGAAGAAGCTGGTTCAGAACGATACCGAGCAGGGCCGCGAAAATGACCGCCACCTGCTGACTTCCCGACTGCCACGACACGTAGAAACCCTTATTTCCCGGTGTCGCGATTTCTGACAGGTAAACTGAGACACCGCCGAGCTCGGCCCCTGCGGAAAAGCCCTGAATGAGGCGGCTAAACAGAATCAGGAGCGGAGCCGCCAAGCCGATCGACGCGTAACCCGGAACGATCGCGATGCCCAGGGTCCCGACGGACATCAACGCGAGGGTGAGAATGAGGCCGGCGCGCCGGCCCCGCCGGTCGATATACGCGCCGAGAAAAAGCGCGCCGAGGGGGCGCATCAGAAACCCCGCGCCGAATGTCATGAGCACCGAAATGAGCTGGATGAAGTCTTTGTCCGGTGATCCGCCACCAGGAAAGAACGTCTGCCCGATCGACGCCGCATAATATCCGAAGATCGTAAAGTCATACATTTCCAGGAAGTTACCGCTGGCAACGCGGACAACAGACCCGACAGCCGATGAACGCCGTGAATTATCCAATTCCATTCCTGTTTCCATTTCGCAATGACTGTCGCGGGACAAGCTTACGCGATTTTGATCAGCGGCTTGCCGACCGCATTTCTGTTTTCAAGGTCTTGGTGGGCCTGCGCTACGTCATCGAGCGTGTAGCGGCCGGCAATCCCGATCGACAGCGTACCTTCGATCAAGGCCGTGAAGATGTCGGCTGCCCGGCGCCGGATCGTCTGCGCGTCCGTCAAATGATCTGCCAGACGTGGCCGTGTCAGAAAGAGCGAACCAGCCTCCCCGAGCTCGATCGGGTCGAGATCCTTGACGTTTCCACCTACGCTGCCGAAACTGACAATCAGCCCTTTCGTCCGGGTCGCCCGCATGCTGTCGCGCAGGGTGGGCTTGCCAATCGGGTCGAACACGACGTCGACCCCGCGGCCGCCGGTTAGCTCGCGTACCGTGTCAGCGAATCGGCCATTGTCGTAAAGGAATGCTGCCTGGGCGCCGCGATCGCGAGCCACCTGCGCTTTCGCCTCGGTGCTCGTCGTCGCGTAGACAGTTGCCCCCAGCTGGGCGCCAATCTGTACCAGCAACTGCCCGACGCCGCCTGATGCCGAATGCACGAGACAAGTGACACCCGGGCCGAACTTGCCGAGGTCGTAGGCCAGATAATGCGCCGTCAGGCCGTGAAACAGCGCCGCGGCGGCCAATTCGAGCGGCAGTTCCTCGGGCACGTGCACGACCCGCCAGGCGGCGACGATCGCGTAATCGGCGTAGCTGCCCCATGACAAGCAGTAGGCGACCTTGTCGCCCACACGGAAGTCATAAACTCCGCTTCCGACCGCCTCAACCGTACCGGCGCCCTCGATACCAAGAGTCGTTGGCATCGTTTGTGGATAGGTGCGAGACGCAGCGTATTTGCCCTGCCGCGTATGAATGTCCATGAAGTTGATGCCGGAATAGGCAAGCCGGATGAGCACCTCGCCAGAGCCCGGAGAGGGCACTGGCAACTCCCGGCGAATGATGACCTCGGGACCGCCGTAGTGGTCGATCTGAATGGCTCTCACGATTGGAATTTCGTTGTGGCGTAACGTTGATCCATGGCGTCGAACAGCGGCTTGTCGACCACGGCTAACGTCCCGCGAAACTCGCGAGGAGCCCACTCGCTTGGTCCAGGCCCTCGTAGCAATCCACTATCTCGCACAAAGCGGCGAACCAATGGAAAGCCCGGCCGCAGACGATCACGTCAGCTGACCCATCGCCTAACGGCATGGGGGCAGCCGTGTCCGAGATTGCCGGCACACTGGGATGGCTTTCGATGAACCGCCCCGGCGGAGTTCAAACGAAAGCTGTCAACGACAGATCCCGTAAGAGGCATTTCCTCCCCCCAATGTAGGTAAGACGCCGAAATCGGTGCAATCCTCCACTGTCGAAACAAAAATCGTCGGTGGTTGATTCTACTTTGCGGCCGACCGGTTGTGGTACCTGCTACCCTTCGATTTTCGCCTTGTCCGTGATACCGTGAACGCTCATTTGGTAGTCTTCACATGGGCCCAGTTACCAACGAATCTTCCGGCGATGAACTGGGTAGCGAGCTCAATGCGCGCTTTCACGGGCCGCTGATGAGTTTCTTTCTGCGACGGATCAAGGTTAAGCCGTTAGCAGAGGATCTGACTCAGGAAGTTCTCCTGCGGGTACTGCGGGCGTCGCGGATCGAGAAAATCGAGCACCCCGAGGGCTTTGTATTCAAGGTCGCGGGCAATCTGTTGAAAGATCACTTCCGCCAGGCGCAGCGTACGGCGGAGGCGGCTCACGTACCCATTGAAGATGCACTTGCGGGGGAGTTCGAGCGGCAATTGGTGGAGGATCTGTCCCCGGAACGCGTCTTACTCATTGAAGACTCTCTCACTGACGCCTTGCGTACTCTTGGCGAGCTCGGCGAGCTGACTTGCAGCATTTTCGTGCTGTTCCGGCTGGAGAACATGAAGCAGAAGGAAATCGCCGCCCTTTACGGGATTGGGCGCAGCACCGTAGAGAAGCACGTCATGAAGGCAGTTCTGCATTTGACTAACCGGTACGGGCGCAAGTCATGAGCGAAATTGCGCCCCGTGCTTTGGTTGAAGCTGCCGCCTGGCGCACGCACCTGGCCGAAACCGACAGCGAGAGCAGCACGGAGTTCGAGCTCTGGCTCGCGGCCGATTCGCACAACACCGCCGCCTGGAAGCGGGTCCAGAACACTTGGAACTACTTTGGCGATCAGGCCACGGCGCCGGAACTCATCATGCTGCGGCGCGCGGCGCTGACTCACGCCCACCAGGCGGGCCGCGACAGGTGGACGCGCTCCAGGCGATTTTCGTCGCCACTCGGAATTGCGATTGCATTGGGTGCTGTCGCCATCGGCAGTGTGCTTACGTGGCAACTGAGGCAGCCGGACCTCTATCAGACAGGTGCCGGCGAGCGCCGCGTCGTGACGCTTGCCGACGGCTCACAAATTACGCTCGACTCGCAGAGCAAAGTGCGGGTTCGATACTCAGCTCATGCGCGCGAATTGACTTTAGCTCAGGGCCAGGCCCGCTTCAATGTGGCGCACGATGTGCAGCGACCTTTTTCGGTCATTGCGAACGGCCACAGAGTCGTCGCCACGGGAACAGCCTTCAATGTCGATTTATTTGGCCCTAACCTGCTCGTAACCCTAATTGAAGGGCACGTCTCCGTGTTGCCGGAGGCCACGAGTGTCGGCGACGCTGCGCATGATCGCTCTGCCAGGGAAGAGTCGTCCCCTGGCCCGGGTGCCACGTCGGCACAGCGGACGAAATTCATTGCGTCAGATGCCCGCATCTCGCTTGATGCCGGTGAGCAGCTCGTCATCGCACCGCATGCGCCACCCAGGATCGACTACGTGAATTTGGAGCGGGCAACGGCCTGGCAGAACGGTGAACTGATCTTTGTGAACGAGCCGCTCTCAAGCGTTGTTGCGCGTATCAACCGGTACGTGCGGCATCCCGTGGTAATTGATGACGCAGCGACCGCGACGCTGCGCATCAGTGGTGTTTTTCATACTGGCGACGTGGACGGGTTTGTCAGTACGATCGTCGCTTACCTTCCGGTGCGCACCCGAGAAAGTCAGGACGGGACGACCCGCTTGATCGGCCGTTAACGTTCATTGTTTTCGCAAGCGCCGCCGCGCCGACGAAATTACCTGAGCTGTCCCGGCTCTGGAGCCACATTTGCCGAGGTTGGAGGGCGTGGCTGAACCGCTCTTCCCGACAGCGTGCGGAGGATTTTGGAAATCTCAGCGTCTTTAGTTCTGTGAGCCGTGGACACGGGACGGGGCTCGACTTCGACAATCCAAACGGGGGGGGCGTAATGATTAAAGGAACGCAGTGCCTGGGCGGCATGACGCGCATCAAGCGGCTATTCGCACGATATTCGACCTTTCAGAAAAGAATGGCTCGGCCCCGCATGGGCCAGGGCCTCTTCATTCAGCTCAGCGCAATTGGTCTTGTCGGCGCCTTGTGCGCCACATCTGCGCATGCCCATACGCGAACCTTTCATTTCGCCATTGTCAATCAGTCTCTGTCTCAAGCGTTGCGAACCTACGGGCAAGTCTGCGGCCAGGAAATCATATTCACCGAGGATGTGACTGCTGGTGTCGGCGCTGCATCGCTCGAAGGTGACTTTACAGCTCAGGACGCCCTGGGCCGGCTGCTGGACGACAGCGGATTGGTCGCTGTGCGATCACCTTCTGGCGCAGTGATGATTCGTCGACGCTCCGCTGACGCGGCGCTCGGCACCACCAACGCTGCCAATGGCCTGGAGATGACTGCGTATACCGGCAGCGTGCTGACTGTTGCGCAAGTGGATGGTCCGGCCGCCATCGCGCCAGCCTCAAGTGATCCGCCGGCGACGCAACCTGCTGATGCCACGGAGAATAATGGCCAAAGATCCCCAGTCCAGGAGATCGTTGTCACAGGTAGCCGTATTGCTCGGCGTGATTTTCAATCAGACAGCCCGATTGCCACGATCGATCAGTCCGCGCTGGGTGCGGCCGGTCAACCGACCCTAGACAAGGCCCTCGGCGAGATGCCTCAGTTCGCGGCCGCCCAGGGCCAGAGCGAGGTTGGAGACGTGCAGGGCGCGACGGGCTTTCAGGGCGGCCAGTCCTATGGTGACTTGCGTGGCCTCGGCGCGAACCGCGCGCTGGTACTGATGGACGGCCGCCGGCTCACGATGTCGAATCCGAACGGCTCCATCGATCTCAATACGATCCCGATGTCGATGATCGAGAACGTCGAAGTCATCACGGGCGGAGCGTCCGCGGCCTACGGTTCCGACGCCATCGCCGGCGTGATCAATTTCAAGCTGCGGCAGCATTTCAGTGGCGCCGAGCTCGACGTGCAGCATGGCGCGACCACTCACGGCGACGGCGCGAACGAGCACGTCAGCGCACTCCTCGGCGGAGACTTCGCGGAGCACCGTGGCAACGCGGTGTTTGCCTTCGAGTACGCGGAACGTAGCGTCGTGCTCGGCGCCAACCGGGCCTTCTCCTCCAACATTCGACAGGTCGGTACCCCTCAAGAGGGCATCATCCCGGCGGGAACCCTCGGCTCCTACCCGACGATCGGCGCAATCAACACGGTTCTGGCCGGGTATCCGAACACCACGCCCATCGCGGGCAGCGGACCGTATCTGGGGGCCCTCGGCGTCAACACCGACGGAACGATCTTCACGGACAAGGCCCGACCGAACTGCGTACAGAACTACCGGGGCGTCGGCGCGCCGTTAGTACAGATTACGCCCGACTGCTCGACCGTCAACGTGGTGAACGGGCGTTACTTTGCGATTCAGGTGCCGCTCACCAAGTACAACATCTTCGCGCGCACCACCTACAATGTCACCGATAACATCTCGGCGTACGGCCAGATGACCTTCATGGAATCCTCGTCGCGTGACCACACGGCACCCGGTTTCACGGGCGGCGGCAAGGAGCTCTTCATTCCCCTCAATAACCCGTACGTGGTCAACAACCCGGCGCTCCAGGCCATCCTGGGGTCCCGCACAGCGAATCCGAACAATCCGCAGGCGCTGACGCAACCGATCACCTACTACAAGGAGCTGGTCACGAGCGGCAACCGCGTCGAAACGTTCAACTATACCGTCTACCAGGCGCTCGGCGGCTTGAAGGGAGAGATTCCAGGCACCGACCTGAGTTGGGACGTCTACACATCCTTCGGGCGTAGCGTCTTCGACAACTTTGAGGCCAACGACTCGAGCAAGACGGCTTTCGCAGCCATGCTGAATGGCACGGCGAATTACCACGGCTCGGCCGGAGATTGCATCGGCTACGCCTGGAATCCGTTCGGTGTCAACGCTCTGAGTGCCGGTTGCAGAGAGTTTGCGACTCGGGACAACCACAACATCGACATCATCACGCAGAAAAATATCGAGGGCACCCTGCAGGGCAAGCTGGCGACGCTGCCGGCGGGCGAGTTGCGATTCGCGCTCGGCGCGGATTATCGCGGCAGCAGCTTCGATTATCGCCCCGACCACGGGCTGGCGACGGGCGACAGCTTCTCCTACGATAACGTCGTCCCGACATCGGGCACCCAGAACGTGCGAGAAGTCTTCGGTGAGCTGCTCGTGCCGGTCCTGAAGGACCGGTGGATGGTTCATGATCTGTCCCTGGATCTCGGGTTTCGACGCTCGCAATACGACGGCTTCGGCGGGGTCAACACCTGGAAGGCGGACCTGAACTGGAAACCGGTCTCCACGTTCACTGTGCGAGGGGGTTATTCGAAAGCGATCCGCGCTCCCAGCCTCGGTGAGCTCTTTGCGCCGACCACGACCGGTAACCTGAGCGTCGGCCCGACGCCGGCCGCCGGTGACCCGTGCGACTCGCGCAGCAGCCTCCGGTCGGGCCCCAACGCAGCGCAGCTGGCGGCTCTCTGCCAGGCGCAGGGTGTACCGGCGGCGCTGTATGCGAATTACCAGTATGGCGTCGACTCGGTGCACGGGACCTCTGGCGGAAACCCGCATTTGACACCGGAGACTGCCAACACGTACTCGGTCGGCGGTGTTTGGAATCCGGAATTCGACCGTGCGCTGCTGCGCAATTTCTCTATTTCCGTCGATTACTACAGCATCAAGATAGCGAATGCCGTCGGGTCGCTGTCTCTGACGAGCATCCTGCCCCGCTGCTTCAATTTCGATGGTGTCAGCAATCCGACGTACTCAACGGCGAACCTCTATTGCCAGCAGATCGTTCGTGATCCGAACACCGGCAACATCGTGCTCGGGCATGAGGGGCTCCTCAATCTCGCGAGCTACAAGACGGACGGCGTCGACACGCAATTGGACTGGAACTTCGGCTTGAGCGCGCTGGGTCTGAGTGATGCAGCGGGCAGGATTCGAATGAACTCCATCATTGCTTACACCCGTTCGTTCGATGTCGCTGCATTGCCAGGCGCCCCGGTCCGGAACTACGCGGGCAGCATCGGTGACACTGAAGTGAGCGCGGAGATGGCCCACCCGCACTGGAAGGCCAACACGGCAATCGGCTATGCAGTTGGGCCTGTGTCTGCCGCCGTGCACTGGCGCTATATCGCTGCGATGAAGGACTACAGCTCCGTGGCCAATCCGGCGAGCACGACGGCGGGCGTGCCCGCATACAGCTACTTTGATCTCGACGCGCACTGGGCGGCGATGGATCACTTTGTCCTCACGGTCGGTATCACCAATCTCTCAGACAAGCAGCCGCCCTTTGTCAGCGGCCAGCCACTGACCACGGATGCCTCGACCTACGACATCCTCGGGCGCAGCTACTATGTCGGAGTCAAGGCAACGTTCTGAGGCGGTATTGCGGCGGCTATGCTCGGATGCGGCGCTTGCCATCAGGCTTCCACGCTTGGTCGCAAGCGCCGCCTCGCGCTGCGGATCGCCTTGATGATCATTGCGGGCAGGCGAACCCCGTGGCGTGTCGCCCGAGCTGGATAGGCGGCTAGGCACCTGGCCGCTCATTGTCATATCTGCTAAGATATGACAATTGTTCCGGAATACTCGAGATACACCCCGTTGCCGAGCACATTCGGTCGTTTCGATGAACTGCAGCTGGGTGGTCACCCGTTGCTGCACGTGTCCATCACTGCGATGCCCTCGGTGACACGTTTGCCGATGTCGCTGAAGGTCATTCTCGAGAACCTCATGCGCCAAGCTACGCGCGGCGTAGACGTCGACAGCCAGCTCGAGGCACTCATGGCACGACGGGTCGGCTCAGGCCTGTCCTTTTTTCCGGCGCGGGTCCTCCTTCAGGACCTCCTGGGGGTTCCGCTGCTGGTCGATCTGGCGTCGCTCCGGGATGCAATCGCGAAAGCGGGCGGCGATCCGAAGTCAGTCAATCCGAAGGTGCCGGCCGACCTCGTCATCGATCATTCCCTGCGAGTGGACCTCTCGGCGACACGCACCGCTCGCGGCGTCAATCTCGCGCTCGAGCACGAGCGCAACGTGGAGCGTTTCCGTTTTCTGCGCTGGTGCCAACAGAGCTTCGATAACCTGCGAGTCATCCCCCCTGGCAAGGGCATCCTGCATCAGATCAACTTCGAGTATCTGGGCAAGGTGGTGTGGACGGAGGCAACGCCGCAGGGTGTGGTCGCCTATCCGGACACACTGGTTGGGACCGACAGTCACACGACGATGATCAACGGTCTCGGCATCCTCGGCTGGGGTGTCGGTGGGATCGAAGCCGAAGCGGTAATGCTCGGGAAGCCGGTGTCGCTGGCCCTGCCCGAAGTCGTCGGCGTCAACGTCATCGGCACCCTGCAGGAAGGCGCGATGCCAACGGATCTCGTGCTGACGATCACGGAGAGGCTCCGGAGCATCGGCGTGGTGGGCAAGTTCGTCGAGTTCTTCGGAGCCGGGCTCGACGCGCTCTCGGTTCCGGACCGCGGCACCATCGCGAACATGGCGCCGGAATGCGGCGCAACCTGTGTCTATTTTCCTGTAGACGAGCGTGCTCTCGGCTACCTGCGGATGACCGGCCGAGACGCGGAGCAGGTCCGCCTGGTCGAAGCGTATTCGAAGGCCCAGGCGTTATGGCGCGACGATACAACGCAGCCGCCCGAATTCGAGACGGTCGTCACTCTCGATCTGCGCACCGTGCGTCGCTCGATCGCGGGTCCTCGCAATCCTGAAGAGCGGATCGATCTCGAGAATGCACCTCTGGCCTTCGCGGAATACCACCAGAAGCCAGCTGATCACGCCCTGTCCAAGCGGGCGGTGTTGGTCGAAGATCAGCATTTCGCTCTGCAAGATGGCTCGATCATCATAGCGGCGATTACGAGCTGCACGAACACATCCAATCCAGTGAACATGGTTGCGGCCGGGCTCCTCGCGCGCAATGCGGTCAGGAAGGGTCTCGCGGTCAAACCGTGGGTCAAAACCTCATTCGCACCGGGCAGTCAGGTGGTCGCAGCGGTGCTCGAGCGCGCCCAACTGCAGCAACCGCTCGACGCGCTCGGTTTTCAGGTGGTCGGCTTCGGGTGCACGACGTGCAACGGCATGTCGGGGCCGATCGCCAGATCCATCGCCGCTGCCATCGAGCGCGAGCGGCTCGTCGCGGTCGCGGTACTCTCCGGCAACCGCAACTTCGAAGGCCGAATCCATCCGAATGTCCGCGCGGCTTATCTCGCTTCGCCGGCGCTGGTCGTCGCGTACGCGATTGCCGGTTCCATGACAATCGATGTCATCCGAGATCCGCTGGGTCTCGATGAGGAGGGGCGGCCCGTGTTCCTGCGCGACATCTGGCCATCGTCGCAGGAAATCGCGGCGGTTGCGGAACGGGCTTATGAGCCTCGGCTGTTCCGGGAAAAATATGCCGAACTCTTCGACGGCGATGCGACGTGGCTCAAACTGGCCAGCAACGGCGGCGACTGCTTCCCCTGGCAACCGAGCAGCACATATATCCGCCGCGCGCCCTACTTCGAAGGATTGACAGCGTCGCTGCCCCAAATGTCCGACATCACCGGGCTGCGGGCTCTCGCGATCCTGGGCGATTCGATCACGACCGACCATATCTCGCCTTCGGGTGAGATCACGCTCGGCTCGGCGGCCGCAGAGCTGCTTCTCGCAACCGGCGTCGCGCAATCCGAGTTCAACTCCTACGGCACGAGGCGCGGCAATCACGAAGTGGCGATACGGGCAACCTTCGCGAACATCCGGCTGCGTAACCGCATCGTGCCCGGTAGCGAAGGCAGCATCACCAGGCTGATGCCTGAGGGGATGGAGGTCCGGCTGTTCGATGCGGCTGTGGAATACGGTCGACGCGGCGTGCCGCTCGTGATCGTCGCGGGCCAGAATTACGGCTGCGGCTCCTCGCGCGACTGGGCGGCAAAAGGCGTGTCGTTGCTCGGAGTCAAGGCGGTGATCGCCGAGAGTTTCGAGCGTATCCATCGCACGAACCTGATCGGCATGGGCGTGTTACCCCTGCAATTTGCGCGGGGTACGACTGCCGGGGCCCTCGGACTGGACGGCTCGCAGACATTCGACCTCGTCGATCTCGACGCGAGTCTCGGCGTGCGCGGTACGGTCCAGTGCATCGTCCGACGGACAGATGGCACTTCGACCCGCGCGCCGCTTCACGTCGGAATCGAGACCGAGGACGAGCTGCATTACCTGCGCAGTGGCGGAATCCTGCCAGCCGTGTGGCGGGAGTATGTTGGCAACGACACACAACCTGCGAGGCCCTCATGACCCAAGTCTGGATCCCCGCTGCTTTCTATCGTGGCGGCTCGAGCAAGGGTCTCTTCTTTCACACCCGCCATTTGCCGATCGATCGGGCCACGATCGACCGCATCTTGCTCGATATTCTCGGCAGCCCCGACCCGTATGGCCGGCAGCTCGACGGAATGGGTGGAGGCATTTCCTCCTTGTCGAAGGCCGCAATCATCGGACCCTCCACCCATTGTGAAGCCGATGTGGACTATACCTTTGCCCAGATCGCGGTCGATGCGCCGGTGGTCGATTGGGGCGCCAACTGCGGCAATCTCTCCTCTGTCGTCGGTCCCTTCTGCGTGGACGAGGACCTGATCAAGGTCGCGGACGGTGAAGCCCTGGTGCGCATTCATCAGGTCAACACGAGCAAGATCATCCACGCGCGCTTTTCGGTAGAGAACGGACAAGCAGTGACGCATGGAAGCTTTGCAATCGCGGGCGTTGCCGGCACGGGCGCGCGCATCCGGCTCGATTTTCTCAGTCCCGGCGGCAGCGCGACTCGCGGATTGCTGCCGACGGGCAATGTCGTGGATTGCGTGACCCTACCCGATGGGAGCCGCATCGAGATGTCGCTCATCGACGCCAGCAATCCGCTCGCCTACGTCAGGGCGTCTGATCTCGGTCTGACCGGCACCGAATTGCCCGCGGAAATCGAGGCAAAAGCGGGAATGATGGCGCGCCTCGACATACTGCGCCGGCATGCCGGAGTTCTGATGGGCCTCGGCACAACGCCGGATGCGGTGAAGCTCGCCAATCCGAAGATCGCCATCGTCTCGGCCCCAGCCTCATTTCGGACGCTGGACAAAGCTGGGGTTGCCGGGGCGGATCACGAAATCGGGATCCGCATGCTATCGATGGCAAGGGTCCATAGGGCCGTGACGCTGACCGGAGCCCTGTGCACGGCGGTCGCCTGTCGACTTGCGGGAACCATTGCGAATCAGCTTTGCTCGACGCTTGCCCCGGACGCGCAGATCCGCGTCGGCAACCCATCTGGGGTGGTTTCCGTAGGAGCCTCCGTTCGCTATAACAATGGCTGGATCGCTGACAGCGCCACTGTAAGTCGAACGGCGCGGAGGCTGATGCAAGGTACGGTTGCCGTCCGCGGCGATGTGCTGGCCCACCCGCTCTGAAGCTCGCCGCGCCGTATGAGCCTCAGCGCCAACCCGCTTCATCTGCAGCTCGCCGAGCGCATCCTGCGGGATGCACGCATATCCGGATTGCCGGTGGGGCACCACTTCACGGAAGCCTCTCTGCAGCCGGTGTTTGGAACGTCTCGCGGACCGATTCGAGCGGCGTTGACCCAGCTCGCCCGCAAGGGCTTCGTCGAGAAGCGCCCGAACAAGGGCTTCTTTTTGAAGAGGCTGCCAGGGGAGGGCATCAACACGATCGCTGCCCTGCCCGTTGCTCACGACGTGCGGCTGTATCTGGCAATCGCTGCAGACCGGCTTGCCGGCGAGCTGCCGGATGTCGTCACCGAGGCCGCGCTGATGCGCCGTTACCGCCAACAGCGGCATCGCGTCGTGGGCATTCTCGGGCGCATTAGCGCCGAAGGCTGGGCCGAGCGAAGACCCGGTCATGGATGGTCCTTCCTTCCGGTGATCGATTCGCTCGAGGCCTACCGGGAGAGCTACGAGCTACGCCGCGTCCTCGAACCGGCCGGCATCCTGTCAGCGGACTTTCCACTGGACCGGCAGGTGCTCGCGCAGTTACGGCAGCAGCAGGAGTTCATCCACTCCGAGGGTCATCGCACGTTGGGGCCGATCGAACTGTTCGAGACCAATTCCCGATTTCACGAAACGATCGCGGGCATGTCGGGCAACCGCTTCCTCGCTCAAGCCATCGTCCGGCAAAATCAACTGCGGCGGCTGATCGAATATCGCCAGACAGTCGACCGCAACCGGATCAGGCGGCAATCCGCGGAGCACTTGGACATCATCGAAAAGCTGGGGGCCGGCGATCGACTCGCGGCGGCTGAGTTGATGGAAGCCCACATCAGCGGAGCGGGCCGCGAGAAGACGAAGGCGGAGGTCTTCCACTTGAAACAGTCCGCGTAGGCGGCAGCAGAAAATTAGTGTGCGGCACGGGAGCCGCCATTGACCAGCGCCCGTATTCCCGCGCCACGCGCGCGGCAACATCGACGTCACGCTCAACGTGATCCAGGTAAGGCGCTAAGCAGTCTTGCGGATTTTGTGTGCAGATCGGAGAGGTGCAATCTGGTGCATGTGTGCCACGAACGCGAGGCGGGATGCCTGGCGGTGGCGATGCACTCCACCGGAGTCATTTACTGGTGCGCGGAAAAGTACGCCATAAAGTCGACAGCGGACAATGGATGCGAGAAAAACCAACCTTGAGCCATACCGATCCCTGCATTTCGAAGGATTTCAACCTGCGCGGCCGTTTCGACTCCTTCGGCGATGACAGCGACCTGGGCCTCGCGTATCAAGGACGACAAAGCCGAGATCTTCTTTGGCGGCCAGTTCTCGCGAATTATCTGATCGACGCACGATTTGTCGATTTTGACGATATCCACCCGGACTTGGGATACCACGAGAAGACTGGCGTCGCTCGCGCATACATCGTCCAGTGCGATCAATACGCCCCCGCGGGGTCTGGCATTGAGCTCATCCACCCCCAGCTTGTCAGGCACGCCGCGTTCGGTAATTTCGAGCACAAACTTGTAGGCAATATCCAGCAAGTCGGATTTGGCCGCGGCGTATTCGAGTCCGCCACGCCCAAAGACTTCGGGCGGTACGTTAATCGCGAGATGGACGCCGTCATGTGCGCGCAGCCAGGCCGCAAGCTCATGCGCGACCGTGTCAATGACCCAATACGTGACGAGCCCGGACACGGGGGTGTTTTCGATCAGCGGAATGAATTCCAGAGGCTCGACGATGCGCGACCCGCGCCGCCAGCGAATTAGTGCCTCCCCGCCGACACAACGGTGATCCTGAAGCGAGACGACGGGCAGATACTCAAGAAACAAATCGCCGCCATACAAGGCGGCCTTAACTTCTGTCGCTGCGCTCATGCGGTTCGCTCCACTTTCGACGTTTTGCGATCTGTCTCACCGAGCGGCGCCTGCGATCATAGACGAATCGGCCACCGACAGATTGGGGCGGATCCCGAACTCTCCGCAAGGCCTGTGGTGGGGCTGGCCGCAGACCTCTAGGTTCGGCTGTCGAACTTCAACGCACCGCGAGCCGGTGAGCGCCCCGCTTTGTTTTCGTTGGCGACTGCCGCGGATTCACGCAGGAGGAAGCAGGTCAAATTCATATTGCGCGGATGTCGGAAGCGAGCCGACGTATTCGTCATCAAGAAGAACCTACTTGCCCCGGCTGGCTGGACGATGCCTGTCTGCATTCCGTCCGTCCATCAGCCGCCGCTCTTTTACCTCCGTGCCCCAAGATCTCGTGCGCCTGCCTTGGGGCACGCCCCCTCAGACACCATCGCGTCGGCTTCGCAGGCGTACCTCTCTGATACGCGAGCACCGCTTCCCTGCGGGGACACCTAAGGAATACTGTATAGGCGTGATTCAGTCACCAGGGAATTTGCGGTATGACGGCCGACATCGAGCGCTATCGAACAAATCTTCGCGATGAGTTGAATGGCGCGACCCTCTACGCGGCGCTGGCCGCGTCGGAGGTGGATCCATTGCGCAAGGACCTGTTTCTGCAGTTGGCTCAAGCAGAGAGCAGCCACGCGAAGTTGTGGCGGGATAAGCTTGCCGCGGCGGGTGTCCAGGATGAGCATTTCGTCCCGGGATTGCGTACCCGCCTGCTGGCGAGACTGGCGCGGCGTTTCGGCCCCCGCTTCGTCCTTCCTGGCATCGCCGCGGCGGAGTTCTCCGACCGCAACAAGTACGCGGGCCAACGCGACGCGCACGCCATCTCCGCCGAAGAGCGGGGGCACGCGGCGGTCCTGCAGGCGGTCGCCAACTCAGGCGGTGGGACAGCAACTGTGGGAGCGGACATCGCCCGTGCCGAACCCTGGCATCGTGCGGCTTCCTCCGGCAACGACCTGCGTGCCGCGGTGCTCGGCGCCAACGACGGACTGGTTTCGAACTTTTGTCTGGTGATGGGCGTGGCCGGCGCTGGTGCGGCAAATCACACTGTCCTCATCACCGGCCTCGCGGGATTGGTCGCCGGCGCCTGCTCCATGGCGCTCGGTGAATGGCTCTCCGTGGCCAATGCGCGCGAGCTCGCACAGACCCAAATCGCAAAAGAAGCCGAAGAACTGGAGCAGACACCCGCCGCCGAGCAGCATGAGCTCGCCCTGATCCTGCAGGCGAAGGGGTTGCCCAAGGAGGACGCCCAGCGCGCCGCCGCGCAGATCATGCAGGACAAGCGGGGCGCCCTGGATACCCTGGTCCGCGAGGAACTCGGGATCGACCCCGCCGAGCTCGGCGGCAACCCCTGGAGCGCAGCCGCAACGTCTTTTGGCCTGTTCTCTGCGGGCGCGATCTTTCCGGTGGTACCGTTCTTCTGGATGCGAGGCCCTTGGGCACTCGGTGCCAGCGCTTTGGCGAGCGGAGCAGTGCTGTGCGGGGTGGGAATGCTGACCTCGCTCTTCAACGGTCGCGGCCCATGGTACTCGGCGTTCCGCCAGTTGATCTTCGGTTGCCTCGCGGCGGGCGTGACCTATGGAGTCGGCGTCGCTTTGGGGACTTCACTGTCCTGAAGCTCGAGGGGGATGTCACCTGGCGCAGGTCCTACGGCGCGCCGATCGATGCTGGGCAGGTCAGACGCCTGAACGCGCGCTTCCAAAGGCGCAAGACGCGCCAGTAACGTCTCCTGATCAGGCGCCGGGGGTATGGGCATCGCACGAAGGCCAGCCAGCCCTGTAGCACTTCGGTCGCTCTACCCAGCCAGGGTTCAAGTTTCCGCCGCCGGCGGTCCGAGCGGCGCGAGTGATGCGGCATCCCCTTGGCGAATGGCGAGCTTGAAGCTGCTCGCCGTGCCCTTGCCGCACCGCAGTGGGCCTCACGCCAGACCAACTCCTCGAGGCGCGCTATTACGGCTGAAATGCGCCGCGTGTTTCGCGAAATCAACCCGCTACTTCCAGCCAACACGCTGCTCACGGCAACGGCGCACTTTCGCTCGCCGAGCACAAACTGGAGAAGCGACATGAAACATCCGACCGCGAAACTGGGGCTGCCACTGCTGGTGGTCCTGGCGACGGGCTGCACGACGATGGGAACAGGGTTCGGCTCGACGGCCTCGGGCACAGACCCGGTCAATTTCAGCTGGAAGAGCTCGGATGGCTTATCGGGAACGATCAGCGCGACGGCGCCCAACGGCATTAGCTACGCGGGACAGTTCTTTCAGATCACGAGCGACACGACGGTCGACAACCTCGGGCCTCTGTGGACCGGATGGGGTCCCGGCTGGCGCAGGGGCGGTTGGGATTACTGGGATGCCGAGCCGGAATTCGTGACGCATCACACGGGCAAAGTTGTGGCCAACCTCTCTGCGTCCGATGGCAAGCACCTGCGGTGCACGTTTCAGCTGGCGCTTCCTTCGGACGGCATGGCCGGCGGCGGCACCGGCCAGTGTCAGATGCCGGACGGCAAGACCATCGATACGAGCTTCCCGGCCGCTTCATGAGGAGGATGGACAATGAGTCGGGCGAGTTCGCCTCGGGTACGCTTCAGTCCGTCGTCGATAGCAGGTGCACCAGGAGTACTCATGAATAGATTTGTTAGTTTGACGCTGCTCGGGGTAGTCGCTCTCGCCGGCTGTGCAGTGGAGCAGCCGCGGCGAGCTGCCGTGCCCCAGCCAGTGCCGCCGGATACCAATGTTTATTTCTATCCGGCACAGGGCCATCCGGCTCCACCGCCCGAGCAGCAGACTCGGGACAAGTACGAATGCAACACGTGGGCGGTGCAGAGGTCGGGTTTTGATCCGAGTCTGCCGAACGTACTACCACAGCAGCGGGTACAGGTAGTCGCGGGCGGGCCGCCCCCTGGAACAGGTGTGGCCGTGGGAGCGGTATCCGGCGCGGTGGTCGGCGGAGCGCTGTCCAGCCCGTGGCACGCAGGAGCCGGCACTTTGGTTGGCGCACTGGCGGGCGCTGCGATCGGTGGCGTCGTCGACGCTGAGCGCAGTGCTCAGACCGATCACCTCCAGGCGCAGGCGAATGCGCAGGCCAATAACGCGCACGCTGCAGCCCTCGACCAAAAGGCTGCGGACTATCGGCGCGCGATGTCGGCCTGTCTGGAGGGCCGCGGATACAGTGTTCAATGAACATCGGGGGCAGTTGCCGAGGCAGTGCAGCGGAGTGAGAATTCATGCAGTGGAAGAGGCAAGCACGATGCAGGGCAAAACTGTCGTCATCACTGGTGCGACTTCGGGGATAGGCGAGGTTGCGGCCGGCAGACTCGCGCAACAGGGCGCACGAATCATTTTAATCGCTCGGGACCGCAGTCGCGCAGAGCAGACACTGAAGCGTCTCGAGGCCATCGCTCCCGGCCGGAAGCACGTTGTTCACTGTGCCAATCTTGCTCGTCTCCCCGAGATGAAGCGGGCAGCCGAAGCGATCGCGGAGAGCGAGGCGCGGATCGACGTGCTCATCAACAATGCGGGCGCGCTATTCGCCACGCGACAAGTGACGGAAGACGCTCTCGAGATGACCTTCGCCACGAACCACATTGCCTACTTCGTCGTGACGAACCTGCTCATAGAGCGGCTGAAAGCTACGCCAGGTGCTCGCATCGTGTCCACGGCGTCAGACGCGCATAAGCGTGCGACGCTGAACTTCGGCGATCTGCAGTCGGAGAAGCGTTACAGCGGTTTCGGCATGTATGGCCGCTCCAAGCTAATGAACATTCTGTTTACACGGGAACTTGCACGTCGCATGGCAGGAAGTGGCGTAACGGCCAATTGTCTACATCCCGGCTTTGTCGCCACTCGGTTTGCGGACACTAGCGGCGGATTGACGTCACTGGTGGTGAGGGGCGCTAAGAGGTTTGCACTGACGCCGGAGGAAGGCGCGAAAACGATCGTTTATCTTGCATCTTCGCCCGAGGTCGACGGTATCACCGGCAAGTACTTCCATAAATGCACGCAAGTGATGCCGACGGCGCAAGCGCAGAGCGATGCGGACGCACAAAGGCTTTGGGACATTTCGACGCAACTGTCCGGCGTGGGTGGTTAGCCTTTAGGCACGCTCGAGGGTTGCCGGTCGTCTGAATCGACCAGGCAGGGCCGTGATGACGGGTCAGAGAGGCGAGCGCGCAGCATGGCGCCAGTCCATGGAGAATACAGCTGCCTACAGCGGAGAAGTTTCGGCCTACGCTTGATGTGGCGGCCTCGACGCCAGCTCACTTGCACAGGGTTCCCTCGGGAGCGAGGAGGGATAGTATGGCCTGATGCCGATGCGGCTCGGCCGCGTTCGCGCGGGCTTTCGGCTGCAGTGTCGCCCAGGCAAGTGCAAATGATCGGGGCAATCGATCGAGGAGGACACATGAACAGCTCGTCGGCCCGGTGGCGAACGGATGGTGAGCGGATCATCCGCCCCGGGGAGTTCGATTCCAATATCGCTCAGACGCCGGGTTTGCAGCGCCTCGCCGCGGTGACGACGGAGAAAACGGGTGCGACGAAGCTCTGGGCCGGCACCTTCACAGTTAACGCCAAGGCGAAAACCGGCCCCCATCACCACGGCGACCTGGAGACCGTGATTTACGTCCTCAACGGAGTCGCACGCCTGCGCTGGGGCGAGCGTCTGGAATTCGAAGCCGAGGCCGCGGCCGGTGATTTCATCTACGTGCCGCCCTACGTGCCGCATCAGGAGATCAACGCCAGCGCCCAGGAGGCGCTCGAATGCGTCCTCGTGCGCAGCGACCAGGAGGCCGTCGTCGTCAATCTCGACATCGCGGCGGTCGAGAAGCCGGAAGCCGTCCACTGGGTCGACCCCATCCACGCCCACCCGCACAAGCATGAGTGAAGCGGCAGCGGCGATTTCACAAAATCTTCTCCGCGACGACACTGTCACCCCTCCCCCATCTGGAACCCTCTCCCGCTCTCGCGGGACCGGAAGGTCCCGCTGTCGCTGCAGGCGAAGCGAAGCTTCGCCGAGAGCT
>JAQGOG010000178.1 GCA_028293765.1 Gammaproteobacteria bacterium
CCGCCGTGGTTTCTTACGCGGCGTTGCGTTGCGTGCGGGTCAGCAGGTGTTCGGCGACGACTTGCCGCGCGGTATCTTCACAGCGGCCGCAGCAGCTGCCGACGGGCAACTGGCACTGCACATCAAAAAGAGAGCAGGCGCCCTGATCGACCGCTTCGCGGATCTCACGATCGCTAACTGCATGGCAGACGCATACGTACATGTCAGCCCCTGGAAGCGAAAGCCGCCGGTCGGCTCTCCAATGAGGCTGATTCTAAACGCTAATACGAATGATTGTCAATTGCATCAGTCGCACGACACCTTTATTTCGCCGTGAATAATTCCGTATAGATCAATAGGTTGACAGTCTACGACGCGAGGCGCGAGCGCCGGCGGCGCGGGGCACGTGCCTCCCTGTTGCAGCCACGGCGTAGCAACGTTGGGCCCAACTGCGCCGTTCGCGGCTCGAGGTCGAGCCGCTGAACGAAACGGCTACGCCCGTCGCCAGGTCGACTTGCCGCCAGGCTTGTCCTCGACGATCACCCCCGCCGCGGCGAGCTCGTCGCGAATACGATCCGACTCCGCGAAGTCCTTGGCTTTGCGCGCGGCGCTGCGCGCTTCGATGAGCCGCTCGACCTCGGCATCGCCGACGGGTGCGGCATTTGGAGAGCCCTGCGACCCCTGCTCGGACCCCGCGTCGGGTCCGGGCTCGGCATCGACCGTAGCAGGGGTGGCGGCGACTGGCTTCGCTAATCTGAACCATTGGTCCGGGCTCAGCGTGATGATGCCCAACACCCTCGCCAGCGAAAGCAGCTCCGCACTCAATGCCGCTGCTTTCTTTTCCTTGCCCGTGTCCTTTGCCAGGTTGATCTCACGCGTCATTCTCTGTAACACCGCGATCGCTTCCGGGGTGTTGAGATCGTCATCCATCACTTCATGGAAGCGAGCCGTGTATTCGGTCTCGATGACCGGCACCGTCGGCACGTCGCGCAGCGCCGTGTAAATGCCCCGGAGTGCGGAGTCCGCCTGCTCCAGCTGGTCGAACGAATAATTGATCGGCCCGCGATAATGGCTCGCGAGAAAGAAAAATCGCAACACTTCCGGATGCCGCAGGGTCGGCAGGACCTCGCGCACGGTGAAGAAGTTGCCGAGCGACTTCGACATCTTCTCGTTGTCGATGTTGACGAAGCCGTTGTGGATCCAGAGGTTCGCGAATCGATCGCCGGTGGCCGCGCACGACTGCGCGATCTCGTTCTCATGGTGCGGGAACTTGAGGTCCATGCCGCCGCCGTGGATGTCGAAATGCGTGCCTAGCAGAGCGGTCGACATGGCAGAGCATTCGATGTGCCATCCGGGCCGGCCGGGTCCCCATGGCGAATCCCAGGCGGGTTCGCCCGGCTTCGCATGCTTCCACAGCACGAAGTCGAGGGGATCGCGCTTGAACTCGTCGACTTCGACGCGCGCTCCGGCGCGCAGATCGGCGAGGCGTTTGCCGGAGAGTTTTCCGTAGCCCTCGAATTGCGCAACGGCGTACATCACGTCTCCGTTAGCGGCCGCGTACGCGAAGCCCTTCTCGATGAGGGTCGAGATCATCGCAATGATGTCGGGCAGATGCTGCGTGGCCCGCGGCTCGAATTCCGGTCGCGCGATGCCCAGTAGCGCGCAGTCGTCATGCATCGCCTGGATGAAGCGGTCCGTAAGCGCATCGATCGACTCGCCATTCTCGGCGGCGCGCTTGATGATCTTGTCGTCGATGTCGGTGATGTTACGAACGTACGTGAGCTTGTAGCCGCGGTGGCGCAGATAGCGGCTCACCACGTCGAACACGGTCATCATGCGGGCGTGACCGATGTGCAGAAAGTCGTAAACAGTCATGCCACACACGTACATGCCCACGTGCCACGGCTTGATTGGCTTCAACTCCTGCTTTTCGCCCGTCAATGAATTGTGTATGCGAATCATGCAATGGACATCCTGATAAAAAGTGCGCCGTGGGCTGCGCACGCCGCTGCGCACGCGCCTTTAGGCGAACCGGGCAAGCCGCTCACGCGCCTTGCCTGGCGGCATGGCCTTCAAGAGCGGCGCGAGCTCCGGGCCGTGCGCGCGGCCAGTCAGGGCTACTCGCAGCGGCATGTAGAGTTCGGCGCCTTTCTTGCCGGTAGCCGTTTTGACGGCGCTGGCGATAGCCGCAAGATCATTACCGCTCTGAGCGGCGGCGTTAGCGGCAGCGGCAAAGTATTCGACGCCGGCGTTGCGGGCAAGCTGCTCCTCGGCCGGCTGCAGAGCAAGCGGTCCGCCGAATACGATATCGATCCAGGGACCTGCGTCCGCAGGAAGCACGACATTCGGTAATACGGCCGCGATGAACGCGCTCACCGACCTCTCGTCGAGCTCGGACGGTATCACGGAGCTCAGCCAGCGCCGCGCCTCGTCGGCCGACAGTCGATGCGCGGCCTCCTTCTGCCAGACGTTCAACTGCTGTTCGTCAAAGCGCGCTGGTGCGCGGCCGAGATGTGCCGGATCGAAGGCACGCGCCATTTCATCGAGAGTCAAAAAGGCATGCTCCGCCGTCGAATGTCCAAGGCGGAACAAATGATTCGCCATCGCCTCCGGAAGATACCCGCGTTCGCGGTACTCACGGACACTCGTGGCTCCATGACGTTTGGACAGAGGCGCGCCGTCTGGCCCCACTATGAGAGAGATGTGTCCGTAGCTGGGAGTCTTCAGGCCAAGCGCTTCGAGAATCAGCAGTTGCCGAGGCGTGTTCGTGAGATGGTCCTCGCCGCGGAGCACCTGTGTTACGCCCATGCAGGCATCGTCGACGGCATTGCTAAAGAAGAATGCCGCAGACCCGTCGGCACGCCGGATCACGAAATCGCCGATGTCATCCGATAAGAAGCTTTGCGCACCGTGCACGAAGTCCAAGAACTCGATCCGCCGGCCGGTCGGGACGCGGAACCGCATGGTCGGCGCGACGCCCTGCGAGCGCCGTCGCTCCCGCTGCTCGGGCGAGAGGTTCCGGCATGTACCCGCGTATCGAGGTGGCCTACCCGCGGCGAGCTGTGCCTTACGCGACACTTCCAGCTCGAGGGGAGAGCAGAAGCACGGATAAACGGCTCCCTGCTGCTCCAATACCTCGAAATAACGCGCATAGAGCGGCGAACGCTGCGACTGCCGGTAAGGCCCACGCTCATCTTCCCGGTCCGGGCCGGCATCCCATTCCATACCGAGCCAGCGCAGGTCCTCCAGAACGGCGGTGGTGTGCTCTTCCCGGCTGCGCTCGGCGTCCGTGTCCTCGATGCGCAGGAGAAACCGCCCCCCGGAGCGCCGCGCGAGCAGAAAATTAAATAACGCGGTACGCGCATTACCCAGGTGCACCTCACCCGTCGGGCTCGGTGCGAACCGGGTAGCCTCGCGCTCACCGAACGCTCCGCCCACTGACTTGTCCATTCCGCTCATGGCTGTAATGTTACGGGAAACCGCGCAGGCTCAACAAAGCCCTTATGGGCCACCCGCCGCGGCCCTGCTTCCCGCGACGTCGAGCACACTGGGAGGGCCACACCACTTTTATCGCTCAATTTTCGTGCGGAGCATTAGAATTCGCGGCCGGCGGCGATCACCCGACGACTGGCACCACGACGGAGGATTGATGCACACCCACCCCCGGAATCGGACTGCGGCGCCCGGGCATCGCGCCTGGACGGCCCGCGCGCTCGTTCTCTCTCTGGCGGCCTTCCTGGCCCTGGCGCACCCGGCAGCCCGCGCCGCCGACCCCTCATCGCTGGTGAAAGTCTCGACCAGCATGGGCGACTTCGTCATCGAGCTGCTGCCGGACCGGGCACCGCTCACGGTCGCCAACTTTCAGCGGTACGTGAAGGAAGGGTATTACTCCGGGACGCTGATCCATCGCGTCGTCTCCAATTTCGTGATCCAGGGCGGCGGTCACGACGCCGCGGACTACAAGCTGAAGGCCGCTCACGACCCGATTTTCAACGAATCGGGCAACGGCCTGCAGAACAAGCGCAGCATGGTGGGACTCGCCCGCGGCGACGGGCCGCACTCCGGCAATGCGCAGCTCTATGTCAACCTCGTCGACAATCCGGACCTGGATCCGCTGCCAACCCGCTGGGGCTACGCGGTGTTCGGCCGCGTCGTGCAGGGAATGGACGTGGTCGATCGCATTGGCGTCACGCCGACCGGCGCTTTCGGCCCCTTCAAATCCGATGCGCCTCTGAAGCCGGTGATCATCCAGAAGATCGAGATGGTGGATGCGGCACAGGCGAACGCACCTCCGGCCGCGACTCCCGTTACGCCACCGTCGACCGACACGATTCTATCGCCGAAGTAAGCGACCGCAGATGACGCGCCTGTTCGTCTCCGATGTGCACCTGGATGCCAGCGCACCGGGAGCCATAGAGCAATTCGTGGGGTTCCTGCAGTCGCACGCCGCCAAAGCCGAAGCGCTCTATATCCTGGGCGATCTGTTCGAGGTTTGGGTCGGAGACGACGAGACCGATCCCGATAAGAAGACTGTCTGCAAAGCCCTGCGCGCGCTCACGGCACAGGGCGTCGCGTGCTTCGTCATCCATGGCAACAGGGACTTCCTCCTCGGTCGGGATTTCTGCGCCAACACCGGTTGCCGGCTGCTGACGGATCCCGTCATCGCGGAATTCGACGGCGAACGGGTGCTCCTCACTCACGGCGATGCGCTCTGCACCGACGATCATTCCTACCAGGAGTTGCGCAGTATCGTCAGAACCGCACCGTGGCAACGGCGTTTCCTCGCCCTTCCCCTCGCCGACCGCGAGATGCTGGCGAACCAGGCGCGCGCCGGCAGTCGCCAGCACACCGCTCGCACCATTCCCTACATCATGGATGTAAACCAGGAAGCGGTCGCGAGCGCGTTTCGAGCCGCTCAGGTCCACCGCATCATTCACGGCCATACACATCGACCGGGAATACACGACTCATCCGTCGACGGCGCGCCGGCGCAGCGCATCGTGCTGGGCGCCTGGTACGAGCAGGGAAGCTACCTGGTGTATGAGAACGGGCGTTACGAGCTGCGAGAGCTGCCATCACAACGTTCGCGCAGCGACGTCGAACAAATGTCATAGACTGCTTCGAGTCGCGCGGCAAGGCCCGCTGGCAACATGCGGCGGCTCGGCGTTAGCGGCGCCGTGGCAGGACGAGAAGGGCCTCGAGCCCGCCGCCCGGGAGATTCTGCGCTACGAGCGAACCGCCGTGAACCTGCGCCACGTCACGCGCGATACTCAGGCCGAGCCCCGTACCGCCGGTGTCGCGGTTACGTGAGGATTCGAGACGGTAGAACGGCTCGAAAACTCGCTCCAACTCGTCGAGCGGGATGCCGGGCCCTTCATCCCTGACGCGGATCACCAGCGCCGCGCCATCCTCCACGGCAATAGTCGCGCGCGTGCCGAATTTCACGGCGTTGTCCACGAGATTGGTCAGGCAACGCTTCAGAGCCTGGGGCTTACCGATGAAGGGCTGCAGAGCCTTGCCTTCGACCGTCACGTCCGCACTCATCTCGGTGAACTCCGATTGCAGAGTGGCTAACAGAGCGTTGACGTCGATCGGCACCAACGTTTCGTCGTCATCGAGTCCGCGAAACAGGGCGAGCGCCCCGCGCACCATACTCTCCATTTCGTCGAGTTCTTTGCCAAACCGTGCCTGGATCGCCGGGTCGTCCAACGTCGTCTCCACCTGCAAACGCAGGCGGGTAAGTGGAGTCTTGAGATCGTGCGACATCGCCGCGAGTACACGCGTCCGGCTGTCGAGATAGCGGTGCAATCGGTCCTGCATGGTGTTAAAGGCACGGGCCGCCTCCTGCAGCTCGCGCGCGCCCTTCTCTTCCAACTGCGGCTGCCGCACATTGCGGCCCAGACCCTCCGCCGCGCGTGCCAACTTCGATAGCGGACGAGTAATGCTGCGCGCGGTCACATACAACGCGATTACGAGAATCACGACGAGCAGCACCAGGTTGACGAAGAGGTTGCGCGACAGCGGTGCGCCCCAAGGCATGCGGGTCACACGAAAAATCGCCGCATCCCCATCGGGAAAAGTGATGGCGACGTCATACGGCTGCGCCTTTGATCCCTCGCGCGCCTCGAAGAACGGGGCGGAGATGGGGATGGCTCGCTTTGAAGTGTTGGCGGTGGGCGCCACCGACACGTGGTAAGCATTGCCGAGCGTGGCTTGCAGCTGCTGTTTGAACGTCGGCTCGAAATCCGACGAGTGGGGCAACGGTATGAAGATGAACTGCGACGAAAACGACTGTCGCATCGCTCGCAACCACTCGAGCTCCGGGGGTGGCCCATCCGGCTGCGCGCGGTCCGGCAGCGGTCCATTTCGCGCCGGCGCATTCGACAATGGCGACGCCGCCGCTGACAGCTCTCGCGGGCGCTCAGCCGGTATCCCTCCGCCTGGTTGCGTCCCGGGTTGGGCAGATCTCCCGCGACGCGGCCCGGCCCCTCCGAGCGACCGCCGGCTGGCCGTTCCTTCAAAGCGACTGGGCTGCTCGGCTAGCCGCGTGATCGCCGCCGCGCGCTCGGTGGCATTGAGTGGCTGCAGCATGAACGTGACTTCGGCGATGCGCCGCGACCACTCGCGTACATTTCCTTGCAGAACGAAATATTCGCGCTCGCGAGCGACTAGTGCGATGCCCGTGATCTGCGCCAGCAGTACCGCCAGGACGGAAGCGGCGATGAGCCTTCCGAACAGCGACTGTGGCCAAACGGACAGCCGCATCGTTAGTGCAATTCGACCGTGACGCCGACGACGTAGCCTTCGCCGTAGACCGTCTTGATGATCTGCGGAGCGCGCGCATCATCGCCGAGGATCTGGCGCAGCCGGCTTACCCGCACATCGATGCTCCGATCGAACGGATCGGCCTCGCGCCCCCGCAGTAACTCAGTGAGTTGCGCCCGCGAGAGAACTCGATTGGCCGACCCGAGCAACACAGCAAGCAGGCGGTATTCGGCGCCGCTCAGAGCAACGTCCTTACCGGACGTGTCGGTCAGAGTTCGAGTCGTAGTATCGAGCCGCCAGCCGTTGAAAACGAACGCTCGTACGGAGTCCGGGGTCGGATCGCGCGGAGCATGCGCTGCCCGGCGTAATACCGCCTTGATCCGGACGAGCAGCTCGCGCGGATTGAACGGCTTCGGCATGTAGTCGTCCGCACCGAGCTCGAGCCCGACTATGCGATCCACGTCCTCACCCCGTGCGGTGAGCATGATGATTGGCACCTGCGAGCGGGTACGCACCTCACGGCAGATCGACAACCCATCTTCGCCGGGAAGCATCAGATCGAGCACGACGAGATCGATACGCGAGCGTTCCATCACCCGACGCATCTCTTTCCCATCCGGGACGACCGTCGTGCGGAATTCGTGTTTCTCGAGATACTGCCCCAGCAGGGTGCGGATCTCGCGATCGTCGTCGACGATCAGGACGTGCGGACGGTCGTTCATCGGGCCTCGCGTATAGCGACAAAGATACCGAAGCTTCCGACCATTGACAGCGTAATTCGTGCCCTGGCAGCCGTTTCAACGCCTCGCGAGGCCGGGGAACGAGCCCCGCGCACCGTTGTAACGAACTGTTACGACGTCATGCCAGAAGCTGGCGGCAACCTGCTCCTTTGCCGGGCCGGCGCGAACTTTCGCGGCGGCCCGCACCACGGGCCCGCGAAAGGCCAACCGGGCCATCGAGACCCGGCTGCGCCCGTCCATTCACATCACGCAGTGGCACTCACGGTTGAGCCCACAGCACTGCTCGCTGTAGTTCCTGTCGAGCCATACTGCTGCAGTAGCTGTGCAACCAGTGAGCCCTCACTGTTGCTCCCGCCCTTTCCTGCGCCATGCGCATGATGGTGGTGACCGGTGCCACTGGTGCTGTTTGCGCTGCTGCTGGACGTGCTCCCATTGCTCGACCCGTTACCGGCACTCGATGCACTGGTGTTCGATGAAAGCCCCGATATCAACGCCGAAGTCGTCGCGGTCGCAGTGCTCGCCGCTGCGCTCGCCGCCAGCTGACTACGCAGCTGCGTCACCAGGTCCCCTGCGTTGGTCTGAAACTCCGACAAGCTGATTGAACCGTTGCCGCTCGAATCGAGCTGCGAAAACAGCGTGCTGGCCGCTTGCGACTGATCGCTGCTGCCGCCGCCCGCAGCCGCTGCTTTGTTGAGGAAGCTCGTGAGCTCGCTCTTGCTGAGACTGCCGTCGCCATTCGTATCGATGGCGGCGAACAATTTCTCTTCCGTTTGCTGCAGACTCGAGGCACTGTTGCTGCCGCTACTGCTGTTGGCACCAGTGGTCGTACTGGCGCCGAACAGCGAGGTTAACAATCCCGCGCTGCTGCCGATGCTGCTGATCATGATTGACTCCTGCGATGGCTTCTGATGACGCGGCGGGTCGCCACGCCTCCACTACACCAGCGCAGTGTCCACGCGAAACAGCGCCTCGTGTGTTACCACTTGTAAGGCTGTGACAACCCGCAGCCTCGCGGCAGTTCCTTGCCGCCCTACCTTTGCCGGCAAGGACCTGCCGCCGCGCCCGCCGCGCCCCGCCTCATCTCATCTCACCCAGCCCCCCGCCTTGCCGCTCGCAACTGTCCCCGCTCCCCCTCGCGCCTTCCACTCGCGCCGCCTACTCTTGCCCGCGACGAAGTATTACGATTCGCGCGCGCCCATCACATTCACCGAAACCGTCCACGAGCCTGAACTCGAGTCCGGCCGACCAGTCGAAGCCGCAAGCTCCGGACCGCGGCAGCGCAGGCCGACCGTCCGGACTGGCCGTCCGCCCCCAACAGGAAGACCGCAAATGCCATCAAAGTCGCATGCCCACCTCTCGGGTAGAGCCCATCCCCTCCTCGCCACTGTCGCCTGTGCCGCCGTCGCGGCATGGTTCACCGGCTGCGCCACGGAGCGCCTGGCTTCAACCGCGCCTCAGGGTGTGGACCTCAGCGGCGAATGGCGAATCAATTGGAACTTGAGCGACGACCCTGGAAAGGTCGGTGACGAGCAGAAGGACCAGGGCCCGCGGCCGGCCGAACATTCCGGCCACGGCGGACGCGGTGGCGGTGGCGGCGGCGGCGGCTTCGGCAAGCCCGGCGGCGGCGGACCTGGCGGGCTCGGTGGGCCTGGCGGCCCCGGTGCGGGCGGGCTCGACCCAGGCGGCGGCGGCGACCTCACGAACAACTACAGCCGTCAGAACACCGGCACCGATCCATTCCAGGTTGCCCGGAATTCCGGCCACCCGGAAGAGTCCCCTTACGACGCAGCCCCCCCGGTCAGTGGGCGCTCCGACACGTCTGGCGGCGGCCTCCTCCCCGTCCTCTACATCGCCCAATCTGACGACGCGCTCCCGGGCAGTTCCAGTGACATCGCCCCGTCGACCCGCCCCAAAAAGTCAGACATCCGCCCCGGCGTGGCTCACATGCTAGCCATTCCCGAACTCCTGACGATCTCGCAATCGGGCCTCAAGCTCGTGGTGAAATCCAACGCCGACGCCGCTCCCGACGAATACACCGCCGGCGAAGCCACCACGATCCCCTTCGGCCCCGCCGGCGCCGACCGCTCCTCCGGCTGGCGCGATTCCGTCTTCGTCGTCATCACCAAACCCAAAAAAGGCCCCAGCAAGGAAGACGACTTCACCCTCGACTCCGAAGGCCACCTGATCTTCGCGACCCTGGTCATGCACACTGGCAAAGGCAACATAGACTTCAAACGCGTCTACGACCGCGTCCGTCGCCACAACTGAGCGGCGCCAGTACCGCTGCGCCGGACGCTCGAGCGCCGGCGCAGGGTGGGCTTCACCACGAGGCAGGTGAGCGTGTAGCAGGCCGGTGACATCCTAGCCGTCACTAAGGCGCCGGCGGCCCGGAATGGAACCGCAATTCTCCATCCTGTGAAGTCGCAAGCTCGGCCTCCTTCCCCGCCAGCGCCCTCAACCTGGCTTCCCACTCCTGCGCGCCGCGCTCCCTGGCCAACCCCACATACAACTCGAAGTGCCGCGCCTCCGACTCCGCGAGTCGCGCATAGAACCGCCCGAGGGGCGGCTGCAGCCGCACCGCCAACAGTCGGAACCGCTCACAAGAGCGCGCCTCGATCAGCGCGCCAGTCAGCAGCAGGTCGAGTTTCCTGCCCGGCTCGGACGTCCTCATGACAGAGCGCAGGCCGGCCGCATATCGCCCCGGCTTTTGCCGGGTAAACGGCACGCCCAACTCCGTCATCGCCCCCTGCACCTGCTCGAAATGCCGCAATTCCTCGCGCGCCAGGCGCGACAGGGACAGCCCCAGCTGCGTGTCTTCCGGATAGGCAAAAATCAGTGCCAGCGCGGTCGAAGCGGCCTTCTTCTCACAATTGGCATGATCGACGAGCAGCTCCCGCCAACCCTCGACTGCAGCATCAACCCACGCCGCCGGAGTGGCGACGAGCAGAATCGACTCAACACTCAAACGGTCACCTCAACTCTCACTTCTCTCACCTCACCGCTCCGCGGCTCACGCGCTGCTCACGCCGCGAGCTCGCCTCTGAGCACCCGTCTAAGCGCCCCCTCCAGCGCAACGGCCGCCTCCCCCGCGTTGGGGTAGCGATCCTCCGGCACCTTCGCCAGTAGCCGCTCCAGAATCGGCTGCAGCGACTCGAAAGCCTCCGGTAGCCGTGGCACAGGCTCCTTGCGATGCTTGTAGATGAGCGCCATCGGGTTGTCCGCCTTGTACGGCTTCTCCCGCGCCAGCATCTCGAAGAGGATGACGCCCAGGCTGTAAAGGTCGCTGCGCCCGTCGATAGGCTCTCCGTGGCCCTGCTCCGGGCTCATGTAGTGAGGCGTCCCGAAAATCATCCCGTGGTCCGTCACGTCGCCAGCCAGCGCCGCGTCCTTCGCGAGGCCGAAATCGATGAGCGCGATGCTGCCGTCGTCCCGCAGCATGACGTTGCCGGGCTTGAGATCCCGATGCAGCACCCCCGCGTTATGGATAGCCTCCAGCGCCTTGGCGATCGCAATCGAGTTGTATAGCGCCCGTCGCACCGAAATGCCCGCCCGCATCCGGCCGCGCAGGTCGCCCGCCGGGAAATACTCCATAACGAGCCACGCGTGCTCATCACTTACGCCGAGATCGTAGAGTCGCACGATGCCGGGGCTGCGAATGCGCTGGACGATTTCGTATTCCTGCAGGAAGCGCCGGAATGAGTCATCGAGCTCACCGCTGTGCTCGACGTGCCGGTCGCGGGCGACTTTCAGCGCTACCAACGTACCCGCGGCCTCACTCTCACCGAGGTAAAGGTCCGATACCGTCCCTGTTGCAATGCGGCGGATATGGCGATAACCCCGGATGAACGCGCTCCCAAAGCGCTGCGCGTCGCGCCCGGCGACACTCGTTCGCCACACTGCGCGGGCGAATGACTGCCTGTGCTCCGCGGCAGCGAGCACCTGAGTGAAGCGCTCCTGCGCGACCTCCTCGCGGGACACGAGGTATACGCCCAGGGGAATTGCCTCATAGGCGGCGGAGTCGCGTCCGCTCAAAAGCACGATGGGTGCGAAGCCAGCCCTGCCGGCAAGCTCCTTCGCCCAGGCCAAACCGCTGCCGCCGGACCATTCGCCAGCCAGCAACACCGCGTCGAACCCTTGCGCCAGAAGCTCAGGTGGCAGGGCTCCCTGCAGCACGGGATCGCGCACGACCAGCTCAGCGTCCGGCCGCCACAACGCCACCCGCTGCCGGATCTCAGCGCACCGCCGCGAGTCTTCTTCAATCAACAACAAGCGCATTGCGATTCGGCCAGAAATAGAGGCAGCTGGGTTCAATGCGAAACTGACAGGCGACCCCCATCACTGTGCGCGCCCGAGCATGACAACAACTACAGCACGCGCGACCGCGCACCACCACGACCGTCCTGCAAAGAGCGAGCCGACTCCGCGGACAGCTTCAGGCCGATCACCAGATCACCTACGTTTGTGCCGGTGGGCCCTGTGTGAACGAGATCGCCGGTGGCGGCGAGCGCGGTACCGGAGTCCGCACGCTGCAAACACGAATCGGCGTCGAACTCGACAAGCGCAAGACGTGCGCACGTCTCAGCATCGACAAGTGCCCCCGCATCGTCCGTAGCCCCGTCCGTCCCGTCAGTGCCCGCGGCCAGCAACATCAGATCGGAATGCCCCGCTATGAGCCGCGCCGTCGCGAGCCCAAGGTGTTGATTCCGCCCGCCGCGCCCCGGATGCTCAGGCAGCTGCACAGTGGATTCGCCACCCCACACCCGCACTTCGCTGGTATTCAGATGCAACTCGTGAGCGAATCGGACGGCGAGGCGCATGACGTCACCGTCGAATCGCCGCGATGACAGCCCTACCTCGAGCCCGAGCTCCATTGCGGCAGCCGCCACACTCTGCATGGCGTGATCGATGGACGCAATGACGGTGCGCTCGACGCGATCCGGGGTGACGCCAGAAGGCCCGAGCAAACCCGAGCCAATGACCGCAGGATCGTCACCAGGGACATCCGAGATAAACAACGCGCGAGCGACACGCCCATTGAGACGTGCCGCTAGCCGTCCTCCCTTGATGAGCGAAAGGCGCGAACGCCGCGCATTCAACTCACCGATGGCGATCCCCTCCCCAAGCCCCTGCGAGGTCATCCGCTCGAGGTCGGCGAAGGTGGTGCCGGCCTCCAGTACTTCCACGAGGCTCGAAGACCCGCCGGAGATGAGAAACAACGGGTCCACGAACTCGGGCAACTCGTCCACCCAGCGCAGCAGGCGCGCTCCGGCAGCGAGCGAGCGTTCATCAGGCATGGGATGCGCGCTCTCGTGAATCTCGAACCCCGGCGTCGCCGTCAACTGCGGCAACACATGTCCGTCCTTCGTGATCACGAGGGTGCGCTCGATCGCAGTGCCGAGCGCGTCGTGAGCACCGAGCACCATCGACGACGCAGCCTTGCCAATCGCCGCGATCCATATCGGCCGCGTGCTGCGTGACGCCAAGTCGGCGGTCAGCGCGTTCCGAACGCAGCTACGCCCATCGACGCGCGCCAAGCCGGCACGGAAGAGTTCGAGAAGCAATTGGCGACGTGGGTCTGGAGAATTCACGGATGTCCGCACATGGCAGGCGCGCAGCGGTCGCCAGATAAAGTCGTCCTCGAGCCGTTACGCCCCAAGGGAAAGCGCTGGGAGCCTAAGTCAGCGAATGACCTTGAGCTTCCCGCGACGTTCGCGCCGGAGAGCCTTGGCGTCATCGGACCGCTCAAGCTGCAGGCGTTCGAGATATTCGGGGGTGATATCACCCGTAGCGTATTCGCCCGAGAAACAGGAGGTGTCGAACTCTTCGATACGCGCGTCCTCGTGCTTGCACGCGGCGATGAGGTCCTCGAGATCCTGGTATACGAGCCAGTCGGCACCGATGAGGCGCGCGACTTCATCCTGGCTACGCCCGCTCGCGACGAGCTCACGTGCCGCCGGCATGTCGATACCGTACACGTTAGGGAAGCGTACCGGGGGCGCCGCCGAGGCGAAATAGACTTTCCTCGCGCCCGCTTCGCGTGCCAGCTCGATGATCTGTGCGGAAGTCGTGCCGCGTACGATGGAATCGTCAACCAGCAGAACGTTCTTACCGCGGAACTCCAGGTCGATCGCGTTCAGTTTGCGGCGCACGGATTTCTCGCGCTGCTCCTGCCCCGGCATGATGAACGTGCGGCCGATGTAGCGGTTCTTGGTGAACCCTTCGCGGTACTTGAGGCCGAGCCGTTGCGCCAGCTGCAAGGCACTGGTGCGGCTCGTGTCCGGAATTGGAATGACGACGTCGATGTCGTAGTTCGGGCGCTCGCGCAGAATCTTCTCCGCGAGCCGGTCGCCCATACGCATCCGGGCGCGGTACACCGAGATGTTGTCGATCTTGGAGTCAGGACGGGCGAAATAGACGTACTCGAAGATGCACGGCGTATGCCGGACGGTGGCAACGCATTGATGCGAGTGCAGGCGACCTTGCTCGTCGATGAACACGGCTTCGCCTGGAG
Organism: Gammaproteobacteria bacterium; assembly: GCA_028293765.1. Classification (GTDB taxonomy): domain Bacteria; phylum Pseudomonadota; class Gammaproteobacteria; order Steroidobacterales; family Steroidobacteraceae; genus 13-2-20CM-66-19. The sequence continues at coordinate 13,996 of JAQGOG010000178.1, forward strand.
CGATGTCGCGTACCAGCCGGAATGAGAGACTGTCCAGCGCGACGCTTTCAGAAGCCAGCATCCATTCCGGGCCGCGCGGAGTATCGCGCTGACCGAGCACTAGCGGACGGATACCATTCGGATCGCGAAACCCAAGAATACCGTGGCCGATGATCATCGCCACAACTGCGTATCCCCCGCGACAGCGCCTGTACACCGCGTTGAGAGCGGCGAACACGTCCGCCGGCGTTATGCGCGGAGTCCCGATCCGCTGCAACTCCGAGGCGAACACATTCAGCAACACCTCGGAATCCGACGTGGTGTTGAGATGCCGCCGGTCCTCACGAATGAGGATCTCCGCCAGCTCGGTCGCGTTCGTGAGATTTCCGTTGTGGGCGAGGCAGATACCGTAGGGCGCGTTCACATAGAACGGCTGTGCTTCCGCAGCACCATCGCAGCCGGCGGTCGGGTAGCGCACATGCCCGATCCCGACGTTGCCCTTCAGTTCGAGCATGTGATGCTGCTGAAACACGTCGCGCACGAGGCCCGGGCCCTTGCGCACGTATAGCTCCCCATCCACGGAGGTGGCGATGCCCGCCGCGTCCTGTCCGCGGTGCTGAAGCACCGTGAGCCCGTCGTAGATTCGTTGATTGACCGCGCTCGTTCCGACGACACCGACAATTCCGCACATGCTCAGCCGCCTTTGGCCCTTAGGCCCCCAACGCTACACGACCCGCGTGTCGTACTCGCTCTTCCCCTACCATCGCGCGAAGACCGTTCGCGATGGACTCGCCGTAGGGAATGAGCACCGACCGAGTCCACCAGCGCTCGCCATCCAGGCGCAGCAGTTGCCCCAGAATGACGAACACGCCCAGCAGCACGAGACCGCGCAGGGCACCGAAAACGAAACCGAGGAAGCGGTCCATGCCGCTGAAAATGGACAGGCGCACGAAGTGCCCGACCGTGGCTCCAATCCCCGTTCCCAGGAGCAGGATGACCACCACGAGAATGACCCGCGCCGCCCAGATCCTGACCTGCGACCCCGCCAGTAGGCCGCCCAGGTGGGGCGCGATCAGATCCGAGAAATGCCACGCAATGAAGAGCGCGATGATCCACGTCACAACCGCGATCGCTTCGCGCAGAAATCCGCGCAGGGATCCAACCACGGCGGAGATGATGACGGTTGCGATCACCAGGTAGTCGGTTATGTTCATCGGAGCAAGACTCGACCATGCTTGAACGCGCGCGGATTGTACAAGAGCACTCGATGCGCTGCTCAGGCAGCTCGTCACGGACAGAGGCAAGTCCGCCGTGCGCCTCCAGGTGGTCGTTCCAGGTCACTATTTGGGGACAACCGAACCAGCGTGACCCGCCGCTCGTAAGCTGGCGTTCAGCTGGTCGGCCGCGGCGCGCTCCGGCACCGGCCCGGCGCGCACCCGCCACAGAGTCCGCCCGCCGCCCGTGCTCTCCGACACTGAGGTATGGAACCCCTTGCGCTTGAGGTCCTGCATCAGGCGATCCGCGTTCGCGCGACTGGCAAAGACTCCTAGCTGCACCATCCAGCCGGTCGTTGACGTGGCTTTTTCCGTGGACGCCGGTAGGCCCGCAGCCCTTTCGGGCGGCGCGTACGGCGCCGGGTTTTTTTCCGGGGCGGAAGGCCTCTGGGCGGCCACCGGTTTCGCCGCTATCGGCGCTTCGGCCGACGCGGTCTTCTCGGCTGCTACGAGCTTCTCGGCCGCCGTCGCCTTCTCGGCTGCCGCTGACTTCCGCGGAGCCGGCTGCGGCTCCTCTCGCGCCGCATCTGGCTGCGCGTTCGCCTGCGGCGTAACTTGGGGTTCGTCCGGCGAGGGCGTCGGGCGTGAGTCGCTCGTGGAAGGCGCTGGCTGCGAACCCGTCGCTGACTCGTCGATAGGAGCTGGCTGCGCGGGCCCGTTGGCCTGCGGCGTCGATGTACTCGCGCTCGCGCCAGTGTGCGAATCGTCCGCGAGATTTATCGTGTACGAGCGTAATGGCGGTTCCTCTGAGGAGGTCGCTGCCGCCTGCGGCACAGGCGCGGACCGCGAGGGCCCGCTGAGCAGCTCTGGGACCAACAACACGATCAGCACAACGAGAATGATCGCGCCGGTCAGTCGTTCTTTCACCAGGCTATCCAAGATGGGGGCGGAACCGCATCAATCAACCGTAGGCTTCGCTGCGGGGCGAGCTGAGCGGCCAGCGAGTCGGGACGGCCGGACCGGCAACGCGCCACGGGCGAGCTTGCGACACACCCTCAGTATATCCCAAGCCATTGCAGCGCCGGTCCCACCGTATAGAACGAACCGAAGACGATGACGCGATCCCCCGGCTCCGCGGTCGCACGGGCGATTTCGCAGCCCGCCGCTACTGAAGGTGCGAGAGTTATTTCCCCGGTGGCCAAACTCAACCGCTGCGCAAGCACTTCTGCAGGCACGCCGCGCGGTCCCGGCAGGGAGCACACAATCCAATGGTCCACGAGCGGTTCCAGCGCGCTGGCAATCACCTTCGCATCTTTGTCCCCGAGAATGCCGACCACGGCGAATGTCCGCCCTTTGCGGGTACTGCTCGCCGGCCCTTGCGGCATGGGAACGGGGGGCATGGGCCGCTCGCGGACGTGCCTCGCAAAGATCGCGGCAGCGGGCTCGTTGTGCGCGATGTCCAGAATCCACTCGACGGGCCCCGCCACGACCTGAAATCGGCCGGGCAGCCTGACGCTCCGCAGCGCCTCTCCTACAGTGCGCTCATTCAACTCGAGCGGGCGTGAGCCGGCCACCAGAGGCCGGCTGCCGTCGGCCATAACGCCAGGGGTTGCGTTCATCAGGGCTTCTACCGCAGCAAGAGCCGTAGCGGCATTCCGATACTGAATCGACCCGGCCAAAGCCGACGGCGGCAGATCGCGCAGCGATAGCCGCATGCCTTGGTAACTCCAGCGCGCTCCGTCAGCCGGCCCTTTCTCCACGCGCCACGTGAAGTCCTTTCCCGCAACTACCGGCAGCGCCTGCAACGCATCGATCACCGAATAAACACTCGCCGGCATGTCTTCCGTCCCCAGCACAGCGGGACGACCGGAGCGAAAGATACCCGCCTTCTCCGCGCCGATGAGCTCCAGCGTGTCACCGAGCCAGTCACGATGGTCCAAACCGATGGAGCAAACGATGGCAACATCCGCATCGACGAGATTCACCGCGTCGAGACGCCCTCCGAGCCCCACCTCCAGGATGGCCACATCGACCCTGCGCTCCGCGAAAATCAAGAGAGCGGCGAGCGCGTTGTACTCGAAGAAAGTCAGAGTGGTTGTGCCGCGTGCGCGCTCGATCCGCTCGAACGCTGCAACCAGTTCGTCGTCGCCGACCTCGACGCCATCGACCCGGATGCGCTCGTTGTAACGAATGAAGTGCGGCGAAGTGAACATGCCCGTGGAAGCGCCCGCCGCGCGCAAGAACGCGTCCAGATGCACGACGGTAGATCCCTTTCCGTTAGTACCCCCGACCGTGATCACCGGGCAGGCCGGCTTATCGACACCCAACGCGCGCGCCACAGCCATGACGCGGGCAAGGCCCATGTCGATAGCTTTGGGGTGTACTGACTCCTGCAGAGTCAGCCAAGCGTCGAGCGTACGCAAAGCGCCTTCTTCAGCGGCCCCGTCAGGCCGCGGCTACAGGGGCAGCGGCGGGCGCTGGCGGCTGCTTCTGCAGCATGCGCAACACGCCCCCGATCCGATCGCGCATGTCGCGCCGGTCGACAATCATGTCAAGAGTGCCGTGCTCGAGCAGGAATTCGCTTCGCTGGAAGCCCTCCGGCAACGTCTCACGCACCGTCTGCTGAATCACACGCGCGCCCGCGAAGCCAATCAGCGCGCGGGGCTCGGCGATATTCAAGTCGCCGAGCATGGCGAGACTCGCCGACACGCCACCCGTCGTCGGATCCGTCATGACCGAGATATATGGCAGATGCGCCTGCGCGAGGCGCGCCAAAGAGCTGGCTGTCTTTGCCATCTGCATGAGTGAATAGAGCGCTTCCTGCATCCGCGCCCCACCGCTCGCGGTAAAGCATACGAACGGTTTTCCGTGCTCGATGCAATGATCTATGCCGCGCTTGAAACGCTCGCCGACCACGGAACCCATCGAGCCGCCGAGGAACTGGAACTCAAATGCACAAGCGACGATGGGCAGCTCGAGGAGAGTGCCCACCATCACGATGAGTGCATCGGTCTCGCCGGTCGCCTTGGTCGCCGCGATGAGACGATCTCTGTAACGCTTACTGTCGCGAAATTTGAGAGGGTCCTCGGGAGTGATGCCCGCGCCGATCTCCAGCGTCTCGCCCGGATCGAGAAAGCGCTCGAGGCGGTCGCGGCCGCCGATGCGCATGTGATGACTGCACTTGGGGCAGACATACAGATTGCGCTCGAGCTCTGCGCGATACAGCACGGCGTCACAGGCAGGGCACTTGATCCACAACCCCTCCGGAACCGAGCGCGTGCGCCGTTCGGTCTTGATCCGGGAGGGCATGATTTTTTCGAACCACGACATGAGGGAGAACCCGCGGTCGGAAGCGATTAAGTGCGGATGATAGCGGATCGGTGGGCCGGCCATCCGGGGGCCGGCCCACCGGGGGTCGGGCATCCGCTGCCGAAGGCGTCGTCCTGAGGCGCGGCAGGCAGACCAAACGCGGCCGGATACCGCACGTCCCAGAGATACAGCCCATGAGCAGGCGCCGTGGCGGCATTGCGTTTGCGATCACCGCCCTCGAGGACTTCCCGAGCCCAGCCCGCCGGCGCAGCCCCTTTGCCGATGTCAATCAGCAGCCCCGCGATGTTGCGCATCATGTGATGTAGATAGGCATTCGCGGTCGCCTCGATCAGAACCCAGTCGCCGTGCCGCTCCACGGTGAGCTTCTCCATCCGGCGAATGGGCGAGTGAGCCTGGCACTGCGCCGAGCGGAAGGCGCTGAAATCGTGCAGACCGCATAACGCGCCCGCGGCCTCCGCCATCCGCAGATGATCGAGCGGATGAAAGATGCACGCCGCCCGGTTTGCCGCGAGGGCCGACCGAGAGCCGCGATTGAGAATCACGTAGCGGTAAGTGCGCGCCTCGGCGGAGTATCGCGCGTGAAAATGCGCCGGCACCGGCCGCACCCAGGAAACGCTCACATCGCGCGGCAGCTCGCTATTTGCCCCGAGCAACCAGGCGCGTAAACGTCGGCTCGCATGAGTATCGAAGTGGGCAACCTGCCAGCGCGCGTGCACCCCCGAATCGGTGCGTCCGGCGCAGATGAGGTTTACGGGCTCCGCCGCGATGCTGCTGAACGCAGCTTCAGCGACCTGCTGCACGCTGCGCGCCGACTGCTGCGTTTGCCATCCCGCGTAAGCCGTGCCGTCGTATTCCACGGCAACGGCAATCCTCATCATCGCGTTCTTACCAGTGGACGTGTGGAAAGCGGGGCCCGTCAAAGACGCGAACCCGGCGTACGCTGTTCATAAAACGCCCCAGCCTGCAACCGGCATGCTATTCGCGAGCAAAAGTCACGCCTTTTGCTCGCGAGTCACAAACCGCCAGTCGCTGCGCTCGCGGAAAGCGCTGGCCCATCCCGGGCCGAAGGCGACTTTCCGCCAAATTAACCAGGCCAATTAACCAGGTAAAGATTCCATCAAGCGCTGCGCTTCTTGCTTCTGGGTCATGGATCCTTCATGCAGAACTTCCTCGAGGATGTTCTTCGCCCCGTCAGGGTCGCCCATGTCCATGTAAGCGCGGGCCAGGTCGAGCTTCGTACCGACCTCACTCATCGTGACCGGCTCGAGGTCCGGCAGCGCGAGGTCATCGGACGATAATTTCTGTGTGGCCGTGAACGCGGCATCGGGCACCGTCGCAGTACCGAGGTCGAGATCCAGACCCGACCCGTTCGTGGCATGTTCGGCGTGAGCCTCGCCGAGATCGAAGTCAACATCCCGTCCCGTCAACGCCGACAGGCGCGACGTGACCGAGCCGTCATGCTCATCGCCATCCGGGTCGTGGCCATTGCCGCCGCGATCCGCGAGCGCCGCGTCGAGCTCGCTCTCATCGAGCTGCCACGCGCCGGTCGAAAGCGACGAATCTTCGGCGGACGCCCGACGTTGCGCTTCTTCCATGATCTTGCGCGAGCGATCGTCCATGCCCGCGACGAGAGTTGGAGCGTCGGAGGACGCACCCAGTCCCGGCTGATCCATGGTGTCGATTCCACCGAGATCCAGACCCAGGTCATCGATCGCGAGCTCCGCCGTCTGATCGGCACCCGGCGTCTGCCTGAGCGCCATCGCGACCTTCTGCCGGATCGTCGGATTATCCGCAGAGGTGATCGCCGGCTGCTCTACGGTCGGACCCTCGGCGTCGGGACCGAATTCGGGCAGCATGTCGTCGTCGGACTCGCGCGGGATCCTGGCGGTCATCTGCCGCGTGGTACCCGTGGAGTTGTTGTTACCGAAGCTGCCCTCGTGGAGCGCGACATTGCGGTCTGTCGCGTTCGTCTCCGAATCGTGAGTCGCATTGGCGTCGCCGAGCGCCGAGCCGATGTCGAGATCGATGTCGCTGTGCTCGCCCGGAACAGGCTCACCCAAAAGATCGAAGTCGACGCGGCTCTGCCCACCTTCGAGATCGAGGTCCACGCCACCCGCTGTCGCGCCGCTCATGGTCCCACCGCCGGAGAACAACGGGTCCTCGGGAGCGAGCTGCTTACCCATGATGACGATCTTTTCCCACTCGCCCGGCGCGGCGTCGGCACGCGTGCCGGCCAGCTCGCGAGCGGCTAGCAGGAACTGCTCCTTGTTGCCCCAGACGAAGAACACTTCGAGGAGCTTCAATTTCAGATCGCGGCGGTTCGGCTCGCGGTTGATCGCGATGCGAATGAGATCGGCGGCCTGGTCGTAGAGACCGTACGCCATGTGGAAATCGGCCTCGGCCAGCGGATCGCCCTGGTCGAGATTGATGGCGGATTCGGTGCTGATCGTCTCGTCGGACGTCGCCACGTGCCTGGGGGCAGTCGCCACCGGAGCAGGGCCGCCGGCAAAGCGGGGGCGTTGGTGCGTCCCGGACTCCTCGACGAGGAAGGCTCCTTCAGGCCCTTCCGCCGACATGGGGCGCATGGAGGCGGTGTCGCCCGCGGCGAACCCACGCTCGGCCGAGCTCGCTCCCGCTACCGCGAGGCGGCTCAACGAATCGTCGAACTCCGACTGCCGGCGCGAGCGCCAGAACTTGAAGCCGGCATAGCCCAGTAGAGCAACGACGAGCAGCGCGAGCGCCCACCAGTACTCCATTACCGAGTCCAGGATCGAGCCGCTCTGCGCTTCAGGCGCAGGCTTCGGTCGATGAGTCACGGCGGGCGGAGCCGGCGACGCCTCGGGAGTCTGCGCGGACTGGGCAGTCTGCGCCGGTGGCTCGGCGGGTGCCCCGGCGGGCTGTTCAGCCTGGGCGACCGGAGGTTGTGCGGCGGCCGGTGGAGATGTGGCCTCCTGCGGTTCCGGCGCGGCCGGCTGAGGCGCCGGCGAGGGGGATTTGGCTGCGGCGAGCTTGGCCTGCATGTCCGCAAGCTCGGCATTGCGCATCTCGAGCAGGCGCTTGGATTCGCTGAGCTGGCCTTCGAGGTCGTGGACTCGACCCTGTAAGGCTTTCACTTCACCGCTGGAAGCTCCTGCAGTGGTTCCAGCGGACGCGGGCTCGGAAGGCGTCACAAGGCGTAACTGACCCGCCTCTTTGCCCGACGATGCGCCCTCGGGGGCGGCACTGCCACGCCACGCCGCGTACTGGCGGCGGATCTCCGTCGCCGCGGTCGCGGGCGACACGGCCGCAACTTCGGAATTCGCCGGAATACGCAGTACGGCGCCGGAGCGCAGCACGTTCATGTTCTTGACGAAAGCCTGTGGATTGGCTTGGAAAATAGCCAACATCGCGCTATGGGCTTGAGCCGAGTTCTGCTTCGTTCCCGTCACTCCCGTCGCGATCTGCGACAGAGTCTCGCCATGTCGGACGACGTGGGTGGAGCTGTCTCCGCCAACTGAGGGTGCCGACCTCGCACTGGACGGCGCCGAAGCTCCCATGCGGGATGACGACTGCGCAGACGACGCCGCAGGAGCGGCGGCATCACCAGAAGGTGGCGCAGCCGAATCCGAGCCGCGATCGATAGCGCCCTCACGCGAGCCTGTGCCGGCCGACGGCGCCGCTACCGGAGGAGCACCGGCCGCCGCCTGACCCGGGACAAATACCGGGGGATCGAGCAGCATCGTGTACTCACGCAGGAATCGGCCACGGGCCCAATTCACCTCGATGAGAAGTGTGATGAACGGCTCAGTGATCGCGTCCGTGGACTTGACCTTGACGACCTGACGACCGTCGCCCGTGCGCGTCGTCTTCACTTGCACGCTGCTCAGGAACACAGGCCATTCGAGCCCGTGCTGAGCGAACGTGTCGCGCGAAGCGATCGCCACCTGGAGCGTTTGCAGCTCCTCAGGCGTAGCGTCCTGCAGCTCGATTTCGGCATCGAGCGGCGAGTTGAGCGGAGAAAGGAGACGGATGTCTCCAAGACCGAGGGCAAACGCGGCTGACGGTAAGATCAGCAGCAATGCCAGCGCCCGGCGTGAGCGTTTGGCGACCATTACGACACCCCGGGAGGTATCAGTGGGTGAAATATCTTGTTAAAACAATTGGGTGGACCGCAATTCGCGAGTCCACCGCAATTTGGGCGGCAATATAACTTAAATCGGCTGCTGCGCCAAAAGTTCGGCAATCTGGATGCTGTTCGTAGCAGCCCCCTTGCGCACGTTGTCCGCAACGACCCATAAGTTAAGTCCCCTGTCCGTGGACAGATCTTCACGTATTCTGCCCACATAAACTGTGTCGCAATTCGCTGCCTCGGTGGCCGCCGTGGGGTACCCGCCGGGGCGACGCTCGTCCAGCACCTCTACTCCGGGGGCCTTCTCCAGCAAAGCGCGCGCTTGAGCAGCTGTGATCTTTGTCCTGGTTTCGATGCTCACGACCTCGGAATGCCCGTAGAACACCGGTACTCGGACCGCTGTAGCAGTGATCCGGATAGCCGGGTCCCCGAGGATCTTGCGGGTCTCCCAGACGAGCTTCATCTCCTCCCGCGTATAGCCGTTGTCCTCGAACCGGTCGATCTGCGGGACGCAATTGAAGGCGATCTGCTTTGGCACCAGCCGCGCCTCTACAGGCCCTTTGCCGCTTAGCAGCGTAATGGACTGCTCGGCCAGTTCCTGGACGGCCTCCCTGCCCGCGCCCGACACGGACTGATACGTCGCCACATTGATCCGCTCGATCCCCACCGCGTCGTGAATGGGCTTGAGCGCAACCACGAGCTGAATCGTGGAGCAGTTCGGATTGGCGATGATCCCGCGGTTCTTGTAATCCACGATGGCGTGCGGATTGACCTCGGGAACGATGAGCGGGACGTCATCGTAGTAACGGAACTCCGAGGTGTTGTCGATCACGATGCAGCCGGCCTCCGCGGCTTTCGGCGCGTACTCGCGCGAGACCTCCGCGCCGGGCGAGAAAAGGCCGATGTCCACCTTGCTGAAGTCGAAGCTGCTGAGCTCCTTCACCGGGAGGCTGCGCCCCATGTACTGCACCGACTTGCCCACCGAGCGATTGCTCGCGAGCGCGTGCAATTCAGAGATCGGGAAGGAGCGCTCCTCGAGGACCTGGATCAGGGTCTCGCCGACCAGGCCGGTGGCTCCCACGATCGCGACGTTGAATTCTCGTGTCATATTGATTGGCTGAAAGTCGCCTGCGGCCCGGGATCGGCCAGCGCTTTCAGCGAGCGTGTGTTTTTCAAGGGCTGAAAGTCGCCCGTGGCCCGGGATGGGCCAGCGCTTTCAGCGAGCGCGCCGAATAGAGGTTCGGTCCCGCGGGCTGAGGCGCCCCCGGCAAAAAACGTGGTTTTTGCCCGCGAAAAGCCTGCCGCTTGGGGCCGAGGGTGCCTTTTCATGTTGGTCGCGGTTCAACCTTGGCGGGTAAAGCATGCCGGTTGGTGGGAGGGTCTTTTTTCATGCGGTCGCTGGTCACCCCTGGCGGGTGATGTCCGGTGTTGATGATTTGACGTCGGCATTCTGCGCACGGTGGCGCAGGTAGTGATCCATTAGGACGATCGCTAGCATCGCTTCAGCTATTGGGGTCGCCCGTAAACCGACGCAGGGATCATGCCGGCCCGTCGTGACGACGTCGACGGGGTTTCCCCCGAGATCGATCGTGTTGCCCGGAACTTGGATACTCGACGTGGGTTTCAAGGACGCGTGGGCGACGATGTCTTGCCCAGAGGAAATGCCGCCCAGCACTCCGCCGGCGTTGTTGCTCTTGAACCCGGCAGGCGTGAGCTCGTCACGATGCTCACTGCCTTTCTGGGTGACTGACTGGGTGCCGGAACCGATCTCGACGGCCTTGACGGCGTTGATGCTCATCAGCGCATGAGCGATGTCCGCGTCGAGGCGGTCGAACACTGGTTCTCCCAGCCCCGGAGGCACCCCGGTCGCAACGACAGTCACGCGCGCGCCGATCGAGTCCCCGTCGCCCCGGATTTTCCACATCAGCGCCTCGAGCTCGGGAATCCGCGCCGGGTCCGGGCAGAAGAACGGGTTCTGATAGGCAAACGCGGGATCGACCGCATCCAGCGCCAACTCGCCTACCTGGCTCAGGTAGCCGTAAATCCGCACTCCGAGCCGCTCGGCCAGAAATTTCCGGGCAATGGCCCCCGCCGCTACGCGCATGACGGTCTCGCGCGCCGAGGAACGGCCGCCACCGCGGTAATCCCGGATGCCGTATTTCTGTTGATAAGTGTAGTCGGCGTGGCCCGGTCGGAAGCGATCCTTGATCTTCTCGTAGTCGCGCGAGCGGGCATCCGTATTCTCGATGAGGATGCCGATCGGCGTGCCGGTCGTCTGTCCCTCGAACACGCCGGAGAGGATGCGTACCTCGTCGCCTTCGCGACGCTGACTCACGAAGTGCGAGGTCCCTGTGCGGCGACGATCGACGTCCGGCTGCAGATCCGCCTCGCTGAGGACGAGGCCGGGCGGACACCCGTCGACGATGCAGCCCATGGCAGGGCCGTGGCTCTCGCCGAACGTCGTCACCGCGAACAGTTTGCCGATCGTGTTGCCAGACATGAATGCGCCCGTCAGTGCGCCGCTGCGTGCGCTTGCAGCTGCTCAGCCGTTAACAGGAAAACTCCGCCTCCGCCGCGCTCGAACTCGAGCCAAAAAAAAGGGAGCTGGCGGAACGCCCGCCGTACCGCCGTCTCGGTGTTCCCCACCTCGACGACGAGCAGGCCTTGCGGCCGCAGATGCTGACCCGCCTGCTGCAAAATGACCCGGACGGAATCCAGGCCCGAACGTCCCGCGGCGAGCGCGATCCGAGGCTCATGACGATACTCGGGCGGCAGCTCCTTCAGCTCGCGGGCCCCCACGTAAGGCGGGTTAGCCACAATGATATCGTAGCTCTCTTCTTTGAGTGCGCGGAAGTGATCAGACTTCACCAGCCGTAGGCGCCTGCCGACGCGGTGACGTCGCACATTGATTCGCGCGACTTCGAGCGCGTCATCCGAGATGTCGACAGCGTCGACTCGCGCGCGGGGAAAGGCTTTAGCACAGGCAATAGCAATGCAGCCCGAGCCCGTCCCCACGTCGAGGACCCGTCGCACGCGCCGCGGATCGATCCACGGAGCGAACTGGCGTTCGATGAGCTCCGCTATCGGCGACCGTGGAATGAGGACGCGCGGGTCCACCCGAAAGGACAACCCGGCAAACCAAGTCTCGCCGGTGAGATAAACGGCGGGCACTCTCTCCTTTATGCGGCGCGTGATGAGATCCTGCACCCGCTGTTGCGCTTGCGCGCCGACGCGCTTCGCGTATGCCGCAATACCGGCCTCATGCGATAGACCCAGGGCGTGGAACACGAGAGCGGCAGACTCATCCGACGCGTTATCCGTCCCGTGCCCGAAAAATATCCGCGCGCGGCGTAGCCGCTGGGCTCCACGCTCGATGAGCGCACGTACCGAAATCGGTTGCGAGCGCCGTATGGCGCCGGCGGGGCTGTGGAATAATTCGCTCATGACGACTCGACGTACCTGGTGGATCCTCGGGGTGGCCGCCGTTTGTGCAGCGCTCGCGGGCTTTTGGCTGGCGCGAGAACTTGACAGCTCAGGCCCCGAGCTTGCAAGCGGCACGTGGCTCCCCCGCCCCAAACCGATTGCCGACTTTCAGCTGACCGATCATCTCGGACGCCCCTTCTCGGCTCACGATCTGCAGGGGAAGCCGAGCCTCGTATTCTTCGGCTTCACGCATTGCCCCGATGTGTGCCCGACGACGCTCGTGAAACTGGCGCAGATCAAAAAGGTCGGCGCCGTCCCCGGCCTGCGGGTCCTGTTCGTCAGCGTCGATCCGGCGCGCGACACACCCACCGCCCTCGGCCTCTATGTCCACGCCTTCGATCCCGACTTCATCGGCCTCACCGGCGACACCCAGGCGATCGACAAAATTGCCGCCCAGTTCGGCGTCGCGGTAAACAAGGTCGACCTGCCGGGCGGCGATTACACGATGGATCATTCCGCAGTCGTATTCCTGCTGAACGACCATGCGCAGGTCGTCGGCATTTTCACGCCACCCTTCGACACCCAGCGTTTCGCCGAAGATCTGGGCCGTGCCGCGCCCTATCTTCCCAAACCCTGACTTTACTCATGAGCTCCACCCTCAAGCCGACGCTACGCGAGCGGCTGTTCGTCGCCCTGCAGCACGCTTTGCCGCAGCACTTTCTCTCCCGCGTAGTCCTGCGTGTGACACGCATCCGCTTCTGGCCGATAAAAAACCTGTTGATCAAAAGCTTCGTGCGCGGCTTCAAACCGAACATGAGTGAGGCCACGCAACCCAATCCCCTCCAGTATCCGAGCTTCAATGCGTTCTTCACGCGGACGCTTCGGCCCGGAGCACGCCCCATGGACCTCGACCCCGAGGTGCTCGTCTCTCCGGTCGATGGCACGGTCAGCCAGGTCGGGCGGCTGGATGGCTCGAGGCTGGTGCAAGCGAAAGGACACGACTACACCCTGGAAGCACTCCTTGCCAGGCCGGAGTGGGTCGAATGCTTCGCAGGCGGTGCCTTCGCGACCCTCTATCTCGCACCCTATAACTACCACCGTATCCACATGCCGTTGGCCGGCACGTTGCGCGCAGCGTGGTATGTCCCCGGCCGGCTCTTCAGCGTGAATGCCGTAACAGCAGCCGCGGTACCGGACCTCTTCGCCAGGAATGAGCGCGTAGTCTGCGTATTCGAAGACGGCCCGCGCACGTTTGCCATGGTGCTGGTCGGCGCGCTATTCGTCGGCAGCATAGCCACCGTGTGGCATGGGGACGTTACCCCGCGCAGCCCGCGCCGCAGAGTCGACTTACCACTCGATGAGAGCCGCGCTCCTCTCAGGCTCAACAAAGGAGCCGAAATGGGGCGATTCAACATGGGCTCGACCGTCATTCTGCTGCTGCCGCCCGACATTGTGGAGTGGATGCCGAAATTCGAGACCGGGACCGTGGTCGAGGTGGGCCAGATGTTGGCCCGTTTGAAATGAGCGACCCGGCCGACACGTGGCGGCCGACCGCCCCCCGCGCGATGCTCGAGCAACGCGCGGCACTCGCGGCCCGTGCACGACGCTTCTTCGCGGCCCGCGGCGTGCTCGAAGTGGACACGCCGATAGTCGTGAATGCCGCCGTCACCGACGTACACATTCACTCGGCGCGAGTGCATTTGGAGAGAGAGGGATTCGACCCCTCGAATTCCGTACAACACCCCTATTTCCTGCACACTTCGCCCGAGTACGCGATGAAGCGCCTGCTCGCGGCCGGCAGCGGCGACATCTTCCAGATCTGCCACGTGGTGCGCGGCTTCGAACGCGGGCGGCTGCACAACGCGGAGTTCACACTCATCGAGTGGTATCGAATCGGATTCTCGCTCGATGACCTGATGACCGAAGTCGCTGCGCTGGTCCGGGATCTTCTCGGTCCTCGCGGCGCCGGCCGTGTCGGCGAACGCATCACCTATCGCGATGCGTTCCTGCGCGAGCTGCAACTGGATCCCTTCGCCGCAAGCATCGATGAGCTGCAGCAAGCGGCGCAGAGGTTAGGATTTGCGAGTTCCGCGGGAAGCGACCGCGACGAATTGCTCGAGTTGCTCATGGGCGCTCTCATCGGCCCCCGGCTTGGGACTGACGCCCTGACCTTCGTGCACGGCTACCCCGCAACCCAGGCCGCGTTAGCCCGGCTCGACCCGACCGACCCTCGGGCGGCCCTGCGCTTTGAGCTTTATTGCGACGGCGTGGAACTGGCGAATGGCTTCCACGAGCTGGCCTCCGCCGCAGAACAACGTTCCCGCTTCGAACACGACAGCGCGGAGCGGCGCAGAACAGGCCTTCCCTGCTTCGCGCCCGATGAGTATCTGCTCGCCGCGCTCGAAGCCGGCCTCCCCGAATGCTCAGGCGTCGCGTTAGGCTTCGACCGCACCCTGATGCTTGCAACGGGCGCCAGCGCCATTGACGAGGTTCTCCCCTTCCCCACCGAACGCGCATAACACGCGCCGCACGGGGCGAGGGACCGGGTCCGCCGCTATACGTTTCTTGCGCTCCGCGCTCAGCGCTCAGCGCGCAACACGACCTGCTCAGGCTCGTTGACGAAATACCCCTGGATGTACTGCACACCCACCTGCCACAACACCGCCATGGTGTTGGCATCCTCCACCCGCTCAGCAATCGTCTGAATGAGCCGCTTCGTGGCCCCTTCAACGAGCTGGCGCACGCGCTGTTGAAGCTTCGGATCCCCTGTAAGCCCCTGCACCAGCGCCCCATCGATCTTCACGAAGTCCAGCGGCACCGAGTCCAGCAGCCCCTGGCTGTCGCGCCCCGATCCAAACCCATCGAGCGCGAACCGAAACCCCTTCTGCCGCAGCGCCCCCGCGAGCGCTTTGACCTGCGGGATGTAGGTCGCCGCAACCTCTTCAGTGATCTGAAAGCACAGCCGGTGCGGCTCCGCGCGGCTCGAACGAATGTGGTTGTCGAGCCAGTCGAGGAAAGTCCCGTCCTTGGCCGTCTCTTTCGACAGGCGCACGAACAGGCATCCCGGCTTGCGTTGGGCCGCGAACGAGAGCGAGGCCCCCACGACCCACCGGTCGATGTTCTTCAAAAGATCGTTACGTTCCGCCGCGGCCATGAATTCCGCGGGCAGCACTTCCTTCCCCTGTGTGTCGATCATGCGCACGAGCACGTCGAACATGACAGGGTCGTCGCCCTGCAGGCTGGCGACAGGCTGCTGGACGAGCCGGAAGCGGTTCTCCATCAGCGCGGCCTTGATGTGCTTCACCCACACCTTGTCGTAAGACTGCACACGATTGTCGTTATCGGCCCGATCCGACGTTACCGTCTGGTTGCCCCCGCGTCCGGCTCCTTTCAGACACGCCTCGATCGCATCGGCAATCACGGCATCGAGGCTCACCTGTCCCGGGGGCACGACGGACAGACCTACGCTGCAGGTCAACGACACTGCCTTGTCCTTGATCCGCATGACCTGCTTCTGCACCCGTGCGATGAGCTGCTCGCCCCAGGCCTCGATGTCGTGCTCGTTGCCCCGCTCCAGCAGCACCAGGAATCGCACACCGCCAAAGCGGCCCACGACCTCCTTTGAATGCAACGTCTCTTTGAGGATCTTCGCAAACTCAGTGAGGATCTCCTCACTCGCGGTAACCCCGACATCGCGCTCCAGCGTCGCGAACTTGTCGAGTTTAATGAGAGCAATGCAGCGCATGCCGCCGGGATTGGCGCTCCCGAGCCGCATCGTCAGGGCCTCGACCAGCTCACGCCGATGCAGGAACCCGGTCGTAGCGTCCGAGCGCACTACATCCGACAGCTCCTCCACGAGCTTCGCGTCATCGCGCGGCTTCGACGGCAGCACGAGCCGAATGGACGGCTCGCCCTCGTGCTCCCCGAGCGCAAGCACGACCTCGACAGGAAGTGTCGAGCCGTCCGCGAGAAGGGCGTTGACCTTGAGCGTGTGATCGCTCCACCGGCCCTGCAGACACGCGGCCAGTGCCCCTTTGAGAGCGGGCTGCGTGGACTCGTGGAAGAGGTCCATGACCGGATGGCCCAGCAGGCCTTCCTCGACACCGAAAAGTTCGATCCACGCGGGATTGGCATCGACGACGATGCCCTCCTGGATCTGCACGATCGCATCATTCGAGCGCTCCAGAACGGTTTCGAGCTGACTGCGGGCGTCGTGCGCGGACTTCAGAGTCGTATTCAACGCACGTTCGAGTCGGTATGCCCGCAGCTCCCGCAGCATCACTGCCAGCAGTCGCACGGGGTTCGCGAGAGACACGACATCGCGCGCGCCGAGCGTCATCGCAGCAGCAATGCGGGCCTCGTCGACCGACTCGGCCAGGACGATGACCGGAACGGTCGGGGCCGTTTGGTCTCGGACGCCAATGACCGGCTGCAGATCGTGGTTGGGACCCGCGACGTGGACCAACAGCTCGGGATTGATTTGCGTGACCGCATCGGAGAGATCCCGCAAAGCGGGGATCCAGGTGCAATGAACCGGATGACCCGCGCGACGCAGAATGCTGTTGATCGCCTCCACGGGCTCGCGTGCAGAACTCACTACGATGAGAGGAACCGCGTTCTGCTCGGTCAAAACCGACTCCATGATAGGACTGGCGGAATGGCCAATTCTAGCACCGACCCCCGCCGTCCCCGCTTGAGCCGCCTCTCAATTGCTGACGCCCGCGCGACGATTTCGGAACAGTAGGAGCCTGTGTGTCCATTGTTCGCCTGCTGCTGGCCGCCCCGCGACGGCGCCCATTGGTCACCCAGGCTCCTGGTTGGGAAACCGCGGCGGCAGGGTGACTTTGGCCGGCGCTCCGTAGACCTCGCGGACCAGGCGCGGTACGAGATAACCCGGCAGCCGGGCTGAAAGCTCGCCCGCAATGCGCCGGGCATGCGACTCGGCGATCTCAAAGTGCGCTGCACCGCGCACACGATCCAGCACATGCAGGTAATAAGGCAGGACCCCAGCTTCGAACAGACGCCGCGATAGTTCAGCCAGGACGCCCGCATCGTCGTTCACGCCGTTGAGGAGTACAGATTGGTTTAGCAGAGTCACGCCACTCGCGCGCAGCCTTGCGCAGGCGGCGCGCACCTCCGCATCGATTTCGTTTGGATGATTCGCGTGAAGCACGAATACCATGGGCAGCCGCAGCGTCGCCAGCCACCCGACCAGACCATCGTCGACACGTGAGGGAAGAACAACGGGTTGACGCGTGTGAATGCGCAGACGTCGTACGTGGGGGATCGCCGTCAGCGCGTCCGTCAAACTCGTCAGCCGCGCATCGCTCAAAGACAACGGGTCGCCACCGCTCAGAATGACTTCCTCGAGCGAGCCATCGCGTGCGATCTCCTCCAGCGCCGCGCTCCAACGCGGAGCATCTCCCGTCTGTTCGGAATAGGGAAACTCGCGTCGAAAGCAGTAGCGGCAGTGAACCGCGCAGGCCGAGGTAGTGATGATCAGCGCGCGGCCGTGGTATTTCTGGAGCAAGCCGGGAGCGCGCAAGGCAGCATGCTCGCCCACCGGGTCTATCCCGTAGTCGGCCACTTCCTCGAGCTCTTGCGCCACCGGCAGAATCTGCCGGAGCAATGGGTCGTGCGCATCGCCCGGCCGCATGCGAGCAACGTAGCTACGGGGAACGCGTAGACGAAATCCCGCCGCAGCCGCGTGTGCGGCCGTCAGAAGCTGCGGATCGAGACCGAGCGCCGCCACCAGCGCCTCGGGGCTCGTGATCGCGTCAGCCATTTCGTCTTGCCAGCGAGACACCTGGCCGTCGGTCCGGGGACCGGCCTCCCGTTCATGCTGGCGGGGGTGGAGCGATGCCGTTATCATACGCGGCCCTTTTGTGGGCTGCGCATTCTGCAGCTCCAGCCGCGAGAAAGAAATGGCCAGCTACACCACCAGTGAGATCCGCTCCGGCCTGAAAGTATTGCTCGACAATGAGCCCTACTCCGTGGTCGAGAACGAGTTCGTCAAGCCCGGCAAGGGGCAGGCATTCAACCGCATCAAGGTGCGCAATCTCAAGACCGGCCGGACGATCGAGCGCACTTTCCGTTCGGGCGAATCGCTCGAGGCGGCGGACGTCGTCGACATGGAAATGCAGTACCTCTACCAGGAAGGCGAGTTCTGGCACTTCATGGTGCCCGACAACTTCGAGCAGTACACCGCGGGCAAGGCGGCCATCGCCGATCAGGCGCAATGGCTCAAGGACGGGCTCGTCTGCATCGTGACGCTGTGGAATGGCGAACCGCTGGTAGTGATGCCGCCCGCTCACGTCGACCTCAAGGTCATCGAGACCGATCCGGGGCTCAAAGGCGACACCGCCACGGGTGGTCAGAAGGTCGCGAAGCTGGAGACAGGCGCTTCCGTGCGCGTGCCGCTGTTCATCAACGAAGGCGAGATGTTGCGGATCGACACGCGTAACGGCGAATACGTCTCGCGCGCGAAGCAGTAAAGATTCGTCAGGCTGGGGCCGGGGCGCTCCCGTCCAATACTCGAGCCTTGCGGGCTCGCCACAAGCCATCGCCCGCGTAGATCAACAGCGCCAGCCAAATGAGCGCGAAGCCGAGCGCCCGCGCGCGCTGGAAGGGCTCGTGGTACAGAAAGATCCCGCACAGCAGCTGCAGGCTGGGCGCGATGTACAACAACAAGCCGAGCGTCGAATACGGAATGAGGCGGGCTGCGTAGGCGAATAGAAAGAGGGGCACCGCCGTCATCGGCCCGCAGCCGACCAACAACGCATCGACACCGAAGCCCGAATGGCCGAACGCGCCCGTACCTGTCACCTCACACCAGATTAGATAGCCGAACGCCAACGGCATCAGCACCAGTGTTTCGGTGGCGAGGCCCGGAAGCGCCTCGATGCGGATCATTTTTCGCATCAGGCCGTAGACGGAGAAGCTCGTGGCCACCGTGAGAGCAATCCACGGCGGAGCGCCCGCGATGATGCCGAGGTACACAACGGCAGTCACGGCGGCGGCGACAGCCGTCCATTGCGGAATATTCAACCGCTCGCGCAGAACGACGACCCCCAACAGCACGTTCATCAGGGGGTTGATGAAATAGCCGAGGCTAGTCTCGACGACGTGGCCGTGCCCCACTCCCCAGACATACCCGAGCCAGTTGATGCTGATGAGTGCCGCCGTAATCGCGAGCCGCCCCAGGATTGCCGGATTGGTGAGCGGCTTACGCAACTGTCCGAGCTCGCCGCGCACCAGCATCCAAACTATCACGAGGACGCACGACCAGGCGACGCGGTGAGCAACGATCTGCAGCGACGGAACATCGTGCAGAGGTTTGAGGTAAATCGGGAAAACACCCCAGATCACGAACGAAGCCACCGCCGCCGTAAGACCCGCGGGGGATAGCGCGGCCGGCGCACCGGTAACAGGCGACCCGTTGGCTGCCTTGCCCGCGGCTTGCGCATCGCTCGGGGTTGACGCGGCGACTTGAGAGCCGGCGGTTGCCCGCGCCGCCGCGGCGTAGCCGCTGGCGGCGTCTGGTGTGGTCTCGCCCATGCGCTAGCCGATGTCCTCGAGCCGGATGCTTGCGAGGAACAGTGCCGCGAGGCGCTCAAGCCCACGCGCGTCTCCCGCATCGAAACGAGCAAGACGTGGGCTATCGACATCCAGCACGCCCACTAGCTCGTTACGAGCGACGAGCGGCACCACTATTTCCGATTGTGAAGCGGCATCGCACGCGATGTGACCAGGAAAAGCGTTCACATCGGGAACGATGATGGTGTTTCGCTGGGCCGCCGCCGTACCGCATACGCCCTTCCCGATCGCAATACGGACGCACGCAGGCTTACCCTGAAACGGTCCTACGACGAGCTCGCCGCCCTTCAGGAAGTAGAACCCCGTCCAGTTGAGGTTGGGCAACGCGTCGAAAATCAGCGCCGCCGTGTTCGCCGCGTTGGCAACGAAATCACTCTCGCCGGACAACAGGCCGCCAAGCTCCTCAGCGAGGCGTGCATAGTCGCGCGCCTGGTCGCGGAAGTCATACCGTCGTCCCGTAAAGCTCATCCCGCTCCTGGAGTACCACTCGTAGCCTGTCCAACTCAAGAGGCGCCAGGAAGGCGCCCGCTGTCGGTTGCGTGCATTCTCACTGAATGGGCCGCCGGGCGCCTCTCTCTTTAGGCGGGTGAGCGCCACACGAGCCGGTCCGACGAGCCTGCGGGGCAGGTCAAAGGCTTCCGTGCCCGCCATGCCTCCATAGGTTCAGGCTCCAGGCAGCAAGCCTCCGGCATCAGAAGTTGAGGCCGAGGCCGAGGTCGAAGCGATTGAAGGCGCTGTTGACGTCGAACCTCTGCCAGTCCGCTTTGAACACCACCTGCGGGTTGAGATAGAAATTGGCTCCCAACGTCCACACGCGGTCGTGATTTTGGGGCCATAAGCCGTTGTCCCCCGGAGACGCCGCAAGCGGGATGCGCCCTGTTGGGATCATCGGCGTCGTCCCGGCGTAGCGCGAGCCCATATTGTAATACTCGTAGCGGACGAAGGGATTGAGGCGGTAATCACCATGGCTCCACAGACCGTAGGCAGCCTGCACGAAGTACCCGTAGAACTGCGACGGGATCGGATTGGGCGAGCCGAGGTTAGCCAGGTTCGTGGCGGCCAGGTCGCTGATCGAGCCCCGCGCGTACAACGCCGACAGAGCAAATTTGCCGGGCGTCCAGCGCACGTGGCCTTCCCAAAGAGTCAGCCGTGGATCGCCCGAAGAGCCCTCGACAGGGACCGGCTTTCCGGTAGTGAGCGCGCCACCCACATCGAGGCCGGGCACGCCGAAGTAGTTGACTGACACGTACTGCGCCAGGTTGCGGCCATTCGCCAGCGACAGCTCCTGATGAGTCGCCTGCATCGGAGCGGCACCATTGTTTGCGAGCTCCAGTGCAGTCGTGTACTGCGGAAACTCAGGCGCGACGCGCCAGCCGTTCAGATTCAAGCCCGTCACGATGCCCCCATTCCAGCTGAGGCCAATGTCTGTGTCGCCGTGGATGGCAAGACCGCCTTCGCGCCAGGTGCTCGGGATGATCAGTGTTTCGACGAAATTCCGTTGCACGCCGTAGAAGTTGTTGGGCTCGTGATGCTCGTTCAGTAACCCGAACGGCATCAGGAACAGCCCGGCGCGCAGCCCGATCCGGCTGGTGAGCCGGTGATCGACATAGAACTGCTCGACTTCAAACTCACCGCGGTCGGCGGCGGAGGCGATGGCATGCTCTAGCTCGTATTCGGAGTTGAACTCCGTCCGATCGTCAAAGTGGTAACCGATGCCAAACACGGCGCGGGCAAGATCCGCCTGCGTGCGTGCTCCATCCCCGGTCGGCCGGGTGTAGTAGATCTCGCCATAGCCCCACAAACGGAGGTTGGACAGCGGCCCTGCGCCGAATCCATTTGGCTGCGCACCCGGCAGTGACGCTGCCGATGCGCCAGATGCGCCCGGCGCGGCAGGCAACGCTGACACCGCCGCGGGCTGGTCGGGCAGTGCCGACGACGAGGGCAGTGCTGACGAGGAAGGCTGTGCCGCTACGGCTGGCGTCACGGGCGCCACAGGTTGCGCCGCCAGCTGCTGCCGCTGTTCCGACAGCTGCGCCTCGATCTGCTGCTGATGCTGCAGCAACGCCTGATTCTGAGCGGCGAGCTGTTTGAGCTGCGCCTGCACGGCCCGCAGCTGTTCCTGCAATGCCTCGATCTGCCGCTGCTCCGTCCTGGAATTGGCGCCCGAAGCAACTCCTGCCACGCCGAGCGCGCAGGCAAGCAGCAGACCCGCTCGGATGGGTTTGTGGGCAGTCTTCAGGTATTGGGATGCGGCAATCATTGAGCGGATCCTTCGGTGGGCGCCGCCCCGGGACAGGCAGTTGTTGGGGCAGAAGAAGGATATTGAGAATCATTCGCATTCGCAATACTATTAGAGTCGCAGCTAGAGTCGCACCCTCGGAGACGGGGACTTAGGGCCGGGACGTGGAAGGCGCTAGCGTCCGTCGCGCCCGAGGTGGAGGGCTGGGCAACGCATTCTGGGAGCGGCACCGGCGCGCAGCGACAACGCGCGGTGCGCAGTGTCGACAAAGCGGCGAGGCCCTGGCGTGGGCCTCGCCGCCGTCGGTTAACTCGGGAGCAGCACTCCGAGCCGGTCGACCTTACGTGGCCAGCCGCGGGGCAGTACCGAGCCTCGTTGCGCGCGCTGACCACGGTAGGGCTTGAGGTCGCTCCACTCCAGGATCTTCGGCTTGCTGTCGCCCGAATGGAGCACGAGGCTCGCCTTAGGCGGCACCACAGCGATGCCCGTTACCAGTTCTTCGCGGGCCGAGGCCTTCTTGCCTGGGATGTCGTAGAGCTTGTTGCCCTTGCCGCGGGGCATCTCCGGCACATCACTCACTGGGAAGGCCAGCAGCTTGCCCTCGCTGCTCACTACGACTACGAGCGAGTCAGGTGACGCCACGAAGGCCGGCGGCAGAACGAGCGAGTTCTCCGGCACGTTGAGCACTGTCTTACCCGCGCGGCGGTCGGTGACGAGGTCCTTCAGCCGCACTGTGAAGCCGTAGCCCGCATCGCTCGCCAGCAGCCAGATATCTTCAGGCTCGCCCATGATCACCCCGGCGAACTTCGCGCCGTCGGGCGGGTTGAGGCGTCCGGAGAGCGGCTCGCCCTGCCCGCGTGCTCCGGGCAGCGAGTGCGCCGGCAGGGTGTAGGTGCGCCCGGTACTGTCGACGAACACAGCGGGCTGCAAACTACGGCCGCGGGCCATCGCCTGGTACTCGTCGCCGCTCTTGTACGAGAGCGTCAAGGGATCCATCTCGTGTCCCTTCGCCGAGCGCACCCAGCCGCCGGTCGACAACACGACGGTGACCGGCTCATTCGGAATGAGGGTGGTCTCGTCAATCGCCACCGCGGCTTCGCGCTCCACGATCTTCGTGCGGCGGGCGTCGCCATGCTTCTCGGCATCTTCGCGGATTTCCGTCGCGACGAGTTTCTTGAGCTTCGCCTTGCTACCCAACAGGCTCTCGAGCTTCTCACGTTCCTCGGCGAGCGCCTTCTGCTCGTCGCGGATCTTCATTTCTTCGAGCTTCGCGAGATGACGCAGGCGGGTGTTGAGGATCTCCTCCGTCTGCTCTTCCGAAAGCTTGAAGCGCTTCATGAGCACCGGCTTCGGCTCGTCCTCGCGGCGGATGATGCGAATCACCTCGTCGAGGTTGAGATACGCGATCAGCATTCCCTCGAGGATATGCAGGCGGCGCGTCACCTTGTCGAGGCGGTGCTGCAGGCGGCGAGTGACCGTCGTGATGCGGAAATCGAGCCAGTCCGTCAACACGCCCTTCAAGCCCATCACACGCGGCCGTCCGTCGAGGCCGATGATGTTGAGATTGACGCGGTAGTTACGCTCGAGATCCGTCGTCGCGAACAGATGGTTCATGACTTCGACGAGGTCGATGCGATTCGAGCGCGGCACGATGACGAGCCGCACGGCGTGCTCGTGATCGGACTCATCGCGCAGATCTTCGATCATCGGCAGCTTCTTCGCCCGCATCTGCTCGGCGATCTGCTCCATGACGCGAGTCGGGGAGACCTGGTGCGGAAACGCCGTGACCACGACGTTGCCATCCTCGATCTCGTACGTCGCGCGCGCCTTGAAGCTGCCGACGCCCTTCTCGTAGAACTCTTTCAGATCCGCGCGCGGTGAAATGATTTCCGCGCCGGTGGGCAGATCGGGCCCCTTGATGTGCTTCATGAGGGCCGCGGTCGTGGCCTCGGGATCCTCGAGCAGCTGAATGCAGGCGCTGGCCACTTCGCGCAGATTGTGCGGCGGAATGTCCGTCGCCATCCCGACCGCGATACCCGTCGTCCCGTTCAACAACAGGTTCGGCAGACGCGACGGCAGAAGCAGGGGCTCCTCGAGAGTGCCGTCGAAGTTCGGCTGCCAGTCGACCGTGCCGTGCGCCAACTCTCCGAGCAGTACGTCCGCGTACTTCGTGAGCTTCGCTTCGGTGTAACGCATGGCCGCGAACGACTTCGGGTCGTCCTGCGAGCCCCAGTTGCCCTGGCCATCGACGATCGGGTAGCGGTACGCGAACGGCTGCGCCATCAGCACCATGGCTTCGTAGCACGCGCTATCGCCGTGGGGATGGAACTTGCCGATGACGTCGCCGACCGTGCGGGCGGACTTCTTGTGCTTGTTGCCGGCGGCCAAGCCGAGCTCGCTCATCGCATAGATGATGCGGCGCTGGACTGGCTTGAGGCCGTCGCCGAGCGCCGGCAGCGCCCGGTCGAGAATGACGTACATCGAATAATCGAGGTAGGCCTTCTCGGTGAAGGTACGCAGGGGTTGTTTTTCAACGCCCTCGAAATTCAGCTCTTGATCTTGCATTCGCCTTTACCTAGAACGCCCTCGCGCCAACCGGCCTGCTATCTAGCGGGCAAAAACCACGCTTTTTGCCGGGGGGCGCCCAGCCCGCGGGCCCGAAACAGCCGGTCGGCGCGCTCGCTGAAAGCGCCGTCAGGCTGTGCGCCCCGGGCGACTTTCAGCCAATAAATTAAACCTGGACGTCGGCCAGGTTGCCCTTCTGCTCGAGCCAGTCGCGGCGATCGGCCGCGCGTTTCTTCGCGAGCAGCATGTCCATGAGTTGATCTGTGTCGTCCGCTGTTTCGATGGTGAGCTGCACGAGACGGCGCGTGCGCGGATCTATGGTGGTCTCGCGCAACTGGCTCGGGTTCATCTCACCCAGACCTTTGAAGCGCGTGACGGATGGCTTCGTGCGCGGATTGTCTTTTTCGATCTTCTTCAACGTCGCGTCGCGCTCCACGTCGTCGAGGGCGTAGTAGATCTGCTTCCCCGCATCGATGCGATACAGGGGCGGCATGGCCACGTACACGTGCCCGCCGGCCACCAGCGGCCGGAAATGTCGCAGGAATAACGCACACAGCAGCGTCGCAATGTGCTGCCCGTCCGAGTCCGCGTCCGCGAGGATGCACACCTTCCAATAACGCAGTTGGCTCAGATCGGCGGAGCCCGGGTCCACACCCAGCGCAACGCTGATGTTGTGCACTTCCTCCGAAGAGCCGATCGAGGCGGATTCGACTTCCCAGGTGTTCAGGATCTTGCCGCGTAACGGCATGATCGCCTGGAAATCCTTCTCGCGCGCCTGCTTGGCGGAGCCGCCTGCGGAATCGCCCTCCACCAGGAACAACTCGGAGCGCTTCGGCTCCTGGCTCGAGCAATCCGCGAGCTTTCCGGGCAGCGCGGGCCCACCCGAAATGCGCTTCCGCACCACACGGGCGGCCGCCTTGGCGCGCTCCTGCGCGTTCGAGATAGCGAACTGCGCAATGCGCTCACCGGCGTCGGGATGGCGATTCAGCCACAGCGCCATCGAGTCGCGCACGAACCCTTCCACGATTCCCGCCGCATCTCGTGAGGCGAGACGCTCCTTCATCTGTCCGGCGAACTGCGGCTCGTTGATCTTCACCGACAGGATGTAGTTCGCCTTGTCCCACACATCCTCGGGTGTGAGCTTGATTCCGCGCGGCACGAGGTTGCGAAACTCGCAGAACTCGCGCACGGCCTGCGCGATACCCGACCGCAGACCGTTGACGTGCGTGCCGCCCTCGGTGGTCGGAATCAGGTTGACGTAACTTTCGCCGATCGCGATTTCTTCGTTCGGCGCCCAGAGGAGCGCGTAATCGACGACGTCGCTGTCGCCTTCGCTCTTACCCGTAATCGGTTCCGGCGGCAGCTTCACCGCGGTCCCCAGCTCCTCCATGAGATAGGCGCCCAGGTCGCCGGTGAAGAACCACTCGTCCTTCTCGCCGGTCGCTTCGTTCGCGAACGTGATACGCAGGCCGGGCGACAACACCGCCTTGGCCTTCAGGGTGTGCTTGAGCGGCGGGACGGAGAACTTGTCCGAATCGAAGAACTTCGGATCCGGCCAGAAGCGTACGGTCGTACCCGTATTGCGCGCCCCGACGGTGCCGACGATGGACAGCTTCGAGTCGAGCTTGCCGTCCTTGAAGCTGATGTTGTATTCCTTGCCGCCGCGCCTGATCCTGCAATCAAGATGCTTCGACAGCGCGTTGACGACAGAAACACCGACTCCGTGCAGACCGCCGGAGAACTTGTACGTCTTGTCGGAGAACTTGCCGCCCGCGTGCAGGCGCGTGAGGATCAGTTCGACGCCGCTCACCTTCTCTTTCGGGTGGATGTCGACCGGCATGCCGCGGCCGTCGTCGGCCACCTGCAACGAGCCATCCTTGAAGAGAGTGACGTCGATCTGCTTGCAGTAGCCGGCGATCGCCTCATCGACGCTGTTGTCGATGACTTCGTGCGCGAGGTGATTCGGGCGCGACGTATGGGTGTACATCCCCGGCCGGCGTCGCACTGGCTCGAGGCCGCTCAGGACCTCGATGTCGGAAGCGGTATAGGACTGACTCATCCGTTTTGGTCGATGGCCTGGATTGAAAAAAGTGGGTTGTCCGCACCCATGCTGTCTGGCACGGGGCGCGGAATCTTACAGAATGCGCAAGGAGTGCGAGCGAATCTTAGCAGGCCAGAGCGGCCCAATTGCAAGCAAGCGCTTGAATTCTCAAGATAAGTCGGCGATCAGCGCCAATCGGGTCGCAGCACTTACGGCGGCAATGGCATGGCGGTAGTGGTCATGATCGACCCCGGCGGCGATCGGCGCTCCCCCGCGCAGAGTGGCGATCATCCCCTGTGTAAGCTCGAATCGCAGGAAATGCACCGACGAAGTTTTCTCGTCGTTCTCCCTCTCCAGGTCCTCGTCCGCGATGGCGAACACCCGCTCATGCCCGACCACCTGCACCCAGCAGCGATCCTCGATCCCCTTGAGCTGCGACAGCTCCCGCCGCCTCTCGGTCTCGTCCGGAAACTCGATCAGCAGCGTCACTTTCCAATTCTGCCCATCCGGAATGAGCGGATTGTAGGACGCGAGCTCATCCGCCACGCCTTCGGGCTCGAAGATGCGCTCCGCCCGCAACATCTCCTGCACCTGGTACTGCACCGTCAGGCGGTCCTCGAACAGCCAGGTCGTATTCGGTCCCACGGCCAACTGGCGCGCCCGCTTGTGCTCGAGCACCTTGGCCCGAAACGCCCCGCGCTCCCGCGCGTATCTCTCCAGGGAGAAAAGATCACTGGCAGATAGCTTATTCATGACTCAAACCCGCTCGGAATCACAGCCCGTAGGCAAGTCGTAACAACTTCAAGGGATGCTCCGGGCTCGCCGCCTCTTTTTCCGACATCTCCTGCAGCCCACTCTCGATCTGATGCCCCGCCATCGGACAATCACTCGTGTAATGGTCCGGCCTGGCATTCTCGACCCGCGTCATCACCGGCCCGCCGATCTTCATGGAAGCGGCACGAAACTCCTTCTTCACCGCATACGTGCCGTTGTGTCCCGAGCACCTCTCGATGACATCGACAGTAGTATCAGGCACCATTTTCAACACGTCCCGCGTCTTCAGCCCGATGTTCTGCACCCGCAGGTGACAGGGCACGTGATAGCTCACCTTGCCGAGGGATACCTTGAAATCCGTCCGCAGCAGCTGCGCCCGATGCCGCAGCATCAGATACTCGAACGGATCGAAAATCCGCTTCGAGATCTGCTGCACAGCCGCATCCTCGGGAAACATGAGCCGCAGCTCCTGCTTGAACATCAGCACGCACGAAGGAATCGGCGCCACGATGTCGTACCCCGCATCGATCGCCTGCTGCAACTGCGGCACGTTGAATTCCTTGAGCCGGGCGACCGCCTCGAGATCCCCCAGCTCCAGCCGCGGCATCCCGCAGCACTTCTCCTGTGCGATCAACGTCACCGGAATGTCGTTGTGCTCGAACACCGCGACCAGGTCTTCGTCGAGCTCCGGCTCGTTCCGATTTCCATAGCACGTAGTGAACAAGGCGACTTTCCCGGTCGTCTGCTCCGTGGCGCGCGGCGTCGCGACCGCGCGTCCGGCGGCAGATCCATTGGCAGTCGTGCCCAATCGATCGAGCCGCTTGCGCGCGGTGCGCGAGTGATATTTTGGAATCGGCGCTTCGCGAGCCACGCCCAACGTCTTCTCGAGCAAAGCACGCCCCACGGAAGACCGGTTGACCGCGTTCACCACCTCGACGATCACCGGGATACCGGCGATGTTGCCTACCGCGTCCGTCGCGGCCAGCACCCGGTTGCGAAAGCTGATGCCCTCCTTGCTCGCGCGCGTTGCCTTGGCTCGCAGCATCAGGTGCGGAAAATCGACATTCCACGGATGCGGCGGCACGTACGGGCACTTCGTCATGAAGCACATGTCGCACAGATAACAGTTGTCGACGACTTCCCAGAACACCTTCTTGTCGACCCCGTCGACCTCGCCCGTCGGCGACTCATCTACGGCATCGAACAGTGTCGGAAAGGAATTGCAGAGACTGAAGCAGCGGCGACAGCCGTGACAGATGTCGAACACACGCTCCAACTCTTTCGTGAGCGCGGCTTCGTCGTAGAAGTCGGGATTACGCCAATCGAGCGGATGTCGAGTGGGCGCGTCGAGGCTGCCTTCCCGTCCACCTCCACCGGCGGACCCTGCGGGGATCGAGCTCATGCGTTTATGAAACCCCGTAACACGCCCGAGGCCCTTGTGCAGGCCTCGGGGCGTGGGTATGAGCCGAGCGTCTTAGAGTGAGTCCAACGCCTTCTGGAAACGATTGGCGTGCGAACGTTCGGCCTTCGCGAGCGTCTCGAACCAATCCGCGATTTCGGTGAAGCCTTCATCGCGCGCCTGCTTGGCCATGCCCGGGTACATGTCGGTGTACTCATGGGTCTCGCCGGCAATGGCGGCCGTCAGGTTCAACTTCGTCTCGCCGATCGGCAGGCCCGTGGCCGGATCGCCAACCGCTTCGAGATACTCGAGGTGGCCATGCGCGTGGCCGGTCTCACCTTCCGCGGTGGAACGGAATACGGCGGAGACGTCGTTGAAGCCTTCGACGTCCGCTTTCGCTGCGAAGTACAAATAGCGGCGATTTGCCTGCGACTCGCCCGCGAATGCATCCTTGAGATTCTTCTCCGTGCTGCTGCCTTTGAGATTCACGACGCTCTCCTCACTTAGACTTGGTCTAACATAGATGCGCGACTGTAGACCCGGTCCCGTGGCGCGTCAACCCGAACCGGCCTGTCAGTCGCCCTCGATTACGGTGAATTTCATTGACCATTCAGGGACGCCGACGCAGATTGACCCCCCTTGAGGGCGGTGTGTAACGTTGCGCCCCTTCCGTTGGCATGCCACTTCACCCGCAGGAGCCCGTTGCCTTGGTGCGTAATAGCAAAGCCCCCGATTTCGAGGAAGCGCTCGCCGAGCTCGAAGGTTTGGTCGAGCGCCTCGAGCGCGGCGATCTCCCGCTGGACGAGGCTCTGAAGACCTTCGAGCGCGGCGTGGAGCTGACCCGGCACTGCCAGTCATCCCTGAAAGCCGCCCAGCAGAAAGTCGAAATCCTGCTGAAGCGCGGTGGCGGCGCCGAAGTCGAGCCTTTCACCGTGCCCGAGGACGCGACCACCACGGCGGCACCTCCGGTGGGCGAATGAAGCGGGCGCGCGCTGGCCAGAAGCGATGACCACCTCCGCCGAGTTCGCCGGACGCATCGCCGCCTACCGCGCCCGTATCGAAAAGGTGCTGGACGAGTGCCTCGCCCTGCCCGATCCCGGTACGGCCCGCCTGCGCGAGGCCATGCGTTACAGCGCTCTCGGCGGCGGAAAGCGGCTGCGTCCGACGCTTGTTTACCTTACTGGCGAATCCCTTGGCGCGGATCTCGAGGACCTCGACGCCGCGGCTGCTTCCGTCGAGCTGATCCATGTCTATAGCCTCGTGCACGACGACTTGCCCGCGATGGACGACGACGACCTGCGGCGCGGTCGGCCGACGTGTCACCGCGCATACGATGAGGCCACGGCGATCCTCGTCGGCGATGCCTTGCAGGCACTCGCGTTCGCCGTCCTTGCAAACGACTCGATCGGGACCCTTCCTCCGGCGTCGCGGCTCGCCATGATCCGCGTACTCGCCCGCGCCACTGGGACGAGCGGCATGGCCGGCGGACAGGCGGTCGATCTCGCCGCCGTCGGGCAAAGCCTCAGCGTGGATGCCATTGAGAATATGCACCGCCGTAAGACGGGTGCGCTCATCGAGGGCAGCGTGCTGCTCGGCGCGCTCGCGGCGGGCGTTGCGGAAGGTCCCAGACTCGAGGCTCTGAAGCGCTTCGGAGGCGAAATCGGTCTCGCGTTTCAGATTCAGGACGACATTCTCGACGTCGAGGGCGACCCCGCTCTGCTCGGCAAATCGACCGGAGCGGATGCCGCCCACAACAAGCCTACTTATCCCAGCACGGCGGGTCTCGGGACCGCGCGGGAGCGCGCGCGTCAATTAAGGGATGACGCTATTGCGGCCTTGCAACTCCTCGGCGAGGATGGCGCGGCGCTTGCTGAGCTGGCGCATTTCGTCGTGAGTCGGGTGACTTGAGCTAGGAGCCGAAATGTGACCCAGTCCCAAGGGTTGCAGCAGTTTCGAGGCGCGGCGCGCCCCGGTGTACACTGCCGCGAAATGACAGCCTCGCAACACAAATATCCAATGCTGAGCGCCATCGAAAGCCCGGCCGACGTGCGCAAGCTACAAGCGGCGCAATTGCCGGCCCTTGCCCAGGAGCTGCGCGACTTCCTCATCCAGAGCGTCAGCACCCGGGGGGGGCACTTCGCGGCGGGCCTCGGTACCGTCGAGCTGACGATTGCGCTGCATTACGTTTTCAATACGCCCAACGACCGGATCGTCTGGGACGTGGGACACCAGGCGTACCCGCACAAGGTACTCACCGGTCGCCGCGATCGGTTGCACACCATAAAGCAACAGGGCGGCCTCGCACCGTTCCCGACGCGCTCGGAGAGCGAGTACGACACCTTCGGGGTCGGGCACTCCAGCACCTCGATCAGCGCGGCGCTGGGCATGGCGGTCGGAGCCGCGCAGCTTGGTGACGAGCGACGCGTGGTTGCCGTGATCGGCGATGGCGCGATGACCGCAGGCATGGCGTTCGAGGCGTTGAATCACGCGGGGTCGCTGCCGACCAACCTGCTCGTGATCCTGAACGACAACGACATGTCGATCTCGGAGAACGTCGGCGCATTGTCGAACCAACTCGCACGCGCCCTTTCGGGCCGCATGTACGCGCACCTGCGCGAGGGCGGCAAGAAAGTGTTGCGCCAGATGCCCACCGTCTGGGAGCTGGCCCGCCGCT
Organism: Gammaproteobacteria bacterium; assembly: GCA_028293765.1. Classification (GTDB taxonomy): domain Bacteria; phylum Pseudomonadota; class Gammaproteobacteria; order Steroidobacterales; family Steroidobacteraceae; genus 13-2-20CM-66-19. Next base: position 45,338 of record JAQGOG010000178.1, read on the forward strand.
CGGAAGAGCACCTCAAAGGCATGGTGCTCCCCGGCACGTTGTTCGAGGAACTCGGTTTCAACTACATCGGGCCCATGGACGGCCACGACGTCAAAGCGCTCGTCAGCACTTTGCGCAACCTGCGCAAGCTGCACGGCCCGCAGTTCCTGCACGTCGTGACGCGCAAAGGCAAGGGCTACGCGCCGGCGGAAGCCGATCCGATCAAGTGGCACGGCCCGGGCCCGTTCGATCCGGCCAGCGGCACGATCTTCAAGGAAAAGAGCACGGGCCCCACGTACTCACAGATCTTCGGGCAATGGCTGTGCGACATGGCCGCACGCGACCCGCGCATCATTGGCGTCACACCGGCGATGCGCGAGGGCTCGGGGCTCGTCGAATTCTCGAAGCGCTTCCCCGAACGCTACTTCGATGTCGCGATCGCCGAGCAACATGCGGTCACGTTCGCGGCCGGCCTCGCCGTGGAAGGCCTCAAGCCGATCGTCGCCATCTACTCGACTTTCCTCCAGCGCGCTTACGATCAGCTCATCCACGACGTGGCACTGCAGAATCTGCCGGTCGTGTTCGCGTTGGATCGCGCCGGCCTGGTCGGCAGCGATGGTGCCACTCACCAGGGCAGCTACGACATCTCGTTCCTGCGTTGCATCCCCCACATGGTGATCATGGCGCCGGCCGACGAGAACGAATGCCGGCAGATGTTGTATACGGCAAGCACGCTGCCGGGCCCATCGGTGGTGCGTTACCCACGCGGCACCGGGCCGGGAGTTCCGTTAGTCGAGGAAATGGCGGCCGTACCCGTGGGCCGCGCGCAGGTGCGCCGCGAAGGCCGCAGTGGACTTGCGATCCTGGTGTTCGGCACGCTGCTCGACTCGGCGCAGAAGATCGCAGAGCGGCTCGACGCCACGCTCGTCAACATGCGCTTCGTCAAACCGCTGGATGAGGATCTCGTGATCCCGTTGGCCACACGCCATCGCGCCATCGTGACGATCGAGGAAAACGCGACCCTCGGCGGCGCGGGCTCCGCGGTCGGCGAGCTACTCGCCTCGGAAGGTCTGCAGGTGCCGTTATTGCAGCTCGGCATTCCGGACCGCTTCATCGAGCACGGGTCGCGCGAAAGCTGCCTGACGGCCGCCGGTCTCGACGCTCCGGGGCTTACGGCGAGCATCGAACGCTGGTGGGCCTTACAGTCCCGGGAACGCATCCGCTCCGCGGGCGGCGCTTGAAGCGGGGCGCGGACGCCCCTACATAAGCCACGTTTGCGTTCCCACCGGCTGCTGATTCCTGGCGGGTATCGCATTATGCCGCCATCGAATTATTGAATCGCACCTCATTCCTGTAGGCTTGAGCACATGACGCCCCCTCCCGCCAACGCCAAGATCGCGCGCCCGGTCGTTACGGACATAGAGGACGTGCAGGGCCGCGCCGATACGCGCCGCCTCCCCATCAACCGCGTCGGCATCAAGGACATCAGCCACCCGGTGCGGGTGAAGGACCGCTCAGCCGGCGAGCAGCACACGATCGCGAATTTCAACATGTACGTGAGCCTGCCCCACAATTTCAAGGGCACCCACATGTCGCGTTTCGTGGAGATCCTGCACACCGAACGGGAGATCTCCGTCGAGTCGTTTCGCGCGATGCTGGAGAAGATGACGGAGCGCCTCGAAGCCGACACCGGTCACATCGAGATGACCTTTCCGTTCTTCGTCATGAAGAAGGCCCCGGTCTCCGGTGTCGAGAGCCTGATGGATTACCGTGCGAGCCTCATCGGCGAGCGCCGCGACGGCCGCACCGAGATGTGGGTGCGCGTGGTGGTTCCGGTCACCAGCCTGTGCCCGTGTTCGAAGAAGATTTCGGCCTACGGCGCGCACAACCAGCGCTCCCACGTGACGATAAGTGCGAAGCTGCGCACTCACATGTGGATCGAAGAGATCATCGGGATCGCCGAGAGCGAGGCGTCCTGCGAGCTGTACAGCATTCTGAAGCGCCCGGACGAGAAGTACGTGACCGAGCGCGCCTATGACAACCCGAAGTTCGTCGAGGACATGGTGCGCGACGTAGCCGCGCGTCTGAATGCCGACGAGCGCGTCGCCGCGTACACCGTAGAGTCCGAGAACTTCGAGTCGATCCACAACCACTCCGCCTACGCGCTGATCGAACACGACAAGGACGTGCCGTAGTCATCGAGGCGTCGTCACCGCTTTCTTGGCTAAATTCTACGGCGCTTCGCGTCTTCGCGATGCCCGTAAGTGCCGCGCGCGGCGCGTGAGGACAGTTACGGATTCTTAATCCGAGCTTCATGCCCTCGTGAGGCCCTCCCATCTAACGTGTGAACTGCTGCGACCTGCAGCCGGATCACCGTTCGAACAGGAGACTTCGATGAAAATCACTGCCGCTCTCGCAGCCGTTGCCATTCTCGGCTGTGGTGCCGCCTTCGCAGCCACTGCGCCGGCCGCCACCGCTACGCCGGCCGCCCCGAGCGCCACCCCGGTCAAGCACACCTCGATCAAGGCGTGTAACAAGCAGGCCGATGGCAAGCAGCTCACGGGCGCGGATCGTACTGCATTCGTGAAGAGCTGCCACGCCGGCAAAGCCACGGGCTGAAGCCGACCGCCGCGCTGCCTGCCTGAAGGATCAGGCGCTTGCGGCGAACGCTGGCGACCTCACGAACGGGTCGCGTCTTGCGATAGCCGCCGCCCTCGTACTGACACCACGGATCGCTCACGCGTCCGTGGTGTTCTATTTCAACGGTAACTCGACGACGACCCGCAGCCCCGGATTGTTATTCTCCAGCGTAAGCCGCGCCCGGTGCAGCCTGGCGATTGCCGCGACGAGGCTCAAGCCCAGGCCGCTGCTGTTCGGCTTGCCGGTCTGTCCGAGTCGTACGAACGGCTGGACCGCGCGGACCCGGTCGTCTGCCGGAACACCGGGGCCGTTGTCGCTTACGATCAGACATACGCTGTCGGGCAGGCGCTTCACGCGCACATCGATGCTGCCTCCCGGCGGCACGTACTTCAGGCAATTCTCGATGAGATTGGTCAGCAGCTGAGCGAGCAGCTGTCGATTCCCCGGAACGATCGCTCCGGCGTCCTCATGATCGACGAGAGTCAAGCCCTGGTCCCGCACTACCGGCTCGAACAGCTCGGCCAGCTCACTGGCGAGCTCACCCAGATCGACGGCGGCTGGCGCCGCGAGCGGCGCTCCGGACTCCGCGAGTGCGATCTGCAAAAGGATCGCGAGGGTCCGCTGCAGATGATCGACTTCGCGTAACGCGGACTCCACGGACTCGTGCACTGCCGGCTCCAGAGCCGGCGAACGCAGCAGGAGCGCGTCCATGCGGGTGCGCAGCCGATGTAGCGGGGCGCGTAAATCATGCGCCGCACTGTCGAAGGTCGCGCGCAGTGTGCGCGCCTGGTCCTCGAGTCGATCGAGCACGTGATTGACGGAAACCGCGAGCGCATCGAATTCGTCGTTGGCTCCGACCACCGGGAGCCGGCGGCTGAGGTCCCCTTCCAGAATGCGCTTGCAGGTGCGTGTTACATCGCTCACACGCCGCGCCAGCTTGTAGCTGAACCAGAAACCGGTCAGCGCGGCAGCGAGTGTCGTGAGCCCGATTCCCCACAGCATCGCGAATCGGAATTTGTCCGCGAAGCGCCGCCCCTGCGAGATATCCGTTCCCACCAGCAAGCGGTCGCCGCCCGGCAGCGTTCGTACGGCCGCCCTGACGGGGTGAACCGCGCGCCGCCCCGGCTCGATCGTCGCTATCTCGAACTCCGGCCAGGCCTCGTTCGGCATGCCCTCGAAGGGCCAGTGCGTCACATTGCCGGCGATCCTCTCGAAGTTGGGATCGACGATCATATAGACCGCACCGATGCGGCCCCAGCTATCGATGCGCAGGTTGATCTCGTCGGTGACGCCCGGCACACCGGTGCGGGCGTACTTGTCCTGCAGACTCTTCAGCTCGGTATCGATGATCAGGTCCACCTCATCGGTGATGAGGCCGTCGGTGAGCAGATATGCGCTTCCCAGCGTCACACCGACCGCGAGCGTTACCAGCAACGTATAGCCGACCGACAGCCGGAAGGCTGTCGTGTTGAACAGCGCCTGCCTCATCGTGGCTCAGTCCTCGTTGCGCAGCACGTATCCTGAACCGCGGACGGTATGGATCAGTTGCCGGTCCTCGCCGCGATCGATCGCCTGCCGCAGCCGGCTGATATGCACGTCGATGAGGTTGCTTTGCGGATCGAAATGCAGATCCCACACGCCTTCGAGCAGCATGGTGCGGGTCACCACCTGTCCCGCGCGGCGCATGAGGAACTCGAGCAGCTTCAGCTCTCGCGCCGTCAGCTCGATCTCGCGCCCACCCCGCGTTACCCGCCGCGCGAGGAGGTCGAAGTCGAGATCCGCCACTCTGAGCTTTGTGGCGTCCGCCACACTGGAGCGCCTGCGCGACAGGGCCTCGATGCGTGCGAGCAATTCGACGAACGCAAAGGGCTTGGTGAGATAGTCGTCGCCGCCGGCTTTGAGCCCTCGGACCCTGTCGTCCACGCTACCGAGCGCGCTCAATACCAGTACCGGCGTCGCGATGCCCTTCTGGCGCATGAGCTGGATGATGGCGAGACCGTCGATATGCGGAAGCATTCGATCGGTCACGACCAGATCGAAATGGCCCTCGGTGGCCCGAAACAGCCCCTCGCGGCCGTCCCCGGCGTGGTCGACCGAATAGCCGCTTTCCCGAAGTCCCTTGACGAGAAACTTCGCGGCTTCGGTGTCGTCCTCGATGAGTAAGATGTGCACGGGGCGCAAGATTGGCGCCCGTGACACGGTTTCGCAAGAGTCAGGTGGTGGACGCGTGCGGCGGCGATGTGGCGTGGGACCGCTACTGCCCCCCACGGGCTGGATCGTCAGGCGCTCGTGGCGCTCGTGTCGCCGCTCTGCAGCCGGCCGATGAGGGTGCGCAGGAACACGCGATTGAAGCGCAGCTGGCAGGAAGCGGACACCTGCTCGAGCAGCGTGGAACTCACCTTGAGAACTGTCACGGCGCTCGCCGAACGGATCGTCGCGGTGCGCTTCGCGCCCGGGACATAGCTCGCTTCACCGAAGCAATCACCGGTTTCGAGCGCGCCCAGGCGACGACCGTGCCGTTCGACCGCGCAGTTGCCGGACACGAGGATGTAGAAGCGATCGTCCATCTCGCCTTCCTTGACGATCTCCTCTCCCTGCACGTAGTCCTGCCAGTTGCTGGCTCGCAGCACCTCCCAGATTTCGGCGTGCGAGAACTCGTGAAAGAACTTGAGCCGCCGCAGGACCCCGAACTGCTCCTGCCGATCGATGCGCGAATTGGCTTCGCGCAGGCGCTGATGCACCCGGGTGAGCTCGGCGGCAAAGTCGAGGCCGCTCTTGTAGCGCTTGGCCGGATCCTTCTGCAGCGCCATGGCAACGACAGTCTCCAGCTCCTCCGGGATGTCCTTGCGCAGGACATGGATCGGCGGCGGCGTGGCGTACACGATCTGGTGCAGCAGCTTCTGCAGGTTGCCGGCCCGGAAAGGCCGACACCCGGTGAGCAGCTCGTACATCACCGCGCCGAGGGAATACAGATCGGAACGGTTCGTGAGATCGAGACTCTGCACCTGCTCGGGCGACATGTAGGAAGGACTGCCGGCGATGCCTTCGATGCGCGAGATGTCGGAGTCCGACACGAGCGCGATGCCGAAGTCGATGATGCGCACGTCGCTGTCCTGCGTGAGCATGATGTTCGACGGCTTGATGTCGCGATGGATCACACCACGCGAGTGTGCGTAGTGCAGCGCCTTCGCACACTTGAAAACGATCTCGACGGTATCGTCGATGCGCAGCAGATTGTCCGGCCGGCAATAGGCGGCCAGCGTACGTGCCCCGTGCACGTGCTCGGTCACAATATAACAGTGCCCGTTTTCTTCGCCCGCGTCGAAGATCGGGAGAATATGCGGATGCTGGAGCATCCCCACGAGGTGCGCCTCGGAGAGGAACATTTTGCGCGCGATGCGCGTACGTTCCTCGTCGCCGCCGCTGTCGCTGTTGTAAACCTTGATCGCGACGTCACGTCCGTAGTACGCGTCGTGCGATAAGTAAACAATACCCGTGCTGCCGCGGCCGACCTCCTTGATGACCACGTACTTGCCGATCTTCTCAGGGACCTTGCGCGTGGGCTTCGAGGGAGGCGTGGACTTGGGAGCGGGTGCTGACATAACTCGCGAAAATGGCGAAAACGCGGCACAGGATACTGTCAGCGTCCGCAACACGACTGTGATGCACGCCTCACCCACAACCGGCATGCTCGCGGGCTACACGCCCCGGGCAAAAGCCGCGTCTTTTGTCCGGGGCGCAGCCCGCAGATTGAAAGAGCCCTGGTTTGGCTGCTGATAGGGCTGGCCCATTAGGGCTGGCCCATCAGGGCTGGCCCATCAGGGCTGGCCCATCCCGGGCCGCAGGCCGCTTTCAGCCCATCGAAGAACCGAAATGATCGTAGCCGGAATGCGAGAACTCCATCACGTTCCCGCCGCTCATCACGACCGCGCCGGGCGCGTCCTGCACGACACCGATGAGACTATAGCCCCACCGTTGCGGCGGCAGGTCCTGTCGCAGCTTCCCGACGTGCTCTGGCTTGACGGTGAAGCACAGCTCGTAGTCATCACCGCCGGTGAGAGCCAGCTCGCGCGCCCGCTCGTCTCCCACCGCTTGCACGAGCGCTTCCGACACGGGAACTTTGCCGTACGAGAGTTCGACACCGCAGCCGCTTGCGTGCGCGAGCTTACCAACATCTCCGAGCAAGCCGTCCGAGACGTCGATGCAAGCACTTGCGTAGCTTCGCAGACGCTCACCGAGGGCCATGCGTGGCGACGGGAAGAGAAAGCGCTTCCGCAGGTACGTGGCGGCGGCAGCCGGAGCGTCGAGCCGCCCTTGCTCCACCGCCAACCCCGCCGCGGCATCACCTGGAGTTCCCGAAACAAACACCAAATCGCCCGGGCGGGCGCCCGAGCGAAGCATTCCCGCTCCCTTGGGAACGTGGCCCAGTATCTGCACGGACACGCACAGCGGCCCCGATGTTGTGTCGCCGCCCACCAGCGCGACGTCATAGGCATACGCCAGAGCGGAGAAGCCCGCGGCGAACTCGGAGAGCCAGGCGTCGTGGCTGTTAGGAACCGTGAGGGCCAGGAGCGCCCACGCGGGACGCGCACCCATTGCCGCGAGGTCGCTTAAATTGACGGCGAGCGCGCGATGACCGATCGAAGCAGCGGGGGATCCATGAGGAAAATGCACGCCAGCGACGAGCGTGTCGATGGCGGCTACGAGCTCGCAGCCAGCCGGCGAGTCGAGCAGCGCAGCATCATCCCCAACGCCGAGCCGAACGTCGGCGCGCTTCACACCGCACTTGCGGAAGTATCGGTCGATCAGCGCGAATTCGCCCAGTCCCATTTCAGTATTCCGCGGTAATCACATGCAGCGCTGCACGCAAGCGCAGCCACGATCGAAACAGGGACTTTCCGGGACCGCCGTGAATCGGTCCCTGCAGGCTCGCGAACAAACGTCCTGGTTTAGCGCCCGAGAAATTCCCTGTTGCGCTCGCGTCCGCGCCCGACATGCGGTTCTCCACTCCTGCGGCCGGCTGGCGCACAGCTATGCAGTCAATGCTCGTGCGAGCGCACAGCTTTCGCGGCTTTGTCCAACACGGCGTTCACGAACTTGTGGCCGTCCGTCGCTCCGAAGCGCTTCGTCAGGCTCACGGCCTCGTTGATCGCCACCCGATACGGAATCTCGGGTTTGGCCGTCAGCTCATACAAGCCGATCAGCAGCACCGCGTGCTCGATCGGATCCAGGAGCTCGGGCTTGCGATCCATCCAGGTGGACAGCTGCGTGTCGAGCGCCGCGCGTGCGCGCCAGACGCCCTCCACCAGGTCCCGAAAATATTCCCGATCGGCCCGCGGCATGTCCTCGGCGTCGCCAAATTCGAGGATGAGGTCCTGCCACGGGCCATCGTTCAGCTGCCAGCGATATAGCGCTTGGAGCGCGAGCTTGCGCGCAACCGAACGGGTACCGGCGAAGTAATGGGCGGGCTCGGTCGTCATCGTCTTCCTTCAATCACAGGCGCGCCAGCAGGCCGGCCATCTCGAGTGCCGTCTCCATCGACTCGCCGCCTTTATTGCCGGCGGTCGTCGCGGCACGCTCGAGCGCCTGCTCGACTGTCTCGACAGTGAGGACGCCAAACACTACAGGTACGCCGGTTTCGAGGCTCACGAGGTTCAACCCGCGCGCGCACTCGCCGGCGACATAATCAAAATGGGGCGTGTCCCCGCGGATCACGCAGCCCAGGGCCACGACGGCGTCCCAGCGCCCACTCGAAGCGAGCTTACGGGCGACCACAGGCAGCTCGAAGGCGCCAGGGACCCGCGCAATCAGGAGATCCTCGACCGGACCGCCGCGCTCCAACCAGGCAGCTGTCGCGCCCTTCAGCAGGCTCGAGACTATGAAGTCGTTGAAGCGTGCCGCCACGATCGCGACCTTCCGGCCCCGGGCAGAAATCTCGCCTTCTATGACGGGTAGAGCCTCCACGTCAGCCCTCTTCGCCGACATACGCCTCAATTTCCAGATCGAACGCCGAAATCCCATGCATCTGCTTCGGGGCGGACAGCACGCGCATGCGACGAACTCCGAGGTCCTTCAGGATCTGCGCGCCGACGCCGAAGGTCCGCAACACGGCGCCTTCGCCCTCCGTCTTGGGCACGCGCTCCGTCTGCGTCGCCGATGCGAAGAATCGCACCGACTCCATCAGGTCGCGGGGCGACTCCTGCTGACGCAGGATCACGATCACTCCATTGCCCGCTTCGGCCACGCGCTGCATGGCCGCCCGCAATGTCCACGCACGCTGCGAGGGGCGCACACCGATCAGGTCGCGCAGCGTGTCGGGTAAATGCACACGTACCAGCGGCACATCGGGGCCGTCGAGCCGCCCGCGAGCCAATGCGAGGTGAACGTCCTGGTTGACGCGGTCCTCGTAAGCGTAAAGCCGGAATTCGCCGAGATCGGTGGTGACGGTCTGCTCGGAGATGCGCTCGATGGAGCGCTCGTTGCGCAGACGATGCCGGATGAGATCCGCGATCGTGCCGATCTTGAGGTTATGGCGTTTGGCGAAAGCCTCGAGCGCCGGACGGCGCGCCATCGTGCCGTCGTCGTTCATGACTTCGCAGAGCACGCCGACCGGCCGCAACCCGGCCAGCCGGCACAGGTCGACGGAAGCCTCTGTATGGCCGGCCCTGACGAGAACGCCGCCTTTGCGGGAACGGAGCGGGAAAATGTGCCCAGGGCGCGCGAAATCCGCTGCCGCGGCGCTGGAGTCCGCGAGCGCCCGGATCGTCGCCGCGCGATCGCTTCCCGAGACACCGGTCGTGGTACCGGCCTTCAGGTCTACCGAAATGGTGAAAGCGGTCCGATGCGACTCGCTGTTGGCCTGCACCATCTGCGGCAGGTCGAGGCGAACCAGGCCTTCCTCTTCCATGGGCACACAGATGATGCCGCTCGTGTGCCGGATCATGAACGCGACCGCTTCGGGCGTCGCACACTCGGCGGCCATGATGAGGTCGCCTTCGTTCTCGCGGTCCTCATCGTCCATGATGATGACCATGCGACCGGCCCGCAGGTCCGCAAGGATCTCCTCGACAGAGTTCAGGCCGGACGCAGGCGCGGGCTTACCGGGGAGTGAGAAGACGTTGGACATGGGAGCTGCCAGGTGGAGATTGTCGAAGTATACCCGACGCGCTCCCCGACCCGCTCCAAGCGGCGCCCGCGGGTGCCTCAGAAGCGTTCCGGCGCGCGGTATGCCGCTTGGTAGGCGCAACTTCCGGGCCTTGGGGGGACCAGCAGACCCGCCCCAGGCGTCGCTCCAGCACAGTCGTTTACCTGGCGCGGCCGGGACGAAGGCCACCGGGCTAAGCGGCGCCAGGGCGATTCGCCTCCGCCGGCGTCTTGCGCATCAACTAATGGCTCAGCGTGCCCTTCCGCGTGGCGATGCCGAGCAATGTTGGATAAAACTGCACGAAGGTCGTATCGACGGCCGCGTGTTGCTGATGGCAGGAGTAGCAGTCCGCGCTCGTCGGAATCTGCTGCGCCGGCTCGGACCCTTTGAAGGCGAAGAACGCCCAGCCGCCCGGGAACCGCTTCGTATCCTTGACGTGCAGCTCCAGACCCATCACGTCCCCGGTCTGGAATTTTCCCTGGGTGTTGATGGAGCCCTTCTCGGCCGCACCACGGATTTCGAGCACGAGGGTCGTCCTGTCCGGCCACGTCCCGGTCCGCACGAACTCGCGGTATGCCGTGGGCTCGGCAAACACGTTGTCGAACATCGAATGCCCCGGCGTGGCTCCCATGTCCCGGTAGCTCATGTCGAGCCCCGCGCTGAGAAAAACCCACTCGCGATAATCCTCGGGCAACTTCAACCGCCCTTCCGCCGTGTAAGCCGGCCCTGTCGTCGGCGACGCAGATACCGCGGCCGGCACAGAGACGGGTGTATCCGCATTCGTCACGGCACCCGCCAACACGAACAAGGCAGGCGCAAAAAGCGCGATACCGTGGCGTTTCATGATCTCAAAACTGCCGCGGGCCGAGCAGGCGCTCGACGTATCGAGCCACTTGATCGACTTCGAGATTCACGCGGGCCCCGACCGTGAGTTTCCCCAGAGTCGTTACCGTTTGGGTGTGCGGAATGATGTTGACGCCAAAAGTGGCGCCGTCGACTTCGTTGATGGTGAGACTTACGCCATCCACAGCTACCGAGCCTTTGCGAGCGATGTAACGCGCCAAGTCGCCGGGGACACCGAACTTCAGGCGCTGCGAGCGAGCGTCGCCACTGATGGACATCACTTCCGCGACTCCATCGATGTGACCCGACACCAGATGACCACCGAGAGCGTCGCCGGCCTTTAAAGACGGCTCCAGGTTCACGGGCGATCCGACAGCGAGATCACCGAGTGTCGTCAGTGAGAGCGTCTCGCGCGAGACGTCGGCGGCGAATGCGCGACCGAGCAGTTCCGTGGCGGTAAGACAGCAGCCCTGGACGCAAATGCTGTCGCCAATTCGAATGCCGGTGGGGTCGAAACGATTGAACGCAATGACAATGCGCGCGTCACCACCGCGAGTTTCACGAGCCTGCACCTTGCCAACGTCCAGGACGATTCCGGTAAACACAACAGTCTCCTTCAGGCCAATTCTTAGGGGGTCTGAGCGCGACCCTTTCTTTCAGCGCGGCCGCAAGCGTAAACGGATGTCGTCCTCGAGGCGCTGCACCCCCGCGACGGTGAAGCCGAGGGCGTCCTGCAGATCACTCAACTCTGGAAGATCGACCAGCGGTAACCCTTGCGGACCGAGCAGTTTGGGAGCCACGTAGAGCAGCAACTCATCGACCAGGCCTCCTCGCAATAGCTCGCCGGAAAGCGTCGGACCGGCCTCAACGAGAAGCTCGTTGACGTCCCACTCTCCGAGGCGATCGATCACGGCGTTCAGATCAAGCCGGCCCGCCGACGTAGGAATTCCTTCGACGTTGACGCCCATCTCAGCAAACGCAGCACCCCGGGACGCGTCAGCCGTGAGAATCAAGACATCGCCGCCCGTAGCAAACAACCGCGAGTCAGCTGGCGTTCGTAGCCGTGTATCGAGCACAACGCGCAAAGGCTGCCAGGCGCTCCTCTGCTCGGTCGCGTCGCTGGACAACCGGACATCGAGCCGCGGATCGTCGGCGAGAACGGTACCCACACCAGTCATAACGGCCGAGCTGCGCGCACGCCAATGTTGCACATCAGTCCGGGCAGCTTCGCCGGTAATCCACTGGCTCGCCCCGTTTGAAAGGGCCGTGCGGCCATCCAGACTCATGGCCAGCTTCAAACGCACCCACGGTCGACCGTACGTCATGCGTTTCATGAAGCCAATGTTCAGATCCACCGCCTCGGCTTCCATGAGGCCCGACTCGACCACTATCCCCGCTTGACGCAGCGCCTCGGCGCCCTGCCCCCTCACTTGCGGATTGGGATCCTGCACAGCGAATACGACACGCGATACGCGCGCCGCGATAAGCGCCTCCACACAGGGCGGAGTACGCCCGAAATGACTGCATGGCTCAAGCGTGACGTAGACCGTTGTACGCGCGGCCTGATCGCCCGCGGCGCGTAATGCGACGACTTCGGCGTGCGCTTCGCCAGCGCGCTCGTGCCAGCCCTCTCCGACGATCTTCTGCCCCTGCGCAATCACGCAGCCCACACGCGGATTCGGATGCGTTGTCTCGAGGCCACGCGCTGCCAGCGCCAGAGCGCGGTTCATTGCGAACCGGTCGAAGTCAGTGATCATAAGCCCGTGCTACTTGTTCTCCGTCGCGAGCGATCTCCCCGCCGCAACTTCATTCTCACCGTCGTCCGCACTCTCCGTGGCAGCCGGGTTCTTCTCAGCGCCTGTCTCCGTGGCTCCCGAGCCCGGGGTCGCGCCCGAGCTTTCAGTCTTACCCGCAGACTCCATCGGAAGCAACGGCAACTGATCCCGGTTCGGCCCCGGCTCTCGCTTCAGGACGCGCTTGATCTCGCGGACGGGCTGGGACGCCGGGCGCTGGCTGCGCAGGCGTTGGATCTCTTCATGAAAGGCTTCGACGTCTTCGAAATGCCGATAGACAGACGCGAAGCGCACGTAGGCGACCTCGTCCAATTGTTGCAGCTCGTCCATTACGAGCTCGCCGATAGCTCGCGATTGCACCTCGCGGTCGCCCAGGCTGCGCACCTTATGAGTGATGCGGCTCAGAGCCTCGTCCAGCTGTTCGCGCGGCACGGGCCGCTTCTCGAGCGCCTTCTCCATGCCGGCACGCAGCTTCGCTTCGTCGAACGACTCGCGGTTGCGGTCACCCTTGACCACGACGGGCATGACGAGCTCGGCGGTCTCGAACGTGGTGAACCGCTCTTCGCAGGACAGACATTCCCTGCGACGGCGGATCTGCCGCCCCTCGCCCGCGAGACGTGAATCGGTGACTTTCGTCTCGATGTGGCCGCAAAAGGGGCAGTACATGCGGCGCGTCCCGTGACTTCCAGTTACGGACCGTAAACCGGGAAACGGTGGCAGAGCTCGAGGACCTGCGGACGCACGCGTTCGATGACGGCGGCCGCACCTTCGGCATTCAGGATTTCAGTGATGAAGTCCGCCACCTGCTCGACTTCGCGTTCCTTGAAGCCCCGCGTGGTGGAAGCCGGCGAGCCGATCCGCAGTCCGCTCGTCACCATCGGCGGCCGCGGGTCATTCGGCACGGCGTTCTTGTTCACCGTGATGTTGGCTTTGCCGAGCGCCGCATCGGCCTCCTTGCCCGTGATATTCTTGTCCGCCAGACTCATCAGGAAGAGGTGATTGTCCGTGCCGCCCGATACGATCTGGTAGCCGTTTTTCGCGAGCCGCGCCGCCATCGCCCGCGAGTTCGCCAACACCTGCCGTTGATAATCCTTGAACTCCGGCTGCAAGGCTTCCAGCAGGGCGACCGCCTTCGCGGCGATGACGTGCATGAGGGGACCGCCCTGCGTGCCGGGGAACACCAGCGAATTGAGCTTCTTGGTGATCTCATCATTCGCCCGCGCGAGAATCAGGCCGCCGCGGGGACCGCGCAGAGTTTTGTGCGTCGTCGTGGTCACGACATCCGCGTGCGCAATGGGATTCGGATAAAAGCCCGTAGCCACCAGGCCAGCAACGTGTGCCATGTCGACGACGAAGTACGCGCCCACACTCTTCGCAATAGCGGCGAAGCGCGCCCAGTCGATGACCCGCGAGTAGGCGGAGAACCCCGCGATGATCATCTTCGGCCGGTGCTCCTCGGCGAGCCGCTGCACCTGCTCGTAGTCGATCTCGCCCGTTTCGGGCCGGATGCCGTACTGCGCGGCCTTGAAGAACTTGCCGGAGAAATTGACCTTGGCGCCGTGCGTCAGATGGCCGCCATGATCGAGGCTCATGCCGAGGATGGCGTCCCCCGGCTGCACCAATGCGAAGTACGCCGCGGCGTTGGCCTGCGAGCCCGAGTGCGGCTGCACGTTCGCGTAGGCGGCGCCGAAGAGCTGCTTAGCCCGGTCAATGGCGAGCTGCTCGGCGATATCGACGTATTCGCAGCCACCGTAGTAGCGCTTGCCCGGATAGCCCTCGGCGTACTTATTGGTGAGCACCGAGCCCTGAGCCTCGAGTACCCGCGGGCTCGCGTAATTCTCGGACGCAATGAGCTCGACGTGATCTTCCTGGCGGCTGCGCTCGCCCTTGAGCGCACTGGAGAGCTCCGGGTCGAAACTCTCGATATTCATCGTCGTCCGGAACATGCGGAGCCTTTATTACGGTGCGAAAGGGAGGCCGGAATTGTACCGGAACACCGCCCCAGCCGTATGTCGGGCTCCCAGGAGCCAGACAGGCACCTAGAGAAGGTTCTCCACCACCGCGGTCCAGGCGTGCGCGAGATTCGTGCGGTTATACCCGCCACCGCCAAGGGCCAGCACGCGCCCATGGCCGAGGCGTTCCGCAAGCTCCGTCAGCTCGCGCGCAGCCCGCCCATGCGTCTTCTCCGAGAAGCGCAGATGCGTAATGGGGTCGCCTTCCAGGCTATCGGCGCCGCACTGAAGAATGATGAACTCCGGTTCAAAACGCTCGAGGTGAGCCATCACCTGCGGCCACACCCGCGCGAAGGCATCGTCGTCGGAGCCTGGAGCCATTGGCAAATTGAGCTTCGTTCCCTGCGCCGCGCCACGGCCGGTTTCGGCCGCCGTGCCGGTGCCCGGGTAGAGGTAGCGGCCGTCCTCATGGACGTCCGCGAAAATGACCGCGGCATCGTCCTCGAACGCGTAGAAGACCCCATCGCCGTGGTGCGCATCGATGTCGACGTAACCGACGCGCTTGAGACCCGATTTTTTGCGCAAGAGCTCGATAGCCACGCCGCAGTCGTTGAACACACAGAATCCGGCCGCGTGATCCCGCCCGGCGTGGTGAAGGCCCGCGATCGGCACAAAAGCGCGGCGGCACTCGCCCTGCATGATCGCGGCGGCAGCGTTCAAAGTCGCTCCCACCACGCAGGCGGCCGCCTCGTAAACGCCGCGAAACGCTGGCGTATCGCCCCCATCCAGGAACCCCTGCCCGCTCACGGACCGCTCCCGCACAAAATCAACGTAGGTCTGGGTATGGAAGGCCAGCAGCTCATCGTCAGCGGCCAGGCGCGGCTCCAGAATGTGGACGCGCTTGTCGAGGCCCCGCGCCTCGAACTCACGTACGAAGGCCGCGTGCCGATCGGGACCGAAGGGGTGGCCGTCACCGAAACCGTAACGAGCCAGACGTTCGCTCAAGACCACTGCCACCGCAGATTTCATGTGGGCGCTCGAGCTTTTGCTTCCTGGAAATCGCAGCGGGGAGCCTAACACCGAAGGGGCCCGCGCAACCATCGCCAACCGCGAGGCGCTCGACGATAATGCGCGCCTTGCGTTATCGGAGCCCATCTGACTAATGCTCGCCTACTGCGGCCGCCTGTTACGCGCGCATTGCGCGCTCACAGTCGGACCGGGGTGGCCCTGCCGGCCACCCGTGCGACGCCTGCGTCGCACCCCCGCAGCGGCAGCTTTCTGCTCGCTGGGGGGCGCCCTCGTAACGGCGATCATTAGTCAGATAGGCTCCGGACGACCACAATCCTTTACAGTCGAGTGTATGGCTCAATATATCTACACCATGAACCGGGTGTCCAAGGTGGTGCCGCCGAAGCGGACCATCCTGCGTGACATCAGCCTCTCCTTCTTTCCCGGCGCCAAGATCGGCGTGCTCGGCCTCAACGGCTCGGGCAAGTCGTCCCTCTTGCGGATCATGGCCGGCACCGATGCGAGCTTCGATGGCGAAGCCCGCCCGCAGAGCGGCATCCGCGTCGGCTTTCTCCCGCAGGAGCCGGAGCTCGACGACGCCAAAGACGTGCGCACCACGGTGATGGAAGGCGTCGGCGCCACCTTCAGCTTGTTGGAGCAGTTCAACCAGATCAGCGACAAGTTCGCCGAACCGATGTCCGATGACGAGATGACGGCGCTGCTCGAGAAGCAGGCCAAGCTGCAGGACGCCATCGACGCCGCCGGCGGCTGGGAGCTCGAGCGCAAGCTCGAGATCGCCGCGGACGCCCTCCGGCTGCCACCGTGGGAGACCAAAATCGGCCCCCTGTCGGGCGGCGAGAAGCGCCGCGTGGCGCTGTGCCGGCTGCTGCTGTCCGCGCCGGACATGCTGCTGCTCGACGAGCCGACCAACCACCTCGACGCGCAGTCCATCGCGTGGCTCGAGCGCTACCTCGAGGAGTATCCGAGCACCGTGATCGCGGTCACTCACGACCGCTATTTCCTGGACAACGTCGCCGAGTGGATCCTCGAGCTGGACCGCGGCCATGGCATTCCTTACCAGGGGAACTACACCTCCTGGCTCGAGCAGAAGGAGCAGCGCCTCGCCCTCGAGGAGCGCGAGCGCGACGCGCTCCGCAAGACTCTCGAGCGTGAGCTCGAGTGGGTGCGCCAGAACCCCAAGGCCCGCCAGGCCAAAAGCAAAGCCCGGCTGCAGCGCTATGAGGAGCTCGCCTCGAAGGAATTCCAGGAGCGCAACGAGACGAACGAGATCTACATTCCGCCCGGCGAGCGTCTCGGGGAGCTCGTGGTCGAGGTGAAGAGCCTGCGCAAGGCGTATGGCGAGCGGCTGCTCATCGACGAGCTGACATTCAACCTCCCGCCCGGCGGCATCGTCGGCATCATCGGCCCGAACGGCGCCGGCAAGACGACCCTCTTCAGGATGCTCACGGGCACAGAGCAGCCGGACGCCGGCGAGATCCGGATCGGACCGTCGGTGAAGCTCGCCTATGTCGACCAGTCGCGCCAGGCGCTCGATGACAAGAAAACCGTCTGGCAGGAAATCTCGGGCGGCCTCGACGTCATCAAGGTCGGCAACTACGAGACGCCGTCGCGAGGCTACGTCGGACGATTCAATTTCAAGGGAACCCAGCAGCAGCAGCCCATCGGCGCTCTGTCCGGGGGCGAGCGCAACCGGGTGCACCTCGCGAAGGTGTTGAAACAGGGCGGCAACGTGCTGCTGCTCGACGAGCCCACCAACGATCTCGACATCGAGACCCTGCGGGCGCTGGAGGACGCGCTGTTGAACTTTCCCGGCTGCGCCGTTGTCATCTCGCACGATCGCTGGTTCCTCGACCGCATAGCCACCCACATCCTCGCGTTCGAGGGTGACTCGCAGGTGGTGTGGTTCGAGGGGAACTACCAGGAGTACGTCGAGGACTACAAGCGCCGCACCGGAGACGACGCCTCGCAGCCTCATCGCATCAAGTACAAGCCGCTCACGCGTTGAGCGCATCGTCGAAGCGTTAACCGTGTCAGTGACACCCGCTGCAAGTGAAGGCAGCTCGAACCGCAGCGGCTACCGATGGCTCGGGCCAATTCTGGCCCTGCTGGTATTTTCAGGCGTCGTTTACGTCCTGCACCGTGAGATGGCCCATCTGCATATGCGCAGCGTCTTCGCGCATCTGCACAGCATTCCACGCAGTCACATCGTGGCGGCTCTGGGCTTCACCGCCCTGAGCTACTGGCTGTTGAGCACTTACGAGGTGCTCGCGCTGCGCTATCTCGGCAGGAAGATCGCTTACGGGCGGGTCGTATTTACGTCGTTCATTGCTTACTCGTTCGGTCACACGTTGGGATTCGCGGCGTTTACGGGAGCCGCGATCCGCTTCCGGCTGTATTCGACAGCGGGCATCACGGCGATCGAAGTCGCGACGATCTCCGCGTTCTGCAGCCTCTCCATCGGCATCGGACTGGCGACGATCGCCGGCCTCTCACTGTTCTTCGCGCCCGAGCAGGCGGCAATGGTGCTGCATCTGAATCGCGGCTGGTCGGTGCTGGTGGGGGCGCTGCTCCTCGGCACGGTAGCTGCCTACGGCTGGTGGGCTTCGACGTCGCGCACTACCTTGGAATACCGCGGCTGGGCGCTGCGCGCGCCCGGCCCATCCATAGGACTGCCGCAGATCGCACTCGCCATGATCGACCTGAGCCTGGCGGGTGCAGTGCTCTGGTGGTTATTGCCCGCCGACTCCAACGTCGATTTCGTGACCTTCCTCGGCGCATACGCCGCAGCCGTCATCGCGGGGATCGTCAGCCACGTGCCCGGCGGAATCGGTGTGTTCGAGACCGTAATGCTGCTTGCGCTCCCCAACGTTCCTCCAGACGCCCTACTCGGCTCACTGTTGGGCTATCGCGCGGTGTACTACCTCGTTCCGATCCTGTGTGGCGCGATCCTGTTCGGGGTAAAGGAGCTGAGCGCGCAGCGCCCCCGGCTCGCGCGGGCACACGAGCTGGCTTCCGTTTACATCGCGCCGGTGGTCCCGCAGGTCGCGAGCGCTTTGACGTTTCTCGCCGGCGCCGTGCTGCTGATCTCGGGCGCTACGCCTGCCGTGAGTGAGCGGCTCGCCTTCCTGGACCGCTTTCTGCCGCTGGCCGTACTGGAAGTGTCGCACCTTGCTGGGAGCGTGATCGGCCTCGGCCTGATCGTGCTCGCGCGCGCGCTCTACCGCCGCGTGCAGGCCGCTTATTACATCTCGTTCTGGCTGCTCGTCGCGGGCATGTTCGCATCGCTGCTGAAGGGTCTCGATTTCGAGGAGGCGATCATTCTCGCGCTGGTACTGAGCGTGCTCGGACTGGGCCGCCGCGCGTTCTACCGGCCGACCGCCATCCTCTCCGAACGCTTCACGCCGGTCTGGATCGTGAGCATCATCGGCGTAATCGCCATGGCCGTTTGGATCGGCTACATGTCACATCGGCACGCCATCTACTCGGAACAACTCTGGTGGACCTTCGCACTCGACGGACATACCCCGCGCATGTTGCGGGCGTCGCTTGCGATCATCGTGCTGGGGGCGGCGTACTTGTTGCTGAACATGCTGCGTCCGGCTCGCCCGCAGCCGGTGGTCGCAGCGCCCGAAGACACCGAACGCGTCCTCGCGGTGATCGCGAAGTCGGACCTCACGATCGCGAATGCCGCGCTCGCGGGCGACAAACGCCTGCTGTTCAGCGAGGCCGGCGACACGTTCGTGATGTACCAGATCGCCGGGAGAAGCTGGGTTGCCCTCGGCGATCCGGTCGGCGCGGCAGATGGCGCGGAGGAGTTGGTGTGGCGCTTCCGGGAGATCTCGGATCATCACGGCGGCGAGACGGTGTTTTATCAGGCGAGCAGCGATCGCCTGGCGCTCTACGTCGACCTTGGCCTTGCCGCTCTGAAGATCGGCGAGGAAGCGCGGGTCGCCCTGGCCGATTTCTCCCTCGAAGGCTCGGCCCGGGCAGACCTCCGGCAGGCGCACCGCCGCGCCGAGCGGGACGGCGCGACCTTCGAGGTGGTGCCTCCGGAGCGGGTGAGGGAGATCCTGCCGACCTTGCGGCAACTCTCGGACTCCTGGCTCGCCAGTAAATCGACCGGCGAGAAGCGCTTTTCCGTGGGCGCGTTCGCGCCGCAATACCTGCGGCACTTTCCGATCGCACTGGTTCATTGCGAGGGCGTACCCGCGGCGTTCGCCAACCTCTGGACCACCGGCACCCGGGCAGAGCTCTCGGTGGATCTCATGCGCTTCGGGCCTGATGCGCCGCGCGGCGCCATGGACTATCTGTTCATCGAGTTGATGAAGTGGGGCCGCAGTGAAGGCTACCGGTGGTTCAATCTCGGCATGGCGCCTCTGGCCGGCCTGGAGACCCACCCGCTCGCCCCCGCCTGGCACCGCGTCGGCAACTTCGTCTTCCGCCACGGCGAGCACTTTTATAACTTCGATGGCCTGCGGCGCTACAAGGCCAAGTTCGATCCCGTGTGGGAGGCGAAATACCTGGTCGCGCGCGGCGGCATTTCGCTGCCTCGGGTGCTCGTCGATGTCTCGGTACTGATCGCGGGAGGCATGAAGGAGTTGTTCGCACGCTAAAACAGCGCGGTGTTGGCGCAAGACGGCGCGCGGAACCGCCAGCGGTGTTACATAACGCAGGGATGTGCGGAACAATCGGCTCGCCCGAGCGTTAACTCGAGCTGAATACGCCCATAGCTCGCCGCATCATGGGTTAGAATCAGGCCAGTCGCGAACACAACAAGAAGATAAGCGGCACACCATAATGTCGGTCCACATCGATCTAGCCAGCCGCTTGCATCACGATCAGGCCGATAGCCTCGTCGTTACGTGCCCGTATTGTCAGGTCGTCGCGCACATCACGCCGACGGCGGTGCCGCGCTTCGAGGACCTGTCAGCTCACAAGCCAAAGCAGGTCGGCGTCGTTTACCTGTGCGACAACTGCCACGCGCCGATCTTTCTGCGCTTCACCGTGCGCAGTTATGGCACGGGACGCATCGAGCTCTCACCCCAGTTCAGCGAAATCGAACGGGCGCGGGAGAAGTTTACGTACACCTATCTCCCTGAAGAAATCGAGCTGTTCTTCAAGGAGGCGCTCCTGTGCTTCTCGAGCGGCGCCTACAACGCATTCGCTTCCATGTGTCGCCGCACCGCGCACGCCGTGTACGCGGATCTCGGCGAATCAGGGAAACTGCGGCTGTTCGATGAGTTGAACAACGTACGCGAGCTCGCCGGGATTGCGCCCGAGGTGTTCGGCAAGCTGCGCGGCATTCTGTTCGGCGCCGAAACCGATCCGCGCCCGAACATGCCGCTCCTCGACAGCTACGAAGCCGGCATTGCGCTCGAAGTCGTCAAGGACCTGCTCTACGAAGCCTACGTTCGCAAAGGCAAGTTGCAGCAGGCGATGCTGGTGCGCCGCTTCTTCCTCGACGAGACCGCCAACAACATCCCGCCGCTGAACCCTACGGGCTGACGTCCCTGCCCGAGCGGCAATCCCGCGCCAACTGACTCTAAAGGTCCGCGGATCCCGGCCGCTACCTCCCGATGCGCTCCCGCCGGACCGGCGGCGCTTCCAGTTGCGTACGGTGGCGCCCTCTAAAGTTACAAACGGTATCGCCGCTACAGCAAGCAGCCAACAGCCACTGCAGCCATCGCGAGATACCATGCCACCAGTCGCCCAGTCCCGAGGATCGGCCGCCTACAGCTCCATTTCAGCCCATGGCGGCGTGGCCGCCGCCGATCCGCACCGCCTCATTCAGATGCTGATGGACGGGGCGCTCGAG
The DNA here is from genome assembly GCA_028293765.1 of Gammaproteobacteria bacterium. GTDB lineage: Bacteria > Pseudomonadota > Gammaproteobacteria > Steroidobacterales > Steroidobacteraceae > 13-2-20CM-66-19. The sequence continues at coordinate 66,533 of JAQGOG010000178.1, forward strand.
CGGATCGCTCGCGCCCGCGGGCACCTCGAGCACAGTCAGTTCCCGGAAAAGAACCGCCTGCTGCACGCCGCGGTCACGATCATCGGCGAACTGCGGGCAAGTCTCGATCTGCGCGGGGGAGGCCCCATCGCGGCAAACCTCGATGACCTGTACGATTATATGTGCCGGCAGCTCATAGCTGCCAACCTCGAGAATCGGATCGCGACGCTGGACGAGGTGTCGCACCTGCTGGGCATGATTCGTTCCGCCTGGATTGCCATGCCGGCAGAAATCCTCGCAGCACCAAGGGACTAGCGCGGCGTCGATGGCGCCGCACGGAGACTCGAATGTTCGACGGCGCCGACACAGTCGTTCTATACGAAGAGCTCGCCTTCCAGGACGTGTTGCCCGTCCTGTGGCGCCCTATGCCTAGTTCGGCCGACCGCGACATGGCCGCGGGCTTCTCCGAGCGCAACGTACACGTGCTGCAGGCGTGGGACGCCATGGATGAGCACGGTACGGTCGATAAGCCGGACGAGAGCGCGCCATACGCGGCCGACATCATGCGCCTGGACCTCAAGATCAACCTGCTACTGGATCTGGTGGGGCAAATCCTTGCCGCCAACCGGCCACGGCCGCCCTCCGTGCCGGTACGCTTTAACGCGCTCGGCGGAATGTGGCGCAGCGCCGGGCCCCTGCCCGAGGCAGGTGAGCAGGGAGTTGCGGAGATATATCTACACGACAGCCTTGCCCAGCCGTTGCGTTTGCCGGGCCGTGTGACGAACGTCACACCGGACGGCCACGTCAAGGTGCGGTTCGCTCCGGTTGGCGAAGCCGTGGCCGACCTCATTGAGAAACTCGCCTTCCGCCGCCATCGCCGCCAGGTCGCCGTCAGCCGCCAGCCACGGCGCGGCCCCGCATAGCAGCAAGCCGCCGACGGCGAATTGACGCTTGTCGCGCCGGGTGTGAATGGCATCACGTAGATCCGACGAGCCATAGGGCTCAAGTCGGATGTGCTTCACAGCTTTTACTGTCTGCGCTGCGCAACATAGTAACCGTGAGCGGCGCACTGAGCTGCCCGTTTGAAAAAACAAAAACGTTCGGGATCGGGAAGGCGGGAGTCTCAATGGCTGCGGCGGAATCAATTTTGGCGTCCGAGCTCATCGGCAGCGACACAAGAGCAATCAGTCTAGGTCTCGTGACCCCGACGATCGCCGGAGTTCGTTTGCCGACCGGCACCTCCGCCGCCATCCGCGATGCCGTGGCACTCATCCGCCAGGTCGCCGGCTTCGACTCCACGGCGCTCGTGCTCGGGGAGTCCGGCACCGGCAAGGAAGTCGCCGCCCGCGCCATCCACGATTTGAGCCCGCGGCGCAACCGGCCGTTCGTCGCCGTGAATTGCGGGGCCATTCCGGCCGAACTGCTCGAGTCCGAGCTGTTTGGCCACGAGAAAGGCTCCTTCACAGGCGCCATCGCCTCGCGCAAGGGTCGCTTCGAGATCGCCGAAGGCGGCACCCTGTTTCTCGACGAAATCGGGGATATGAGCCCGTCGATGCAGGTGAAGCTGCTGCGCGTATTGCAGGAGCGCGTGTTCGAGCGCGTCGGCAACCATGCGCCGATCCGCTGCAACGTCCGCATCATCGCGGCGACCCATCGCAACCTCGAAGAGTCCATCGTGCGCGGTACGTTTCGCGAGGATCTCTTTCACCGCATCAATGTATTCCCCATCGAGATGCCGCCACTGCGGGCGCGCGCCGAAGACCTTCCGCTGCTGGTGCGTGATTTCATCGCACACAACATCTCTGAAGGCCGCGGCCGCGTACAACTCTCGGCACGCGCGCTCGCCGCCCTTGCCCTGCACCACTGGAGCGGCAACGTCCGCGAGCTCGGCAATCTCATCGAACGGCTGTCGATCGTATGTGGCGGCCGTGTAGTCGAAATCCGCGATCTCCCGGCGAAATACCGGCCGCCGCAGGATTGGACGCTCGAGGTAAAGGCGCTCGACAGCTCGCTGTGTGTGTCCGCGCTCGATGACCCGTCGCAGGCCATCGCGGTCGAGGACCAGGTGCCGCTCACCGACGAAGCCACCTTGTCAGTGTTGGAATCGGAGGCCTTCGAGCCGCAGCCGCTCGAGTCAGGTTCACTCGCTCCGTTCGAGGCCCTGACGGTTCTGCCGCAGGACGGCCTCGACCTGCGCGCCCATCTTCTCTCCATCGAACGCCGGCTCGTCGAGCAGGCGCTCGAGCGTTCGAACGGCACCGTCGCTCACGCTGCGCGGCTGCTCGGCCTGCGTCGCACGACCCTCGTCGAGAAACTCCGCAAGCTCGGCATGACCGACGACGAGGCCGCGACGGAAGATTGACGCTTGCGCGGCGGATTGTTGCCGCGCTTGTGATGCCTCTCACGCTTTGCGGGTAGTTCCAGCCCGGCACGCGTCTTGCACCTCTCGGGTACGAAGTACCCACCTTCGTGGGAGGTCCAATGACTGATGACAGCATCGACAAACAAACTGCCGCCGCTTGCGCGACTCGCGTAGAGCCGGAGCCCGTTGCTTACGCACCGAGCTCGCAGCGGCTCATCGAGCTCGCACGGCGGGTCGCAGAGAGCGACTGCACGGTGTTGATCGTCGGGGAGTCCGGCACGGGCAAGGAAGTGTTGGCCCGGTTCATTCATCGCCGCTCGCCGCGCGCCGCCTGCGCCTTCGTGGCGGTCAATTGCGCGGCTATTCCGGAAAACATGCTCGAAGCCATGCTCTTCGGCTACGAGCGCGGCAGCTTCACGGGCGCGCACGCCGCGCATCCCGGCAAGTTCGAGCAGGCCCAGGGCGGCACGCTGTTACTCGATGAGATCACGGAGATGCCGCTCGGATTGCAGGCGAAGTTGTTGCGGGTCCTGCAGGAGCGCGAAGTAGAGCGCATCGGCAGCCGGACCCCCATCGCTCTCGATGTACGCGTGCTTGCGACGACCAACCGCCGCCTACGCGAGGAAGTTGCGGCCGGCCGCTTCCGCGAAGATCTCTACTATCGACTCAACGTCTTTCCGCTGGCCCTGGCACCGCTGCGCCTGCGACGGGACGACGTTCTGCCCTTGGCCATGCAATTGCTCTCGGGACGTGTCCGCCCCGGAGAGCGCATTCCTGCTCTGAGCGCGGAAGCGGCTCATGCGCTGCTCACCTATCCGTGGCCGGGTAACGTGCGCGAGTTGGACAATCTGCTGCAGAGGGCTCTCATCCTGGTGAACGGGCCGGTGATCCGCCCCGAGCACATCCAGTTCGAGCTCGCCAACGACGGGGCCGATTTGCACGGCTTCGAACCCCCAGGTGCAGCCGCAGAGGCCGCGGGCACGGCTGCCGCGGATGCCGCCGCAGCCAGCTCATTGGCCACCTCGCTGGGACATGCCGAGCGCGACCTCATTCTGGACGCACTGCGCACCGGCCAGGGCAGCCGCCGCGAAGCCGCCGTACGCCTCGGGATCAGTGCCCGGACCCTGCGTTACAAGCTTGCACGTCTGCGCGAAGCCGGCATCGACGTCCCGGCCGCCTGACCGTCCGATCCAGGAGCACCCATGAGTCAGATGGAAATCAATCGCGTCCTCGAACAGATCCGCTCGCTGTCCGCGCAGACGAAGCTCGGCACGGCGCAGGCCAATCAGACCCCACCGGCTGGTGGAAGTGAATTCGCCAACATCCTGCGCAAGGGTGTCGACCAGGTGAATGAGACCGCGCAGCACGCTGCCGCGCTCAGCGCCGCTTTCGAACGGGGCACCCCCGGTGTCGAGCTGCCGCAGGTCATGTTGGAAATATCGAAAGCCAGTGTGTCGTTCCGCGCGTTGACAGAGGTGCGCAATCGCCTCGTGACCGCGTATCAAGACATCATGAACATGCAGTTGTGAGATAGGTGCGTGGGAAATTCAATCGGTTACCCAGCGCGCTTCGCGCTGCTACTCGGACGGGGCTCACGCTTGGTGAACCCCGTCAAGTCGTGCACGAAGTGCAGCAATGAGTGAAGCAACCTTAGCGCCCCCTTCTGGCTTGCCCGCAAGCCTGAAGCCTATTCTGCTGCTCGTGGGCATCGCTGCCGCGGTGGCCGCAGGCGTCACCGTCGTGCTCTGGACACGCGGCCCGAGCTACAGCCTGCTTTACGCCAACATCGCCGCCGCAGACCAGTCGCAGATCGCCCAGGCGCTCGACACCGCGCAGATTCCTTATCGCATTCAGCCCGGCTCCAACAACATCGAAGTGGCCTCCGAGCGGGTAGCCGAGGCCCGCATGAAGCTCGCCGGCCAGGGCCTTCCCGAAAGCGGCGGCGGCTTCGCGCTCATGGACAAGGACCCTGGCTTCGGGGTCAGCCAGTTCATGGAGAATGCGCGCTACCAGCACGCGCTCGAGACCGAGCTCGGGCGCACCATTGCCAACCTGCGTCCCGTAGAAGGAGCGCGCGTCCACCTTGCCATTCCGCGTCAGTCCGCGTTCGTGCGCGACAAGCATCCGGGTAGCGCTTCGGTCTTCGTGCAGGTGAAGCCGGGCCGGCGGCTCGAGCAGGGGCAGGTGCAGGCCATCATCAATCTCGTGGCGTCCAGCATTCCGGAGCTCGAGCCCAGCCAGGTCACCGTCGTCGACCAGCAGGGACGCCTCCTTTCTTCTCCCGAGGGACACGACGAATTCTCGCTGCGTGAGCAGCAGTTCGACCTGGTGCATCGTCTCGAAGAGGATTACACGCAGCGTATCGAAGCGTTACTCACCCCGATGATCGGTGCCGGGCGCGTGCGCGCGCAGGTCGTCGCGCAAATGGACATGGCGGTCAGCGAAGAAGCGCATGAGCAGTACAAGCCAGACAGTCAGATCGTCCGCAGCGAACAACTTTCGGAACAAACGAGCCGGGACGGCTCCGGAGTGCAGGGAGTCCCGGGCGCACTGACGAACCAACCTCCCGCGGGTGGTGTGGCGCAACCACCATCCAACACCAGTGCGGTCGCAAAGAACGCTTCCGGGGCAGCCACCCCGGCGGGGCCCACTCAGCCAGTCGCTGGCGCCGGTGCCGGCGGGGCGTCCGACAGCATCTCGAAGCAGACGACCCGCAATTACGAGATCGACCGCACGCTCGCCTACACGCGCCAGCCGGCGGGCAAGCTAAAGCGCCTCACCGTTGCCGTCCTGATCGACAACATGCGTTCGGTGGACAAGGACGGGAAGGCCAAGGAAATCCCCCTTACTCCCCAGCAACTCGAGCACGTGAACCAACTCGTGAAGGACGCCGTCGGCTTCGATGAGGCGCGCGGCGACAACGTAAATGTCGTGAACGCATCGTTCACGGCGGAAGCGTCCGTGCCTGAAGGCGACCTGCAGACGCCAGCGTTCTGGGACTCGCCGCTGTTCCTCAGCATCGCCAAGCTCGTCGCAGGTTTGGTGGTGCTGCTTGTGCTCGTGCTCTCTGTGCTTCGGCCGATGATGCGCAGCCTGGTCGGCCCGGCTCGCGCGCTGCAGCTCATGCCGCGCACGGCGGAGCCGCTCGCGAGCAACGCCCCGGCACTGGCGGCGGCGACGGCCAAAGAGGTGGCCGTAACCCATGAGCAGCAGGTCGCGCAGGCGCGAACTCTGGTAAATCAGGATCCGAAACGCGTGGCCCAGGTCGTCCGCGGCTGGGTGGCTGCGGATGAGTAACCGCCGATGAAGGACAAGGCTGACGCAACTCGCAGCGGTACGGAGCGCGCCGCGATCCTCCTGTTGACGCTTGGCGAACAGGAAGCTGCCCAGGTGCTGAAGCACATGGGCGCAAAGGAAGTCCAACGCATCGGCGCCGCCATGGCGAAGTTGACGAATGTCTCGCGCGAAGAGGTCCAGGGCGTGATCACGAACTTCACCTCGTCGGTGGAAAGTGAGACCTCCGTCGGGGTGGGCACGGACGAATTCCTCCGCCGGGTGCTGGTCGATGCGCTCGGGCAGGACAAGGCGGCGAGCATCATCGATCGGATCAATATCGGCCGCTCCACCAAGGGCCTCGAGGCCCTGAAATGGATGGATGCGCGCGCGGTCGCCGAGCTCATCCGGCTCGAGCATCCGCAGATCATCGCCATCGTTCTGGCCTATCTCGATGCGGACCAGTCCGCGGAAGTTCTGACGTATCTGCCACCGGGCATGCGCTCCGACATCATAGTGCGCATCGCCACGCTGGACGGTGTGCAACCGTCCGCCTTGAACGAGCTCGACGACATCATGGAGAAGCAGTTCGCCGGCAAGTCGACCGGCAAGACCTCGGTAATGGGCGGCGCGAAAGCCGCTGCCAACATCATCAACCTCCTGGAGACCAGTCAGGAAAGCATGATCATGGAACAGATCACGAGGAGCGACCAGGCGCTCGGGGCGCGCATCCAGGATCTCATCTTCGTCTTCGACAACCTCAACGAGCTCGACGACCGCAGCATGCAGGAGCTCATGCGCCAGGTGCCGAGCGACAAGCTGCTGATCGCCTTGAAGGGTGCGGATGACAATTTGAAGGAGAAGGTTTTCAAGAACATGTCGCAGCGTGCCTCGGAGATGCTCAAGGACGACCTCGAAGCGAGGGGCCCGGTGCGGATCTCCGAAGTGGAGGCCGCACAGAAGGAAATTCTGCAGATGGCGCGCAAGCTGGCGGACGAGGGCACGATCCAGCTCGCCGGCAAGGGCGAAGCATATGTCTGATCCGCGACGCAATTTTTCCGCCGGAGTTGCGGCGATCGAACGCTGGTCCCTGCCCGAAGTCGACGGGCCGGTCATCGGACGCGTTCCCGACGAGCGCAAGGCGGCAGCCGCTGCGGAAGCAATCGCTCGCATCGCGCGGCAAGAAAGCGAAGCGCGGGGCTACGAGGCCGGCCTCGCCCGAGCGCAGACGCAGATGCAGGGGCGCATTGCCGAGCTCGATGCGCAAATAGAGCGGCTGGACTCGGTACTGCAGCTCCTGAGCAGCCCGCTGCGGGAGCTCGATGCGGATGTGGAGAAGATGCTGCTGCACCTTGCACTTGCCGTTGGGAAGCAGCTCGCGCGGCGCGAGCTGCGGATCGACCCGGCGCAAGTCATTGCCATCATTCGTGAGTCTCTTGGGCAGTTGCCGTCAGCCGCCCGCGAGGTTCGAGTCCTTCTGCATCCAGAGGACGCCGCGATAGTGCGCGAGCGCCTCACCGCGCCTGCGAACGAGCGGGCGTGGACGATCGTCGAAGATCCCACGCTGTCGCGGGGCGGGTGTGTAGTGCGCACAGAAAATTCCCAGATCGACGCGCGGTTGGACAGTCGCATCAACAGCGTAATCGCCAGCGCCTTGGGCGACGAACGCAGCGTGGACCGGCAGTCTTCCCACGGCACTCAAATCAGCGACAGCGCTGGCGCCGCCGCAGCTCCCGAGGGTACGCCGTGACGGCCGCCGACCTCGAGATCGCGCGCGGGCCGCTCTGGAGCAGCAGACTCGAACGCCGCATCCGGCGCGTGGAACGCACTCCGCCCCCGCCGGTCGAGGGCTCCCTCACTCGAATGATCGGACTTACGCTCGAAGCGGTCGGCTGCCATGCATCGATTGGCGACGCTTGCGACGTCATCGCCGGCGACGGATCGCGCGTCGAGTCGGAGGTTGTTGGGTTTGCCGGCGACCGGCTCTATCTCATGCCCACAGGAGACGCACACGGCCTCGGACCTAACGCACGAGTCATTCCACGCCGAGGCGCCGGCACCGTGGGTGTCGGACCGCAACTCCTGGGTAGAATTATCGATGGCGCGGCGCAGCCGCTCGACGATCTCGGACCGCTCGGCTGCGAGGCAAGGGTTCGGCTCTCCGGAAAGCCCATCAATCCCCTCGCACGCCAGCCGATCTCCGAACCGCTCGATGTCGGCATCCGCTCGATCAACTCGCTGCTCACGATAGGCCGCGGCCAGCGCGTCGGGCTCTTCGCGGGCAGCGGCGTCGGCAAAAGCGTGCTGCTGGGGATGATGGCTCGCTATACGAGCGCCGACGTGATCGTCGTCGGTCTGATCGGCGAGCGCGGCCGTGAAGTAAAGGAATTCGTGGAGCGCATCCTGGGTCCCAAGGATCGCCAACGCGCGGTCGTCGTCGCGACTCCGGCCGACCACCCGCCGCTCATGCGCCTGCATGGCGCTTGGCTGGCAACGGCCATTGCAGAGTATTTCCGCGACCAGGGCTTGAGCGTCCTGCTGCTGATGGATTCGCTGACACGCTTCGCGCAGGCCCAGCGCGAGATCGGCCTTGCGATTGGCGAAGCGCCAGCCACGAAAGGCTACCCGCCCTCGGTGTTTGCCAAGCTACCGCAACTCGTCGAGCGCGCCGGGAACGGAGCCGAAGGCGGGGGTTCCATTACAGCTTTTTACACCGTCCTCACCGAGGGCGATGACAACCAGGATCCGATCGCGGACGCGGCACGCGCCATCCTCGACGGCCACATCGTGCTGTCGCGCCGCATTGCCGAGAGCGGCCAGTATCCGGCGATCGATGTCGAAGCCTCCATCAGTCGCGTGATGAACGAAATTGCCTCGCCGGAGCAGATCCAGACGGCGCGCCAGTTCCGCCAGACGCTCTCGACGTACCAGCAGCACCGCGATCTCATCGCGATCGGCGCCTATCAGCGCGGCAGCGATCCGCGTGTCGATAACGCCATCACACTCTGGCCCCGAATGCAGCGGTTCCTGCAGCAGGACATGGGCGAGCGTGTCGATTTCGCGGCAAGCCTCACAGCGCTCAAGGCTGTCCTGGCCGAGAGTGAGCCTGCGAAATCCGATGGCGGGCAGGCCAAATGAGCGGGGACTGTATGAAACGCACCGATCGATTGGAGATGGTCAAGAAAGTCGTCGACGATCTCGAGCGCCGCAAGGCGGAGGCTCTCGCTGCCTGCGAACGCCGGGTGAACGAAAGTGAGACTAAGCTCACGGAGCTCGAAAGCTACCGGGCGGGTTATGTGCGCGATTTCGCCATGCGGGCCCAGGTTGGCATGAGCGGCGCCAGCGCTCGCGACTACCAGGTGTTTCTGTCACGCCTCGACGAGGCCCTGCGCCAGCAGACCCAGGCGGTGATCGGCACGCGTGCGCAACGGGACTCCGAACTGCAAAACTGGCAGGACGCCGCTCAACGCGCCGACGCGATAGGCCACACCGTGAAACGCTGGCAGGCCGAAGAGCTCCGCCTGCTGGAGCGGCGCGAGCAGCACGAATCCGATGAACGATCGCAGCGCATGTGGGCGCAAGGACTGGTTCTGCGTGGCGCTTGACTCGATCCCTGCGGCCGTAATCCCTTCTCCCCCGCGACCCAAAGCCGGGGGCGCGGGCACGTTCAAAGCCGCTGACAGCGACGGCACAGCGCACCACTCAGCGGCCGGCGAGTCGGCCGATACAGCGGCTCGCGCGCCAGGCGGATCCGCCAAAGAATCGACCAATACGAAGGCAAACTCCGCTGCCAAATCCGCGACCGGCTCTGCATCCGGGAAGGACTCCGCAACGGCGCCGGCCTCAGGTGCGTCCGCAAACGGCAAGAGTGGCCCCGCCTCGCAACCGCAAAATGGCGCTGAATCGAATTTCCTGCAGGCGCTCGCACAGTCGCAGGCGGCCGCCGCAAACGACGCCAGCGCCTCTGTCACGACCCCGGCATCGGCCGGCGCAGTGGACGCCAAGGCCAAGGCCCCTGGAGAGGCCGACGCGGCCGCCGTCGCGGCCGCACTGTCGCTCGCCTCACAATCGCTTGCAGCGGCTATGGCGGGCCAACGCCCTGCGACTCCGCCACCGGGCGCGCCTGCAACGTGGAGGCAGGACGATTCCGCCACTGCAGTTTCGCTGGCCAGAGGCTTTTCGGCTCCGGACCTCCTCTCGATCGTCACGAAGGACGTGGCACACGGCGCGAAATCCTCTCCTGACGCCACCATCCTGACAGGCGCTTCACCGGCCCCCGCGCAAGACAGCAACAGCACGTCGGCGACGGCGATCCAGGCCGCGCAGCTGAGCGTTGGTTCACACTTCGGAATTCAACACGCGGCCGCGAACCCGGATGCGACTACCGGCGACCTGCGCGCGCCCGTCGGCACTCCTGCGTTCAACGACGAGCTCGGTGGCCGACTCACCTGGATGGCTCATCAGGGCGTGGAATCCGGCTCCCTGCAGCTCTCGCCGGAGCACCTGGGGCCGCTCGAGGTCCGTATTCAAGTACAGGACGGGGCGGCGAGCGTCTGGTTTGGTGCCAACCACGCGGATACGCGCGCCGCGCTGGAGCAGGCGCTGCCACACTTGCGCCAGATGTTCGCAAGCCAGGGCCTCACTCTGTCCGATGCCGGCGTCTCGCGGGAGCCACCGCGCGGCCACGCTCAAAAGCCTGCGGTTGCCGCGATCTCCTCGATAACCGGTGTCAGCAACGAGCAGGCGTCGCTCGCATCCGTGTCCGGCGGGCGCGCGGGTCTCCTCGACACCTACGCCTGAATCCGTCCGGGCGCCCGCCAGCGCCAAGATTCCGTCGCGGCCTGTCTCCTGCGACGCGTTTCACACTCTTCAAACAGCCACAAATCCTTATCGTAGAGTGACTTAGGCGCGTCGCGCCACGTGTGGCATACACGTTGCACCTGGCTTAGCGAAGCTAACTCAAAGTGTGCAGGAGTGACCCAGGCGATGGCCGACGTACCCGTACTCGCCCCGGCGGAAGAGCCCGCCCCTGCGGGCCAGGGCAAGAATAAGCTGCTCATCCTCATCGTCGTGGCGGTGTTGGTCCTGGTAGGCGGCGGCATCGGCGCGTGGTTCGCCTTCGCGGCGCACTCCGGCAAGAAGCCGGGGGCAGTCAAGCACGAACCCCTCGCACCGCCCCAATACGTCGCGCTCGACCCACCCTTTGTCGTCAATTTCGAAAACGACCAGCAGGTGCGCTTTCTGCAGGTCACCGCGCAACTGATGTCGCGCGACATGTCCACCATCGAGCTGCTGAAGGCGAACGATCCAGTCGTGCGCAACGACCTCCTGCTCCTGTTTGGCGGGCAGAAGTACTCGGTCGTCTCCACGCGCGAGGGTAAGGAGCAGCTGCGGGTGGAGACGCTCAACGCCGTGCGCAAAGTGGTCGCCGCGGCCGGCGGCAAACCCGAAAGAGTCGAAGCGGTGTACTTCACCAGCTTCGTGATGCAATAGAGGACGAGCTGGTGAGCTCAGAAAAGATCTTAGATCAGGCCGAAATCGACGCCCTCATCCATGGCGTCGATACCGGTGCGGTCAGCACCGAACCCGCCGCCGCGCCGGGCGAAGCCCGTACGTACGATTTCAACAATCAGATGCGGATCGTGCGCGGGCGCATGCCCACGCTCGAGATGATCAACGAGCGTTTCGCGCGCCTGTTCCGCGTCAGCCTGTACAACCTGCTGCGTCGCTCGCCGGAGATCTCCGTGGCGCCGATCGCCGTGAAAAAGTTCAGCGAATACGTGCACACCCTGCACGTGCCGACGAACATGAACCTCGTAAAGATGAATCCGTTGCGCGGCACGGCGCTGATCGTGCTCGATCCGAAGCTCGTGTTCGCGGTGGTGGACAACTTCTTCGGCGGCACGGGCCGGCACGCGAAGATCGAGGGACGCGAGTTCACTGCCACCGAGTACCGCATCATCCACCTGCTGCTGCGCAATGTGTTCGCGGACCTCCACGAGGCCTGGTCGCACATCGCGCCCCTCGAAGTCGAATATCTGCAGTCGGAGATCAACCCGCACTTCGCGAACATCGTCTCGCCTTCCGAGATCGTCGTCGTCACGAGCTTTCACGTCGAGCTCGATGGCGGCGGCGGCGAGCTGCACGTGACCATGCCGTACGCGATGATCGAGCCGCTGCGCGAAGTGCTCGACTCCGGCATGGCAAGCGACCGTGTCGAGAAAGATGAGCGCTGGATGGTGTGCCTGCGGGAAGAGATCGAGGACGCGGAGATCGAGCTGTCGACGCTCCTCGGCCGTACCTCCATCACGCTCGCCGAGCTCGTGAATCTCAAGGCCGGCGACATTCTCAACTGCGATTTCACCGGCAAGGTGCTGGTGCTCGCCGAGGACGTACCGGTGTTCCGCGGCAGCTTCGGCCTGTCGCGCGGCCAGCAGGCCATCAAGTTCGAAGAGCGCATGCGCCGTAACAGCCCTGTCACGATCGAAAACATGACCGGCAATAGAAGCTGAGATCACCTATGAATGCCAACGCAGAACCGCGCGCCGCCGAGTTCGACAATTTCCAGGATGAGGGCCCGAAAACCGCTCGCGACGTCAATCTCGATGTCATCCTGGACGTCCCGGTCACCCTCTCGATGGAGGTCGGGCGCACCCGCATCCCGATCCGCAACCTGTTGCAGCTCAACCAGGGCTCGGTCGTCGAGCTCGACCGGGCCGCAGGTGAGCCGCTCGATGTATTCGTGAACGGAACGCTCGTGGCGCACGGCGAGGTGGTCGTCGTCAACGAGAAGTTCGGAATACGGCTCACGGACGTGATCAGTCCCGCCGAGCGTCTGCGCAAGCTGAAGTAAGCCAATGTTCGCCGCCCCGCAAACCCCAGGCTCGCCACATCCGATCGGCGTCGGTGGACTGGGCGAAGTCGCATTCGCGCTGATCGTCGTCCTTGCTGCGATCTTCGTGGTGGCGTGGATAGTTCGCCGCATGCGAGTGACGGGCAACAGGGTCGGAAGCGCCATCGACATTCTCGCCGATGTACACCTCGGGCAGAAGGAGCGCGCGGTGCTGCTGAAAGTTGGACAGACCCAGATTCTTCTCGGCGTAGCTCCCGGGCGTGTAAACACACTGCACGTGCTCACCGAGCCGCTCGATCTCGCGAAACCACCCCTGGGTACCTCAGAGGATTCGCGCAATTCGTTCCGCGCACTGCTCATGCGGAGCCTCGGTAAATGAGGCGCACGGCGCGGCAAACGCTGCTTTTCTGCGCTGTGCTGCTTCCCGCAGTATCGTTTGCCGAGCCCGGCATTCCTGCACTGACGGTTCAAACCGCAGCCAGCGGGGGCGGCCAGACCTACACGCTGACGCTGCAAGTCCTGGCGCTGATGACGGCGCTGACGCTGCTGCCGGCCATCGTCCTGATGATGACGTCGTTCACACGAATCGTGATAGTTCTTGGCATGCTCCGCCAGGCGATCGGCGCTGGTAACACGCCTCCCAACCAGGTGCTGCTTGGCCTGGCGCTCTTTTTGACCCTGTTCGTGATGTCCCCGGTCCTCGACCGTATCAACGAGGATGCCTACAAGCCCTACTCGGCCGGCACGATCGACGCGACTGCAGCGCTGAATCGTGCAGTGGTGCCGCTGAAGAAATTCATGCTGGACCAGACGCGCGAGAGCGACATAGCCACCTTCGTGCGCATCTCCGGCGGCAAAGGCTACGCGACCCCGCAGGACGTGCCGCTCCTGATCCTGGTGCCGTCCTTTGTCACGAGCGAGCTGAAAACGTCCTTTCTCATAGGCTTTCTGATCTTCATCCCGTTCGTGATCATCGACCTGGTGGTGGCGAGTGTGCTCATGTCCATGGGCATGATGATGCTCTCGCCCGTGCTCATCTCCCTGCCCTTCAAGCTGATGTTGTTCGTGCTCGTCGACGGCTGGGCGCTGGTCATGGGCACGCTCGCGTCGAGTTTCTATTCCTGATTCACAGGCCACGCACATGAATCCCGAAACAGTCATGACCATTGGCAGCCGCGCGCTCGAAATCACGTTGCTCATCGCGGGCCCGCTGCTGCTCGTGGCGCTCGTGACGGGACTCATCGTCGGCGCCTTCCAGGCGGCAACCTCGATCAACGAGCAGACGCTCTCGTTCATCCCGAAGCTCATCGCAATTGCCGCGATGCTCGTATTCAGCGGACCCTGGATGTTGAAGATTCTCGTGGGCTACACACGCGAGCTGTTCGAGAGCATTCCTTCGCTGATCAACTGACTGCACCGGACTCACTTTCCGCATGATCAACCTCACCGCAGGACAGCTCGATGCCTGGCTCGCCCAGGTCTTCTGGCCATTCGTACGCGTGGGGTCGTGCTTCATGGTGGCCCCCGCATTCAGCGCGGTCACGGTGCCGCCGCGCATACGGATCGTACTGGCGGGCGCGGTTGCATTGCTCATCGCGCCGCTCGTGCCCTCACCCGCCGGGATCGCTCCTTTCTCCGCCGCCGGCTGCGTAATCACGGCGCAGCAGGCACTCATCGGCGTGGCGTTAGGCTTCTGCCTGCAGCTTGTGTTCGACGCCGTGACGCTGGCGGGGCAGCTCCTCGCCAACAGCATGGGATTGTCCTTCGCTTTCAACCTTGACCCGGCGCATGGTGTGCAGACTCCGGTGCTGGGCCAGTTCTACTCGTTGCTGGTCATGCTGACGTTTCTCGCGCTGAACGGTCATCTGCGGCTGCTCGAGATCCTGGTCGCGGGATTCCAGACTCTGCCGGTAGGGACGACCGGGTTGGGGCCGGACGGTTTGTGGACGGTGGTGCAGTGGGGTGCGGCGTTGTTTTCAGGAGCGCTGGGGATCGCTCTGCCGGGCATCACCGCCCTGCTCATCGTAAACATCGCGTTCGGCGTCATGAGCCGCGCCGCCCCCACGCTGAACCTGTTCGCTGTCGGCATTCCCGTAACGCTCGTATTCGGGCTGGCAATCGTGCTGCTTGGGCTGCCGACCCTGCAGTCGAGTTTCGTGCGGCTGCTACAGGATGCCATGGCGCTGCTGGGCCGGCTCAACGGGGCAGGGAGCTGACGCATGGCCGAGGAAGGCGAGAATGGCCAGGAAAAGACGGAGCAACCGACCAGTAAGCGGCTGGAGGAAGCGCGCAAGAAAGGCCAGATACCCCGGTCCGTCGAGCTCAATGCGGCCGCCGTTCTGTTGCTGGCGGGCGCAGGCTTGCAGGTCCTGGGCGGCAACCTGGGCGCACAGCTGCACAGCCTCATGCGCTCGGGCCTCACGCTGACGCGCGAGGAATCGCTGGATGAGAGCCGCGCCATCGCCAGCTTTGCCAACGCGCTGTCGCATGCTTTCCTCGCCTGCGCGCCGATCCTCGGCCTCACGGTACTCGCGGCGGTCGCGGCACCTCTAGCCCTCGGCGGCTGGAATATGAGCTTCGAAGTGCTCGCTCCCGACTTCACACGACTCAGTCCGGCCTCCGGCTTCGCTCGCATGTTCTCCAGTCGCAGCGTGGTCGAGCTCGCCAAGGCGTTCGCCAAATTTCTGTTCGTCGCGCTCGTTGCGGCCTGCCTGTTGTGGCAGAAATCGGGCGAGCTCATGGGTCTGGGCGCCGAACCCATCAACGCTGCGCTCAGCCACGCCGCCGCCCTCGCCGGCCATGCGTTTGTCGTGCTGGCCGGAACTCTGGGTCTGATCGCGGCCGTCGACGTGCCGTGGCAGCTCTGGCAGCACAACCAGAAGTTGAAGATGAGTCGCGAGGAAATACGCCAGGAGAGCAAGGAAAGCGAGGGCTCGCCCGAGATCAAGGGGCGGATTCGCAAGGCGCAGCAGGAGCTCGCCCGGCGCCGGATGATGCATGAGGTGCCGAAAGCGGACGTCGTCGTGGTCAATCCGACGCACTTCGCCGTGGCGCTACGCTATGACGAAAAGCGCATGCGTGCTCCGATTGTCGTAGCGAAAGGCGCCGACGTCATCGCGGCGCGTATCCGTGAGATCGCCACGGAACATCGCGTGCCGATCTTCGAAGCGCCGCCTCTCGCCCGCGCCCTTCATCGCCATGTCGAAATCGGCGCCGCGATCCCGAACTCTCTGTATGTCGCCGTAGCGCAGGTACTCACATACATCTACCAGGTGAAGACTGCGCGTCGTGACGGTGCGGTACCACCGCAGCCCCCCGAGGCGAGCATAGATCCGACCCTCGATCCCGATTCGACCAGACACTAGGAACAAGGCACTGACTCATGGCGACAGCGACTCCCACTCCGACGATGCCAACGATGCGCGAGCTCATCCGCACCGGTGTCGGCGTGCCCGTGGGCGTGCTAGCGGTTCTCGCGATGATCGTGCTGCCATTGCCGCCGATGGCGCTGGACATCCTGTTCACGTTCAACATCGCGCTCTCGATCGTCATCATGATGTCGGTGTTCTACGTCTCGCGACCGGTCGAGTTCGGCGTATTTCCGACAGTCCTCCTCGTGGCCACGTTGCTGCGACTCGCCTTGAACGTCGCGTCCACGCGCGTAGTGCTTCTGAACGGACACAGCGGACCTGGAGCGGCCGGTCACGTGATCCAGTCCTTCGGCGAGTTCGTGATCGGCGGCAATTTCGCCGTCGGTGTGGTGGTCTTCGTCATCCTCACCATCATCAACTTCGTCGTCGTCACCAAGGGCTCGGGACGCATCTCGGAAGTCAGCGCCCGGTTCACTTTGGACGCCATGCCGGGCAAGCAGATGGCGATCGACGCCGACCTCAATGCCGGGCTCATCACACAGGATGAAGCGCGAATCCGCCGCGCCGACGTGCGGGCGGAAGCTGATTTCTACGGCTCCATGGACGGCGCCAGCAAGTTCGTGCGCGGCGACGCGGTCGCCGGTATCCTCATCCTGTTCATCAACATCATCGGTGGGCTCGCCATCGGCACGATCGGGCACGGCCTGCCGATCGCCGAGGCCGGCCGCACTTATACGCTTCTCACGATCGGTGATGGTCTCGTCACGCAGATTCCGGCACTGCTGCTGTCGACCGCCGTCGCCCTCATCGTCACGCGCATGTCGCGCGCCCAGGACATGGGCGGCGAGCTCACGAAACAGCTGTTCGGACAGCCCAAGGCCCTCGGTGTCGCTGCGGGACTGCTCGGCGTGATTGGCCTGGTCCCCGGAATGCCCAACGTCGCCTTCCTGTTGATGGCGGCGGTGTGCGGAGGCGCGGCCTATGCCATAGCCAAGCGGCGCGCGGCGCCCCTGCAGGAGGCTCCCGCGCCGATAAAAGCCGCGCCGTCGAACGAGACGCGCGAGTTGACCTGGGATGATGTGAAGCCGGTCGACCTGATCGGATTGGAAGTCGGTTACCGCCTCGTGCCGCTCGTTGACACGCGCCAGAACGGCGACCTTCTCGCCCGCGTGCGCGGCGTACGCCGCAAGCTCTCGCAGGATCTCGGTTTTCTCGTACCCTCCGTTCACATCCGCGACAACCTCGACCTGGCACCGAACGTCTATCGCATCAATCTCGGCGGCGTTCCGGTCGGCGAGAGCATCGTCTATCCGGACCGCGAGCTCGCTATCAATCCGGGGCGCGTATTCGGACCCCTACAGGGCATCGCCACGCAGGATCCCGCGTTCGGCATGGAAGCGGTGTGGATCGAGCCCGCGGCACGCGATCACGCGCAAACGCTCGGCTATACCGTCGTCGATCCGAGCACCGTCATAGCGACTCATCTGAGTTTCATCGTGCAGGCTCATGCCCACGAGATTCTGGGCCACGAGGAAGTCCAACACCTCCTCGATACGCTGACAAAGACGGCACCGAAGCTCGTCGAGGATCTCGTGCCCCGCGTGCTGCCGCTGTCGAATCTGGTCCGCGTCCTGCAGGGGCTGCTGGCAGAACGCGTGCCGATCCGCAACGTGCGTACGATCATCGAGACGCTCGCGGAGCATGCGCCGAAGTCGCAGGACGCAACGGTGCTTCAGGGACACGTCCGCGTGGCGCTGGGCCGGCAGATCGTGCAGGACATTGCCGGGGTCGCTGCCGAACTGCCGGTCATCACATTGGAGCCCGAGCTCGAGCGACTTCTGCAGACTTCTCTTGCCGGCAACGCTGCAAATCCGGGTCTCGAGCCCGGTTTGGCAGAAAGATTGCAACAACGTCTCGCGGAAGCATCGCGGCGTCAGGAAACCGCCGGCGAGCCGGCCGTCCTGCTGGTGCCACCGCAGCTGCGTCACACACTCGCGAGATTTACGCGCTCGAGTGTGCCGAACCTGCACGTACTCGCTTGGAATGAGATTCCGGATAACCGCAAGGTCCGCCTGGTCACGGCGGTCGGCAGATAAGAAGAGGCTCGCATGAAGATTGTCAGACACACGGCGCCCGATATGCGCCAGGCGCTACGCTCGATCCGCGAGCAGCTCGGAGAGGATGCCGTCATTCTGTCCTCGAAGCGCTGCCCCGAGGGCGTGGAGGTCACGGCCGCCATCGACTTCGACGCGACGAGTCTCCAGCCCCAGCCCGCGGTCAGCGCTCCGCTGGAGAGCCTGGCACCGGCACCGCGCGCCTCCGTGTCTGTGACTGCCGCACGGGCTGCGATGCCTGGGGCTGCCGCTTCCCGTGTCAGGCAATCCCCGGTTGCGGCCGCTACCCCGCTGATTCCTGCAGTGGCGGCGGCACAATCACCCACGCTGCTGCCGGAGGATGCGTTTTTACGCGTGCCTGCGCCCGAGGCCGCGGGTCTCTTTGCACCCGCCATCGCCGCAATGCTCGCGCCCCAACGCGCGCCCGCCGCCGCTGTTTTAACTGCCCCCTCCCAAGTCTCGCCTGCGTTCATCCCCCCTGCGCCGGTGACTGCAAGCGCAACGGGCGCCCCAGCTACGGCCGCGATTACGGCCTCGCGCGAATCGGCTGCTTTCAGCTTCGCCCAACAGGCCACTCCGGAGGCAACCACCCTCACGCCGGCGAAACACGACCTGGCGGCGGCCGTGCTTGCCGAGTTCCCAGCGCAATCGAGCGTTACCACCCTGGCGGGCAGCGACGCCATGGGCACTGAACTGAAAACCCTCCGACGAATGCTGGAGACCCAGCTCGCGCAACTCGCCTGGAATGACCTGACACGCCGCGCCCCGGTCCATGTCGAGATCCTGCGGGAGCTGACCGAGATCGGGATTTCGCAGGATCTGTCGGACTACCTCCTCAAGCAGCTGCCCGACAAAGTGGAGCTCGGCTTCGCGCGCCGGTTTGCGATCGCCGGCCTGTCGCAGTACCTCCTCGTCACCGGCGACCGGTGGCTGGAGAACGGCGGCCGCGTGGCATTCATCGGTGCCACGGGAGTCGGCAAGACGACGACGCTGGCGAAGCTCGCCGTACGCTGGGTCCTGAGGCACGGCCCTCGCGACATCGCGCTGGTGGGCTCGGACACGGTTCGTATCGGAGCGCAGGCCCAGATCCAGTCGCTCGGACAGATGCTGGGCGTCCCCGTCTATACGCCGGAGAACTTCGAGAGTCTGCCAACTCTCCTGTCGCGCCTCGACCAGCGCCTCATTCTCATCGACACACCGGGCTCCAGCCTGCGCGACACGCAACTGGTCGGCCGGCTCTCCGTGCTGGCCAATTCCGCGTCGAGGCTCGAGACGGCCGTGGTGCTAGCAGCGAGCACGCAGGCCGGTGCGCTGGAGGAAACGGTAAAGCGTTTCGCGCCTGCCAACCCCTCCTGTTGCGTGCTTACCAAGGTCGACGAGGCCGCGAGCCTCGGCGGCGCCCTGTCCGTGCTCATCCGGGCAAGGCTCCCGATTTCGTACACGAGCGAAGGACAACGCGTGCCGGAGGACCTGCGTCCCGCGCGTGCGCTCGAACTGGTGTCGACCGCGGTGCGGCTCGCGAAGGCGAGCGGCGCGGCGGCCGACGAAGATCTCCTGCGCCGCCGTTTTGGAAAGACTGCCAATGCCATCACCTGAGCTCAATCTCATCAACAACGCAAAGCTAGACGGCCTGGCGCAGCCGGTGCAGGTCATCGCCGTCACCGGCGGCAAAGGCGGCGTCGGCAAGACGAGCGTCTCCGTCAATCTCGCCACCGCGTTAGCCGCAAACGGCAAGCGAGTGGTCCTGCTCGACGGTGACCTGGGACTCGCCAACGCGGACGTATTTCTCGGTCTCTCGCCGCGCTACACCCTCGCGCACGTGCTTTCTGGCGAGCGGACGCTAGATGAAATTATCGTAACGGCGCCCCAGGGGTTCCTCGTCGTGCCCGCTGCCTCAGGAGCTGCCGACATGGTGAACATGGGAGCGGCAGAGCACTTGGGCCTGGTGCAGGCCTTCAGCACCCTCGCCGCGCGCGTCGACGTGTTGATTGTCGACACCGCCGCCGGCATCGCCCACAGTGTGCTGCAGTTCTCACAAGCGTGCCAACATGTCGTGGTCGTGATTTGCGACGAGCCCGCGTCGCTAACCGATGCTTATGCACTCGTCAAGGTGCTGAGTCGCAATCACGGCGTGAATCGCTTCCGCGTGCTGGCCAACCAGATGCGTACCCCGGGCGCGGGCGCCGAGCTTTTCCATCGCTTCGAGCGCGTCACAGCAAGGTTCCTCGATGTAGTGCTTGAATTCGCAGGCGAGATTCCTGAGGACGAGTATCTGCGGCGCTCCGTACGTGAACAGCGTCCTGTTTGTGACGCATATCCGTCCAGTCCGGCCTCCCGCGCGTTCAAGAAATTAGCTGCCCGGGCCGATACATGGCCAGTACCACCGGGTCCGCGCGGAAATATCGAGTTCTTCGTGGAACGGCTGGTGCGAAGGACTGCACCGCGGCTGGAAGCCGTGACATGAACGCGGCGAGCGCTTATGGCGCACACCGGGTAACGAGCGAGGCGGACGAGCTGATCATGCAGCACGCCGAGCTGGTGAAGCGAATCGCCTACCACCTCGCGGGACGGCTCCCGCCCTCGGTGGAGGTCGATGACCTGATCCAGGCCGGCATGCTCGGGTTGCTCGAAGCGGCGTCGAACTACGCGGCGAACCGCGGAGCGAGTTTCGAGACGTATGCGGGAATCCGCATTCGTGGGGCGATGATCGACGCCCTGCGAAAGCTGGATTGGGCACCGCGCTCAGTGCATCGCAAAGCGCGTGCGGTAGCAGCGGTGGTGCAGGAGATAGAGCGTCAGACGGGTCGCGACGCCCGCGATGTCGAGATTGCTGAGCGAATGGGTGTGCCGCTGGGCGAGTACCACTCGATCGTGCAGGACGCCGCGAGCTGTCGTCTCGCGACACTGGACGATACAACAGCGGCAACCGCGCAAGGCTCCGCGGATCCATTCCGCGAAACGTCGGATGATCGGTTCAGGGTGGCGCTCGCTCAGGCGATCGATAACCTGCCGGAGCGGGAGAGGCTGGTCATGTCGTTGTACTACACCGACGGACTGAATTTGAAAGAGATCGGGGCGGTGTTGAAAGTTACGGAATCGCGCGCCTGCCAGCTGCACGGGCAGGCGCTCGTCAGACTGAAAGCGCGGCTGGCAGACTGGCGCGACGGCCGCGTGGAAGCGCACGCGTGAGAACGGGGTGCGAGATGCATGCATCGCGCGGGTGGGCTAGTGGCCCACCCCGAGCCGGCGGCGAGCGCGCATTGCGCGCGCAGCGGTCGGTCCCTGGGGCCGCTAACCCCCGGGTGGTCAACGGTGAGCAGGCGGACGCCTGCGCAGCAGGAGAATGGCGGTGAGCAAAGACTTGAAATTTCTAGTCGTCGACGACTTTTCGACCATGCGCCGGATCATCAAGAACCTGCTGCACGACCTCGGCTATCCCAACGTCGACGAAGCCGACGACGGCAAGACCGCGCTGCCGATGCTCCAGGCGGGCAGCTTCGATTTTCTCATCACCGACTGGAACATGCCCGGCATGCCCGGTCTCGATCTGATCAAGGCGGTTCGCGCCGACACCCGGCTCGCCAAGATGCCCGTGCTCATGCTGACGGCCGAAGCCAAGCGGGAGCAGATCATCGAGGCGGCGCAGGCCGGTGTGAACGGCTATGTCATCAAGCCCTTTACGGCGGAGACCCTGAAGGAAAAGCTCGACAAGATCCTGGGTCCGGGGAAGTGAGGTCAACATGTCGAGTTTTGCTGTACTGAAGCTGGAATATAGCGCCTGCGTCGAGGCTCTCACCGATGCGCTGCGCGCTGAGGACGAGACCGCCTTCTTCGCGGCCGTCGACCACATCGTGCACATGCGCGAGCCGGGAATGTTCACCGAGCTGCGCAAGCTCACCGGGGATCTGCAGAAAGCGCTGGAACGCTTCAGCGTCGAGTCGCGCCTGGCGGATATCGCTGAAAACGAGATTCCCGACGCCCGGGCACGCCTCGCGCACGTCATCAGCATGACGGACGAGGCCGCGCATCGCACGCTCGATCTCGTCGAGCAATCGGGACCGCTCGCGGAACGCACCGCGCGCGAGGCCGCCAGTCTCATCGAAATGATCGGCGCATATCGGGCGCAAACGACCGGTGTACAGGGCTTCGAGAGCGTCGCGCGCTCCATCGATGCCTACGTGCCGGTGGTGCGCTCCATCGAGGCCTTTCTCCCCGCGGCCCGCGCCGACTCCGAGCTCATCCGGCGCAATCTCGCCGATGTGCTGCTCGCGCAGGGCTACCAGGATCTCACCGGCCAGATCATCCGGAGCGTGATGAAGCTCGTCCAGGAGTTGGAAAAGGCTCTTGCCGATCTTTCACGGCTCTCCGGCGACGTGGTGGAACACGCCTCCATGGGCGAATCCAGTGGCGCTGGCCATGGGCCTGCCGTGCCCGGTGTAACCAAGGGCGACGTCGCCTCGGGCCAGACAGACGTGGATGCACTGCTGTCGGGTCTCGGGATGTAAGGTGTCCGCTTGGACATCCTGAGCATCATCGGAGTGGTGCTCGCGCTGAACGCCATCGTGGTCGGCGCAGTGTTGAAGGGCGCCGGCGTCATGGCGCTGGTCTCTACCGCCGCCTTCATGATCGTGGTAGTCGGGACGATTGCCGCCATCTTCATACAGACGCCGCTGCCAGTCATGCAGCGTGCGATCAAGATTTTCCCATGGGTCATGCGGCCCCCCGTCCGCGACGGACGCAAGCTCATCGCGAAGATCGTCGAATGGAGCAACACTGCCCGCAAGCAGGGACTGCTCGGACTCGAGCCGACGATCGCGCGCGAGCAGGATGACTTCGTAAAAAAGGCCCTACAGCTCGTCGTCGACGGCAGCGAGCCGGAGATGATCAGCAACGTCATGTATGTCGAGCTCAATATGCGCGAGCACGCCGACATGCACGCCGCCAAGGTGTACGAGGGGATGGGCGTCTATTCCCCGACCCTTGGCATCATCGGAGCGGTGCTCGGTCTCATGGCGGTGCTGCAAAACCTCGCCGACCCGAGCAAGCTCGGCCACGGGATCGCCGCGGCGTTCACCGCGACCGTGTACGGGATTGGACTTGCGAACCTCTTCTTTCTGCCCGTCGCCTCCAAGCTGAAGTCGATCATCCAGCGGCAGACGCAGTTCCGTGAGATGGTGATCGACGGCATGCTGTCCATCGCGCAGGGCGAGAATCCCCGCGCCATCGAAGCCAAGCTGCAGGGCTACCTTCATTAGCCGCAAGCCCCAGATGACCCGCAGACTCAGGCGTCACGAGGAACACGTCACCCATGACGCGTGGGCCATCCCTTATGCGGACCTCCTCACGCTGCTGCTGGCGTTCTTCGTCGTGATGTACGCGATCTCTTCGGTCAATGCCGGCAAGTATCGCGTCCTGTCAGATTCCCTGTTCGCCGCGTTCCGCGGCGTGCCGCGCACCATGGAGCCGATTCAGTTCGGCCAGAAGCAGACCGGCTCCGGCTCCGATCTCGAAACCACCATCGTGCAACGGACCATGCTCGAGGGTGAACCGGGGGCGACGACGCTCACGACCGTGCCGGGCAACAGCGGGACAATGAAGCCGACGGCCGACTCTCGGGCGATCACCAAGCTACCTCCCAGGGCCGCCGCCGCCGCGCAAGCACTCGCGCATGTCGCGGATGAGGTCGAGCGCGCCATGGACGACCTCGTCCAGCAGAAACTCGTCTTCGTGCGGCGTACAGATTTCTGGATCGAGGTGGAGATCCGCACCGACATCCTGTTTCCCAGCGGTAGCGCGCACCTCGCGCCGTATGCGGTAGATGTGATCGAACGTCTGGGCGGCGCGCTCGGCGCGTTTCCGAATCCGATCCGGGTGGAGGGCCACACGGACAATAAACCGATCAGCACGGTCGCGTTCTATTCGAACTGGGAGCTATCGGCCGCGCGGGCCGGAAGCGTAGTACGCGTGCTGCAGGGACATGGGGTAGGCCCCGAACGCCTCGCGGTCATCGGCTACGGCGACCAACGCCCCCTGCAAAGCAACGACTCAGAGCAGGGGCGCAACGCCAACCGGCGTGTCGTCGTCGTAATCCTGTCCACGGAACTCGCACGCCACACCGACCCTGCGGAGTTACCCGCCGCTCCCGCAACTCTTTCGCCGTTGACCCTGACGCCGGCTCCCGTAATACCGGCCGCCACGCCGCCAGGCCAGACGGCGGCGCTGCCATCGGGAACCGGACCGACACAGTCTGCAGCGGGCAGCGAGCTGCCCACGTCAGCGCCTCAACAGGCGCGCTCAACACTGGTATCCCCGGGAGAGCCGGCGCAGATGCCGATGGCCGTGACGCCGTCCGCGGTGCAGTCGGCCTCGCAGACAGCTGCGCACCTGTCGAGTTCGGGTGCGCGCGTCGCCGTCAATGGCATGGTTCCTGCACCCTGACTGAAACGACTGGCCGTGCTGCGCCGGAAATCTGACACCTGACGAGAGCGCGCACGGCAAGTGTGACCGCGTTCACAGGAGCTACCGCGCATGACTCTGCCTGCTGTCGATCTGACCTCCGTCGAATTTCTGCTCGTCGCGGGACGCGCGGTCTTTCTGTTGTTTTCCTTCGTCATCGCCGCGATCACCTTCACCGCCTGGCGACGTGCCACGAAGTTGCAGACGGAGCAGGTCCTGTCACAAACACACACCGTACTCCAGCGACTGGCCGAGTTGGAAGCGCGTGTGGATGCGACGAAGGTCACGATTTCACAACTTGGCGACCGGCTCGAGCGCCCCGCCGCGGCGGCGCAGGGCGCCCCCGCCCCCGGCTACACGATGGCCGTTCGGCTCGCGAAAGGCGGCGCGTCACGCGAAGAGCTCATGGCCGGCTGCGGTTTGTCGCTCAATGAGGCGGAGTTGGTGCGCCGTCTGCACGGCCAGGCAGGCGAACGCATCGCCCGCGCCGCCAGCCTGACCTGACGCCGCAGCGAGTACTGACCGGAACTGCGTCAATTTTCCGCAACGCACTCTCAAGGGGCGGGCTGCGGGAGCCGATACTGGGCGTGCAGCAGATGACTTTCATAATCCATTGCCATGAATAAACGCAAGCAAGGTGCCGTGCCACGAACCACTCGCCGTGGTCGCCCCGCGCGTACGGCGCCTGCGGTAGCAACCGAATACAAGCCGGCGAGCGGTCCGTTCGCGGTGGCGGCCGAGTGCACCGTGGCCGACGCGAGCTCGTTGAAAGTCGGGCTTGCGAAACTGCTGGATGACACGGATATCGTGACTCTCGACATCAGCGCCGTACAACGCATCGACACCGCGGGCCTGCAGCTCATCGCGATGTTCGTGCGTGAGCGTGAGGCGCGTGGCCGGCAGGTCAAGTGGCAGGGTGCCGCGCCCGTGTTGGCGACGGCTGCAGAGCTCCTGGGTCTGGGCTCGCTGTTGAAACTGCCGGCGCTGGCCGAGACGTCGAAATGACCATAGACCTGACACAGTTTCACGACGCTTTCTTCGAAGAGAGCTTCGAGGCGCTCGACTCCATGGAAGCGGCGCTGCTGAAGCTCGACATCGGTGCGCCCGACTCCGAGCTCATCAACACGATCTTCCGGGTCGCGCACTCCATCAAGGGCGGCAGCGCAACCTTCGGTTTCGCCGACATCGCCTCGTTCACTCACAGCCTCGAGACGCTCCTCGACGAACTGCGCAGCGGCGGTATGCAGGTCACGCTGTCGATATCGGACCTGCTGCTGAAGTCCGTCGACGTCATGCGCGCAATGCTGCGCTCAGTGCAGGCGAAACAGCCGCTCGATGCGCAGCGCGTTTCGGATCTGCAGTTCGATCTCGAGCTCATCATTGCCCAGAAAAATGCGGCCGCCGCGACGACCCACACCGTCATGCCGGCCGCCATCGCCCACCTGGCGGCCTCTTCCGCACCCGCTTCTTGCGCAGCCGCGGCAGCCAGCCCGCCCGCGGAGCTCGCATCGGCGTCGAGCGCTGCAGCGACAGGCGCAGCAGCGGCAAAGTCTGCCCAACGTCGTTGGGAAATCTCCTTCCGCCCTTATCGCGAGCTGTTCGCGCGGGGCAACGATCCACTGCGGATGATGCGCGAGCTCACAGAGCTGGGTGAGCTCGATGTCAACGTCGATCTGAGCGGGCTGCCCTCGTTTGCCGAGCTCGATCCGCAGGCGTGCTATCTCGCTTGGACTGTCGGGTTGACCGGCGATGTGTCGGAAGAGTCCATCAGACAGGTGTTCGAGTGGGCCGAAGGCGATTGCGACCTCGTGGTGCGCCTGCTGGACGCGCCTGTTGCGGTCCCCGCGACGGTCCGCGCATCGGAACCCGAGCCCACCTCGGCGGCCAACCCCGTGGTCGCCGACGCAATCCTGTCGGCCAGTGCCCCGCCGCAAGAGACGAAGGCCGATCTGGCCGTGCCCGCCCACGCGGCCGCCCCTGCCCTCTCGGTCGTCAAACAGGACTCGAAGGCGGACGCTCCCTTGAGCGCCCTGGGCGACTCCGGCTCGATCCGGGTCAGCGTTGAAAAGATCGACGAGCTCATGAACACCGTGGGCGAGCTCGTGATCACGCAGGCGATGCTCAGCCAGCTCGGCGCCGCCATGGAAGGTCCGAACGCTGAAAAGCTGCGCGCCGGCCTCGCCCAGCTCGAGCGCAACACGCGCGAGCTGCAGGAAAGCGTCATGCGCGTGCGCATGCTGCCGATCAGTTTCGTCTTCAGCCGTTTTCCGCGCATGGTGCGCGACTTGGCGCAGCGCCTCAACAAACAGATCGATCTGAAGCTGACCGGCGAGCAGACGGAGCTCGACAAGACGGTGCTCGAGAAGATCGGCGACCCCCTGGTACATCTCGTCCGTAACAGTATAGATCACGGCATCGAGTCGCCGGAAGTACGCGTCGCCGCGGGCAAATCTCCCGCGGGCACCGTGCACCTCGACGCCTGCCACCGCGGCGGCAACATTGCCGTTGAGGTAAGCGACGACGGCGGAGGCCTCGACAAGGATCGCATCCTTGCGAAGGCGCGAGCGCGTGGCCTCGTCGGCCCGACCGACGTGCTCACCGACGACCAGATTCACGACCTCATCTTCGTTCCCGGATTCTCGACCGCGGACAAGACCACGGATCTCAGTGGACGTGGCGTTGGGATGGACGTCGTGCGCCGAAATGTGAAAGAGCTCGGCGGCAAAATCGAGTTGCGCAGCGAGCGCGGCCGCGGCTCACGCTTCATCATCACGCTGCCGCTCACTCTCGCCATCGTCGACGGCCAGTCGGTCGCGGTGGGAACCGAGACCTACATCATTCCGCTCATCTCCATCGTCGAGTCAATGCGCTTGAAAGAGGCGAGCATCAGCCGCCTGTCGGGCCGCAACGAGGTCTTCTCGTTCCGTGGCGACTATCTCCCCATCATCCGCCTCCACGAGCTGTTCGGTGTCGAGCCGCGTGCTCGTGCCCTCCATGAAGGGCTGGTGGTCATCGCCGAAGGCGACGGCCGGCGCGTCGGGCTCTTCGTCGACGACCTGCTCGGCCAGCAACAAGTGGTCATCAAGTCCCTGGAAGCCAACTACGGTCACGTCGAGGGTGTCTCCGGAGCCACCATCCTCGGCGACGGATCCGTCGCGCTGATTCTCGACGTAACGGGAATCATCCACGCCGCATCGCTGCGCGCGGCCGCCTGAACCATCGCGATTGTGCCCATGAACGCCATAAGGAAACCCTTCCATGTCCACTAACGCGACGACGCAAGAGCAGGCGGGTGCCGGGTCGCACCAGGTTCTGACATTCGTTCTCGGCAACGAGACCTACGGCGTCGACATCCTGCGCGTGCAGGAGATCCGGGGCTGGTCTGCGGTGACCAAGATTCCTCACGCCCCGGCGCACGTGCTCGGGGTATTGAACCTGCGCGGCTCGATCGTTCCGATCGTGGACCTGCGCATGCGCTTCGCCCTCGAGCGTGCCGAATACACCGCCATCACGGTAATCATCGTCGTGTCGGTCATATCGGCTGCCGGACGCCGCGATTTCGGCGTGGTCGTCGACGGCGTTTCGGACGTCGTCGATGTGAACACCGCCGAAGTGAAACCGGCCCCCGAGCTCGGCTCGCGTGCCGCGACCGACTACATCCGCGGACTCGTCTCCGTAGCCGATCGCATGGTGGTGCTGCTCGACATCGACCGCCTCATCGCAAGCGACATGACGTCGTTTTCAGGAAACCTCGCTCAGGCAGAGACATCACTGGCGGCGACGGCTGCCTGAACCTTGAGGCCAAGCAAAAGACAATGATCACGCGAATCCTAAGCCGCCTGAAGCTGTGGCAGAAAATCGGATGGCTCGTCCTCGCGATGGCCATCCCTGCCGCGCTGGTCGGGTTCTTCTACCTGCGTCTGGCCAACGCGCAGGTGAGCCAGACCCGTGAGGAGCTCGACGGCGCTCGCTATCTGCAGGCGCTCAGCGCGGTGGAAGGCGAAATGCTCACGCATCGCAGCGCCGCCTTTGCCTTTCTGAGCGGCGACACGGCACGCCGTGGCGACGTGGTCGCTCAGCAGGAAGAGGTGGATAAGCAGATCGTCACCCTGGATCAGGTGGACGCCACGATCGGCAGGCGACTCGAAGTCTCGGACGCATGGCAGTCCCTGAAGTCGGAATGGTCGGCACTCAAATCCAAGACCCTCACGCAGTCCGTAACCGACAACGACGCCGCGCATGCGGCTCTGGTCACCCACTTCCAGCAGGTGGCCGATCTCGTAAGCGCGCGCTCCAAGACGTCGATCGATCCGGAAGACAAGACACACAACCTGATCCGCCTGTCGTCAGAGTACACGCCCAACGCGGCGATCTACGCCGGCAATATGCGTCGTTACGCGGTGAAGGCCGCGGCCAAGGGCTACCTGGGCGGCGATGACCGGATGGGTATCCAGATCTATCGCGACCGTTTCCATGCTGAGATGGACAAGGCACGGACCGCGCTGGGCCTTTTGCCGGCGGATGTGCGAGCCGATCTGCAACCTGCATTCGATGCGGTGTCGACGACTTCCACGGACTACGACACGGTGCTGCAGACGAAACTCCTCGCTGCCGCGAATCTGACGGCTACTGGGGCCGAAATCTACGACGGCGGCGTTGCAACCAATCGCGCCATCGGGAAGCTCTCCGCCGCCAGTTACGGAGCCACCGTCAGGTCTCTGCAGGAGCGCCTGTCGGCGACGACGGTTCACCGTAACATCACCACAACAATCGGCTTCCTCGCGGTCGCCTTCGGGCTCGCGCTGGCGTGGCTGGTCAGCCGCTCGCTGTCGAAGCCGCTGACTGAAGCGGTGTCGGTGTTCGGCAAGATCTCCTCGGGCCGTTACGACAGCGAAATCCAGACGACCGCCACCGACGAAGCCGGGCAGGTGCTACGCGCCCTCGATGAGATGCAGGGCAAGCTGCGCACGCAAATCGAGACCGAGCGCGGGGTTGCCGCGGAGAACACGCGCATCCGGCAGGCGCTCGACAAGGCCTCGACGAGCGTCGTCCTCGCGGACGAGAAGCATCAGATCATCTACTTGAACGATACCGCGCAGGCGAGCTTCACTCGCAACGCGCAGGAAATCAGGAACACGCTGCCGGCATTCGATGCAACGCGTCTGCGCGGCTCGGGCCTGGAATCGTTCTCGCCCGACGCGGCCAGCCAGCGCCGCCTGCTCGACAACCTGACCGGTGTCGACGTGCAGGAGCGCGTGCTCGGCGAATTTACTTTCCGCACCGTCACCAACCCCGTCATTGGCACCAACGGCGAGCGGCTGGGCACCGTGATGGAATGGTCGCAGCGCACTCAGGAAGTCAGAGTCGAGCGCGAGCTGCAGACCATGCTCGCGGCCATCAACGGCGGCAGTCTCGCGAAGCGCATCGACCTTGCCGGCAAGACTGGCTTCTTCGAAGCCATGAGCCGGGGCGTAAACCAGCTCGCCGACAACACGACTGCGATGGTGTCCAGCGTGAAGGTCGCGGCGGAAGAGATTCACCGCGGCGCGCAGGAGATTTCGGCCGGTAACGCCAACCTGTCGCTGCGAACGGAAGAGCAGGCGGCATCCCTCGAGGAGACCGCCTCTTCGATGGAAGAAATGACGACGACCGTGAAGCAGAACGCGGACAACGCGGGCCAGGCGAACCAGCTCGCCCTCGCCGCACGCGACCAGGCCGAGCAAGGCGGCATGGTCGTCGGCAAGGCGGTGCAGGCGATGTCGGGCATCAATGACTCCGCCCGGAAAATCGCCGACATCATCGGCGTGATCGACGAGATCGCGTTCCAGACCAACCTCCTCGCCCTCAATGCCGCGGTGGAAGCCGCGCGTGCCGGTGAACAGGGGCGCGGCTTCGCGGTCGTGGCGAGCGAAGTCAGGAATCTGGCCGGCCGTTCGGCGACGGCGGCGAAAGAAATCAAGGATCTCATCCAGGACAGCGTGAAGAAGGTGTCCGACGGTTCGGTGCTCGTGACGCAGTCCGGCCAGACACTCGAGCAGATCGTGACTTCGGTGAAGAAAGTCTCCGACATCGTGGCCGAGATTGCGGCCGCCTCGCGGGAGCAGTCTCTCGGGATCGAACAAGTCGGTCGCGCCGTCATGCAGATGGACGAGCTCACTCAGCAGAACGCCGCGCTTGTCGAGCAAGCGACGGCGGCATCGCAGTCGATGGCCGTGGAGGCCGGCGGCTTGAACGAGATGATGGCTCGCTACGATTTCGGCGGGATCGTGCACGGTGCCGCCGGGAGCGGCAGCGACTCGCGACTCGCTGTCGCCGCAGGCGAAAGCTCGATGAGCGACAAACAGCCGGCTGCAGCCCGCGCCGCTGCCGCGCCGCGCGCGGAACGGCGCAGCGGTAAACGCCCCTGGACGAAGCAAACCAGTACTCGACAAACAGCCGTCTCCAGACCTGAAGCGGCTGTCGCCTCCGTCCCCCGTGCGCCCGTGCTTGCCGATGGCAAGGACAGCGCCGAGTGGACGGAATTCTGATCAGGTCGGCTAACGGACAAGGATCGAAGGTCATGAGTTTTCTGAATCGCTTGAAGCTCTGGCAGAAGCTGGCGCTGCTCGTCGTGGCTATGGCCGTGCCGACCGCGCTGCTGGGAGTCTTCTATCTGAGTGGCGCCAACTCGCAGGTTGCGCTCGCCTCCGATGAGATCGAGGGCGCTCGCTACGTGCAAGCCGTAGGCGGCGTGCTCGCGGAGGCATCCAACCATCGCAGCCGCCTGTTCGCGCTGCTGACGGGCGATGCCGCCCGGCGCGACGAGGTGAGCAGCTCCGAGTCCGCCATGGACAAGCTCGTCTCGGACGTCGAGGCGAGCGATGCCAGGGTGGGCAGCAGGTTCAAGGTGTCGGAAGGCTGGCAGACCATCAAGTCGGAATGGGACCGCCTGAAATCCGAGGGACCGAAGCTCACGGCGGACGAGGCCGTGGCGCGCCACAACGCCCTCATCGACCGCATCTTCAAGCTCAGCGAGACGATCGCGGCACGCTCCGGCCTGAATGTCGATCCGTCTCCGGAGACGGCGGTCCTCATCCAGGTTGCCACGCGTAACGTACCCGGAGCGCTGATCGCTTCCGGCAACATCCGCTGGTACGCGACCCGGGCCAGCATCAAGGGCTATCTCGGCGGCGACGACCGCATGGCCCTGCAGCTCTACCACGATGAGTTCGTGGATCACTTCGATACGGTCGGCCGCGACCTCGAGCACGCCTCGGACGATGCCAAGGCACGGGTCCGACCGGTGCTGGACTCGGCCCGTAATGCCTTCACCTCCGCGTACGGGGTCGTGAAAGAAAAGATTCTGGACTCCCAGAAGATGGAGATCACCACCGCCGACGTGTACTCCTCGACCCGCGAGATCACGTCGACGCTGCAGCAGCTCTCCGACGTCAGCTATGCCGCAATGAATGCGGCCGTCCAGCAGCGCCTGTCGCAGGTAACCACCTGGCGCAACCTCACGGCCGGGATCACCGCCCTCGCGTTGGTCTTCGCGCTGGCGCTGTCGTGGCTGATCACCCGCTCCCTCTCCGCTCCTCTTGCCCGTGCCGTGTCGGTCTTCGGAAATATCTCCGCCGGCAAGTACGACAACCAGATCGACCGCGGCGGCACCGACGAAGCCGGTCTGGTGCTGCAGGCGCTCGACGAAATGCAGGGCAAGCTGCGTACGCAGATCGAAACCGAACGCGGCATCGCAGCGGAGAACTCGCGCATCCGCCAGGCGCTCGACAAAGTCTCGACCAGCGTCGTGCTCGCGGATGCACGCTACGGAATCATCTACGTAAACGACACCGCGCAGTCGATGTTCACGCGCAGTCAGCACGAGATCAGAAAAACCCTGCCGAACTTCGATGCCGCGCGGCTGCACGGCTCGAGCCTCGACTCGATGTCGATAGATCCGGGCCACATGCGCCGCATCCTCGATAACCTCACCGGGTCGGACACGCACGAGCGCATGCTCGGCGCCTGCACCTTCCGCACGGTCGCCAACCCAGTCCTCAACGACAAGGGCGAGCGCATCGGCACGGTCGTCGAATGGACCGACCGCACCCAGGAGGTCGCGGTGGAGAAGGAGATGCAGAACATGCTCTCCGCGGTGGTTGGCGGCGACTTGAGCAAGCGCATCGAGCTCGCCGGCAAGACCGCCTTCTTCGAGGCGATGAGCCGCGGAGTCAACCAGCTTGCCGACAACATGGCGGAAGTGGTCTCGAAAGTGAAGCTCGTCGCCGCCGAAGTGCATCGCGGCGCGGACGAGATCTCCTCCGGCAACGCCAACCTCTCACAGCGCACCGAAGAGCAGTCTTCGTCGCTGGAGGAAACGGCCTCCTCGATGGAGGAGATGACGACGACCGTCAAGCAGAACGCCGACAACGCCGGCCAGGCGAACCAGCTCGCCATGGCTGCGCGCGACCAGGCGGAGAAAGGCGGTTCCGTCGTCAGCCAGGCGGTCAAGGCCATGGCCGACATCAACGACGCGTCGAAGAAAATCGCTGACATCATCGGTGTGATCGACGACATCGCCTTCCAGACCAACCTTCTCGCGCTCAACGCCGCGGTAGAAGCCGCGCGCGCCGGCGAGCAGGGTCGCGGCTTCGCCGTGGTCGCCAGCGAGGTCCGCAGCCTCGCCGGACGCTCGGCGACGGCGGCGAAGGAAATCAAAGAGCTCATCCAGGACTCGGTCCGAAAGGTCGAGGACGGCTCGGTGCTCGTCACGCAGTCCGGCCAGACTCTCGAGAAGATCGTGGCATCCGTGAAGAAGGTCTCCGACATCGTCGCCGAGATCGCCGCCGCCTCCCGCGAGCAGTCCTCCGGCATCGAGCAGGTCAACCGGGCCGTCATGCAGATGGACGAGCTCACCCAACAGAACGCCGCGCTCGTCGAGGAGGCCACGGCCGCATCCCAGGCCATGGCCGAACAGGTACGCGGTCTCAACGAAATGCTCTCCCGTTACCGCGTCGCCGAGGCGGCACTTGCGGCGGCCAACAACGGCGCCGGCGTCTCCAGAGCCGCGGCAACACCCCGCGCGGATGCTCCGGTGCGTTCTTCGGAGCGCCGCGGAGGTCCCCGCCCCTGGGTGGCCAAAGGCGGCAAGCCCGGTGCCGCCACGGGTGGAGCGGATGCGGCTCCGAATCCCGCACGTAAAGTAGCAGCGCGAGCTAACGGCAGCGGCGGGGACGCCGAATGGCGGGAGTTCTGAGCATGAGCACGATAATCAACGGAGAACGGCGATGGCTCGGATACTAGCGGTAGACGACTCGGCGGCGATGCGCCAGATGGTGGGCATTACGCTCACGGGTGCGGGTCACCAGGTGAGCCAGGCCAATGACGGCTGCGAGGCCCTGGAAATCGCGGAAAAGCAGAAATTCGATCTCGTGATCACGGACGTGAACATGCCCAACATGGATGGCATCACGCTCGTGCGCGAGTTGCGCAGCCGCGCGAGCTACAAGTACGTGCCACTCCTGGTGTTGACGA
The DNA here is from genome assembly GCA_028293765.1 of Gammaproteobacteria bacterium. GTDB lineage: Bacteria > Pseudomonadota > Gammaproteobacteria > Steroidobacterales > Steroidobacteraceae > 13-2-20CM-66-19. The sequence continues at coordinate 100,454 of JAQGOG010000178.1, forward strand.
CGGAAGCGACGGCCGAGCGTAAACAACAAGGCAAGGCTGCGGGGGCGACCGGTTGGCTCGTGAAACCGTTCAATCCCGAGCGGCTGCTGGCGACCGTAGCCAAAGTGCTCGGCTGACTCTTTTTTCACCATCACCTGAACGAACGAGGACAATTCATGAACTCTCCGAAGAGAATGCTTGCGGCTCTGGCCGTCGCTTATGCCGTGAGCATCACGGCCCACGCAGACTGCGTACTGCCGCCGGCACCGAGCAAGATTCCCGACGGCAAGACCGCCAGTGAACAGGAAATGGTCACGGCGATGCAGACCCTGAAGGAATACAACGGCGACGTCGACACCTACCTGAAATGCCTGGAATTCGAGGCGAAGCAGAACCGCCTGAGCGCCGGCGAGCAGGAAAAGATGCACAACCTGGCCGTGGACACGCTCACGAAGGTGGCGGGCAAGTTCAACGAGCAGGTGCGCACGTTCAAGTCGAAGAGCGGCTGAGACGGGAAACCTGACGCAGTTGCAGTGACAGTCGACCATCCCCGGCGCGGCGGCACGTCCGCGCTGGGTCCGAGGCACGCCTCGGACGGGTGGCCAGGATAGCCACATCGGAATGTCAGCGCGCAGTGGCGCGCGTAGCTGCTACCGACGCGCACAAGGAGGATGCACGCGAAGGACAATGCCTGCGGCAAGACGGTCAGCCATAGACATGAAGCGACATACAGACGTTCCGCGTCCGTCCGACGCTCCAGACGACAAAAGGATAACAGTCGACGTGCCCCTGCAATTGCAAAAAGCTGCGTCGCCCGACGAGGCCTGTCAGGCCCCCGACGGCGGTGTCACCATGAGACTGCGCGCCTTACGGACCCGCGCCGAACCGACGACCCCGGTCGAGGCGGCCGCCGCCCTGATCGAGTTGTCCCTGCACGAGTCGAATGCTCCCGTGGAGCAGCTCAGCGGCGCGCTCGTTCGCATCGCCCAGTCTCTGCAGGGCGGCACCGGCGACTTCCAACGCAACCGGGACCTGCTCGCCGGGGACCTGGCGGTCTGCATCGAAAGCCTGCAGTTTCACGACCGTCTCACACAACAGCTCACACAGGTGCGCAATCTCCTCGCGAGCCTTGCGTTCAGCGACATGCACCTGGATTCCGCAGGACGGCTGCTACCGGGCGATACCGACACCTGGCACATACTGCTGGAGAACCTGCGCGCCCGCTTTACATCGGACTCGCATCGGATTCTGTTCAACCTCCTGCTGCCCGGAGCGGGCCCACGCACGGGCGCTCCCTCGCTGCATGCGAACGAGGGCAGCGTCGAGCTGTTCTGACGAGCCTGTTACATGGCACTCAATCAGTTGCGTGACGCCCTCGCCGCCCCTCGGGCGCGTGAGTTTGCCTTCGGCAACGAAGACTTCGAGGCATTGCGGAAACTCGTCAAGGAACTGACGGGGATCAATCTTTCGGATCAGAAGCGCGAGCTCGTGTACGGGCGACTCGCCCGGCGGCTGCGCACGCTGGGGCTGCGGACCTTTGCCGAATACCGCGATCTGCTCAGCTCGGACGGTGGCCGTGAGATCGCCGAGCTGTGCAATGCCATCACCACGAATCTGACCGCCTTCTTCCGGGAGGGCCATCACTTCGACTATCTGCGTGAGCAGGTGTTGAAGCCGCTCGCGGCGGAGTCCGCGGCCACGCGTCGCGTGCGCATCTGGTCCGCCGGGTGCTCGACTGGCGAGGAAGCGTATTCGCTGGCCATGACGGTCATCGAAGCGCTGCCCGACCTACGGCGCTGGGACGTGAAGATTCTCGCTACCGATCTCGACTCGGACGTGCTGGAACGCGCGCAGCGCGGCGTCTATGCCGCCGACCGGGTCCGGGCGCTCGGCCCGCAGCGCCTGTCCCGATTCTTCGTCGAACGGCGTGCGCGCGAGGAACTCTGCTACGAGGTGACGCCGGAGCTCACGGCCCTCATTACGTTCAAGCAGCTCAATCTCATGCATCACCTGCCGATGAAGGGTCCGTTGAACGCGATTTTCTGCAGGAACGTGGTGATCTATTTCGACAAGGACACCCAGCGCGAGCTGTTCGCGCGGGTTGCCTATCTGCAGCGCCCCGGCGACCTGCTGTTCCTCGGCCATTCCGAGAGCCTGTTCAAGGTCTCCGAGAGCTACACCCCCATCGGCAAGACCGTGTATCGGCGCACCTGACATGCGTGCCTACCTCAACAGAGGGGCGGCCGAGGAGCCGCTCCCGATGCTGCCGGCCTTCGCCCACATGCAGCGTTACTGGGATCCGGAAAATGCGCGCTGGAGCGTCAAAATCCTGCCGGGCGAGTACTACGTGACGAAGGGCGACGAGGTGGTGTCCACCGTGCTCGGCTCCTGTGTGTCCGCCTGTGTGCGCGATCCCAAGCTGAACGTTGGCGGGATGAATCACTTCATGCTGCCGGAGGACAAGTCGGTCGGGCCCAACAACTGGCTCGATCCGGCCGTGGGCCTGGCCACGCGCTACGGCTCCTACGCGATGGAAAGCCTCATCAACGATCTGATGAAGCTCGGGGCCACGCGCCAGCGGCTGGAGATCAAGCTGTTCGGCGGCGGCCGCATCCTCTCCGGGATGACGGACGTCGGCGAGCGCAACATCCAGTTCATCAAGAGCTACATGGAGCTCGAAGGCCTGCGGGTGGCCGCCGAGGACCTGGGCGGCACGCAGCCGCGCAAGGTCGTCTACTTTCCGGCGACGGGACGCTGCAAGCTGCGCAAACTGCCGCCGGTCGAGAATCGCATCATCAGTCATCACGAACAGTTGTACCTCGCCACCCTCGGCAAGCAGGCCGCGGACGGCGGCGACGTCGACCTGTTCGAATAGGCGCAAATAACATGACGAGCACCGTCTCCCCCGCAGCCAGGATCGCGGCGCAGCGCCGCATCCGCGTCCTCATCGTGGACGACTCCGCGCTCGTGCGCAGCCTCCTCAGCGACATTCTGTCGGCCGACCCGGGCATAGAGGTCGTGGGCGTTGCGGGCGACGCCCACGTGGCGCGCGAGAAGATCAAACAGCTCAATCCCGACGTGCTCACGCTCGATGTCGAGATGCCGAAGATGGATGGCATCACGTTCCTCAAGAACCTGATGCGGTTGCGGCCGATGCCGGTCATCATGGTTTCCTCGCTCACCGAGCGGGGCGCCGATGTAACTCTGGACGCCCTGGCGCTCGGCGCCGTGGACTACCTTTCCAAGCCGAAGATCGATCTTGCGGCGACTCTGAAGGACTACGGCGAAGAGCTCATCGAGAAGATCCGGATTGCGTCGAAGGCCAGCGTGCGCGCGCTGGATCCGCGACGCGCGGCGGCCATTACCGCCACACCCGCCCACACTACCGACGCCGTGTTGGCAAAGGCGCCGCCGCCGAGGCAACTGCGCACCACGGATCGCATCATCGCGATCGGAGCCTCGACGGGCGGTACCGAAGCCATCAAGGAAGTGCTCATGCGCCTGCCGCCTGACACACCGGGCGTCGTGATCGCGCAACATATTCCGAAGGCCTTCAGCGGTCCCTTTGCGAAGCGTATGAACGACTGCTGCCATGTGACGGTGTACGAGGCGGAGGATGGCCAGCAGGTGCTCGCCGGTCACGCGTACATCGCGCCCGGCGACCAGCACCTGATGGTGGTGCGGGATGGAACCCGTTATGTCTGCCGCCTCGATGATGGAGTGCCCGTCAACCGCCACAAACCCTCGGTGGATGTCCTGTTCCGCTCCGTCGCGCAGAACGCCGGGCGCAATGCCATTGGCGTCCTGCTCACAGGCATGGGCAAAGATGGCGCGCGCGGCATGAAGGAGATGCTCGACGCCGGAAGCCATACGATCGCCCAGGACGAGGCGACGAGCGTCGTGTGGGGAATGCCCGGCGAAGCGGTGTCTCTCGGCGCCGCGCAGCACGTGCTGGCCCTGGAGAATGTGGCAAACAAAATCCTCTCATTGGCCGATGCAATGGATATCACCCGCGAGGCTCACGAGGCGTGAACCAATACCGGACATAAGTCTCAAGTCCACGGAGGATTAGCCGCTACGGAATCAAGAGGGAACCTGATGAATACTGCAGCTGCCCAGACCACGAAGAGCACCAGCGACGCGGAAGCCTTTGCTTTCGTCCAAGCGCTGGCCTCCGAGCTCTCCAAGGGCAAAGTCGATTTGCCGAGCTTCCCGGACATTGCACTGCGCGTCCGGAAAGTGCTGGCCGATGAGCAGGTCTCGCAAGACCAGGTCGTACGCGTCGTCGGCTCGGAGCCCGCGCTGGCCGCACGGCTCATGCAGATCGCGAATTCCGCCGCGCTGAACTTCACTGGCAAGGCCATCAGCGAGCTGCGTACGGCGATCAACCGTATGGGCTTCAACATGGTGCGCAGCGCAGCGATCGCCTTTGCGATGTCGCAGCTCAAGAAAGTCGACGCGCTCAAAGGTCTCGAGAAGCCGCTGGACGAACTGTGGAAGAGCAGCGCCGCGGTGGCGGCGATGTCGCATGCGGTCGCGAAACGCTACAGCCGCGTCAATCCCGATACCGCCCTCCTGGCAGGTCTCCTGCACGGCATCGGCAAACTGTACATCCTGACCCGCTCGAGCAAGCATCCAAATCTCTTCGCCGACCACGTGGTTTACAACTCGATCGTGCGCGATTGGCACAGCCCGATCGCGAAGGCGCTGCTCGAGAACTGGGACATGGCCGAGGAGATCGTGGTGGCCGTGAGCGAGTACGAAGACCTCGAGCGCGAACACGACGGCAATGTCGACCTGACCGACGTGCTCACGGTCGGCAACCTGCTCGCGGCGTTCAAGGAGCATCCCGAGTCGCTCGAGATCAACATGCACGATGTTCCCGCCTGCAAGCGCATGAACATCGACCGCGCGAGCTACGAGAAACTCATAGACGAATCGGAGCACGAAATCGACGCCCTGCGCCAGGCGTTGGGGGTCTGACGCCACGCGCCAAGCCTGCCGCGAAAGCAGCTCACATGAACGCACAACCTTCGATGATGGCCAGCAAAACTCAATCTGACGCGGACGCCGAAAACAGCGATGTCGCTTTCACGTTCGTGCAGGCGCTGGCGGCAGAACTGTCGGGTGGCAAGGTCGAGTTGCCGGGTTTTCCGCACATCGTGATGCGGGTGCAGCGGGTGTTGGGCGACGAGAATTCCGATGCTTCCCGAGTCGTACGTGTCATGGGCAGCGAGCCGGTGCTGGCCACGCAGCTCGTGCGTATGGCCAATTCCGCTGCGCTCAATCCGGGACGCGCGCCGGTGACGGATCTGCGGGCGGCGGTCGCTCGTGTTGGGCTCGACACGGTGCGCTCCGCGACCATTGCGTTTGCGATTGCGCAACTGCGCGAGGCGCCGTCGCTTAAGGGGCTGGAAAAGCAGCTTGGCGTCCTTTGGCGCCACAGCGTGCAGGTTGCGGCGCTTGGTCACGCGGTCGCACGCCGATTGACCTCCGTGAGCGCCGACACGGCCATGCTGGCGGGACTGCTGCAGGGAATTGGCCGGCTCTACATCCTCACGCGCGCCAGCCGTCATCCATCGTTGTTCAAGGATCCGCTGGCCTACCAGACGATCGAGCACGACTGGCATCTCAGCATCGCTGCCGCGCTACTCGAGAACTGGGGTATTGCGGACGAGATTGTGCAAGCGGTGCACGAGTCGGAGAATTTTGAGCGCGAAAGCCGCGGAACTCCCACCCTCACGGACGTACTTGTCGTTGCCACGCTGCTCTCCGATCTGCAGGGTGAGCCCGAGGTGCTAAGGGCGCAGACACTGTGCGCGAAGCCGCTGCAGAGAATGAAGCTCGACTTTGCGGCTTGTGAGGCGTTCCTGGCAGAGTCGGCGCAAGAGATTGCCGCGTTGCGGGATGCGTTGGGGTAGGAAAAAAAGGGGCTCGAGCCCCTTTTTTCGCGTCGACCCCTAACCTTCGGGGGGTCAGGCAGCCCCGAGTACTCGGCCCGGGCGAGCGGCGACGGTTGCACCACGCGGTCCGTAGGTGTCGGCTTTGTCTGCACGGCCCGTCAGTATTCCCAACAGCCCTTCGACGCGCTTCAATTTCGCGGCGACCATGGTTCCATTGCGGTCGTTGAGGTCGCGACAGACGGAGGCGCGCTGCGCGCATTCGCGCAGGCGGGACACGAGTGAGCCTGTGGGGTCGCACCATGCCATCATGCGCTCGAGGCCCGCGAGATCCGGGGAGTGGCCGTGCATGCTGCAGAGGGAGCGGCGCTGTTCTTCGATGCGCGCCAGCGCCCCCACGCGCTCCTGGCGAGCTCTGGCTGTCTTCTCGAGCGCCGCGACATCCTGTGACCCGAGCACGTGGTGCTCGCTTTTCAGGAGCTCCTCGAGCTGCGCGAGTGTGTTGATTTCGTCGGCGAGCAGTGCGGCGAGGTGCTCACGGCAGACGTTCGGATCCATGGCTTACTGTCCTTGGCTGTCGTTTCTCGAAGGGACTGGCTGCTGGGTGTCCGGCAGGCGCGCGAGCGTCCCTTCGAGATGGATGAGCTGGTCCGCGATATGTTGCGGCTGAACCGTATAGGTTCCCTGTTCGATAGCGGTCTGGAGCTGCGCGACGCGCTTCTCGTCGACGGCGGGCAGACCGCGTACGGCTTGCTCCAGGGCGGCGAGCGTGCTGGCGGACTCGGTAATGTGAACATCACCGCCCGCAGCGCTCGCGGCAGTTCCGCTGGATCCATTGCTGGAGCCGCCAGTGACGACATCGCGTGCCTTGTCGGCCGGGCGACCTGCGCCGATCGCAGCGGCACCACCGTTTAAGCCATTGATTTTGTTCGTCACGTCGGTTCTCCAGGGGTCTTCACTTACAGTATCGGCACGGGCTGCGAGATCTTTAGGGCGTGACGTGAATCACGTGGGTGGGGTCGACTACGCCCTCCACAACCCTGAGGGAGCCAAGATTCTGCACCTTGATCCGGGCTCCATCGCGCCCATCCGACAGGGCTCGCCCGGGGGCGCGAACCTCTATACCGCCCACCGCAGCAAGAAGAGTCACGGCTTCACCCCGCTTGACGATGTAATCCGGAAGTAAGGCATCCATCGTCAGAACCGCACCCGCCGCCAACGGCCGTATCAGGGTATTTCGCGCCAGCGTATCGATATCCGTGACGTATCCGACGGCGAGCCCGGTTACGAGCCGCTTTTCCGTCGCCACATCGCTCGGTTTGAGGTGAGTGCCGCGCGGCGCCGGGACCCGTAGGACGAGCGCCGGGATTTCGGACTCCACCGTTACCGGCACATACACTGTCCATGCGGCGCCGTATCCGCAGCTCACACCAACCGCCATTCGCGCTCCCAGTTGCGCACCGGAGACGAGCGCGGCATGCAGGGTCCGCGAGCATTGCGCGAGCCGCAGGCGGGAATCCAGCTCAGCCGCCGTAATGACTATGCCCTGTGCGCCGGCAGGCATCTGCGCTCTTACGAAGCCTTCAGCGGCCGTGCGGATGGATTTAAGTGACTGCACACCTTCCGCCTGTGCGTGCGGGATTGCAGACAGTAATGACACTGCGGCGAGGCACCGCAGACGATGACGGGTTTTCGACGGTAAGTTCATATCAGGCGGGATGTGTGCAAGCGCCGCGCCAGCCGGGGGCACCATCGAAACGAGATCAGCCCTCGAGTTGTCACTCAAGCGCAGCGCGACGATGCCGTTATCGTGTTGAGCGAACCCAGCGCGGCGGTTCTCCGTCGATACGTTGCGCATCTGGCTGCCGGAAGGCGGCAAACCCCTGCCGCGCGGCGTGACTCACCTCACAAAACCAAACCCCACTCGCCCTCTCCACCGCGCTAGAGCGCTCCCCGACAGAATTGGCATACGTCTTGCTCTGATGGCCACAGGTCCACTGTCCGTCGGATTTACGTCATGCCGCTCAACCTCGACAGCTACCTCGGCGTCCACCAGGACGCCCTGAAATTATACGGTCAGCGCACCGAAGTATTGGCGACGAACCTCGCCAACGCGGATACACCCAACTATCGCGCGCGTGACGTCGACTTCAAGGCGGCTCTCGCTGTGGCGGGTTCACCCGGCAGCGCAGTGAGCCTGGCGACGACGAATCCCGGACATCTATCGACAGCAACGCCCGGCGGCGCAGCGACGCCGGACCTCAAGTATCGCGTGCCGCTGGCTCCGTCCCTCGACGGCAATACTGTCGACGTGCAGATGGAACAGGCCGCATTCGCCCAGAACTCGGTGCACTTCCAGGCCACCCTGACTTTTTTGAACGCGCGGCTGCGCGGCTTGATGACCGCCATCACGGGTCAATAGGGCGGCCAACAGGCCACATCCCCAAGGAAACGAGCGTAAGCACACATGCCGTCATTCAAGGTGTTCGATATCGCAGGTTCGGCGTTGTCCGCACAGTCAGTGCGGCTCAATACCGTCGCCAGCAATCTCGCGAACGCTGACAGCGTAAGCGGCGATCCTTCGACCGTATATAAGGCGCGCCACCCGGTATTCGAGGCCGTGCGCGCCTCGCTCGGCTCACAGATGGGCGGCGCGAACCAGGGTTCGGGCGCAGCCGTGCGAGTGAACGGCATAGTCGAGAGCAACGCGCCGCCCACCGCACGCTATGAGCCCGGCAATCCGCTTGCCAACGAGCAGGGCTATATCTACGCGCCCAACGTGAACGTGGTGGAGGAAATGGTCGACATGATCTCCGCCTCGCGCGCCTATCAGAACAACGTGGAAGTCATGAACACTTCCAAAGACCTCATGCTCGCCACCCTGAAGCTCGGACAAGGCTGATCCGCGCACCTACGAGACAGACACAGAGACTTCCCATGTCAACAACTACAGTCGGCTCGGTGAACACCGTCGGCGCTTACTCCGCCCAGACCCAGGCGGCCGCGGCCGCGGATCCCGGTACCAACGGCAGCCCGGCGAACGCCACCGGCTCGACCGGCCAGATCGATCAGAACCAGTTCCTGCAGCTCATGGTGGCGCAGCTGAAGAATCAGGATCCGACCAAGCCCATGGATCCCAGCACGTTCGTGGGGCAGCTGGCGCAGTTCAGCACAGTCACCGGCATCCAAAACATGCAGACATCGATGAGCTCACTAGCCACATCGATGCGTTCGTCCCAGATTTTGAGCGGCACCTCGCTCGTCGGACACCAGGTGCTGGCGCCCGCGACCTCGACGACGATCGCAACGGGAGACACCGTCAGCGGCGCCGCCGACGTGTCGGTCGGCACGACCGCTTTGCAGGTCAACGTGCTCGATTCCAGCGGCCAGCAGGTGCGAACCTTCTCCGTGACCCCGCAAACCGGGCTCACGAATTTCACCTGGGACGGCAAGACCGCCTCAGGGACCGCGGCGGCGGCGGGGCAGTACACGTTCAAGGTGATTGCGGGCGCCGGCACCAGCGCGACGTCGCTGGCTCCACTGCTGACGGCAAAGGTCGCCAGCGTGACGATCGACCCGACGACCCAGGACCTCACCCTCAACACAAACGCCGGCGCGCTGGCCCTCAGCACCGTCCGCCAGGTCATGTAAGGAGCAACCATGTCTTTCGATCTCGCCCTGTCGGGCATCAATGCGGCAAACACGGATCTCAACGTGACCTCGAACAACATCGCGAACGTCGCCACGACCGGCTTCAAGCAGTCCCGGGCGGAATTCGCGGATCTGTACGCCCAGAGCCAGGGCGGAGTCTCCAAGATCGCCGTCGGCAACGGGGTGCGGGTGGCGGACGTGGCCCAGCAGTTCAGCCAAGGCAATCTCACGTCCACTTCGAACAACCTCGACCTTGCCATCAACGGCTCGGGTTTCTTCGTCCTCAGCAGCGGCGGGGCCCTGAGCTATACGCGGGCCGGTGCGTTTCAGGTCGATGGCAACGGCAATATCGTCAACAACAGCGGCGAAGCCCTGCAAGGCTATCCAGCGCTTGCGAATGGAGGTTTCAACACCGGCGGACTCTCCAACCTCGTACTGACGACCGCCGAAAACGCGCCGAAGGCCACGACTACGGCGAGTCTCACGCTCAATCTTCCGGCGAGCGCCACCGTGCCGACCAACCCCACTTTCGATCCGACCGACCCTAAGAGCTACACGAACACGACGTCGCTCACGACGTACGATTCCCTGGGAGCGGCGCACACCTCGCAGCTCTACTTCATCAAGGGAGCGGCCGCAAACGCGTGGAATGCGCAGCTTTATGTGGACGGTAACGCTGTCGGCACGCCACAAGCCCTCACCTACTCGAACGCCGGCGCGCTGACTGCACCTGCCGGCGGCAAGCTCACGTTCCCGGCCTATACGCCTGCAACGGGCGCGGCGCCCATGAACATGACCTTCAATTTCAGCGGCACGACCCAGTTTGGCGACGCCTTCACCGTCAATGCAGTGAGCCAGGACGGCTACACGACCGGGCGCCTCATCGGCATCGCCATCGATCAGACCGGCGTCGTCCAGGCCCGTTTTACCAACGGGCAGTCCACGTCACTGGGACAGGTGGCGCTCGCGAATTTCGCGAACCCGCAGGGGCTGCAGCAGCTCGGCAATACCCAGTGGGCGCAGACTTTCGCCTCGGGTTCGGCCGTGACAGGCGTGGCCGGCAACTCCGGCTTCGGCACGATGCAATCAGGGCAGCTCGAAGGCGCTAACGTCGACATGACCACGCAGCTGGTGAAGATGATCCAGGCGCAGCGCGACTTCCAGGCGAACGCGCAGGTGATCTCGGTCACCGATTCGATTACCCAGACGATCATCAACATCCACGCCTGAGCTGAAGTTTCGTGGACAAACTCCTCTACGTTGCAATGACCGGCGCCAAAGAGACTCTGCGCGCGCAGGCGGCCAACAACCACAACCTGGCGAACGTCAGCACGACGGGTTTTCGCGCCGATCTCAACGCGTTCCAGAGCCGTGCCGTCACGGGCGCCGGTTATGCCTCGCGCGTCTATGCGACCGACGCGACGACCGGGTGGGACAACACCACCGGCGCGATGCTGACCACGGGCGGCGATCTCGACGTTGCGGTTCAGGGAACAGGTTTCATTGCCGTGCAGGGCAGCGACGGTAAAGAGGCCTACACCCGCGCTGGCGATCTGCACGTCGATCCCAGCGGGCTGCTCATGAACGGTGCGGGGCACGTAGTGCTTGGGGACAACGGCCCTGTCAGTCTTCCCCCGCATTCCTCAATCAGCGTAGCTGCCGACGGTACCGTGTCGATCGTGCCGCTGGGACAGCCCGCCAACACGACTTCGACCGTCGCCCGCATCAAGCTCGTCAATCCGCCGACCGAAACGGTGGTCCGCGGTGATGACGGCCTGTTTCATCTCAAGAACGGCACGAATGCGCCGGCGGACGCCGCCGTAAAAGTAGCATCCGGAGTACTCGAGTCGAGCAATGTCAACGCGGCCAACGCGATGGTGAACATGATCGAGCTGGCACGCAACTTTGAGATGCAGGTGAAGGCGATAAAGAGCGCCGAAGAAACCGGCGCGTCGTCGACGAAACTGCTGCAGTCGAACTAACTAGAGGTATTCGCTATGGATCCCGCACTCTGGGTCGCAAAGACCGGTCTCGACGCCCAACAGACGCGAATGACCGTGACCGCTAACAATCTGGCGAACGTCGCTACGACCGGTTTCAAGAAAGACCGCGCCGTGTTCGAGGATCTGTTGTATCAGAACGTGCGCCAGGTCGGCGCCGCCACTTCGCAGACGACGATGTCGCCCTCCGGGCTGTCGCTCGGCACCGGAGTGCGCATAGTTGCCACGACGAAGTCGTATACGCAGGGGAATCCCTCCACGACCGGCAACCCTCTCGATCTCGCCATCAACGGCCGCGGTTTCTTCCAGATCCTCATGCCGGACGGATCGCTGGCGTATACGCGTGATGGCACCTTCCAGACGAGCCCCCAGGGCCAGCTCGTCACGGCCACCGGTTACACGGTACAGCCGGGCATAACGATCCCGCAGGGCGCGCAGAGCGTCACGATCGGCAACGATGGCGTGGTGAGCGTCACTGTCCCGGGACAGAGCACACCGACGCAGGTGGGGCAGCTGCAGTTGGCGGATTTCATCAATCCGGCGGGCCTGCAGGCGCGTGGCGAAAACCTGGTGGTCGAATCTGCCGCGAGCGGCCCCGCTCAGACAGGGACGCCGGGACTGAGCGGACTGGGGAGCCTCAATCAAGGCTCGCTCGAAGGTTCCAACATCAACGTCGTCGAAGAGATGGTCAACATGATCGAAGTTCAGCGTGCTTATGAAGTGAACTCGAAAGCGATCACGACGACCGACCACATGCTCCAGTTCGCCACCCAGAACATGTAATGGCAGCCGTGTTCCGAACTACAGACAATTGGCCGCGTTTCCTGCTCACCGTGGCGGCGACCATTGCGCTCGCCGCCTGCGCGGTGCGGCGGGAACCGAAAGAAGACGATGCCTTCAAGTGGCCGCAGGAAGCCCCGGTCGCGATGAACGGGGCCATTTATCAAAGCGGGCGCGACGTCGCCCTCTTCGAGAACGCCACGGCACATCACGTGGGCGACACGGTCACTGTGCACCTCGTCGAACAGACCGCCGCCCAGAAGAGCTCCAGTACCGACACGGCGAAGACTTCCAAAGACACGCTGCCCGGACCTACGGTTTTCGGGAAACCGGTCACCATTCACGGTACGGCCGTGCTGAGCGGCAATCTGGGCAACGACTCGAGCTTCGCCGGCTCCGGCAGCAGCAAGCAGAGCAACAGCCTGTCCGGCGATCTGACGGTCACCGTGATACAGCGCCTTCCCAACGGCAACATGCTGGTGCGCGGTCAGAAGTGGATCGGCATCAACCAGGGCAAGGAGTACGTGCGGCTACAGGGCGTGATCCGCCCGATCGACATCGCTCCGGACAATTCGGTGCTGTCCTCGAAGGTCGCGGACGCGAGGATCGGCTATGGAGCGACCGGGGCACTGGCAGATGCCAACGCGCCGGGCCTGCTGCAGCGTTTCTTCAATTCTCCCTGGATGCCGTTTTAGGCTTGGGCTCGTTCATGAAGACCTCCGTTCATCCCCTTGTCACGGCCTGGCTCGCACTTGCAGGTGCCGTGGGCCTGCTGCTGGCGCCCCTGGCGCATGGCGAGACGCCTCACAATACCGAGCGAGTGAAGGATCTGGCCGCCGTATCCGGCGTGCGCTCGAACCAACTGGTGGGCTACGGAATCGTGGTCGGCCTGAACGGCACGGGCGACCAGACGAGCCAGGCGCCGTTCACGATCCAGAGCATCGAGAACATGCTCGCGAAGTTCGGCGTCACGATTCCGGCGACGAGCAATCCGCAGTTGAAGAACGTCGCGGCCGTCACGGTGCATGCCGATTTGCCGCCGTTCGCGAAGTCCGGCCAGACGATCGACGTCACGGTGTCCTCCATCGGCAATGCCGGCAGTCTGCGCGGCGGCAGCCTGATCATGACCCCCTTGCGCGGTGTCGACGGAGAGGTCTACGCGATCGCGCAGGGCAGCCTCATCGTCAGCGGCATCGGTGCCGAGGGCAAAGACGGCTCGCGGATCTCCGTCAACATCCCGAGCAGCGGCCGCATCCCGAACGGCGCGAGTGTGGAGCGTGAGGTGCCTTCCAACTTTGCGAGCCAGCCGTTCGTGATGCTCAACCTGCATACACCCGATTTCACGACCGCCGCACGCCTCACCGAGGGCATCAACAAGCTGCTCGGCCCCGATACGGCGCAAGCGGTCGATTCCGTATCGGTCAAGGTCCAGGCGCCTGTCGACACCAATCAACGCATCGCATATCTCGCGACGCTCGAAGCCATCGAAATCGAACCGGGCGAGGCGCCGGCGCGCGTCATCGTAAACTCACGCACCGGCAGCGTCGTGATCAGCTCTCACGTACGCGTAATGCCTGCAGCGGTCGCTCACGGCTCGTTATCCGTCACGATCACGGAGCGCAGCGACGTAAGCCAGCCCGGTCCATTCAGCCAAGGCAGCACGGTAACGACCCCGCACAGCACTATCGACGTCAAGGAAGGCGACGCGCGCATGTTTCTGTTCAACGCTGGCGTGAACCTCGATGAGATCGTACGGGCCGTGAACCAGGTGGGCGCGGCACCCGGAGATCTGGTCGCGATTCTCGAAGCGCTGAAGGAAGCCGGCGCTCTGCGAGCGGAGCTCATTGTCATATGACCGCGCCCGTGCCAGACACCAGTGTCTACACGGACACCAAGGGCATGGCCGCCCTCAAGCGTGGCGCCCAAGCGCACGATCCCAAGGCGATCCGCGAAGCCGCGCGGCAGTTCGAGAGTCTGTTCACACGCATGATGCTCAAGAGCATGCGGCAAGCGACTAGCAAAGATTCCCTGTCGAGCAGCGATCAACAGGACTTCTATCAGGGCATGTATGACGACCAGCTCGCAGTGGAGGTGAGCAAGGGACATGGCCTCGGTCTTGCGGACATGCTGGTGCAACAGCTCACGCGCGCGGGACTGGTGCCCGCTGATACGGCCAATGCCTCGGGAAGCGGCGCAGCAACCCCGGGAACTGCGTCGTCCGCGCCGGCGGCGACGAATGGGTCAAGCGGTGCTTCCGTAAGTGACACCCCCGCGTCGAGCACGACGGCGTCGGGCACCGCTCAAGCAACATCGCCCGCCACGACACAGAACGATTTCGTTCATGCGGTCTGGCCTGCTGCCGAGGCGGCGGGACGCGAGCTTGGTGTCGATCCACGCAATATCGTGGCACAGGCGGCTCTCGAGACCGGCTGGGGACGTTCCGTGCCGGCGGACGCCCAGGGCAATTCGAGTTTCAATCTGTTCGGCATCAAGGCCGGCGAGCAATGGTCCGGCAGCTCGGTCGGCGCGCGCACTCTCGAGTTCTCGGGCGGCGTACCGGTCGTGCGCACAGACAAGTTCCGCGCTTACAGCTCGACGGCGGACGGCATCAAGGATTACGTAAACTTGCTTCGGAACAGCCCACGCTATGCGGCAGCCCTCAATACAGGCAGCGACACGGGAGCTTTCGCCGCGGCGCTGCGCCAAGGCGGCTACTCGACCGACCCCGCTTACGCACAGAAGCTGGCTGCGATTGCACAGAATGTGGACGGAATCACGGCGGGACTCAAGTCCGCGGCCGCCCGGCCGATAGACCCTACAACCAGGATGCTCTGAGGCGCCGGACATGGCCGATTTTCTTTCCAACGGCGTTTCAGCCCTGCTGGCGTTCCAAAAAGCCCTGGACGTTACCAGCCAGAACATCTCGAACGTCGCGACCCCCGGCTACAGCCGGCAGAGCGTCTCGCTGGTCACGAACCCGCCGGAGCAGGCCGGTAACGGGTGGATCGGTACCGGTGTGAACGTCAATACGATCACCCGCTCGTACAACGAGTTTCTCGCGGCGGAAGTACGCTCCTCCTCCTCGACTTACCAGCGTTCGAAGGAGTTTTCCGCGAATGCGACCCAGGTCGACAACATGTTCGCCGACTCCAAGACCGGGTTGTCGGCTACGTTGCAGTCCTTCTCCAGCGCGGTCCAGAACATGGCCAACACGCCGGCGTCGACCGCTCCGCGGCAGGTGGTGCTGTCGCAGGCACAGGCTCTGGCAAGCCAGCTGCAGTCCTATAACGGCCAGCTCACGACCCTCGGCGTCCAGCTCGAGTCGCGCGTCCAGACGACGGCGAGCGACATCTCCTCGATCGCGCAGAACATCGCCAAGCTCAATGGAGAGATCTCGAATGCCCAGGCTCTGAACGGCCAGCCGCCGAACGACCTGCTCGATCAGCGCGACCACCTCCTCACTCAGCTCAGTGCCGACGTCAACATCAACGTCTCGCAGCAGGGAGGCTCGGTCAACGTCTACATCGGCAATGGTCAGCCGCTCGTCGTCGGGACGGTAGCGTCGACGCTGGGCACGGCTCCGAATGCGTACGACCCGACTCGCAACGACCTGGTTTTAAAGAGCGCCAATGGCTCGGCGAACGTCACGTCCAGCATGACCGGGGGCACGCTCGGCGGAATGCTCGATTTCCGCACCCAGGTGCTCGATCCCGCGCAGAGCACGCTCGGTCTAATCAGCGTCGGGATAGCCAACGTCGTCAACCAGCAGCAAAGCGCGGGCGTGGATCTCAACGGCAATGCCGGCCAGCCGATTTTCGCTGTCGGCGGCGTTCAGGTGCAGACGAACGCAAACAACGCCGGGAGTGCGACGCTCGCGGTCACTCGTTCGACCATCAGCGCTCTGACGGGTTCGAATTACATCCTGCAGGACACGGCCGGTGGGTGGAAGCTCAGCAACGCCGCCACTGGCGCGAACGTTCCGCTCACGGGCGCCGGCACCAGCGCGAGCCCGTTCCAGGCGGACGGGCTTTCCATAGTCGTGAGCGGCACAGCGACTGTGGGCGACAGGTTTGCCATTCAGCCGACCACAGGTGCCACTTCGGGCTTGAATGTGCTGCTGACCAATCCGGCGCAGATCGCCGCGGGCTCGCCGATCACGGCTGCCGCGGGGACGACCAACACCGGTACGGCGACGATCGCCGGCGGCACCGTCGTCAATCCAAGCAACGCGCAGTTGAAAACGGCCGCCACCATACAGTTTCTCAGCGCAACGACATACTCGATCAATGGCACTGGATCCTACGCCTACACCTCCGGCCAGCCGATCACAGCCAACGGGTGGCAGGTCACTGTCAGCGGCGCGCCGGCGACGGGCGACACGTTCACGGTCGGGTACACCACCGCCAATACGGGCGACAACAGCAACGCCCTGAAACTCGCTGCGGTGTTCAACCAGCCCATGCTCAACGGCGGCAAAGACTCGGTGAACGCGACACTGAGCAGTTTCATCGGCAATCTCGGCACGGTCACCAAGCAGGCGCAGAACGATAGCGCGGCACAGCAGTCAGTGAACAGCAGCGCCACGCAGTCGCTCTCCAACGTCTCCGGCGTAAACCTCGACGAGGAGGCGGCGAATCTGCTGCAGTTCCAGCAGGCCTATCAGGCCGCAGCGCAACTCATCGGGATCTCGAGCACGCTGTTCACTTCGATCTTGCAAGCCGTCAGGGGCCAATAGACATGCGCATATCCACCATGGCATTCAATCAGTCGGCGATCGACTCGATCGACGCCCGCAGCTCGGAGCTGTCGAAGATCCAGAGCCAGGTCGCCAGCGGCCAATCCATCCAGAGCCCGGCCGACGATCCGGCGGCGATGGTGCACATTCTGCAGCTCCAGCAGGCGCTGACACAGTCGACGCAGTACGGCACCAACGCCGATGCCGCCACTACGCGGCTCTCGTACGAGGATCAGTCTCTGACGGATACGACGAACTTGCTGCAGCACATCCGCGACCTCACGGTGCAAGCCAACAGCGGCACCCAGGACCCGACCTCGCGCGCCGCCATTGCGACCGAGCTCGATCAGAACGTGCAGCAGCTGCTGGATATTGCCAATCGGCAGGATGCGAATGGTCAATATCTGTTCTCGGGTCTGACGACCCAGACGCAGCCGTTCTCGCGTTCCGGCACCGGCGCAGTCGGCTACTCGGGAAACGACGGCACGCGACAGGTCCAGATCAGCCAGACTCAGCGGGTGCAGGACGGCGACTCGGGCGCCCGCATCTTCATGAATGTCCAGGCGGGCAACGGTACCTTCACGACCGCCTCGACCACGACGAACACCGGCACGGGCTCGATCGGGGCGACGGCGGTCACGAACCCGTCCGCGTGGGTCAACGACACGTACACGATCAGCTTTACGAGTGCCACGGCCTACCAGGTCACCAACAGCGCCAACGCCGTGGTCGGCTCGGGCACTTTCACACCGAACGGCAGCATTACGTTCAATGGGGCAAGCGTAACCATTCAGGGTCAGCCCGCGGCGGGCGATACGTTCACGGCGGCCCCCGCCGGCACTCAGGACATGTTCACGACACTCGATAATCTGCGGACGGCGGTGCGCGCGCAGATCAATACGCCCGCCGACAGTGCGCAATACGCAAGCAATATGAGTATTGCCCTGAATCAGATCGACCAGGCGCTCAACCACGTCGCCGACGTGCAGGCCGGGGTCGGCGCGCGCCTGAATACGATCGACACGGCCAAAGCCACTGGCCAGACCGAGCAGGTGAACCTGCAGACCTCGCTGTCGCAGCTGCAGGACCTGGATTATGCCAGCGCGCTCGGCAAGCTGACCCTCGAGCAGACCGGGCTGCAAGCGGCGGAAGCCTCGTACAGCAAGATCGCACAGCTCTCCCTGTTCAATTACATCAAGTGATCTGTGACGTACTTCATGTTTCGGCAGCCGCACCTCAAGTCCGAGCGCAGCGCACCGATACACGGGGCATAGAGGCGGGTGCAACCGACAAGCGCCGCCTGGAAAGAATCCAAGGTCCGCGACAGACCGCGGCCCTTTAAACTTGAGGAGTTCTCGTTATGTCACTGGTCATCAATACAAACGTCATGTCGCTGGACGCTCAGAAGAATCTGACGAAATCCGGCAATGCCCTCGCCACCTCCCTGCAGCGCCTGTCTTCGGGCATGCGGATCAACAGCGCGA
The DNA here is from genome assembly GCA_028293765.1 of Gammaproteobacteria bacterium. Lineage (GTDB taxonomy): Bacteria > Pseudomonadota > Gammaproteobacteria > Steroidobacterales > Steroidobacteraceae > 13-2-20CM-66-19. Next base: position 118,983 of record JAQGOG010000178.1, read on the forward strand.
AGGACGACGCCGCCGGCCTCGCCATCGCCGACCGCTTCACCTCGCAGATCAACGGACTCAACCAGGCCGCCGCCAACGCGAACGACGGTATCTCGCTCGCGCAGACCGGTGAAGGTGCCCTCCAGGAGGTCACGAATAACCTGCAGCGTATCCGTGAGCTGTCCGTGCAGTCACTCAACGCGACCAACAGCGCCAGCGACCGCCAGGCGCTCGACGCCGAAGTACAGCAGCTGAAGGCCGAAATCGACCGCGTCGCCCAGACCACGAACTTCAACGGCGTGAAACTCCTCGATGGCTCGTTCAGCAGCCAGACCTTCCAGGTCGGCGCGAACCAGGGTGAGACGATCAGCGTGTCGGCGATCAGCAGCGCACGCACGAGCGCCCTCGGTCAGTCGTACGGTGCGAGTCAGATTGGCACGCAGCTGACGGCCGCCACAGGCATTACTGCTGCCGGCCAGTTCACGATCAACGCAACGGACGTATTCTCCGGCTCGACGATTGCTGGCAACGCCCGGGACATCGCGGCCGCAATCAATTCCAAGGGCATCACCGGAGTCACCGCCACGGCAGGCGCGACCACGGCCGCCGGCGCATACACCGCCACTGCCAGCATCACCGCCGGCACCGCGACCCTGACCATTAACGGGATCGCGATCGGCTTAAACCTGAGTGGCGTCGGTCCGACTGACGTTGCTAACACGCTGTCTGCCATCAACAACAACAGCGCAGCCACGGGCGTAACCGCAACCAACAACGGTGGCGCTATCACCCTGACTGCCTCCGACGGCCGCAACATCACCACCGCTTTTGCCCTTGGCACGGCCACCAACGCTGCACTCCAGGACGTCGGTCTCGGCACCGTCAATGCGACGTCTTACGGCTCTTACAGCCTGCAGTACACCGGCACGAGTCAGCTGGTAATCGCGGGCTCAGCTGCCGCGGGCGTCAAGGGACAGGCGAGCATTACGCTCGCTTCGCAGGCCACCGGCACGGCGATCTCCAACGTCGACGTCACGAACGTGACGAACGCGAATGCTACGCTGACTTCTGTCGACGCGGCTCTGCGGCAGATCGACAGCAGTCGCGCCGCACTGGGTGCGTATCAGAACCGCTTCCAGTCGGCGATCAACAGCATTCAGACGACTTCGACCAACCTGACCGCCTCGCGAAGCCGCATTCAGGACACTGACTTCGCCGCCGAGACGGCCAATCTCACCAGAGCACAGATCCTCCAGCAGGCGGGTACGGCGATGATCGCGCAGGCCAACTCGGCCCCGCAGCAAGTCCTGTCACTGCTGAAGAACCTGTGAGGCATTGAGTGGCCCAGTCCTGGGGCATTGCAAGGATCGAGCAAGCGGCGGCAGTGGCAGCACTGTCGCCGCCTGCCGTTGCCACTGCGCCGGGAAATGCCGCTGCGTCGGGCACGAAGCAGGTTCCACGGCAGGCGCCGGACACGGCGCCGACCGAGCTGCAGAAGATCATCGACACCGTAAACGCGAAATGGCTGAGTGCGGGCAAGTCATTGCGCCTGAGCGTCGACACCCCTTCCGGCCATTCGATCGTCGTAGTCCGGGACACCCAGACGGGGGCCGTCGTCCAACAGATCCCCAGCGAGGGACTGCTCCGCATGGCGAGCACCCTCGGCACCGATTCGCACCTCCTGCTCGACCTCACCGCTTAAGGACTTCTCATGGCCACCATCGCCGATTCCACCGCGAGTTCGCTGTCTTCCAGCATCCTGTCCTCGCTGGGCTCGCTTTCCGGCACGAACTCGACCATCGGCGCGAACCTAAACGTGAGTGCCCTGGTCACCAGCCTCGTGGCCGCGGACCGGCGGGCGCCGCAGACCCAGCTCACGAATCAGACCAACAAAACCGACTCCGAGATATCCGCGGTCGGCGCGCTCATGGGCGCCCTGGGAACGTTCCAGACCGCCCTGCAGAAACTCGCCAACCCCACTTCGTTCAATGCCAATGCGACGACTTCCTCAAACAAGGACATAGTGACCGCGACCGTCGACAGCACAGCCGGAACCGGCACCTACGGCGTGCAGGTCCTGGCGCTCGCACAGGCCCAGCAGCTCACTTCCGGCGCGATCGTTGGCGGCTCGAGCGCGGCGGTGGGCACGGGAACGCTGACGATCGGCCAGGGCACGAACAGCTTCAACGTCACCATCGATTCGACGAACAACACGCTGGCCGGCATGGCCGCCGCCATCAACTCTGCAACGGGCAATACCGGCATCCAGGCGACGGTCCTCACGGAGCAGAACGGCTCGCACCTCGTGCTGACCGCGTCCCAGACTGGCGCTGCAAGCGCTTTCACCGTGACGGCTTCCGGCGGTAACGGCGGGCTCGCACAGCTGAACTACAACGCGACCACCAAGAACCTCACCCAACAACAGGCGGCACAGGATTCGCACATCAAGATCGCCGGCTTCGACCACTACAATGCGACGAACAGCGTAAACGACGCGGTCACGGGGGTGACTCTCAACCTGCAATCCGCCGTACCTGGCACGACCGTTACCGTCTCGGTGGCGGCCGATTCGTCCGGCACCGCGAGTCTGGTGAGTTCGTTCGTGTCGGCCTATAACCAGCTGCAGTCGACGGTTTCGGCTCTCGACAGCTACGATCCGACCACCAAGAGCGCCGGGTTGATGCTCGGAGATGCGACTCTGGCCAACATCGAGAGCCAGCTGCGGTTTGACTTGAGCAGCACGGTGAGCACGGCGTCCGGTACGTACAACTCACTCTCGAGCCTCGGCGTTACCAAGCAGGCAGACGGCAAGCTTGCGGTGGACACGACGAAGCTCAACGCGGCGATGGCCGCGAACCCGGATGCTGTTGCGCAGGTCTTCGCTTCCGGCGACGGGGTGGCCACGAGATTGAACAGCGACATCGTGACACAGCTGCAGAGCGGCGGTCCGTTGGCCTCCCGCAGTCAGCAGCTGCAGCAGACTCTGAGCGATATCAAGACGCGGACGACGAACCTCGACGAGCGTATGGCGGCTGTCCAGCAGACTTACACCGCGCAGTTCACTGCACTCGAGACCCTGCTCGCCAAGATGCAGACCACCTCGAGCTACCTCACCCAGCAGTTCAATGCCCTTCTGAAGACGAGCGGCAACTAGTCGGCACGCCGGCGGGGCGCCTGTTCGCCGCTAGCCCACGAATCTGCGCGCGTTCCGGAACAGGCGTGTCCAGCCGCTGTACTCGCCGACATCGCGCGGGTGCCAGGAGTTCTGCAGGTAGCGGGATGAGCGTTCGGGATGAGGCATCGTGATCGTCACACGACCGTCCGCGTTCGCCAGCGCCGCTATTCCGAATGGCGAGCCGCTCGGATTAAACGGGTACTTCGTCGCGACACTACGGTCGTTATTCACGTAACGAAAGCCTACGAGGCCACTGTTCGCGCACGCCTCGGCCGCGGCGGCTGAAGCGAACTCAGCATGTCCTTCGCCGTGCGCCACGGCTATGGGTAGCACCGAGCCCGCCATCCCGTCCAGCACAACCGATGGCGAGCGCAGGATTTCCACGAGGGCAAAACGCGACTCGTACTGCTCGCTGCGATTACGAACGAATCGCGGCCAATGTTCGGTGCCGGGAATGATGCTCTTGAGAGCCGCGAACATCTGGCAGCCGTTGCAGATACCGAGGGCGAAGCTGTCGGAGCGTGCGAAGAAGCGCTGGAACTCGTCCCGCACCGCTTCGTGAAACAGAATCGACTTAGCCCAACCCTCGCCTGCGCCTAACACATCGCCGTAGGAGAATCCGCCGCACGCCACGAGCCCCTTGAACTCCTGCAGCGAGCGGCGCCCCGAGAGCAAGTCCGTCATGTGAACGTCGTGCGGCGTGAAGCCTGCGCGATCGAAGATCGCGGCGGTCTCGGTGTTACTGTTTACCCCCTCCTCTCGAAGAATCGCGACGGCCGGCCGCACACCTCGCGCGATGTACGGCGCGGCGATGTCATCCTCGGAGTCGAAGCTCAGCGCGACACTCAGACCCGGATCATCCGCCGCCGTCTGCGCGGCGAACTCTTCATCCGCGCACTGCGGGTCGTCACGTAACCGACGCATGCGCCAGGAAGTCTCCGACCAGGCGCTCCGCAGGTCGACCCACGACTCGTTGAACTCCACACTGCCGATCTTCATCTGCACGCGCAGATCGCTGGTCGGTGCGCCGAGATAGAGCGCGGCCTTGCCCAGGCCATACTTCGCCAGCACTTCCTCGAACCGAGGCTCGTCGTCCGCCATGATCTGCACGACGACACCCAGCTCTTCCGAGAACAGCTGCGCCAGAGCCGGCCCGGCCGCGGCAGGCAACGCGATGTTCAGACCGCAGTGGCCTGCAAACGCCATTTCGAGCAGCGTGGTGAACAAGCCGCCGTCCGAGCGGTCGTGATAGGCAAGAATCAGATTTGCCGCGCGCAACTCCGACAGGACGGCAGCGAAGTTCAACAGCCGCTGCGGATCATCGAGATCGGCGGGCGTGTCTCCGAGCTCACCGTAAACCTGCGCCAGGGCGGAGCCGCCCAGTCGATTTCGACCCTCCCCAAGGTCGATGAGCCAGAGGGAGGTGGGACGCTCGTCCATCTGCAGTGCGGGCGTCAGCGTACGCCGCACATCCTTCACGGGCGCGAAAGCCGAAATAATGAGCGACACCGGAGCGACGACGCTCTTGCTCAAACCCCCGTCGCGCCACGAGGTCTTCATCGACAGCGAGTCCTTGCCGACGGGGATAGCGATGCCGAGCGCGGGGCACAGCTCCCTCCCGACCGCCCGAACCGTTTCATACAGCGCAGCGTCTTCGCCCGGCTCGCCACAGGCTGCCATCCAGTTCGCCGAGAGGCGAATCTGCGACAGCGACTCGATGTCGGCCGCAAGAATGTTGGTGATAGCTTCCCCCACCGCAAGACGTCCCGAGGCAGGCGCGTGTATGACGGCGACGGGCGTGCGCTCGCCCATGGCCATCGCCTCGCCGGCATGGCCTTGATGATCGGCCACGGTCACGGCGACGTCGCTTACCGGCACCTGCCACGGGCCGACCAACTGATCGCGACTGATGAGGCCGCCGACGGTACGATCGCCGATTGTGATCAGAAAGGTCTTGTCAGCCACGGCCGGAAGCCGCAGGACCCGATAAGCGGCGTCGCGCAAATCGATCTTGCCGATATCAAAAGGCCGGCGGCGCGGCTCGACGGTGCGCACGTCGCGAGTCATTCGCGGTGCTTTTCCGAGCAGCACTTCGATGGGCATGTTCACCGGATCATTGTGGAACAGCGGGTCGTGCACGACGAGCACGCCGGTATCGTCGATGTCGCCGATCACCGCAAAGGGACAACGCTCGCGCTCCGCAATGGCGGCAAAGACCTCGAGCCCCGACGCCTCGAGGCAGAGCACGTAGCGCTCTTGCGCCTCGTTACACCACAACTCCATGGGCGACATTCCGGGTTCCGCAGTCGGAATCAAGCGTAGATCGACACGCGCGCCGCGGTTGCTGTGAGCCACCGCTTCCGGCACCGCATTCGACAGGCCGCCGGCGCCCACGTCGTGAATGAGTGCGATCGGATTCTGCTCGCCCATGGACCAGCAGCTGTCGATTACTTCCTGCGCGCGTCGCTGGATCTCGGCGTTGCCCCGCTGCACTGAGGCGAAATCGAGATCCGCGCTCGAGGTACCACTGCCCACGGACGACGCCGCGCCTCCACCGAGGCCAATCAGCATGGCGGGTCCGCCGAGCACGATGAGTTTCGCGCCCACCGGCACGTCGCTTTTCTCGACGTGCCCGCGTCGCACATTGCCGAGGCCGCCGGCGATCATGATCGGCTTGTGATAGCCCCGAACGCGCTCCGGTGCATCGCCCGGCGTATGTTGCTCGAAGGTCCGGAAGTAACCGCAGATGGCCGGCCGGCCAAACTCGTTGTTGAACGAAGCAGCGCCGATCGGCCCGTCGATCATGATGTCGAGCGCGGCAGCGATCCGCGCGGGCCGGCCGAATTCGCGCTCCCAGGGGCGCTCATACCCGGGAATGCGCAGATGGGACACCGAGAAACCCGTCAGGCCTGCTTTGGGGCGCGCGCCCCGGCCCGTTGCGCCCTCATCGCGGATCTCACCGCCCGAGCCCGTGGCCGCGCCGGGAAAGGGCGAGATGGCCGTCGGGTGATTGTGCGTCTCGACCTTCATGAGAATGTCGATCGGCTCGACGGTTCCGCCGTAGACGTGCGAATGAGGATCGGGAAAGTAACGAGTGCCGACGCTGCCTTCGATCACTGCCGCGTTGTCACGATACGCGGAGAGGACGCCACGCGGGTTGCGCGCGTGCGTGTAGCGGATCATCGCGAACAGCGACTCATCGCGCTCCCGGCCATCGATGATCCAGTTGGCGTTGAAAATCTTGTGGCGGCAGTGTTCGGAGTTCGCTTGCGCGAACATCATGAGCTCAACATCGGAAGGCTCGCGGCCGAGGCGCCGGAAGCTGGTGAACAGATACTCGATCTCATCTGGTGAAAGCGCGAGCCCCAAAGCACGGTTCGCCTCCTCGAGCGCAACGAGCCCGCTCGCGACCGATATCCGCGCGAGCGGTTTGGGGCGGGCGTGGCCGAACAAACGCTCCGCGTCCTGCGGATCAAACAGCACCATCTCGGTCATCCGATCGGACAACACCGGCGCAAGTGCCGCAAGCCGGTCACGCCCCAGGGGCGTGGAGGCCATTATGGTGTAGGCGATGCCGCGCTCGATGCGCAGCACCGGGTCGAGCCCGCAGACCCGTGCGATGTCGGTCGCCTTGCTCGACCAGGGGGAGATCGTGCCCTCGCGCGGTACGACCAGAAGCAGCTCCGCTCCACCGTCGTCCGCTGCTTGCTCGATCCGCGGCCCGTACTCAAGCAGGCGCTCGAGGACCTCGCGCTCCGCAGTGCTGAGCGGACGCGCGACATCGACGAAGTGCACGAAGCGCGTAGCGAGCGCCGTAACATGCGGCTCGAGCGCGGTGAGACGATCGAGGAGTTTCGCGATTCGGAAAGCGGACAGCGCGGGCGCGCCGGAAATCTGCAACATGAGACGGTCGGGCCTCACTTCTTGTCGGATGTTGGCGGGGTGTACAGGGGCATCGGAAACTGCGAGACGTTCGTTCCGGCCTCCAGTGCCGTGATCTTGCTCATGCCGTGCTTCTTCACCTCGTCGATGCGCAGCACCGAGTGCATGGGCAGGAACGTGCGCTTCACGCCATCGAATTCCCCTTTGATGCGTTCCTCGGACGGATCCACCACCACGGTCGAGCGCTCGCCGAACAGCAGCTCCTCGACCTCGATGAATCCGAACAGGTCCCCGTGGCTGACCTTGCGGGCGTAGATCTCGTAAACCTTGCCCTGATTCACGAACATAATGCGAAAAATGTGACTGGCTGCCATGGCTTGGGTTGAGACCGCTGCTAGTTTGACCCTGACATTATATGTCCGCGCCCGCCGGGGAAGCTGTCGCAGAAGGCACCGGACCGCGAACTATTGGCCCGGGCCGGCTGCGGCTGCCTCAAAGGCAATGCCTGCAGTTGCCCGTTTCGCGTCCGATACCCTTCGGGACATACGTTTTGCGGTGATTTCGCTCTTAGTCGGGGAACCATGACGCTTCGCCTGCGCGTCGTCAGTGATCAGCGGCGGTCGCTCGGAGACCGTAGCAGCATCATTTTCACGGTCGATGGTGGCACCATCGGCCGATCGGCGGACAACGATTGGGTACTGCCCGACCCGCTTCGTTACGTGTCCGCTCACCACGCACGCGTGCAATTCCGCAATGGCCGCTTCTACCTTCAGGACGTGAGCACGAACGGCGTTTTCGTCAATGACGACGCGGAGCCGCTCTCCAGGCGAGGCTCGGACGGCTACCCACTGAGTAACGGCGACGTGTTCCGGGTGGGCGACTACCAGATCATCGTGGCCCTCGATAGCGAGACCGAACAGCCGTCGGAGGACGCGGGCGCCGCCGTTCCGACCAGCATTCACGCTCTGCATACGCTCGGCCGCGCCGCCCAGACGGACATCGGCGCGATGCTCAATCTCGATGACCTGCTCATGCCGGAGAGCCCTACCGGCGAGCAGATGCTTCCGGTCAATGCCTACGGCCAGGCGGTAATGCAAGCGCCGGCACGCTCGGTCGCGACGGCTCCCCGACCCTTGCCGAATACGGACCCCGATGAGGAGTCGCTCGCGCGACGCATGGCGAGGCTCGGCAGAGCAGCGCGGCGCGATCCCAAGGTCGGCGCGAACGGAGCCAATGGGATTCATGGCGCGAACGGCGCCGCGCTCTTCGACGTCAGCAGCGGGCTGCAGGTATTTTGCCGCGGAGCGGGCATCGACGCCGACCGGCTCCCGGCGGATGCGCAGACGCGGCTCCTGCATCTAGCGGGGCAGCTGTTCCGCGAGGCCCTCGTAGGCTTCAAGGATCTCGACCGCACCCGTAACGAGATTCGTAACCGCTTCCGCATCGAGCTGCCGCCGCCTGAGCCCGATGACCCGCGGCCGTCACTTGCGCGGTCCGCTGTCGAGGATCTGCTGATCGGGTTATTCCTGCAGCATGAGAGTCGCAGCCTCGATGCCGTGGGATGGCTGCGCGAGGCCGTCGCCGAAGCCAAGACTCACGAGCACGCACTGGCGCAGGCGACGCGCGCCGCGTTCGTCGAATTCCTCGATCGCCTCGATCCGGCCGAACTCGAAGCGCGCTTCGAGCGCGCGGCCCGCCGCGGCAAGGCAAAGTCGGCCGACAAGGCGCAATACTGGGATCTGTTCACGACGTTCTACCGCAACCTCATCGAGATGCCGGCGGACCATCTGCCGCACACCTTCGTCGAGGCATTCGCGGCGGCCTATCGCGAGTTTTTGAAGAAGCCTGCCGACAAGGCTTGAATGTCGGTCACCATCGGAACGGCTCATGTGACGCGCGGGCCCCGATACGAATCCCCCCAAAGGAGCCCCCCGGACACGTTACGGCTGCCCCTTCGGCTGACCCGCTGACGGCGCCAGCCGCAGAGAGGGGCATGGGGATTGAGCTGGATCATTTACAGCACCCGCTCCGGGCCGCAGGGTGCGCGGAACGTGAGGGTAAGCGCCATGGCTGTCTACCAACGCATCCTGCTGGCCGTCGATCTGACCCCTGATTCGCTCTCGATCGGGCAGCGCGCGCGAGCGCTCGCTGCCGCGCTCGATGCGGAGCTAAGGATTATCAACGTGGTTGAGCCAGTACCTCCCGTCGTGCCCATACCGCCGGACGGCGTGGTACCCCTGACGACGCAGGCCGAGTTGGTCGAGCTCGCGCAGGAGCAGATCGGCACGCTCGCGCAGGACCTCGGTGTGCCGGAGACTCGCTGGAGCGTCGTTGTGGGCACCATCAAGGACGAGATCGTTCGCGCCGCCGCCGATGCCAAAGTGGATCTCATCGTCATCGGCAGCCGGGAACGGCACGCGCTCGCCTTTCTCATCAAGCCTACCGAGGACGTGGTCGTGCGTCGGGCGCCCTGCGACGTCCTGGCCGTTCGTTTGCCGGACTAAGCAAACTCAAAATCGAAGCGGAAGTAGCGCCCGCGCCGCGGGAGAAACGCAGGCCTCCGCAAACGCTGCGGAGCAGGCAGGCAGGATCTGGCTTTGGAGAGTAACTACCTGTTTTTACAGAAGTTCTAGTGGCGGAGAGGGTGGGATTCGAACCCACGTGCCGGAATTACCCGACCATCCGATTTCGAGTCGGCGCCGTTATGACCACTTCGGTACCTCTCCGGCGGAGCCTTGCCGGCCGGCGCCTGGCCGGCCGCCCGCATTTTGCGGAGTGGTATTCTAGCCGAAGCTTGTCATGTGAGGGGAGGTTCGCTGAAGATGCGTCGAGGCGCTCGCAAGGACTTGCTACGCGTGCTGCCGCCGGTTGCCCGGGTCGTTGCCCTGGCTGCCGCAGTTGCCTTGCTGGCGAGCTGCAGGCCGGCGCCCTCCGCTCTCGAGCAGATCCGTACGCGCGGCGAGCTTCGCGTGGTCACACTGAACCTGCCGACCTGCTACTACCTCGGCTCACAGGGCACCGAAGGCCTCGAATTCGAGCTCGCCCGCTCATTCGCCGCGCAGCTCGGAGTAACCCTCTCCATGTATCCGGTAGCTAATGAGCACGCCATGCAGGAGGCGCTCGCGGCCGGACGTGCGGACATCGCGGCAGCGCAATTGACAGCTACGCCGGAATGGAATCACTCCGGCAAGGGCGCGGTACCCTACGCGCGCATTCCGCAGCTCGTGGTGTATCAGCGCACGGGCACCAAGCCGCGTGGCACTCTGCAGTTCGAGAAGGCGAAACTCGCGGTTCGCGCCGGCAGCCCGCAGGAGCGGATCCTCGAGAGGCTGAAGAAAACGGTAGCGCCCACTCTTAAATGGGTCGAGACCGCGCCGACTTCGGCCGATCCGCTCGAGGACGTCGACTCGGGCGACGCGGACTACGCGATCATCGACGCGCGGGAGTTTTCGTTCGCGCACCACCTCTACCCTGACGTGCTGGTCGGGTTCGAGTTGCCTGCGGACAGGCCCGTGCAATGGATAGTCCGGCGCGGTGCCAACGACCTGCTCGATGGCGTGAACCGTTACTTTCAGTGGCTCCGTGAATCGGGCCGCATGGTGAAACTCATCCAGCAGGCGACCGGGGAGGTGCGCTCGTTCGCGTACGAGGAGTCGCGCGAATTCCAGACGCACCTGAGTGACCGACTGCCACGCTTCAGGCCGTGGTTTGAGCAGGCGTCCGAGGAATCCGGACTCGACTGGCGTTTGCTGGCGGCGATCGGCTATCAGGAATCGAAGTGGGACCCCCTCGCGCAGTCGGGTGCCGGAGCCCTAGGGGTGATGATGCTCACGTCCGACACGGCAGAGGCCATGGGCATCAAGGACCGGAGCAATCCACAGCAGAGCATTTTCGCAGGAGCTCGGTACTTGGCCGAGGTGCGGGAGAAGGTGCCGGATAGAATTCCCGAGCCGGACCGCACCTGGTTCACCGTGGCTGCGTACAACGTAGGCTTCGGACATCTCGAAGACGCGCGGGTCCTCGCGCAGACCGCCGGGAAGAATCCTGACTCATGGGCAGATGTGCGTGAGCAACTGCCTTTGCTGGCCCAGGAGCGGTGGTATGTAAAGGTTAAGCGCGGCTACGCGCGCGGATGGGAGCCCGTGCAATTCGTCGATCGAGTGCAGCGCTATTTGACGCTGCTCGAGTGGCAGCCTGGAGAGGCAGTGGCCAGCCAGGGGACTCGCGTCCAAGCGGCGGGAGCGGGCGGCTAAAAACATTAGCGCGCGCTATCTCCGGAGCCTCGTATACGGTTTACCCGCGTTTCTCGTCGAAAAATTGCTTTAACAGGCCGGTGCACTCCTCCATCAAGACGCCGCCGAACACATCGACGCGGTGATTGAGGCCCGGCAACGAGAACACGTCGACGATGCTTCCGGCTGCGCCGGCGCGTGGGTCCCATGCGCCGAATACTAGGCGTCGGACGCGGGCGTGCACTATAGCTGACGCACACATTGCACACGGCTCAAGTGTTACGTAGAGCGTCGTGTCGGTGAGCCGGTAGCTGTTCATCGCGCGGCCGCCAGCGCGTAGCACTTCTATCTCTGCATGTGCCGTTGGATCGTGGGATGCGATTGGGCGGTTCGCGCCCGTGGCAATGACTTCATCACGGCGCACAAGCACTGCGCCGACCGGCACCTCGCCGCTCGCTTGCGCGACAGCGGCGTGGTCGATGGCCATGCGCATGAAGTCGATATCACTGCGCGACGGCACGGCGCCTTACTTCGACTGCGATTCCGGGCCGCCGGCCGTCGGTGCGCCATCTGCGGCGGCGGCAGCGGCCCCGGGAGCGGCGGTTACGGGAGACAGGAACAGTGCGGGATCCACAAATGTCGCGTTTAGGGCGACACCCCAATGCAGATGCGGGCCCGTTACACGGCCCGTGGCGCCGACCTTGCCGATGACCTCGCCTGCTTTGACTCGCTGACCGCGCCTTACGTTGATCGCGCTCAGGTGGCAGTACATCGTGATCAGGCCCGCGCCGTGATCGAGAAAGACGGTGTTGCCGTTGAAGAAGAACTCGCCTGTATCGATGACGCGACCGGCCGCGGGGGCTTTTATGGGCGTGCCCGTCGGAGCCGCGATATCCATGCCGGTGTGCGGATTGCGCGGCTCATTGTTGAAGACGCGCCGCAGGCCATAGGAGCTCGAGCGGATGCCGGGAATGGGCTGCAGCAGCCGCAAGGTGGCAGGCGGATTTTCCGAGAAGGTGGTGAGTGCGGCGTTTATGCGCGGACGCTCTTGCGTTACGCGCGCAAGGTCTTTCTTGGACAAGTCGACTTTGCTGGGCGCAACCTTCAGCGACTGCACCGCGTACTGTTTATCTGCAATGTCGAAGCCCACGGCCTTCAGAGGCGCCGTGCCCTCGCGCACCCAGATAGCGGTGTGGCCCGGCTTTTCAGACAGCGGCAGCCCGACGACCGCAAGCCAGCGTCCATCAGACCGCAGCACCATCGCGCGATTGCCTTCGAGCGTCACGACGGGTGCTTTATCAGCGTCAGCGACGCTCTCAATAGGAAGAATCAGCACGCCGCCGGGAACGGGCGACGCCTCAGGCAACTCCACGGCCGCCGCAAAACTTGGACGTACCGGCACCAGCAGGAGCATGACCAATGATGCGCAAACGCTCGCCACACCACCCGGTTCCAGAAGCGCCCGTCTACCTCCGGATTGCAACAGCGCCTTAACTCGCAGGCGCGCGGGGGCCGCCTTGCGAAATCGCTCGATGAATGCGCGTGCGCTCGCGACGCCAATCCGCCCGGACGGCGCAAGCTGGGCACCGGCGCGAGGCAACGCCGTGGCCCGCGGACGTCCGACCATGTTCGTCATCATCGAAATCACTCGCTCTCCTTCCCCGTTACGCGCGCCTTGAGCCGCCCGCGTGCGAGGCGGGTCTCGATTTCATCGCCTATTGCTATGGACGCCGCGTCCGTCACGAGCGTTCCATCGGTGCGGGTTACGATCGCAAATCCACGCGACATCGTCGCAAGCGGACTTACCATGTCGAGCGTTCGTCGCGCCAGATTCCATCGGTGTTCCTTGCGGGAAAGGCATTCCTTCCACGCGTGATGGAGACGCGAGTCCAACGCTTCGTGCTTCAGCCGAAACTCGCGCACGAGATGCTCGGGTGATTGCTGGACCAGCCGGGCGAAAGCGTCGCTCACACGGTTGCGATCGTCGTGCATGCCCGCGCGTACGGCGCCTGCGAGCCGCTGTTCGAGATCATCGAGCCTCTGCACTTGCTGTACGAGTCGCAGGCCGGGATGCGCGAGTTTCAAACGCTGTTCCGTACTACTGACGCGCGTCGCAATCGTCCGCAGCTCACGGTGCACCGCGCCCGCGAGCCGTTGATCGAGATCGCCGAGCCGCTGCACCTGCTGCACCAGCCGCAGCCCAGGGTGCGCGAGCTTCAATCGCTGTCCCGCAGCATTCACGCTCATGGCGATCGTCCGCAGCTCGCGGTTCACGGCGCCCGTGAGTCGCTGCTCGAGGTCGTCGAGCCTTTGCGCCTGCTGAACCAGTCGCACGCCCGGATATACAAGTTTCAGTCGTAAGGCTGCGCCATCGAAGCGTGCGGCGACCGACCGAAGCTCCCGGCGCATGCACGCGCCAAGGCGTTCGGCCGTGCGCGCAAGTGCCTCGAGGCACGCGTTACGATCGGGTGCTACAAGCTCCGCGGCGCCTGAGGGCGTGGGCGCGCGAGCGTCCGCAACGAAGTCTGCGATCGTAAAGTCGATTTCGTGTCCGATGCCCGATACAACCGGAATCGTGGAGGCACAGATCGCGCGCGCCACGCGCTCGTCGTTGAACGCCCACAAGTCCTCGAGCGAGCCACCACCGCGTGCAACGATCAGGACGTCGCATTCCGCCCGTGCGGAGGCTAATTGCAGCGCCTCGACGATTGCCGGCACGGCGGCGGCGCCTTGAACCGGCGTGGGATAGATCAGTACGGCTGCGGGCGGGAAACGCCGCGCCAGGATATGCAGGACGTCGCGGATCGCCGCCCCGGACGGTGAAGTCACTACACCAATGCGCCGCGGGAAACGCGGCAGGCTCCGCTTGCGCTCGAGGGCGAAAAGCCCTTCCGCGGCAAGCTTCACCTTGAGCCGCTCGAACTCCCGTTTCAGCGCGCCGACGCCGGCCTCTTCCATGTGCTCGACGATGAGCTGGTAGTCGCCGCGCGGCTCGTAGAGGCTGATACGGCCGCGCGCCAGCACTTGCTGACCGGCCTTCGGCGTGAAGCCGAGCGTCGAATTCTTGAGCCGGAACATCGCGCAGCGCAGCTGGGCATCGCGATCTTTCAGGGAGAAATACCAGTGCCCGGAGGACGGCTGCGAGAAGTTCGACAGCTCGCCTTCGACCCACACCACCCCCAGCCCCCTCTCGAGGAGCAGCCGCACCTCGCGGTTCAGCCGCGAAACGGTGAAAACGTTGCGGCCGGTATCGGCGCCGGCCTGGACGCTGGAAGACATGCGAAGCACGATATCATGAGGTTTACCCGCGCGCGGTTCCTGCGTACAATCGCGCGCCTCATCCACACGGCACCGGTCGACTCTGGTTCACGTTGGCCGCCCTCGAGGCCTCCCGTAATCGGCTGTCGGCGGTCATGGGCGGTCATGCGAATCCTCGAAGAAGCTCTGACCTTCGATGACGTCCTCCTGGTTCCGGCCTACTCGGAAATCTTGCCACGCGAGGTCGATCTCTCCACGCGCGTCACGCGCAAGATCCGATTGAATGTGCCGCTGCTTTCCGCAGCCATGGACACCGTCACCGAAGCGCGCCTGGCGATCACGATCGCGCAGGAAGGCGGCATGGGCGTTATCCATAAAAGCATGACGATCGAGGCGCAGGCGCTCGAAGTCGACCGCGTCAAGAAATTCGAAAGCGGCGTCATCAAGGACCCGATCACGGTCTCTCCCCACATGTCGATCCGCGAGGTGCTGGATGTGACGCGCTCGCGCGGCATCTCCGGAGTGCCCGTCGTGGTTGGCCGCAAGGCTGTCGGCATCGTCACGCATCGCGACCTGCGCTTCGAAGAGAAACTCGACGCGCCGGTCTCTTCGGTCATGACACCGAAAGAGCGGCTGATCACGGTGCGCGAGAACGCGCCGAAAGAACAGGTGCTCGCCCTCCTGCACAAACACCGCATCGAGAAGGTGTTGGTCGTGAACGGCGATCACGAGCTCGTCGGCATGATCACCGTCAAGGATTTCCAGAAGGCCACCGAGTTCCCGCGTGCATGTAAGGACGATGGCGGCCGGCTGCGCGTCGGCGCTGCTGTCGGCACTACGCCCGACACGCTGGATCGCGTTGCCGCTCTGCGCGAAGCCGGTGTCGATCTCGTCGTAGTCGATACGGCGCATGGTCATTCGAAGGGCGTGATCACGATGGTCGAGCGGATCAAGGCCAGGTGGCCGGATCAGCAGGTCATTGCCGGTAACATCGCGACGGTCGAAGCGGCTAAGGCGCTCGTGGACGCTGGCGCGGATGCAGTGAAGGTTGGCATCGGTCCGGGCTCCATCTGCACGACGCGCATTGTCGCCGGCGTTGGCGTACCGCAGATTTCGGCGGTTGCGAACGTAGCCAAAGCTCTTCGCGATTCGGATGTTCCGGTTATCTCGGACGGCGGCATACGATTCTCCGGCGACATCGCCAAGGCGATTGTTGCTGGTGCACACGCCGTCATGATCGGCGGCCTGTTCGCGGGCACCGAAGAGTCGCCTGGCGATGTCGAGCTCTATCAAGGCGCTTCCTACAAGTCGTACCGCGGTATGGGATCGCTCGGCGCCATGGGCGAACGTCACGGCTCGGCCGATCGTTATTTTCAAGACGCCGCCACCGAGCTCGAAAAGCTCGTGCCGGAGGGCGTGGAGGGCCGCGTGCCCTACAAGGGAAGCGTGGTGACCATCATTCAGCAGCTTGCGGGTGGACTACGCGCTGCGATGGGCTACACGGGCAGCGCGAACATCACCGACATGCGCACCCGTCCCGTCTTCGTCCGCATCACGAGCGCAGGCATGCGCGAAAGTCACGTACACGACGTGAGCATCACCAAAGAGGCGCCCAACTACCGGGTGTCCTAACATCACCCGATAGGCACCAATGGCGAGCGCTGCAAGACCCACTCCTTCGACGGCTCCTCACGCGGACATTCACGCGGACCGTATCCTGATCCTCGACTTCGGTGCGCAGTACACGCAGCTCATCGCACGCCGGGTGCGTGAGCTCGGTGTGTACTGCGAGATCCATCCCTGGGATATTACTGACGACGAGGTCCTCGCGTTCAAGCCACGCGGGGTGATCCTGTCCGGCGGCCCTGCATCCGTGACCGATGCGCGGCCTCCTAAGGCGCCGCCGGTTGTTTTCACGCTTGGCGTGCCGGTGCTCGGCATTTGCTACGGCATGCAAACCATGGCGCAACAGCTCGGTGGTCGCGTCGCCGCTTCCACCGAACGTGAATTCGGGTACGCGGAAGTCACGGTGACCGGCGCGTGCCGATTGCTCGACGATATCGAAGATCGGCGCAACACACGCGGACACTCCGTGCTTGACGTATGGATGAGCCACGGCGACCGGGTCGATGCGCTGCCTGAAGGCTTCGTCGCGACGGCCTCTACCGACAGCATTCCCTTCGCCGCAATGAGCGACGAGAGTCGCCGCTTTTACGGCGTGCAGTTCCATCCTGAAGTGACGCACACGACACAGGGCAGCCGCCTGCTGGAACGCTTCGTTCGGGAGATCAGCAGGAGCGACGCTCTGTGGAGCGTCGGGAATATCATCGAGGATGCCATCGAGCGTGTCCGCAACCAGGTAGGCACCGGCAAGGTGCTTCTAGGTCTGTCGGGTGGTGTCGACTCGTCCGTAGTCGCGGCGCTCCTTCACCGCGCCATCGGCAACCAGCTCATCTGTGTGTTCGTTGACCACGGCCTGCTTCGACTCCACGAAGGCGACCAGGTCATGAGCACGTTTGCCGAGCACCTCGGCGTACGTGTCATCCGTGTCGATGCCGAGGCCCGCTTCCTCGCGGCGCTTGCCGGCGTCACGGACCCAGAAGCGAAGCGAAAGATCATCGGCCGCCACTTTGTCGAAGTCTTTGACGAAGAAGCGCAAAAGATCGCCGGAGTGCAGTTCCTCGCGCAAGGCACGATCTATCCCGACGTCATCGAGTCGGCGGGCGCGCGTACGGGCAAGGCGCAAGTGATCAAGTCTCACCATAACGTCGGTGGACTTCCCGAGAAAATGAACCTGAAGCTCGTCGAGCCCCTGCGCGAGCTGTTCAAAGACGAGGTCCGTCGTCTCGGCGTCGAGCTCGGCCTGCCGCGCGAGATGGTCTATCGCCATCCCTTTCCAGGTCCCGGCCTGGGCGTCAGAATCCTCGGCGAAGTGCGCAAAGAGTACGCGGACCTCCTCCGCCGGGCCGACGCCATCTTCATCGAAGAATTGCGCAAACACGACTTATACGACCGCACCAGCCAGGCGTTCGCCGTGTTTCTCCCGGTCCGCTCGGTCGGCGTGCTCGGCGACGCCCGTCGCTACGACTACGTTGTTGCACTGCGCGCCGTCGAAACGATCGACTTCATGACGGCCCACTGGGCCCGCCTGCCCTACGAATTCCTCGCCCACGTCTCACTACGAATAGTGAACGAAGTCGCCGGGATCTCCCGCGTCGTCTACGACATCTCCGGCAAGCCCCCCGCCACGATCGAGTGGGAGTGATTCAGGACCTTTCGGGATCGGATCTATCGCCCCCAAGCGAATTTTTTGAAGACCCTTCCCCGGCAGCCAGGTTCCATAACGTTGACCGATTTGTCAAAGGCAACTCCAGCCGGTTCGCTTGAGCGGGGTGAGTTGGCGACGAAGCTCGTTCGGGAGCGTCCGCGTACAGGAAGAGACAACACGCTGGATGTGAGGGCTGCTGGTCCGTCTTGGCCTTCATCTCTCAGGAGCAGCAGGCTGGTTCGTGTGATGCGTGTACGGCTTCAGCTCGACTTGCGCGGCCGAGAGTCGCCGGTAGAGATTGCGCCGGCGCACGATCGGCCACCAGTCATAGAGAAATATTTCGATTGGCCGCCAATTCGCGACCCAGCCGAAAAGAGTCAGGCTTTCGTCGAGGAAACGGCCAAGAGGATGTGACGTCAATCTTGCTGTGACCGCCTGGTCCGCGATGACGCACAACGACAGCACCGTAACTCCAATGGCCAGCGCTCGGCGACCAATGCGAAACAGCTCCCTGAGCTCGTGCGAGATGACTTGGGTGCGATAGGCGAAGTACCGCGTGACAGCGGCATTGAGTTCACGGGCCTCAGGTCTGGATGCTTGTGATTCTGGCACGTGCACGACGATTTTGAGTGGCTGGTCCGAGGGCAGCTCTCTCGCCCAACTGACGATGAATTCCTCTGCATCCGCGTCGAGGTCCCGCTCGCGGAACGGAAAGGGATCCAGCGTGTGAAAGAGCTGCGAAATCTCTTCGATCCGCAACTCGATCGCATTCGCGGCTGGCGTCGGTTGCTCGCCCATCTTTCACCTGAATCCGCAAATTTGTCAGGTTTCACACGCCGGTTGCAGCTGTGTTTCGCACATCGTCCGCGAAATCGCAAGGAGTGCGAC
>JAQGOG010000184.1 GCA_028293765.1 Gammaproteobacteria bacterium
CGACGTTTCGGTCGATCCTCCTGAACGAAACCCGCACCCGATCCAGCGCGTCAAGCTGTATGTCATAGCCGCACCGAGCTTGAAGGTTCGCGTTGGGGCTGACTACCGTGTAGGAACATGGTTGGGGCTCCCAGGCCACAACGCAGTTAGAGAAAATTGCGCGAAAACCTGACCCTCATAGGGCGGCCGCTTGCTGTCTATCGCCATGCCACGGCGGTTCGCCGGAGTGAAATAGCTATCAGGAAGTCGGAGAGTAACTCTTTCCTTTCCTGACCGGCCAAGTGGCCACTCAATCGTCGTTCCCTGAGCTTGCTGCCCTTGGTCGGCAAGACAGGCTGGTATGCCAAACATTGCAATAACAATGCATACGGAGACAAGTAGTTGGGTATTCAAAAACGCCCGCTTCGCAGTGTTCTGCAACGGAACTCCGCCACATTGTGTCATCGCGATAAACCAACAGCTTCCCAACGCTGAGCGAGATATGAAAACGACTAGGACTGGACTAGGACCCAGTAGCCAGCAGCACAAGGCCATGTTACAGCGCCCTGCGAGCGTCTGCTATATGGCAGCCAGTTCGGGTTTCACCGGCCGCTCCTGGCCGGCTGGCGCCAATCAGAACCGATCGGCGAAAACCGTGCTTTCGACCCTTTGCAGTCCATTGCGAACGGCAGCTATCAAGAGGTCTAATATGTGGCTTTTAAATAACGCCCGCTTAGTGCTCGACGAAAGCGCGGCTGCGTCTCACTAACAGGGCAGGCTCATTCCCGTGGCGGATTGGGGTTCTTACCTGCTGCAATCAACTGTGCCAGGAATACATCCTGTTCGCGGCGGTTTTGGGCACACAACGTCAGATACTCTTCAGCATGCGACGTGTTCCATAAGTCCACCGCCGTCCAGAACTTAGATCTATATTCGTACAGGTGCCGAGCTTCGGCCGCCGCTATCCATTCCGGAGAATCCTCAGGCCAGACGCGCTTAGCGATTGCAAGTCCGACCATTTCGGTGATGTATGTATCGCCGCGCTCGAACGCTCTCGCGACGCCTCGACAGACTTCTACAATCTCGGCGCGCCGCAGTTGCTCTCCTTTACAAGCATTGGCGGCTACGCCGTACGCAGGGATTGCCTGAGCTGCGAGGACGCCAATGATCGATACCTCCGCCTCCTCTAGCGATATCGTCTTGGTCTGGGCGGTGGCGCGACTAAGCCGCGCACTGAGCGTTGTCCAATAGATGTCGACGCGGTCTGAATGTCCTATGGCTGCGAGTGCAGCGTCCTTCGCCTCGTCGTTTCTCGACGAGTTGGCCCGAACGAGGGCGCCGATCCATCCGGCGCCGTTGGACGGATCCAACTCGCGCAGGTGGCGCTCTATGGGCTCTGGATCGCAAGAGGTTACTTCATGACAGACCTGTGTTTGTAGCCAGACAAGATCGCGGCGTTCAGGCGCCACCGCTATCGCTCGAGTGATCAGAACTAAAGCTTCATCGCGGTGAATGAGCAGGCTCAGCAGCCCCGCAGCAGCGAGCGAATCAGCATCAGTCTGGTTTGCAAGCGCGGTCGCTGCCCGCTGCAAATGCCGTTCAGCTTTGGCAGATTTTGCCGCAGGCGATGTAGCACAACCGATGAGAAGTGAAGTCACGCCAATCGCGATAGCGCATCCAAGTTGGCGTCTGATCTCGCGGATCCCTATATGGTCGGCCATTACTTTCCCTTGTACCGCAAAACCTCGAATACAATATATCCCCATTGGGTCAGAAATGGGAACAATCTCGAAACGCCGTGATCCCCTGCTCGGCAGGAGTCACGAACGTCGCCTTTTCGGCTGCAATTTTGACCCGTCGAATGTCTCAAAGTGGCCGAAACCGGACTGACGGGTAATGCTCGCCTCGAGCACGAAAGGGGAGTACATATCAGAGACGCCTGGGCCACCAAGTCAATTCCGCTTCATGCAGGCGCACGCGGCCCGCAGCCGTCGCGCCGAGCGTAAAGGCCCAAACGCGACAGCCGCGTCCGGGCCTGAAGCCGTCTCACACCACGCCGATCAGTCGATCGCCGCCATAATGGCCCTCGCCTCGGCATGTTCCAGCGCAAAGTCGCGTAGCTCGTAGTAGTGCCGCCCTAAGACGTCATTCTGGATCTGGAATGACAGATGACTGAACGCGAACAGACAGGCCGTAATGCCCGCGGCATCTGCACTCATCTGACCCGCGTAGCCGTTGCCGTCAACCTGTATGTCAAAGGGCCCAAGCTGGGGCGCCATGTAGAAGCCTCCGTTGGAAAGCTCGTAGAAGCGCCAATATCCGCCTTGATACGCCTGCGCCAGGTCACGCATGAACATGTAGACGGCATCTTCCACTCTCATCATGTAGCGACCGAAGTGGCGCGGCAGCGTGTCGATTCGTTGATCGTCTGGGACGTGGCGTGCTGCAAGCTTCTGAGGGACGAGATCGGTTGAGGCGTTCATGGGCGCGTTCCCCGCCCTCCCCTCTGGATCCAATTGTTGACACGCAGTCGGTGGTCGACCCCGACGATCGCCTGACAGGTCAAGTGAAACGCTCTCTGCGGTGCTGGCGAGCGCACGGCAGAGAGGTCTGGAACAACCGCTACGCGGCGGCCCTGCGACCCCATGTTGGCGATAAGAGTGGCAACCAGCTGAGGCTGATGGACTTCACGATACCGAACGGTTCACAATCACTGCAGTGGATCGTACCGGGCGCAACGTCCGCAGAATCCAATAGGAAGCGAAATGACGAAATTGCGGTCCGCAGTAGTCTTGGGGTTGCTGGTGATATGGAAGCTACCAGCGCATGCGACGCAGACACACTCGACGGCAGCCGACACCGTGACTCGCTTGGCGGACGGTTTCGTGTCTGAGTACAAGCACCGCTTTCCATTCACGGTGATGTATACCGGGCTGCCCCTAGAGGTGCAGTCCGACATTGATATCAATACGCCTCGTGAATTGACACGCTGGCGACGCTTCGTGCGGTCAACTGAAGAGCAACTCAGCCATATTCCTGAAGCTGACTTGGTAGGGCACGCAGAATGGATCACGCGCGCGTACTTGAGCCAGGGCATCGCGCAGATTCGTGCGGGTGAGACCTGTCGGTCGGAACTATGGGACCCAAACGGATGGCTTTTCCGGCTTCGTTGGATCGCTGACGCTCAACCAGTCGCGACGATGAAGGATCGTCGCGAGGCGATCGAACGCTGGCGCAAGCTCGCCGCATGGATCGATCAGGACGCCGCGAATCTCGCGGAAGGGCTTCGCCGCGGTTACAGCAGCTATCGCGACGCCGTCGAAGGGCAGATCAGACAGATTGACGCGCTAATAGCCGCGCCACCGGAACAATGGCCGACAACGACGCTTGCGAAGCGGACCAATGTGCCTGAGTTTGCGAGTCGCCTAAGGGACATCGCCACACGCGAACTGCTTCCGTCTGCCAAGCGGTATCGGGACTTCCTTCAGAACGACTACTTGCCTAGGGCGAGAGTAACCCCGTCCATCATCGGTCAACCGCAGGGAATGGCCTGTTTACGTGCACGTCTGGCGTCCTCTACGACAGTCGATATGGATCCGAAAGCGATGTTCGATGTTTTGGTCGCACGGAGGCGCGCTGAACGGGCGCGCATTTTGGAGCTTGCTCGACAAGCCTATGGCGTGACCGATTTGAGTTGGGAAGAATTCAGCCAGCGACTTCGCGGCGACCCGCAAGATGCCTTCCGCGACGCCGAGGACATCCGAACCACGATTGAGCGCGTGGTTGAGCGAGCCCGAGCGGCGCTCCCGAAGATGGTGATAACGCCGCCGTCCGGGGACATATTGATAAAACCCGTGCCGGAATATTTGCTCGACAGTGCGCCGGCGGGACAATTTTTCCCGGCATCGGACGATGGAAGCCGTCCTCCAACATTTGCCTATCGAGGCGTGGCGGCGCGTTTCCATCGAGAAGTAGCAGAAAGCCTCAGCATGCATGAGACCATTCCGGGTCACTATTTACAAATGGCAATGCTCGCCCAGCAGCACGCGACGCCACTTCATCCCATTACGCGATTGGTCTTGGTGGAGGGTTCACGAGAGGGGTGGGCAACCTATGCTGAAGGCTGGGCGGCAGAGTTGGGGCTCTACAGCAGTGCATTCGATGAAATGGGTAGATTTGTAAACTCCGTGACGCCGAGCGCAGTGGCGGATCTCGGAATGCAGATCATGGGCTGGAGCGCAGAGCAGGCAGCCACTTATCTTCATGAGGAGTCGCCCTTTGATAAAAAGGGCCAAGTGCAAGACTGGGCAGCCAACCTTGCAAGTTCACCCGTCAGCGGGTCAGAAACCTACCCGATTGACGGAATGCAATACGAAGCCGCTCGCGCGCGTGCACAGGATGCTTTGGGGTCGCGCTTTGATTCCCGTGAATTCCATCAGATGCTTCTTTCAGATGGCGCGTTGCCAATTCCGGCTCTTAACGCCAAAGTGGGTCGTTGGATCGAGGCGCATCGCTAGGCGGGAGCTTTCTCTACCCAACGATCGCTCCCAACCAGGGGCCGTAGTTCGCTCGATCAAAGCATCAAATTACACGGCCCCGCCGCCCAACCCAGTGGTCCGCCGGCGCCTTCTACAAGGCATCGGCGCTGCGGCTCTAAATTCCGCAGTGGCTTCGAGCTATGGCGGACCGGATGCGCTCGGTACATCGTCCACCGCTGCTGGTGGGAAGCGAGTGGCCTCCAGGGTGAAGAACGAGAGCGTCGTATATGGGCAGGACACGCTGGGCTATTCCTGGCGGAAGCAGCTGCTGCCCCTGGCGCAGGCCGGCTTTCATGTCATCGCGCCGGATCTGCGCGGCTATGGACGGAGCGCGGCGGTTGCGGTCACTTTCGACGAGGATCTTCTGCCGTTTTCGACCTTGAACCGTGTGAGCGACATCCTCGGACTGGTGCGTGCTATCGACTATGAGAAGGTCGCCGCCGTCGTCGGTCATGACTGGGGCGCCCCCACGGCCCCCTGGTGCGCCTTGGTACGGCCCGACGTTTTCCAATCGGTTGTCCTGATGAGTACTCCGTTCGGTGGCACGGAAACGCTACCTCTCGACACGGCGAACGGTGCTTCAACACCTATACCCGAGGTCGATATTCAGAAGGGTCTAGCTGCGCTACCTCATCCGCGCAAGCATTACTGGTGGGCCTACGCCGCGCGTGGTGCGAATGAAGATATGTGGCACGCGCCGCAAGGCGTGCACGATCTCTTGCGCGCCCTTTATTACTTCAAGAGCGCGGACTGGAAAGGCAATAGGCCGTTCGCTCTAAAGTCATGGACGGCGGCCGAGCTTGCCAAGATGCCCACGTACTACATCATGGATCTCAACAAGGGAATCGCCGAAACGATGGCGGCGGAGATGCCATCTAAAACGCAGATCGCCGCTTGCCATTGGATGACCGAGGAGGATCTGCGGGTCTACAGCACGGAGTACGTTCGGACGGGCTTCCAAGGCGGCCTCAATTCGTACCGCACTTTAACGGAGTCGAGATATTCTGCAGAGCTCAACAGCTTGTCGGGCCGTACCATCGACATCCCTTCGTGTTTCATCGGTGGTTCCAGCGACTGGGGACCGCGTCAATCGCCGAGCGCGCTTGACGCGATGCAGCACGGTGCGTGCACACGCCTGTTGGGCGTTCATCTGGTGGATGGAGCAGGTCACTCGATTCCGGAAGAGCAGCCGGAGCAAGTGAATACAATTCTGATCGATTTCCTGCAGCGGGCGGAAGTTCGTCGCGCCGTGTAATTCATTTCGCCCGTCGGGAGCGCGGGTTGGGGCGACGTGAGTCCCGCAGAACCATACATCAGGCGTGGTACCCTTCGCGACCCAGGCAGGCCCGCCCTCTTCCTCTGCGATCGACGCCGTTGCGCGACCGACACATTCTGAGTGGTTGCACCGTACATAAAAAACGCGGGCCGACGTGCCGCCAGCCCGCGATGGGGAATGAACAGGCTATTTCTTAGCCGTCGTTGGAAGCATCCTGAGGGGCCACTTGTGAGAACTCCTCACGTCGCAACTTGCCTGGTGCCCCAAATCGGAAGTTATGCGTCGCACAGCATAAATTCCGTTATGGAAAGCCCGGAGTTATGCGGAGGGCGCGGTCGCGACGCCTGTCGGCACGACGAAATCTCGGCAAAGTCAGACCCGAAGTGCATCCGGCCATGCTGCCTGCGTGGCTATGACCCGATTTGATAGGTCGCCTCTTAGATGTAGGCTCTCGGTCGTACCCGACCGTCTGAAGCCGACCCCAACCTGCCTTTGGCGAACGCCCGGTTTCAGGCAACCAATTGCACAGGTTTACTGAGCGGTCATTTCGGGCATATGCTGGGGCTCGCAAAACACGAGACGGTTGCTTGGCAGCGAACGTATCGCCACCGAACGGTCAACAATTATAAGGGGATCCAACATGAGCCGTCGTAACGCACTAACGCAATTGGCAGCACTTCCTCTGATGATGGCGGCAGGCTCGTCCGTGGTAGCCGAGACGAAGTTGCCGCTCAAGATCATGATGAAGAGTGCGTGGGGGTCTGACGATCCCACTAAGGCGGCCTTTCCATTTCTGCACGGTCATGCACTCGCCGAGGCCGGCCATACCGTGCAGATCTTCCTTCTCGGAGAAGCCGTCTCCTTGATGCGCTTGTCATTGGCCAAGGCCGTGGTGCCGGTCGGTTGGCCCCCGCTCGAGGAAACGCTGCAAAAAGTTGTGGCGAAGAAGATTCAGATTTTTGCGTGTGGCGCGTGCTCCCGCGCCCGTGGAGTGACTGACGCCGATCTCGCCCAGTGGGGCGCAAAATTCGGCAATCCAGCGATCTTTGTCTCGCTCGTAGAATGGGCGGACCGCATCATCACGGAATGACGGTGCGGCGCGGGCATCGCGCGAATCGTGGCCCGTTTGGGTGGAGTAATGAAGGCGGCGGTGCTTCAACCGCAATGTGCGAACGGCGGCTTTGGAGCACCCACTTCGGCTACTCGAACTAGGGTTTCTAGAGCTGCGCCCTCAGCAGCACGTGAAGGGCCGCGGCTAACACGAACGCCGCCAGCACTCCACCGAGGTACAGCATTGCGAACCAGCCGAGCCGCGACCGCAGCGAGGAGTGCTCTCGCCCGTCTTTCATCAATGATAGCCTTCGTCGCCGTGACGCACTTTGCCGCGGAACACCCAGTAAGACAGCGCCGTGTAGGCAAGAATGATTGGCACGATGATCACCACACCGACTAGCAGGAAAATCTGGCTTGAGCGAGGTGCCGAGGCGGCCCAGATGCTCAGGGTCGGCGGCACGATGTTCGGAAAGATGCTGATCAGCAGGCCAGTGTAGCCGAGAAAAATAATGGCTTGCATCAAGATGAACGCCCGCGCCTCGTGGCCGGAATCCGCCGAGCGGAAGATGCCGACGACGCAGGCCAGCACCAGCAGCGGTACCGGCGCAAAGTAAACGAAATTGTTTCCACCGAACCAACGTTGCGCGACGGCCGGTTGACCCAGCACGGTCCACAGGCTGATTACTCCGATGATTGCGAGCAGTACCAACGACGACGGTTTCAGCAGCACCCGCGTGCGCCGTTGTAGATCCCCGTCGGTCTTCATGACGAGCCAACCGCAGCCGAGCGTCGCGTAGGTGACCAGGAGCCCCAGCCCGCAGAACACCGAAAACGGCGACAGCCAGTCGAATGCGTCGCCGGCAAATCTGCCATCGACGATCTTGATACCCTGGAGCAGCGTCCCGAGGATCATGCCCTGGCAGAACGTCGCCGTTGCCGATCCCATGATGAAGGCGAGATCCCAAAGGTTCTGCGTGCGTCGCGCCTTGGC
>JAQGOG010000027.1 GCA_028293765.1 Gammaproteobacteria bacterium
GTTTTTACGCGCGTTTGTGTCGCGCGGGCGAGAATTCGGACAGCACGAAATCTTTCGCGGCCTTCAAGAGGTCATCAGACAGCGTCCGATCGGATATCGCTCGCGCGAGGGCGAATGCGCCCACCAGGGCGCTGAAGACCACGAGGGCTGCGCTTTTGTCCCGCTTGCCCCGTGGTCCGCTCATCAAGGCGATGAGACCCTCGAGGTTCGTTTTAACGCGTGCCGTGTACAGGTCCTTCACATCCTTTCCGGCCCGGCCGACATCGCTGACCAACGTGCCCACGGCACAGGCGCTGCCGGGATCGTCCCTGTGGATCTTTCCCAGATAGGCTCTCACGAACATATCGAAAGTCATTTCCCCAGTTTCCATGGGAGGGAGATACTTCACGTACTTCTCGGGTTCGTCCGCCTCCGCGAGAGCGATCTTCAGCGCCTGTGTCAATAGATCGTCACGGGACGTGAAGTGCTTATAAAATCCTCCGTGGGTCAGGCCGGCCTTCTGCATCACGTTGGCAATGCTGACGCCTTCCAGCCCTTTCTGACGGAACATTCGGGCCGCGATCCGCAGGATGCGCTCGTGGCTGTGGACTTTGCTTGCCTGTGTATGACCCATTCTGATCCGCTCGAGCTGCTCGGTACACGATTGTGATCGACAGCCTTGTGGATGTCTATCATCATCTTCCATCCAATACACGCAGACATCTCCTGAGCGAGACCAATTCACAGGGGTTGCTGTTCCGACCTAGGCAGCAATCTCGGGGACCCACCTGCCTCGTCCAAAGGAGCGGCCGACCTTCCACGAGATCCGCGGGCTCGGGCGCGCGGGACTTATCTGGCGCAAGGAGTCACAGAGGCGCTCATCCAGGCCCTCATGACCCACTCGAACAAACGCACCACAGAGATCTATTTGGAGAGCGGCGCGCGCCCTTACGGACGACGACTACGTGGAGGGTGTGCGGCAACTTATTAATAGGTTGTTAATAGGTTGCGGCTGCGAACCCTGCCTTCAGCTACTGCCCGGCGGGCCGCAGCGATTCGCCGAAGCGCGCCAGATGAAAATCGCTATCCCCCAGAGTCAAATCAATGACCGTCAGTCGTTTGAAATAGTGGCTTACGATGAGCTCATCGACCACCCCCATCGCGCCATGAAGCTGCACCGCCTGCTGCCCCACAAATCGCGCGGCCCGCCCGATATGAGCCTTTGCACCGGATACGACGCGCCGCCGGACGGCAACATCTTTTGAATCCGCATTCACGGTCGCGAGAATGCACATTGAGCGCGCCTGCTCCGCGGCGATATACATATCCGCCATCCGATGCTGCAGCACCTGGAAGCTTCCGATGGGAACACCGAATTGTTTGCGGGTCTTCAGATAGCTCAATGTCGCCTCATTCAAGGCGGTCATGATCCCGACGGCTTCGGCGCACAACGCCGCAGTGCTCCGATCCACGGCACGTTCGATGATCTCGAGAGCCTGACCCGGCGACCCAACATGAGCATCCGCCTCGACGACAACGTCCTCCAACCGCAGGTCGGCGGCCCGGCCGCCCGACTGCGTCGGATACCATCTCAAGGTAAGGCCTGGCGCGTCGCGCTTGACCAGGAATAAGGAGATACCCTCGGAATCGGCAACCTGGCCGCTGACGCGCGCAGACACCAGGAAACCATCTGCTGACGGAGCATCCAACACGACGTTTTTGCGGCCCGATAAGCACCAGCCATCGCCACTGGGTCTCGCGCGGCACGCGACGGACGCCAGATCATAGCGGCCCGCTGCCTCGTAGCAAGCAAATGCCAGCTGCAGCGATCCCGCGCCGATCTGCGGAAGCAGCGCCCGCTTCATGGCTTCCGAGGCGGCATCGCGAATCACTCCGCCGCACATCACGACGGTGCTGAGTATCGGCTCGAGCAACAATCCCTGTCCGACCAGTTCCATGACCACCATTATATCGACAGGGTTACCGCCAAGGCCGCCGTATTCCTGCGGAAACGGTAGTGCCAGCACGCCAAGGTCTGCGTATTGCGCCCAGGCCTCGGCGGAAAACCCAAGCGGTGAGCTGACCAGTGCGCGACGCCGCGCGAAGTCGTAATCACGGGCGATGAAGCGATGTAGCGTTTCTCGCAGCGCGAGCTGTTCTTCGGTGTAACGGAAATCCATGGCTGCCTGCCGCTAAAGACCCAGGACGAGCTTGGAGATGATGTTCTTCTGAATTTCGGTCGAGCCGGCGTAGATCGTGGTTTTGCGCAGATTGAAATATTGGCCGGACACGGGTGGCGCGTAGGCAGGATAGTGTTCGGCCAGGAGTGGATCGGCGACCCAATCCGGTTCCAGGGCTTCGTACAGATAGGGAAGCGCATCATGGCCCAGGGCGTGCATCCGCAGCTCGGCGAGTTGCTGGATAATCTGCGAGCCTTTGATCTTGAGCATCGACGCTTCGGGTCCGATCGGCCGCTCTTCGATGGCCGCCGCCGACAGCACTCGCAAGTTGTTGATCTCCAGCGCCATCAGCTCGAGTTCCACCTCGGCGATGCGGTCGCGAAAACGGACATCCTCGATGAGTGGGCGGCCATTCACGAGTTGATCGGTAGCGATCTCTTTGAGGGTATGCAGTCCGCGCTTACACATGCCGATGCCAGCATTGTTGGTGCGCTCGTGGGTCAGCAAGAACTTCGCATACGTCCAGCCCTTGTTCTCCTCACCGACCAGGTTCTCCACGGGTACCTGCACCTCGTCGAACCAGACCTCGTTGATCTCACGCTCGCCATCCAGCAGGGTGATCGGCCTGACTTCGATGCCTGGCGTCTTCATGTCGATCAGGAGAAACGAGATGCCCTCTTGGGGTCGGCCCTCGCTGCGGGTGCGGACCAGGCAAAATATCCAATCGGCATGTTGACCCGCGGTATTCCAGGTCTTCTGGCCGCTGACGACGTAATGATCTGC
Source organism: Gammaproteobacteria bacterium (assembly GCA_028293765.1). Classification (GTDB taxonomy): domain Bacteria; phylum Pseudomonadota; class Gammaproteobacteria; order Steroidobacterales; family Steroidobacteraceae; genus 13-2-20CM-66-19. Next base: position 2,943 of record JAQGOG010000027.1, read on the forward strand.
CTTGGACACCGCTTCGGTTCGCAGCGACGCGAGATCAGAGCCGGAGCCCGGCTCGGAGAAGCCCTGGCACCAAAAGTGCTCCCCCGCAATGATCTTCGGGAGGAAGTACTCCTGCTGCCGAACGCTCCCAAAGGTCATCAGTACCGGGGCAACCATGCGCAGCCCGAACGCGATCTGTGGCGGCGCGCCGGCCTCCGCTCGTTCCTCCTCGAAGATGTGATCCTGCACGACAGTCCAGCCTGCGCCCCCAAAGCGCTGTGGCCACCTGCCGGCACCCCAGCCTCGCGCGTGAAGGATTTTTTGCCAGCGCATGAAGTCATCCTTGCCCAGGCGCTTGCCGAGAAGCACCTTTGCACGAACGTCTTCTGGAAGCCTGGCATCGAGGAAAGCTCGGACTTCGGCGCGAAACGCGTCGTCTTCGGGGCTATAGGTCAGGTCCATGAGAAGGCCTGCGCAATCAAAGTCGATTTCATTGCACTAACACCACTATTTTGCCGCGCGCCTCGCGTGCAGCCAATCTGGCAATGGCCTCTGCCCCGCGTGACAGCGGGAAGCGCTCCGTGACAGCGGGCTTGACGCGGCCAGTCCTGTAGAGCGCCATCAGCGCGGCGACATTTGCGGCATGCAGTTCCGGCTCGCGCTTGGCGAACTCACCCCAAAAGACGCCGATCACTTCGCAGCCTTTGAGTAGCGTCAGATTGAGCGGCAGCTTACAGATTCCAGCAGTGAAGCCCACCACGAGGTGTCGACCTTCCCACCCGATCGCACGCACCGCCGCCTCTGTGTAGTCGCCGCCCACAGGGTCGTAGATCACCTGCGCACCCGCGGCGCCGCATGCGGCCTTGAGCATATCGGTCAGAGCACGCGATGCGTTCTTGTCCAGCGCACCCGCCGGATACTGCACACTCTCGTCGGCGCCGTGTTCACGTGCTAACGCAAGCTTCGCTTCACTCGATGCCGCCGCTACCACGCGCGCGCCCGTAGCCTTACCCAATTCCACCGCCGCAAGCCCTACCCCACCGCCGGCACCGAGTACCAGAAGCGTCTCTCCGGCGCGGAGTTTGCCCCGGTCCTGCAACGCATGTTGTGACGTGCCGTAAGTCAAGAGAAAGGCGGCCGCCTCATCAAAGGGCATTGCCGCTGGAATCTTCCAACAATTGCTCGCGAGCCCCACCGCCTTCTGTGCCATGCCGCCCTGGATCGGACTGACGAGTACGCGGTCGCCTGGCCGCACGTTCTCAACGCCCGCACCGACCGCGTCAACGATCCCTGCAACCTCGGACCCGGGTGCAAACGGTCGCTCGGGCTTGACCTGATACAGGTCCTGTATGATCAGCAAGTCAGGAAAATTCACCGCGCAGGCACGCACCGCAATGCGAACCTGACCGGGTCCGACGACAGGCTCCGGCAACTCCTCGAGCAGGAGTGTCTCCGGGCCACCCGCTTTGCGGCTCACGAGCGCTTTCACGACCGACCTGCCCGCTCCTGACTCACTGAATTCTCTCGATCCTGCAACTCACGCCATTGAATCTTGCCCGAGCCTGACTTCGGGAGGGCCTCCACAAACTCGACGATTCTGGGAACCTTGTAGGCGGCCATGATCTGGCGGCACCAGTCGGTCATTTCCTGCGCCGTAGTGCGGTGGCGCCATTCCGATTTCAGTACGACGAGGGCCTTGACGGTTTCCCCGCGATGCGCATCCTGCGCGCCAATCACGCACGCCTCCAGGATCGCCGGATGCTGATACATCATCGATTCGACCTCGCTCGGCCATACCTTGTATCCGGATGCATTGATCATGCGTTTGATCCGGTCGACCATGAAGAAGTAACCGTCTTCGTCCTCTTTGCCCAGATCGCCGGTCCGAAGGAACCGCTTGCCGTCGAGCTCGATGAATGCGCGAGCCGTCTCCTCGGGTCTGTTCCAATATCCCTGGAACACTTGCGGACCGCATATCACGATCTCACCCATCTCGCCCGCAGGGAGCTCGCGCAGGGTGACCGGATCTATCACGCGCGAATCCACGTCATAGATGGGTATGCCCAGACATTGGTTCTTGGGACGGTCCGGCGGGTTGATGTGAGTTGCCGCAATGGTTTCGGACAGTCCGTAACCCTCGCAATACTGGATGTCCCGCGCTTCGAGCCGCTGCGCGACTGTAGCCGGCATGGCCGCTCCACCGCCACTGAGGCGCCGAATCGAGGACAGATCGAACTGATCGATATTCGGGTTGGAAAAGAAATCCTGCACCATGGTCGGGACGCCGGTCCACGTTGCAATTCCATAGCGCTGTACACACTCCGCCGCAACATCGCGATCCCAGCGCGGCAGCAACACTACGGTGTTGCCGTTGTACAGTGGACCATTCATGCTGCCCTGCATACCTGTCACGTGAAAGAACGGTGCTACTGCAAGCAGCGTCAGCTCGGGTTGTGAGGAGTACCAACGCATCGACCCTACCAGCGTATGCATCGTGCTGCGGTGGGTATGCACGCAGCCCTTCGGCTCTCCAGTGGTGCCCGATGTGTAGGGCATGACACAGGGATCGCCTGGCCCCGCAATTAGCGGCGCCGGTTGGAGGGCGCTCGTCAGAACGTCGCACCATGGCGTAACGCGGGCTGCGCTGAGCGATAGCCGTGGGGCCGAGATGAAGTCTGGTACCGTGAGGCTCGTCGGACGCTGCAAATAGTCCGAGTATACAGCCACGATCACGTGCTCGAGGTCTTCCGTCGAAAGCAACGGCTCGATTCGCGGGAATAGTTCCTGCGACACGATGGCTGTGACTGCTCCGGCGTCCTTGGTGCAGCGTTGAAACTCTTGTGTGAGGTACATTGGATTGAGTGGCACCACCACTGCGTTGGCACGCAGAATGCCGTAGTACGCGATAACGAACTGAGGGCTGTTCTGCATGAACAGCGCCACCCGGTCGCCTGTGCGCACTCCGCAGTGCTGCTGCAAAAAGCCCGCCACGCGTTCGGCCTCGTCGAAGAACCGCGCAAAACTGACGGGTGTATCGTAGTAGACGAGGTATGGCTTGTCCGGATAACGACGCGCCGACACTTCGGCGTTGTAGAACACGTTCGTACACGGCGCATCCAAATGGTGCTTGGAATTCGCTGGCCAGAATTTGAAATGCTGAGTCGACACGCCTTCCCCTTTCGTGTGCCGCTTGGGCCAGACCGGCGCGCGGGCACACTCCACGAACTACTCCCAAGGCAGGGCCACAGTCAACTGTTTGCGGGTGGCCGGCTCCGCGTCAGCGACAGCGTGGGTGCGCCAACGCGAGGCAACGCACCCGCGCGCCAGCTCGTTGGGGATTGGCCGGTCCAACGACGAAATGCCCGCGTGAAGCAGCTTCCGCTCGAGAAGCCAAGCAAGTATGTGACTTCGTTGACGCTGGACTGGGGTGCGCTGAGATAGGCCAGGGCCAACGCATGTCGGGTCTCGTCCAGTATCTCCTTGTACGTCGTACCGCTGTCGGCGAGCTTACGTTGTAGAGTACGCGCACTCATGTGCAGCCGTTCGGCGATCTCCTCCTGGGAGGGCTCACTTCCCTCCAGTCGCTGCAACAGAACATCGCGAACGCGTCTCTGAATGTCGTCGCGTTCGATTCTCGTGAGGTATTGGAGCGCGATGACGTCATTGTAGCGCGCCAGTTCCGGATTCCCACCCTCGAGCGGCCGCTCGATACTGTCAGCGTCGAACACCAACCGGTTCTGCTCGGCGCCAAACCGAAGTGGCGCGCGCAGGAGCCGCTCAAAGTCATCGATCCTCGTGGGCCGGGGCCTTCGCAACTCCAGCAGCAGCGGCGAGAATTCGCGTCCGATCAGCGAGCGACACATCCGCAAGTGCGCCGCAACTAACGCGTCAATCGGCTCGAACGGCAAGTCGGCGACGGGCTTGATCACGAAGTTATAGTCGGCGCCGCATCTGAAGAACTCGTATGCCACCGCATCGCTGCCGACGTGGCAATAGCGACACACTCGTTCGAAGGCTTCCTTCAACGTTGAGCTCGCGGCAAGCCCATAGCTCAGCGCGTGGAAGGTCGTGTGCTTGATGTGGCTCGCCACTTTGAGACCGAATGCGGGATCGCCCGTCGCCCCCACGGCGAGTTCCCACAGGCGCCCACTATTGACCAGAGGGCAACGTGCGGTAGGACCCTCCAGGTCTTCAGGATCGTATCCCGCCTCGGCGAGAAGCGCCGCGCCATTACAGCCCGCTGCATCCAGCGCCCGGCCGATGGCTTTGATCCAGGTTGCGAGAATATAGCCGCGACCCACTGCCGTATGCGTCCCCACTGGTGCACCCCCTCAGGCGCCATAAGACACTGCCAGCAGCAACTGAGCTTAACACCGAACCCCAGCCCGCCAGAAAGATGCGCGCTCAATAATGGCGTCGGCGGCCAATAGATTGTCGTCCGAAGCGAGGTATGCGCCTCGACCTTCCCGTACGCTCAGCGTCGATATGTTGTGATAGCGCGACTAAAGGCGCTCGATCTGCTGCCGGATCGGGCAGCAATGTGGCCGTTTTGTAGCAAGAATACGACAGTTGTGTGTGGGGCGCGATCCGGAAGGCCCCTTGGGAACAGTGAGCCAGGGGGTGGCGAATGGTTAATCCAGGCGCGCGTTCGCGACGAACGGTTGCAGGGGTGCTCCTGTTGTTGAGTTCCGTCGCCGGTAACGTCGGCCGGGCTGAAGACGCGACGGTGACTCCTCCCGTTTTGAATGAGGTGATCGTCACCGCGCAGAAGCGTTCCGAGAACATCCAGGACGTGCCGATTGCCGTGATCGCGCTGTCTGCCCGGCAGCTGCAGGATTCGGGGGTGACGGATATCAAGAACATGACGGTGCTCACCCCGGGTCTCACGGTCACCTCCACCACGAATGAAAACTCTACGACCGCGCGCATTCGCGGCATCGGCACCGTCGGTGATAACCCTGGATTGGAGTCGTCCGTCGGCATCGTGATTGACGGCGTGTACCGTCCCCGCAACGGTGTCGGCTTTGGCAATCTGGGGGAAATCGAGCGGATCGAGGTTCTCGAAGGTCCGCAAGGCGAATTGTTTGGCAAGAACAACGACGCCGGTGTCATCAGTATCACGACCAAGCGACCCTCGATGACCTTCGGCGCGACGGCCGAGGCAACCGTGGGCAATTTCAACGATCGGGAAATTTCAGCCTCCGCCACCGGGCCGCTGAACTCGATCTCGGCCGGGCGCGTGTACGCCGGCTACCAGAAGACCGAAGGCTGGCTGAACGTCGACACCGGCCGGGGTCCCAACACGAACGACCGCAGCAATGATCGCAACCTCTACACGCTGCGCGGGCAGTATCTGATCACGCCCACCGACGACCTCGCCCTTTTGCTCATCGGCGATTACTCCAAGCGTAATGAGTCATGCTGCGACGCTGTCGCCACGTCTCTGGGTCCATTTGCCGGCATCGTAAACGCGCTGGCGTCGGTCCCTGCCCTGGGCGGGCAGGCCGGCGCCAGAGGTATTGCATCGGGGACAGGGTATCTGGCGTTTTCGAACTACCCCTGGACGCAGCGAGTCCGGGATATGGGTGTTTCGGCGCAGCTCGACTGGAATCTGGGCGGCGCAAACCTCACATCGATTACCGCGTGGCGCGATAACACGGTGGTGGCCGGCAACGACACGGATTATACGAGTGTCGATATCCTGCATGAGCCGGGCACCAACGGTAATCAGACCGACTTCAAGCAATTCAGTGAAGAACTGCGACTGGCCGGCAAGGATCACGGGCTCGACTGGCTGGTCGGCGGATTCTTTGCGAGCGAACTCCTGACTTCCACCCAGACCCTGTGGGCCGGCAACGACTTCGACTTGTATCTGGGCGGGTTGGCATCGGCCTCGGTGGGGCCGCCGAACTTTCTCCTCGTCCCGCAACTTACGGGAAAGGCGCCCGGCGCCACGTTTGTGCCGGGTGTGGCGGGCTACGCCGATGACTTTCATCAAACGTCGAGGAGCTATGCGTTCTTCTCGAACGAGACCTACGCGATTACCGGAAATTGGGATCTCACCGCGGGTTTTCGCTATACCCACGAAAAGAAGACGCTGCGCTCGAACTACAATGATACCGATGGAGGGGCGAGCTGCGGGTCACTGCTGCGATCGCCCGGGGTGGCCGCAATGAATCCCGCCAGCCCTGAGTACCAGTTCTTGTTGGGATATGGCTGCTCCGTGGTATTCAATTCGTTCTTTGCCAATCTGGCGAACACCCAATCCCTGACGGAGAACAACCTGTCCGGCACGATCAAGTTGTCCTATCGTTTCAACGATCAGGTCATGACCTACATTTCGTTTGCCGACGGCTACAAGGCCGGCGGATTCAACCTGGGGCGGGTCACCAATCCGGCGGCGGCGAATCCCCTCGCACCAGTGCTCGATACGTCGTTCCCGGAGGAAACCGTCAATTCGTACGAATTGGGGGTCAAGAGCACTCTTGCGGACAACACTCTGCGCCTGAACGCGGCGGTGTTCGATCAAAGATACCGTAATTTCCAGCTGAACACCTATACCGGCATCCTGTTCGTCGTCACCTCGATTCCGCAGGTGCAATCCAAGGGCGTGGAGACGAACGTGGCGTGGGCCACTCCGCTCAACGGGCTGAGCCTGTCGGGAGGTGTGACGTACGCATTCACCAACATCAACGAATTCGGGTCGGCCATCGCGCTGTTCTCCCCCAAACGGCTGAACGACCGGATTTCGTTCGCGCCCTTGTGGTCGGGGGCGCTATCGGCCACTTACCAAGTGCCGCTTTCCAGCTCGCTGGCACTGCGGACCACGCTGAGCGAGAAATATAATTCGTCCTACAACACCGGATCGAATCTCGATCCCAAAAAGCTCCAGGGAGCCTATGGGCTGTTGAATGCGCGGATCGGGATCGGCGCGCCGGACGACAAATGGGCGGTCGAGCTGTGGTCCGCGAACCTCACGGATAAATACTATTACCAGGTCGCATTCGATGCGCCGTTCCAATACAACCAAATCAACGCATTCCTGGGCGCCCCGCGCACCTTCGGTATCACCGCTCGCGCGAAGTTCTGAATTGGCGCCAGGGCCGAGCCACTGACCGAGAGTTCATCTCAGTCAGTGGGAGCTCCCGGAGAACCTCCTCCACCGGACCACGTTCGTCAGCCGTCGACTTCGACAACGGCCTGGGCGAAGACCTGCGGGGCTCCATAAGGCTCATTGTGACCGATGCCCTTCAGGATGCGGTGCGAGTATTTGCCCGAGAATTTGATTGCGACAGGCTGTGCCGTCCGCGGCCGCGCCGTGATGCAGCACGGGGCAAGCGCTCTTATCAGATGCGCGTTCGATGGCGCAAAGCGGATTCGCGTGCGCGCCTCAGCTCAGCTTCTCAAGCAGGGTCGCGAGTTCCGACTGCTGCGCAGAGTTCAACCGTGCC
>JAQGOG010000192.1 GCA_028293765.1 Gammaproteobacteria bacterium
GGGTTTGAAATCCTGGAGAGCCAACTTGTAGAACGCCAGCACGATCGCTTTCGGGCTTTCAGAGGCCGGAGCGTCCCGCGCATGCGCGACGAAACCGCTAAAGCCCCCCAATCCGACAAGCAGTGCACACGTGAAGTGTTTGAGCATTTTTTCTCCCTCTCGGCCGCGGCGAGTGCAACACACCAGCGCGATCCACTGGTAGCAAACCAAATCAGGCACAACGGATCCAGATCACAAATACACTGTTAAATTCCCGCACGTTATCATTTTAGCCGTGACGCACCCTACCAAAGGAGGGTGCCGCAGGCGCAGGACCTCGGGTAGCTTAGGGGCCATTCTGGACAGGCACGAATTTCCCGTCAGGACACGATTATAAGTCTGGGAAAAATAACGAATTTTGTGGCTGAAAGGGCGGGACATGTCGTAAAGGCGGACCGGGTGTAGAATCCGGACGAGCGCCACCCTTGATGCCTGCGGACCATCGTCTCACCCAGGGGAACTGCCATGGCCAAGATCGTTTGTGTGCTCTACGAAGATCCCGTTACGGGGTATCCCAGCACGTACGCTCGCGATGCCATTCCCGAGATCGAGCGCTACCCCGGCGGTCAACCTACTCCAACGCCCCAATCAATCGATTTCAGGCCGGGGCAACTGCTCGGGAGCGTGTCCGGCGAGCTCGGCCTGCGCAAGTTTCTCGAGTCGCAGGGGCACACGTTGGTCGTCACGGCAGACAAGGACGGTCCGAACAGCGTGTTTGAAACGGAACTGGCCGACGCCGACATCGTCATCTCACAGCCATTCTGGCCTGCCTACCTGACAGCTGAGCGCATCGCCAATGCGCCCAAGCTGCGGCTCGCGATCACCGCCGGTATCGGCTCGGATCATGTTGACCTCCAGGCGGCTATGGAGCGGAAGATCACTGTGGCTGAGGTGACCTACTGCAATAGCATCAGCGTATCCGAGCACGTCGTAATGATGATCCTCGCGCTGGTGCGGAACTATCTGCCGTCGCATCAGTGGGTTGTCGACGGTGGTTGGAACATCGCCGATTGCGTCGCACGGTCTTACGACCTCGAGGGAATGAACGTCGGCACCGTCGCGGCGGGTCGAATCGGCACGGCCGTGCTCCGGCGCCTCAAGCCTTTCGACGTGAAGCTGCATTACACCGATCGGCACCGGCTGCCCGAGGCAATCGAGAAGGAACTGGACCTGACGTTTCACGCGACCACGGAGTCACTGGTCAAAGTGTGCGACGTAGTCACCATCAACGCGCCCCTGCACCCGGAGACGGAGGGCCTGTTCAATGACGCCTTGATCGGTAAGATGAAGCGGGGCGCCTATCTCGTGAACACCGCGCGCGGCAAGATCTGTGATCGCGATGCCATCGTTCGTGCGCTCAGGAGCGGACAGCTCGCAGGCTATGCCGGTGACGTGTGGTTCCCGCAGCCTGCGCCGCGCGATCATCCGTGGCGAACCATGCCGTTCGAGGCGACCACCCCGCACATCTCCGGGTCATCACTGTCCGCGCAGGCACGATATGCGGCTGGTGTGCGCGAGATCCTCGAGTGTTGGTTCGAGGGCCGACCGATCCGCAATGAATACCTGATCGTGCAGGGTGGGAATCTCGCAGGAGCAGGGGCACACTCCTACAGCGCGGGAGATGCGACCCGGGGCTCCGAGGAGGCGGCGCGATTCAAGGCAACGCCAGCCGCTGGCGAAACGGCACGCCGCTGAGGCGAGCATCGATTCCCGAGGAAAGAGGGAGGAAGTCGTCATGACCATCGCAACATCAGTGCAGCAGTGTCTCGCCCGCGAAGGCGTACGCTACGATGTGATCGCGCACGAGCGCACTAGGGACAGCAACCACAGTGCGCAAGCCGCACACGTCCCCGGGGATCGACTGGCCAAGTGCGTCATGTTGGCGGACGACAACGGCTACCTGATGGCAGTGGTACCGGCCACCCACAAGGTGGACCTCGGCGCCATGCATCGTCGGCTCAATCGCGAGCTCGGACTCGCAACCGATCGCGAACTGGTCGAGCTTTTCAAGGACTGCGAGCCTGGCGCCTTGCCGCCGCTGGGGCTCGCGTATGGCATCGACGCGATTCTCGATGAAAGCCTGGTCGACGCCCCGGATATCTATTTCGAGGCGGGCGATCACCGGGCGCTGGTTCACATGAGTGGCCGCGACTTTCTTAAATTGATGGCAAACGCGCCGCGCGGCACAATCAGCCATCACATGTAGTGGGGAGTGCGACGGGCGCGGTCATCCGCGCGCACGCACCGGTCGCGTCAACTTCCTTCACGAATTGATTTCAAATACGTAATGATCTTCTGGCGTTCGGCCGGATCGCGGCTGCCCGTGTACGGCTTCATGTTGTTGTTCGGGATGAGCGCCTCGGGATCCTCGATGTACTTGTCGAGCGTCGACTCGGTCCATGTGATTCCGGACCCGGCGAGACTTTGCGAATAATTGCTGTAGCCCGGAACGGTCCCCGCCTTCCTGCCAAAGATCCCGTAAAGGGAAGGACCGAGCCGATTGTCGCCCTTTTTCGTTGAATGACAGGTGCGGCAATGGTTGTTGAAGGCAGCTTGGCCGTCATCCGCGGCTTTGGCAGGCGCCGCGACGGTGAGCTTGAGCAGGGCGACGCAGGCCACCGCCGAGACCGTGGCCGCAATACACACAGGGCGGCTCATAAATGCTGACTCGTCATGCACCAAGGCGGGTTCAGTGTACTTCCCGGCAGCCTCAACGCCGGATCGCTGCACTTGTTCCCCCATCCGAGCGACCGAGCCGGCATGGCGAACCTGGGCTGTCGTCAGGTTCGAACAAACCTGACATGCAACGGACTTCAGGTTTTGAGTTCGATGGTCCATGTCACGGGTGCGTCGGCGCTCAGTGACGAGCGAACGCTGCAGTACTTCGTGACAGACAGCTCGACCGCCCGAGCGGCCTTCTCGGGAGCGATGGCCGGCCCTTGTAGAGTGAAATGAAGCACTGCCGACGCCAGTCGTCGCGGAATCTCGCTTACGCGATGAGCCTCGACACGAACGGTCAGCGCTTGCAGCGACGTTCGCTGCTTTTTCATGATCTCCACAACGTCCGTGGCGGCACAAGCGGCTACGGCTCCAAGCAGCATGTCAAATGGACTGGGGCCGGTCTGGGCATCGCTATCGATTCGGACCTTCGGGCCGTCGGGTCGGCCAGCGTCGAACTGTAGGCCACCGACCCATTCGACCTGCACGGGCGCATGAAGGATGGCCCGGGATTTCGCGTCTGCGGTCATCGTCCGATCCTCGAGTTGTCGTTACAGAGCTCCTTATACCTCTTGCCGGACCTACGGTGCGATGAACGCTGCCGAGCACGATTTCGCTCGAAAGGAAAGCCCGGCGTGTCGCATCGGCGCCGTCAATCGGAGCGCCTACCGAGGCTAAGAATGTAGCCGAATTGTACAGCCCCAGCATCTGTCTGCGGGCCCGCCATGGAAGAAGAGGTCCAGATCGACTCATCCGGCCAGGAGTGACCCCACAACGGATATCACTCACGAGCAAGATGGATGTCAAAGCCAGATCGATGGGCGCTCAATCCTGGTTTCAGCTCGCACGAGGGAATGTCATAGTCGCCGCCGTTTTGCGTGCGGTACGGGATCGGATCGGTTTCCCAGAGCGCATCCAGCCGTGCGCCGAGCTCTACCAGCGTCTGTTGATATCGCGATTCGTCCAGCCATCCTGTTTGATAAATCACATACGAGGGAAGCACGTCAAACCCCGGATAGTGAAGAACCCCGTGATTGATTGGAAACAGTAGATCCTCCATTCGGCCGTTAATGCCGCGCCCGGAGTAATGCTCCGCCCAACCGCCGACGGTGACTGTCAGCATCGCGCGCTTTCCCCTGAACGTGCCCTCGCCGTAGCGCTCGCCCCATTTCTGACGTGAGTGCTCGCCGACGCCGTAGGCAAATCCGTAGGCGTAAACGCGGTCGACCCACCCCTTCAGGATCGCGGGCATAGAGAACCACCACATGGGAAACTGCAGAATCAGCGCATCCGCCTGCAGCAGTTTCTTCTGCTCGGCAGCGACGTCCGCCGCCTGAGTCGCTGTCGCGTACGCATGCTTTGATGCCGCGCTTACGTTCAGCGGCTCATTTGCGTCGCGGCCCAGGAAATCCGCGGCATCCACAGATGCTTTCCAGCGCATGGCATATAGATCGGAAACTTGCACCTCATGACCAGCGCGCCGCAGCCGCTCAAGAGAGAAATCTCTGAGCGCGCCGTTGAGAGATTTCGGCTCCGGGTGGGCATACACAAGCAACACATTCATGGTGGCTCCCGATACAGGTGCAATGTGTCGCAGCGTACTGATCGCCCACGTATTGTGGAAATGAATAGTGTCTATGTATGCTATAGCTATGAACAATCTCCGCAACATCGATCTCAACCTGCTAGTGACATTGGAAGCGCTGCTGACCGAGCAAAATGTCACGCGGGCGGCCAAGCGTTTGCACCTGAGTCAGCCTTCCGTCAGCGTTCAACTTCGCAAGCTGCGCGCGATTTTCGCAGATCCCTTATTGTCTCCCGCGCCAGGCGGAATGCTTCCGACGACGCGCGCGCAAGCATTGCTGCAGCCTCTACGAGCAGCACTTGCCGAGATGAGACATGTCTTGGAACCGCGGCATTCGTTTGATCCCGCGACGGCGCGATTGACGTGGCAAGTCGCAGCGGCCGATTACGCTGAGTATGCGATCCTGCTGCCCTTGCTCGGTCACCTGCGAAAAGCTGCGCCTGGCGTACGCATAGCGGTTCGCGAGGCCGCTCACCCCAAGATGATCAAACAACTCGAGAGCGGCGCGATCGATCTCGGATTGCTTGCCATGGAAGCTGTACCGGAACGCTTGCATCACTGCATTCTGTTCGAGGAACACTATGTTCTGGTGGCACGAAAGCGCCACCCGGCGCTCAAGGGCAAACTCACTGTCGACACGCTCTGTCAGCTTGAGTACGTGGTCGTGTCACCGGAAGGCGGCGGATTCAGAGGTGTTACAGACACCGTACTTGAAGGCAAGGGCCGCAAGCGGTGCGTCGTTCTTTCTGTGCCGCACTTCCTTTTTGTTCCCGAGGTTGTGGCGCGAACAGATGTGGTCGCCATGCTTCCCTCCCGCCTCGTGAAGGATCGCTCCGACCGCATTCAGGTCGTCAAGCCACCGCTGCCCGTTCCGTCGTACGAGATGGCAATGATCTGGCACGAACGCTCGCACCTCGACCCCGCACACATGTGGCTGCGGGAACAGGTAAGGCGTGCGCTGTGAGCAATTCAGCTCCGGGCTTGAGGCTGCGGGTGGCCGCTTTTTGGGCTCATAGGCGGTCGCGCAGCGCAGAGAGCCACGCACGACCTCACGGGCAGGTTTGGTCCCAAATCCGTGTCCGATCCGATGGCGACGGACCGAGTCTTGCTTCGGAGCAGCAGGGCCAGTTCGCGAGCCTGTCTGTCCTTCGCCGTCCCGGATTTCTGGGTGAAATCCCCCAGACGGCTTTCGATGGCAGCCGAGGTTCCATGGTTTCAGAAGGTCGTCGCGGTTGCCGCTGCCGATTCGCGCACAGCTTTGAGCAAAGAGTGCTGCCAACCTCGAATCCTTTGCGACCGGCAGTTGGCTGCTGGCCGGGCGTGCGCTAAGTTCACAGGGCCGGGGAACGTGCAAGGCGCTCAATGCCACCATTAAGCTTAAGCTTGGCCGTCGTTCCCGGGTGGGCCTCATCGTCGTCGACTTTCGTCCGGGGACATCATCCCGTTACTGAAGTGAGCCGGGAGAGAACAGTGACCAATTCGCGCGTGCAGTCAATTCAGTCTTGGTAGTGTGGTGCGATGACGAAGTCATCTGAAGACGGTTCAGCAGGATTCCGGGGCGCAGCAGACGAGGACACCATCGAGTTGGAGCTGAGCCCCGAGCAGATGCTTGCGTTATCGCGACCCATGAGGGAAGAACAGCCGGCCTCGAGTCCGGTTGAATCAACACCAATTTCGACACCGGTCGAACCTGCCTCTCCGAACAGGTACGTGAATGTACGCAATGGGACACGAACCGGTACATGGCCGCTGGCGCGCGCCGCCGGCGCTCTCGGCATTGCAGCCGCGGCGCTTGCATTGGGAAGCGCTGCGCATCGCGCTGCAGACCGGAGCTCATCGCCACCAGCCGTGACGACCAGAGCTCCTACCTCGGCCGCTCCCGCAGCACCGGAACCCGCTGGCTCGCAAAGTTTGCCCGTCCGATTCAAAAACCCTTTTGATGCCTCAGAAATCTTCGAGTTTCCGCCCGGAACGAGCGAGGGCGAGGCACGCCAGTCAGTGGCAGAGCTGCTTCTGCAGCGCGCGCACGACCGACAACATCACCGGTCAGGAGGCATGAAGCGCGCGCGAGGTGATGGGGCAGCTCCCGGCATAGCGGCAAGTAGCGCGGATTTGGTCCAGAACTCTTCCCGCGCAGCTCATTGAAACGGGGCGCATCGGACGTGTAATCGTCCTGGCACAGTTAGGCAGCGTCACGCTGAATACCCAAAATTTCGAGCGGCGTTTGGAGAACGAATGACCGAGACAAGAGCGGCCTAACGCGGTCCTTGACGCACCACTTCCGATCGCCGACTCTCACGGGGAGGTGAGATCATGGAGTACAAGGCCCACTGCCATTGCGGACGCGTCCGCTTCTCGTTCCGCAGCCCCGAGATCAGAACCGGCAAACGCTGTAACTGCTCCCTCTGTAGCCGCAGGGGCGCGGTGCTGTCGTGGACCTACATTCCGGCCGCTGACTTCACGCCGCACCACGACCTGCGCGACCTGGGCGTGTACCTCTGGAACGAGAAGGTCTTGAGCAACTACTTCTGCAAGACGTGCGGAATTTTCACGTACATCGGCGACGGCGAGAACGCCAAGGACGGTTACCGCGTCAACCTCGGCTGCGTCGAAGGACTCGATCCGCTCGCCCTCGAAATCAGCATCATCGATGGCAAGGCGTTGCCGGTGATCGAAGAACCCGGCTAAGACGGCGTCATGCACCCAGCGGTCGGGAACGATTCCTTACTTGATCACACGGTGTTCTCTGAGTATCTCCACCGTCTTTTCGATCGGCAGGGCCTCGACCTTATGTCCGTTTCCGGTCACCGTCGTCGCCTTGAACATTGAGTTGTACAC
>JAQGOG010000210.1 GCA_028293765.1 Gammaproteobacteria bacterium
CCTTCAGGTTCAAGGAGGCCAATGACGCGCGCCGCGAGACGTTCGTCCCGACCTGACGCCCCCGAATCCGAACCAGCGGCTGGTACCAGCGATTCCAAGCCATGTTGCCTTCAGGATCTGCAGCGACTGCGCTCAAGTGGGCCGGTATCGTCGTCGGCGGTCTCGTCGTCCTGATGGTCTTAGGCGCCGCTTTGCTGGATGCAAATGCCGACGCCTTGCGGGGGCCGCTAGCGAGAATGGCTTCGGCGCGGCTCGGGAGAGCGGTACACCTCGACGGCCGGCTGGAGTTGCACCTGCTGTCGTTGACGCCGCGGGCAGTCGTGCGCCAGCTGCGCATTGCGAACCCTGATTGGGCCACCAAGGAAACCATTCCGAAGGACGTCGCCCCCAAGGACAGCCCCGGGTCGGAGCCCGCACAGGCGGACAGGAGGGCGTGGGCGCCGGGGAATATGATGCGCGCGCCCACGGAGCTGGCACGCATCGGCGAGCTGAAGCTCTCGCTCTCGATCCCGGCATTATTCAAAGGGCAGGTGGTGCTCCCTTATGTTGAAACCCAGGACACGGACATTAACCTGCTGCGTGATGCCGCGAAGCGCGCGAATTGGGAATTCAACCCCTCCGGAGCGCCGAAGTCGAAGCAGCCTGCGAAGCTGCCGATAGTGCGCAGCCTGCACCTCGGCCGAGGGCATCTGATGGTGATAGATGTCGTTCGCAAACTGCATTTCTCAGGCACCATCGCCGCCAGCCAGGCCGCGAATGGCGGCGCGCAGTCGCTGAGTCTCGATGGCAACGGCGGCATCAACGGCGCTCCATTCCAACTTACCGCTTCCGGTGATCCGCTCATCACGGCGGAACACCACAAGCCTTACACGCTCATCACGGACATCCGCGCCGGCCGCACGCGCGTGAATGTCCGTGTAACCGTCGAGAAACCATTCGACCTGGGGTCGCTGGTCGCGGACATTTCCTCTTCAGGAGACGATCTCGCGGATCTTTACTATCTCACCGGCCTGGCATTGCCGAATACGGCCGCCTACACCGTGTCGGGTCACCTGCATCGCGAGGGCACCTCCCTGAAGCTCACCAACTTCAAAGGAACGCTCGGGACTAGCGATATCCATGGCACGTTGTCGATCGAGACCGCGACCGAACGGCCGCAACTCACGGCCGACCTGGCCACTCGCCTGCTGAACATCAAGGATCTCGGGCCAACACTGGGCGCGCGCGGCAAAAACGCGGGCTCATCGCTGAGCCGACAGCAGGCGCGGGCGCAGAAGCCCGAAGCATCCACGGCGCAGGCTCGCGCGGCGGCCCCGGATGCCGTGAAAACGGCCGGCTCTGCGGCGACTCCTTCCAGGAAGCCAAAGTCATCTGCAAAGTCCGCTTCACCAGTGGCGGATGCCAAGGCGGCAGATACCAGCGCAGCGAAAGGCGACACGCTCCTGCCCGACGCCAAACTCGACTTACAGCGCGTGCGGGGTATGGATGCCAACGTCAAGTACCGGGCCGAGGCCGTCAAGGCCGAGAAGCTGTCGATTCGCGAGATCGCGCTGTCCCTGAAGCTCGATCACGGTGTCATGACCTTCGACCCGCTGTCCTTCCAGTTGCCGCAGGGGAAGCTCGTATCCAACATCCGGATAGATGGGTCGAAGGACGTGCCCGTAACCGACATCGACTCGCGCATCACCAACGTTCAGCTGGCGCAATTCCATCCGAAGGATGCTACGGAAGCCCAGGCGCCGCTCGGCGGCACTATGGTGGGACGCGCGATTCTGCAGGGACACGGCAAATCTGTTCACGAGTTCGCGGCGACGGCCCAGGGCACGGTCAGCGTCGCAGTGCCGCATGGGGAAATTCGTGAGGCGCTCGCAGAGCTCACCGGCATCAACGTCGTCCGCGGACTGGGTCTCCTGCTCACCAAGAATCAGGAGAAGGCGAATATCCGTTGCGGTGTCGCGAACTTCAAGGCGCAGGGCGGCGTCTTCGCGGCCGAGGATATCGTGATCGATACCGACAACGTGCTGATCACAGGGAAGGGCGAGATCGATCTCGGCCCGGAGATAGTGGATCTGACGCTCAACGGTCAGCCCAAGAAGCTCCGTCTGTTTCGCATCAAGGCGCAGATCGCGGTCGACGGCACCCTGTCCAAGCCCAAAGTGGGACTCAAACCCGGGAGTACTCCGGGGCAGGCGGCCATGGCCACGGCGCTCGGCGTAGTTGCCACCCCACTGGCTGCCGCGCTTGCATTCATCGACCCAGGGCTCGCCAAGGACGCCAATTGCGGAGCGTTACTCGCCGAGGCGCAACGTCACGGGACGCCTGTCAAAGGAACTCCCCCGGCCCAAGAGGGATCCCGCCCGGAGGCGCCCCCCAAGGACGCTCAACGCTCCACGAAGGCGCGTTCGATTACATAATCTCCGGGTTCGCCGATATGCGGGGAAATGCTGAAGCCCCGCCCATCCAGCAGCGCGCACGTGTCGGCGAGCATGGCTGGGCTGCCGCACACCATGACCCGATCGCTGCCGGGATCGAGATCCGGCAGTCGCAGATCGCGGAACAGCCGGCCGGACTCCATCAGCGTCGTCAGGCGCCCGTGGTTGGTGTGCGGCTCGCGGGTGACGGTGGGATAGTAGTGGAGCTTGTCGCGCACCAGCTCCCCGAGGAATTCGTGGGCTTTCAGATCCTCGATCAGGTGCTTCACGACCGCGGACTCTTTCGCCCAGCGGACGCCGTGAACGAGCACCACGTGTTCGAAGCGTTCGTAGACCTCCGGGTCTTTGATCAGGCTCATGAACGGTGCGGCCCCGGTGCCGGTGCTCAGCAGGTACAAGCGCTTGCCGGGCTTCAGATCGTGGAGCAGCAGCGTACCGGTCGGCTTACGGCTGATCAGGACTTCATCACCCTGCCGGATGTGCTGCAGACGTGACGTCAGGGGCCCGTCAGGCACCTTGATGCTGAGGAACTCGAGATGCTCCTCGTGGTTCGCGCTGGCGATACTGTAGGCCCGCAGCAGCGGCTTGCTATCGACGTGCAGCCCGACCATGACGAACTGGCCGTTCTCGAACCGAAGCCCCGAATCACGCGTCGTCGTGAAGGTAAATTGCGTATCCGTCCAGTGATGTACCTTGAGCACCCGCTCAGCACCTATCGCCGCCAAGATCGTCACCTGCGCCAGACTCAAATGAAGCCGGAATGTTACCGAGCGGCACCGGGGAACGAGGGTTTTTCGGGCTATGGTCTAATAAGGAGCGGTTATGACGGTGTGGAACGGACGTGAAAATGCTGCAATCGACGGCACAGCCGGACTGAGCGGACGCAAACGGGGGCTATAAAATGACGCAATCTGCATTTGCCGGGCTGAAAGGCCGCACCCTGTTCATTACTGGTGCGAGTCGCGGCATCGGCCTCGCTATAGCCTTACGTGCCGCTCGCGACGGCGCGAACATAGCGGTGGTGGCGAAGACCACCGATCCGCACCCGAAGCTCCCCGGCACCATCTATACCGCCGCGGCAGAGATTGAAGCGGCGGGCGGCAGAGCGCTGCCCCTCGCGGTCGATATACGCAACGATAGCCAGGTCGCAGACGCGGTCGCTCGCACGGTGAAGACGTTCGGCGGCATAGATATCCTCGTCAACAACGCCAGCGCGATCAGCCTCACCGATACGCTGGAAACGGATATGAAACGCTTCGATCTGATGCATCAGATCAACACGCGCGGCACCTTCCTCTGCTCGAAGTTATGCCTGCAGCATCTGGCGCGCTCCGCAAACCCGCACATTCTCATGCTGGCACCCCCGTTGAATTTTACAGAACGCTGGTTCGCCCCGCATCTGGCCTACTCAATCGCGAAATACGGGATGAGCCTGTGTGTACTCGGGCTGGCGGGAGAGTTACGTCCGCGAGGGATAGCAGTGAATGCGCTGTGGCCGCGCACCGTGATCGGCACCGCCGCGTTGCAAGTGGCAATGGGCGGTCGCGGTAGTGACGAGCGCCGGCGGGTTCGCAACCCGCAGATCCTCGCCGATGCGGCTCACCTGATTCTGACGAGCTCGAGTCGCGAGAACACCGGCAAATTCCATATAGATGACGAGGTCCTGCGCTCCGCGGGCGAAGCCGACTTCTCGCAATACCGCGATCCCGGCGTCCGCGAGGAGGATTTGTTGCCCGATTTCTTCCTTTACGCGGATACGCACTGCAGCGACAGGCTACCGGGACGCACAATGGCGTCCACGGCTCGGCAGGATTAGATTGCAGACTCGAAGCGCTGCTTCAGGTAGTAATAGCAGCGGCAGCCGTCGCTGTCGTGCCGTAAAATAATGCGGCGAGGCGTTCGGGGCTGAGAATCATCACGAGCGGGTCGTTCTCGTCGGCAGGCTCTATCGCAAGCGTTGCAAGCTGGTCTGCCGAGCCGTCGATGGGCAGCAGCCGGTCCGTTGCCACTTCGAGAATATCTCCCAGTAACTCCACCAGCAATCCAAAGGGCTTGGCGCGACCTTGTGCCCGAATCACGACGACGATCTGCGGTGTCTCCAGATGCGTCTCACCGAGCACCCTCGTCAGGTCGGCCACCGCAAGTGGCTCGCCTGAAAACATGATGAAGCCCGCGCACCAAGGCTCGCTGGTCGGCAGCGTTTGCAGCGTTTTGGCATCGATCGCTTCGATGACACTCGTGGTAGGCAAAGCGTACCAGCTGTTGCCGGTGGCGAAGGTCGCGAACTCGAGCACATCCTGTTTGCCACCCTCGTGCCGAGCCGCGGCTCGTTGTGGCAGGTCGCCGCGCGCCACCGTGCGTCGCTCGAGCACTTTACCGATCGGGATGAGCACGACCGCGTGGCCACCGAGCCCCGGGAACTCGCGATAGCCGGTATCGGGCTTAGTGCCTACGGCGTGATAGTTTTCACCGATCCGCACCACGCGGGCTTCGCCTTGCCGCGAAGTCTCTTTGATCCAGCGTATGCACGTCGCTTCGACCCCAAGACCGGCGGCGTCGACCGTCGGAGCCGTCGTGGACATGATGTGCATGTCTCGATCAAGGAACATGGCGACGCACCCAGGGAGTGGATTGCCGTGCTCGTCTCGAGGAAGAGCGTCGTGAAGCATCGCGGCCAGTTGCGGCGCGGTATCGAATACGACGGCGACCGCACCAACGACCCGTCCTTGAGACGTGCGCACCGGCGCTCCGAAGATCAGAGTGGGTCGATTGTTATAAAACGCGCTCGGCTGAAATCCCGATACGGTGTAGGCCTGGGCGCCGGAGGGCGTCAGCGTTTGGGAGACCCACGACTCATTGAGGGGCTCGCCCTGCAAATGGTCGTACTCGGTACGGGACGCAGCAACGACACGTCCCTCTGCATCGAGCAGCACGATGCAGTGGTAGACCGTGTAGAGCTCGTTGATACGCTGTAGCACGCGAGTTACCGCATCGTCGGTGCAGCCTTCGACGTCGGCCAGGCGACCGACGAGCGTTGCGTCCAGTGCCCACCAGCGAACGTCGTTCACGCGCTCGTAGAGATTTCGGGCCAACAGATCGATGCCGAGCGAGGCCATGAACTGCGTATCGTGCAAAACGGAGGAGACCACGGTTTCGTGCAACTCCTGGATGGAGTGCTCGAACACGTCCTTGGTCTTGCGTCCCATGTTGCTGATCTCGCGCAACAGGGCCTTGGCAAACGTGCCATTGCCGCCATCGGCGAGCGACAGGCGCACGCTGCCGTTCCAGACGGAACGGTTGAGATCGCGCTGAACCGCGTCCGCCTGCCGCGGGATTTCTCGGAGCGCGGTGGAAAACGTGGCGGCGCTGGCCCGCAGGTCGGCAAGCACCTCAGGCGTATATCCCGATCGGCCGGTGACCTCGTCGGCCTCGAACACGCGCTCCAGCGGCACCATGACATGGCCGCGCCAACTCGGGCCGGCGTACCCCTGATACGGCTGTGCGGCGCGGGTCACCGCCAGAAATTCGCGTCCCGCGAAGCGAACGATGGCGCCTGTCTCGCTATCTCCCGCCGTGACTCGCGCGCCGACGGGAAGCAGATACGGGTCGCTGGTCGCGATGACTTCGCTGCTCGTGTCCAGCAGCGAGAGAACGGTCCAATCGCTGGCGGAGCGCAGCTTCCCGAAGATGCCGTCGCACTCGTCTTCCAGGCGGAAACACAGGCACAACACGCCCACTGTCTGATGATCGGCTGTGATCCGATGCGAGTAGATGAGGGCGCGACGGGCTTCGGGAACCAGATCGCTGCGCCGGGAGGTTTCGACGTAAGCGTGATCGCTCGCCAGCGTGCTGGCAACCAGCGGATCCTGGGTGGCCGCGGGCGCGGTGCCCCCGTCGAGCTGCAGCAGCACTTCGCCTTCGGGAGAGACCAATATGACGTTGTGATAGATGGAGTACTTTGCGACGTACTCGGCGAGGCGCCGCTGCACGGAGCGGGTGGCGGCCACTAGCGTACGAGCCGCGTTTTCCGCGGTCGGGCCCTCTTCGCCGGCCGCGCGGCGCAAAGTCGGGATCTCGCGCGTGAAGCGGCGGATGCTGTCGTCCGCGGCGAGGAAACCGATGTCGGCCGTGCGTTCGAACAGGTTGCGGACCAGAATATCGATAGCCACCTGCGCCCGCGCGCGCGCGGCGAGCAGGGATTTCTTGTGCGTCTCGGCGGCGAGATGACTCACAAGATCGCCAGCCAGCGACTCAAAAGCCTGCCGCGTACCGCTGAGGTTGGTGCCGTCTTCGCTGAGGTGAGATAACAGCGCAAGGCTGTCCCATGCACCTTGTAGCGTCGCCAGCCGCTCGCGGTAACCAACGACGGCGGGCATGTATTTCGTGAGACGCGACATGGCGCGGGGCTTCGATCCTGGAAACCGTGCTGGATAGTTGACATTTGATAACGACCGCACCGCGGAAAACTTGAGGCAGCGCCGGGCCGTCGGCGCTCGCCGCCCCGGCGGGCGCAGGGGCGGCGAGCGATCGCCTTCCTGGTCAGGCCCGGAGCTCACCGCGTGCACCGATTTCGTGCGCGCGGTTCGGTCCGGGACTGCCGGACTCAGCGGTTTTCCAGCCGGAATACAACTCGAAGTGTGAGCCATTGCTCGAAGGGCACGCCGTTACGCGTTGCCGGTCGCAGCCGCCACCGGGTTTTCGCCTCGTTCATCGCTGCCACGTCGAGCCGTGCCGATCCGCTCGAGCGCGATACCTTGGCATCTTTCACTTGCCCGTCCGCCCCGACGAGCACGTCGAGCGCCACGGCCCCTTCTTCGCCGGACCGGATGGACGCGGGTGGATATGGCGGCTGCGTCAGCGGCCTGCGCGGATCCACCGCAGCCGCGGCGGTCGTGGGCTCGGCCTGGACCGTGCCCGGCCCATCCGGTACCAGGGCGAGCGCGTCGGTCTTCAGTTGTGCGGTCGTTGGCGGTTCGGGCGGTGGCATCACCAGCGGGGGTAGGGGGATGACGGGATGGATGACCGTTTTAATCGGATCGGGCGGAATCAGTTGTTGGACCCGGGGCACCGGTTTCTCGATGATCAGATTACTCACCATGTCAGGCGGCGGTGTGGCACCCGGGGCGTGCATGCCGATGCCGTTGACCAGAGCCCAGATCGCTACGAGATGCAGACCGGCGACGAGGACCAACCGGGTAGGAACACGAAGGACCGACGAAGGAATATTCAGCGCTTGCATGGAGACTTCCTAAGCTTTTGGTTTGAGGGGCGAAGGACCCCATCGAGGTCAACGCAGGGGCAGGAGGAAAAGGGTTAGGCCACCGGACCTGTGGAGCAGGTCTCGTTTCTGCGTACGGTAAACGGTCAGGCCGGCTCCCGGGCTATCTAGCGGCTGCCCGCCCCGTTAGACTCCCGCGCACAGGGAAAACAACTTATGCATCGAACCCGCCGCAGCTGGGACGCTGGCGATTCTCTCGCGATTGAGGCGGGTTGAAGGGGCGGCACCTATGTTAAGAGTCTGGGGGGGCTGGTTTGCTTGTCTGTTGGCGCTCAGTGCGCCGCTGGCGGCCAGAGATTCGGAACCGTTGACGCTCGCCAAGGGCGCCCGGGTTGGCGTCGTCAGTCTGGTGGATCCGGAAGCCACGCACTTCCACGCGGCCAGGGCCATCAGGGACAGCTTCCTGAAAACGGCCACGGTCACCTGGGCGGTGGACACGATGCTGGCGGAGGCGCTGAAGGACCGCATGAGCCAGATGGGACTCGTGCTGGTCCCGCTGGGCGTGACCGACGAGCTCGATCGGACGCGCGAGGAGTGCTTTCTGAACGGCTCTTTCCTCAAGTCCCTGCCGAAGCAATGCATTCTGCCGTTCAGGCACATCATCAGCAACGAGCACGTCGATGCCGTCATCGTGCTGGCGCCGGGCCTCAACAACTCCACGCATGCCGGGGGAGCGCGCCGCAAGGAGCTGCCGGACTACCTGCGCGGCTGGGGCTTCGTCACCGGGGATCCGGTGACGCCGGGCAAACCGACACTCTTCAACATGACCGAGCTGCTGCTGGTCGCACCGACTCCGGAGGGACCCACACTGCGCGGCCGCGAGTGGGGCGGCAACTACTCGCTCGAGTGGACCAGCTTCAGTCCGCCCGCGGACCTGAAGGAAATCCCGCCACAGGATCTGAATCAGCTGCAACCGCTGTTTGCCGGCATCCTCTCCCGCCAGACCGGCCGGCTGCTGGATCAGCTGCAGACGCGCTAGGGTACGCGGGACGCGCTACTGCCCGCGGGGAGCGCAGCACCCGGACTGCGCGGGACACACTACTGCCCGCGGGGAGCGCAGCGAATGCTGCGCGATCCGCGCGAGGCAAAGTCTTCTACTCGCCGATCGGCCTCTCCCCCCTGTATATCTCCACCACCCCGCGGTCCCCGTCGACTTTGACCCAGTCGCCGGTCCTGATGACCTGCAGCGGATCCTGATCGAGGTCAGTGATCGCCGGAATGCGCATCACGACCGCGCCGAGCGCGACTTTCGTGGTCATCTCATTGAAGATCAGCGCCTTCGGCGCGGTGCCCGTGAGCCGCGTGGTGTGAAATGCCACGGACCACCCGGAGGAGCCCTTGGCTCCCGGAAACACCAGAATCTTGTCCTTGAAGCTCTGCCCACGTAACTCGTGGCGCGTTTCGATCACGGTACCGGTCATGGGATTGATTCCGCCCCAGCCGGAAATGGTGTCACGGGTCACCAGCGCTTCGCCTTCGGCACATCCGCCGACCACTTTGCGCCCGTGGAGCGTGATCATTTGCGTCGGATGCGGAATGGCGCTCATGGCCGTACTCCATTCCAGCGGCCGGTCAACGCGGCAGCGATGCAATCCGTCGTCGAGCCGAACCAGCCCTGGATGCCCATGATCGCCGGCAGATAGTGCGTCTGCTTGGCCGAGTCCAGCGCGGCGACCTTCGTGCCCGGTGGAATCGCCTGCGCGATTGACGAGCAGGTGTCGGTCAGCAGCGCGCCGCCCGCCGCACGGATGATCTTCGTGTATCCCAGCGCGTCCGCCTCGCTCTTGACGGCGCGTGAGGTGAAGACCCAGAGGTTGCAGTTTCCGCTGATCCGTTTGCCCTCCAGAAGCCTGGCGATCTCCTGGAGCTGCTCGAGGGCGGCATGTGGGCAACCCAACATCACGAAATCGACATTGGGATCGCTGGCCTTGGAGTTGAGCTCGTCATAGGTGCGGCGCTGCTCGGCTTTTCCGTACGTCAGCACTTCGAGCGGCTTGCGTGACCCGAGTGCCTTGTCGAGCGTGTCCGCTTCCGGCGTGATGCCTTCGAGGTGGTACATCTCGACACCACCGGAAGAGGCCGCCGCGGCACCGAAGTGTTTGTGGCGGATGAGATCGGGCCGGCTGAAGCGGCCCGTGAGCACGGGGATGCGCTCCTGCACCGTGGCGCCGGTGAAGTACCCCAGCATTCCCCAGTCCATCATGCTCTCGACATCGATCTCGACCTGGATGTGGTGACTGGCGAAGCGGTTCTCGTCCCGGTGGAAGCCCCAGTCCGGAATCTTCCCCGTCAACATCGCGGAGCTCGTGCTCTCCCGGCCTTCGGTGTTCGTCCGTGCCCCGAGCACGGAGTTGCAGTAAACGACCGCCGACGATTCCATCCAGGCGCAGTGCTCGCCGTGCTTCGGTACATTCCCCGCCAGGTAGGGCGTGCAGGTCTTCAGGATCTTGATGCCACGGCCGGCGGAGGCCGCCTCGCTGCTCTGGCTCATCCGCAGCGCGTCGGCGGTCTTGCCGAGCGTCTGCCACCCCTCCGCATCGACGCCACCCTGGAGCGCACAGGAGTTCACCATCATGCGTGGCACTTCGACTACCTCGTCACTGTCGAGATCGAAGCGGGAATAGATGATGTCGTAGGCGTCGTCGCCGGTTGCCTTGTAGTAGTCGAGCAGCACGGGGGCGAAATAGCCCGGTACGCCCGCCACGTTCGTGGTGTCGACAAAGCGCTCGCAGTTCAGGGCTTCGCCGTAGCGGACGAGAAGCTCCATGGCTTTCTGCTTCGCCTTGCCCTCGCGACCATTGAGCATGGCTTGTTCACTGTCAGTGAGTTTCATCGTGAGGTCCCGTCGCCGGCGGCGCTCAGTCCTTCCGCTCCAGGTTGTCGTAGAGGCGCTTCTGCAGCTTCGACAGTTCGATGTCGTGGACGGAGCCCGTTCGGGCGAGATCCAACGCGTGCGCCGCCGCCGTACCCATCGCGATGCAGGGGCCCATCACACGGATAGCCGACAGCGCATGCGAGTCCGCATCCACACAACGGCCGGCAACCACGATGTTGTCAGCGTCCGCGGGCACCATGCAGCTCAGTGGAATGTAGTAGACGTGATTGTCGGGAAACTGTTCCCAGTGGACGAGCTCCTTGGTGTCGTGCAGCTCGACCCACCACGCACAACGGGCAGCCGCATCGGCCGGACGCGCGGCCTTGCGAATGTCGTCGACAGTGAGCTGGCGGGTGCCGACGATCCAGCGCGTCTGTCTGAGCCCGGGGTTGCCGTATACCCTTACTCTCGCATTGGCGAAAATGTTGGCATATTCCGCCCGCAGGAAGCTGATTATGGCATCCGCCTGGCGGCGGCCCTCGAACACCATCGTCGCGGTGGCGAGGGGGTTCACGGGGGTTTCGAAATGGTTGATGTTGGCAAGCATGAAGCTCTTGCCGGGGAAATGCATGAGCCAGCCGTCATGGCGCACGAGCCCGTACGCAGCGCCATGGGTCTTCAGACGTTTGCGGACATCCTCCATGTTCAGGTCTTTGACGGCCTCCAGGTCGTAGCCCTCGATGAGGAAGTTCAGCGAGCCGTACACCGGCGCTTCGGGCTCCCGCACCGGCAGTCCCGCCTCGAAGCACAGCGTTGCATCGCCTGAGGAGTCGATGAAGCCGTCGGCTTCCACTCGCAGTCCTCCGAAGCGCGTGGCGAAGTCGACGTGCTGCACGCGCCGATTCTTGAACGCTACGTCCGTGAGCACTGCGCCGACCACGGCCTTTATGCCTGCTGCCTCGATCTTGCTCTCCATCCAGCGTCCGAGCCGCACCTCGTCGTATTGAAAAGTGACGGTCGAGCGATGCATGCGCAGGAGCGAGCCTTCAGCCGTCAGATCTCTGATCAGATCGTCGGCGATGCCGTGGGTGATCTGGTACGCCTGCGGCCCATGAGTGTAGAGCCCGATGAGAGTGCCGATGATGGAGCCGATGGCCTGGCCGCCGAGGGCCGGTGCGCCATCGACGATAACGACCTTACGCCCGAGTTTCGCGGCTTCCAGGGCCGCCGAGACACCGGAGATGCCCGCTCCGAGCACGCACAGATCGGCCTTGACCGTCGTCAGGGTGCGCTCGCCGTTGCGGCGGGTCGTCCTGGTGGGAATCAATTCGGATGACATTCGTAAACGCCTCGCTTCATGTACGCTCCCCCTTGATCAGCACCGCCCCGGTCGACATCGGCTGAACACTGCGCTGGTAGATTGAGAGATAACCTTTCGATTTGGGGAGCACTGCCGGTCCAAGGCGCGCGCGGCGCGCCGCCAGCTCTTCCGCCGGCACCTCCAGGTCGAGAATATGCCGGTCGACATCGATCGTGATGCGGTCGCCGTTCGCGACGAGGGACAACGGACCGCCGACGGCCGCTTCCGGTGAGACCTCGGCGACGGAAAGCCCTTTGTTGCACAGGCCGGACAGCTGCCCGTCGCTTACGAACGCCACGTCATTCTGCAATCCCGCGGCATCCAGCGCGAATACCACGGCGGAGGCAGGTCCCGCCATGCCCGGGCCTCCCTTCGGTCCCATGCCCCGCACTACGAGAACGTGACCGCGTTTGACGGCCCCGCGCGCGATGGCAGCCATTGCCTCGCTCCCGTTGTCGAATACCACCGCGGGTCCGGCGAAGCTCGATTGGCGGCCCTCGCCGCGCAGTCCGAGCTTTACGATGGCGCTGTCGGGCGCGAGTGAGCCGTGAAGAACGGTTATGGGCTGCTTATCGGAATAGGCGCGGTGCAGCGGCCGTATCACTTCCGGATCGTAAACGATCGCGGCGGCGATGTTCTCTCCGACAGTGTGCCCCGTGACGGTCAGGGCCTTCCGATCCAGCAGCGGCGCCAGCTGCTTCAGCAACGCCCGGGCGCCGCCGGCCGCCTCGAAGGCTTCGATCGTGTCGTTACCGTTCGGACGCACGGCGCTCAACACTGGCACCTGTGCGCCGAGCTCGTTAAAGAGGGCGAAGATATCGAGGTCCACTCCCGCTTCCACCGCGGTGGCCTGGAGGTGCTTGATGCAGTTGATCGAGCCGCTCACGCTCAACACTGCCGCAACGGCATTCCTGAAGGCGCCTACGGTCAGGATGTCGCGCGGCTTGAGATCTTCCAGAACCATTGCGACGATGCGCCGGCCGGAGCGCCGTGCGTTCTCGATCATAGTCGGGCTATTTGCCAGCACCGGAGCGCTACCCGGTAGCGACATGCCGAGCGCCTCGCACACGACGTGCATCGAGTTAGCCGTTGCCATCCCGGAGCACACGCCCGGACCGCGGATTGCGTTGTTGCTCATTCCTTTGAGCGTTTCCTTCGAGAGCCTGCCGTAAGAGGCCTGCACAGAGCCGAGGAATACGTCCTCGATGTCTACGTGCTTGCCCTGGTATTCGCCGCTGGGCTGATAGCCGCCGATCACGAGAATGGTGGGTATGTTGAACCGTCCCGCAGCCATGAGGTGGGCGGGCGGCGTCTTGTCGCATGAGGAGAGGCAGACCATGCCGTCGAGCTGCGCCCCTTCGACCGCGATCTCAATGTCGTTCACGATCAGGTCGCGCGAGGCGAGGATGTACCCGCCGGCAGAGCCCGCACCGATGATGAAGTCGCTCGGAGCGGCGGTTCGGATTTCGAACGGCAGACCGCCCGCGGCACGGATCTCTTCCTTCACGATCTTCGCTATGCCATCGAGGTGGCTGAAGCAGATGGCGAGCTCGGAGGACGTATTCACGACCGCAATTTTCGGCTTCAGCATGTCCTCGTCGGAGAGCCCGAGCGCCTTCCACTGCGCACGGCGGGTACTCTCCCGAGGTGAGCCGGGCTCGAAATTACTGCGAAGGGTTTTTTTCATCGGCTTACTCCGGCTCGTATCCGCCGATGGTAGCCGCGCAACCCCGGGGCGAGAACCCGTCGTCCGGTGCGACCAGCCTTCGCATTTCACGAAAGACGCGGGTGCAACGGCGAGCGCAGCCGCGTACGTACGGATCGCCTCTCCCGTCAGCACCTCAGGGTGCGCAGCCGCGAAGTCATGCATCCCAGGGAGACAGCGGCTGCGTGCGTGACTTCAGGAACGCCACCAGCTCGCGCACGGCCGGTTTGTCCATTTTGATCCGGGGCACCAGCGCCTTCAGCCAATAGGTGGCCAGCGGAAAGCCGTCCAGCAGCAGCATGAGTCGACCCTCCCGCAGATCCTCGTCGACCAGATAACGCGGCAGGACCGCGACGCCGAGCCCGCGACGCGCGGCCTCACGGATCACGCGACCATCATTCGCATGGAATCGCGATCGCACCTCGACGCTCAGGGCACCGCGCGGAGTCTCAAAGGGCCACGTAGTCCCGAATAGGACCGTGGTCAGACAGTCGTGGTCAACCAGATCGCCCGGGTGGCGCAGCTCGGGTCGTTCGCGCATGTAATCTGGAGCGCAGCAGAGCATCTGCGGGTACATGCACAGCGGTATGTCGACGACGTTGGGATATGAGGCGGCGCGTGCTCCCACCACCAGATCGAAGTTTTCCTCGAGCGGATTGACCGAGCGGTCCATCAATACGACTTCGAGCGTCACGGCCGGATGGCTGCACTGAAATTCGCTGAACAGGCCTCCCAGGTACAGCGAGGTGATGGTCGTCGGGCCCTTCACCCGCAGATGCCCCTCGACGACGCCTTCGGCCTCGGAATTGACGACCAGCAACTCGTCGAGCTCTGCGACCACACGCAGGAAGCGCGGCAGGAAGCGCTCGCCGGCCGCGGTAAGCGTCAACCCGCGGGTTGAGCGGAGGATGAGACGGGTGTGCAGGCACTCCTCGAGGCGGGTGATCCGCTTCGTAACAACCGAAGGTGCCACGTCGAGCTCGCGCGCTGCGGCAGAAAAACTCCCGAGCCGGGCGACGACGAGGAACGCGTTGATGTTCAGGATCGTGTTAATAGCGTTCTCTTATCGCCCATGAAACAGGGGAATCGCGGTGTCGATCCACCGCTGGCGTGCGCTTCTCGTTGTGAGAAAAGTGATCGCTCCATCCGTTGCGTTCTGTCCTTGCGGGGCCGGTGCTACTGTCCCTCCCAGCTGTTTTACGAAGGTCTCACGTTGCCGCGGAGCAATTGCAGACGGCCCGTTTTCGCAGCCCTCAGGGGGATTCAGACATGATCGTATCGAAGCGTGTGACGTGCGCAAGCGCGCTGCATTTCTGTCGCCTGTCCGCATCACCCGGCCCGGGGCTGGCGCTGGGCGCCCTGGCCGCCTGTCTGGGCCTCGCCGGCTCACCGGTCATCGCTCAGACCGCCGCCAGCGGGCAGTCCAGTTCGGCCGCGCCCGCGGAAGGACAACTCGAGGAAGTCACCGTAACGGCACGCTTCAGGGCTGAAAAGCTGCAGGAAACACCCCTTGCCATCACCGCCGTAACCGGGGACACGCTGGCCGCCCGTGGTGCGACAGATGTCACTAATCTGGCCGCGTTCGTGCCGAACGCGGTCATCTCTCCGCTCGGAGCCGGTTGGGGCGCGACGATCGCGGCCAGCATCCGCGGTGTCGGACTTTCCGACAACTCGCTTTCATTCGAGCCCGGCGTGCCGATTTATGTGGACGGCGTGTACCTGGGCCGCCCGCAGGGCGCGATTCTGGACCTCCTCGATTTGGACCGCGTCGAGGTCTTGCGCGGGCCGCAAGGTACCTTGTTCGGCAAGAACGCGGTCGGCGGCACCGTAAGCCTGATTTCGAAGAAGCCGACCGGAGACGGACACGGCTACGTCGATGTCGGATTGGGCGATTTTAATCGGCGCGACTTCCGCGGCGCGTGGGACGTCTCCGTAGTGCCGGACCAGTTATTCGCCCGCGTTTCCTTCTCGAGCAAACGCCACGACGGTTTCGTCGACGTGCTCGATTTTGAATGCGTCAACGGTGCCGGCGCCCTGGGCGCCGGTGGGCCGGGACTTCCGGCGCTGGGCCAGCCGGGAGTCAGGCTTGGCAGTGCCGTGACCAAGACGGACTCGCGCGGCTGCGTCGTGGACCATCAGGGCAACGAGAACATGCAGTCGGCCCGGCTGGCGTTGCGCTATCTGGCAACCGATGCCCTCGAGGTGAACCTGGTCGGCGACTACACGCTGCAGAATCAGGAGGGGCCGCCCGATCAGTACACCTCGATCGACCCGAACAGCCTGTTCCCGAGCTTGTGGAACGCGGCGGTCTCGAAGCCGGTGTTCGGCATCAACTGGGACCAGCGCTTCCTGCCTCCCAGAAACTACACCAACTACGATGGCTACACCGATCCGCTGACCGGCCACCAGTTCCCGAATGTGAACGATATGACTGAGTGGGGCCTCGCGAACGTCATCAACTGGACGCTCGCCCCAACAGTGAACCTGAAGGCCGTCACGGCCTATCGGCGCTTCAGCAATTCGTTCGGCCGCAATTCCTCGGGCTCGCCGCTGCCGATCAACTACACGTGGGATACGAGCAACCACCGGCAGTTCAGCGAGGAAATCACTCTCACCGGCACGGCGGTGGAGAAGCTCGACTGGACCCTCGGCGGGTTTTACTACAATGCGAAGGACTCGAACCAGGGATTCTCGTCGTTGTTTCCGGACCTGGGCATTTTCGCGGCATCGAGCTTCGACGACTTCGATACGCAGACGACGAAGAACTACGCCGCCTTCGTGCACGGCGTCTATCACTTTACGGATAAGCTCAGTGGCACTGTTGGCGTGCGCTATACGTCGGACAAGAAGCACGCGGTCATCTTTCGCCAGGACTTCGCGGGCCTCGTGACTATTCCGCATACGCCGGTCGACGTCTCCGCCAGCAAGGTGTCGCCGAAAGTCAGCGTCGACTACCAGTTCACGCCGGACGTGCTCGGCTACCTCGAGTACTCGACGGGCTTCCGGGGTGGTGGCTTCGGCCCGCGTCCGAGCGATGCGTTCCAGGTGCGATCCTTCAAGGCAGAGGATCTGAAGACGACCGAGCTGGGCATCAAGAGCGAATGGTTCGAGCACCGCCTGCGCTGGAATTCGGCCGTTTTCTACAGCAAGTACACGAACCTGCAGGAAGGGTTCAACACCTCCGACCCGTTCGGCCAACCCTGGTTCAGCACCGTCAACGTCGGCGCGTCGCGCATCTATGGCTTCGAAGCCGAGCTGCTCGCTGAGCCGATCAAGGGCCTGCAGCTGCAGGGCTCCTTCGGTTACCTCAATTATAAGGTGACCGACGCGGGCGGGCCGATCGATCCAACAACCGGCCAGTCCTCGTTCGGCGTCTGTATCACGCACGCTGACGGCAGCGCCTGCGTCCCGCCGCGTTCTCCAAAATATACGGCTGGTTTCAGCGCGCAATACACCGCGACGGTTGGGAGCTCGGGCGCGACTCTCACGCTGCGCGGAGATACGACCTACCAATCGGCCGTCTATTTCACGGATCTCACCTATACCGCGATACCGGGGCAGGCAGGCTATGCGCTCGTGAACGGCCGGCTGACCTGGGACTCGCCGGGGAGGGAGTGGTCCGTGTCGGCTTGGGGAACCAACCTTACCGATAAATTTTATTACAACGGCAAGCTGACCCTGCAAGTGCTCGGCTTCGAGGAGGGCAATCCCGGTGCGCCGCGGATGTGGGGAATCAATCTACGACGGAGTTTTTAATCGGCTGAAAGTCGCCCGGGGCGCGTCGCCCGGGGCGCGTAGCCCGCGTGCGTAGCCGGCGAAAAGCGGGCCTGTTGTGGTGGCCGGGCGCCGTCGGCAGGCTGGCGTTAACCGCGGGGATAAGGTGTACTTCCCGGGCGCGCCGTTTCGCGCATCGCTGCTGAGATGGGAAGCGGGTAACGTGGCACCGTCGTGGGGAGTCGCCGGTGAGCATCAAGCGTAGCTTTGATTGAGGGGGCGGTTTGACGAAAGCGGATGTGCGGAGCGAAAGCGCGGTACAGCTAGCGAACCCATTAATCGCCGCGCGGTGGTATTGCGGTTACGTACTGGGTGTTCTGACGCTTGCTTACGCGGTGAACGTCATGGACCGGTCGGTCCTCGCCGTTCTCCTCGATTCGATCAAACATACGTTCAGCCTCACCGATACCCAACTCGGGTTGTTGGGCGGGCTGGCGTTCGCGTTGTTCTATGCGACCCTCGGTATTCCGATAGCCGCTCTAGCGGATCGGACGAGCCGGCGCAACGTGCTGGCTGTGTGCGCGCTGCTGTGGAGCGTGATGACGGCCCTCTGCGGCGTGGCCGTCAGCTTTCCGCTGTTGCTAGCGGCGCGCGTCGGTACGGCAGTAGGGGAGGCGGGCGGAACGCCTCCCTCGCATTCGCTCATCTCGGATTACTTCCCACTCAGTCGGCGCGCGACCGCGCTGTCTTTGTATGCACTCGGGGTGCCGCTCGGGCAGGTGCTCGGCAACTTTCTCGGCGGTTGGGGTAACGAGCTGTATGGATGGCGGATAGCGTTCATACTCGTCGGCGCGCCGGGAATTCTGATAGCGCTGCTCGTGCGTTTTACCGTCAAGGAGCCCATTCGGGGGCGCTCGGATGCTGTCGTCGCTGGCGCGAGCAGTACCGCTCCAAAACTATCCGTCGCTTTGAAGTACCTGTGGGGACGGCCATCGTTTCGTCACATGAGCATCGCGGCGGGATTGCATTCTCTCGTCTGGTACGCCGGCAGCACCCTGAACGCGTCGTTTCTGCATCGTTCCCACGGCATGACGAGCGGGGAGGCGGGGAGCTGGCTCGCGATATTCGCTGGAGTGGCTGCTGTCGGTACCTTCCTTGGTGGCTATCTCGGCGACTTCATAAGCGTGCGAACGAAAGATCGGCGGTGGTACATGTGGGTGCCAGGGTATGCAACGCTCGCGATGGTGCCATTCCAATTCTCCTCGTACATGGCGGGCAGCCTCTGGCTCGTAGTCGCGTCCTTCATCATGATGCAAACCCTTGGCTCGATGTTCTTCGGGCCGTCCTTCGCAATGTCGCAGGGTCTCGCGCCGCTTCGCATGCGTGCCGTTGCCACGTCACTAGTGCTGTTCATCCAGACGCTGGTCGGACTCGGACTTGGACCGCTCGTCGTCGGGATGATCAGCGATCACCTCAAGCCGAGTATGGGCGACGCGCAGGGCCTGAGATACGGCCTCGTCTGCGTTGGCATCGCCAATCTGTGGGCGGCGGTACATTACTTCCGGAGCGCGCGGACGGTTCGGGAGGACCTTGTAATGGCGACTGCTTACGCATGATCTACTGGAGCTTCACCGCGATCCTATACATTTGGGTGCTGACCACTCGTGTCACTCCGCTGACTGCGGTCCGCGCCTGTTGCCCGCGTCGTGTGCACGAGCCTCGTCGCCTGCACCGTTATCGTTCGTAAGCGGCCCGGCTGTAGCCTAACTCCCTGATTTTGCGAGGCACTGCGACTGGCATGAGGCTTGCAAAATAGACATCGGCGGTGCGCACCCGTCCCACGCGTTGACTCCGGCTTCTCGTGGAACGTGGAGCATCGTTCGCAGCGGCGATTGACCCCCTCATTCGTCGCCGCGGCGTTATAACGTGCGAGGTGGTCCGCCGCCTCGCACGTTTTTTAATTACGGCGTGCAACAGCTAGTCTGCCGTCACCCGCAGCTCGAGGTCGATCTTCGCGATTTCGTAACCCTTGCGGAAGTCGCGAATGTGTTTCGTCATCCAGCTGCGCGCGCCGTCCACATCTCGAGCCTGCAGCGCTTCGGCGATCCGTTTTTGCGCAGTGGCGATGCGCGAGCGCGCCTGCGGCACCTTGTCGATCATCACGCGCAGCGAGGGTTCCAGTAGCTGCAGCAACGGTTCCTGCGCGAGCCCCAGCACCTGATTGTGAGTGGCGCGGCCCACGCTGCGAAAAAATTCCGCCGCATAGTGAACGGCACGTTCCGTAGCCGCATTCTGGGCGGCAAATCTCTCGGCCGCCGCAGTAATGCCGGCGAGGTCCTCCGCTGTGCGCGTCCGGGCCGCGGCTTCCGCTATCGGAGGCTCGATGATGGTGAGCGCTTCCCACACTTCCAGAAACGTCACGTCGTGCATGACGAGCGCGCGACTCACGCCCTCGGCGATCGCATCGTGTTGGGGCCGGCTGACGGACATGAGTTTCGAGCCCGGCCGCCGCTTCACGAGCCCGCCGCTTTCGAGCTCGCGCAAAGCTTCCCGTACGGTGGAGCGATTGACGCCAAACTGCCGCGCGAGCTCCGTTTCCGGAGGCAGCCGCTCGCCTTCGCGCAAGCTGCGGCTGAGGATCCGTTCGCCGATCGCCGCCGCCACCTTCCGGTAGGCGGGCTCCATCAATATTTGATCGAAGCGCACGGGCGCATCCTCCACGCTCATGCCGCTGCCTCGAACAGCTCGCGGCCGATCAGCATGCGGCGGATCTCCTGTGTACCCGCACCGATCTCATAGAGCTTCGCGTCGCGCAACAGCCGTCCCGCCGGATAGTCGTTGATGTAGCCGTTACCACCCAGCGCCTGGATGGATTCCAGCGCCACCTGCGTTGCGCGTTCCGCGGCGAAAAGGATGCAACTCGCGGCGTCACGGCGCTTCACGGTACCCGCATCGCAGGCACGCGCGACGGAGTAGACGTAAGCGCGGCTCGCATTTAAAGCGGCATACATGTCGGCGATCTTCGCCTGCATGAGCTCGAATGTGCCGATAGGCTGCCCGAACTGTTTGCGCTCCCGTATGTACGGCAGCACCAGGTCCAATGCGGCAGCCATGAGACCGAGAGGGCCGCCCGCTAACACCACGCGCTCGTAGTCGAGACCGCTCATCAACACTCGTGCGCCACCATTCTCAATGCCGACCACGTTGCCTGCCGGCAGCGCGCAGTTGTCGAAGACGAGCTCGCAGGTGCTCGAGCCTCGCATGCCGAATTTGTCGAGCTTCTGCGCCGTGGAGAAGCCCTCGTTGCCGCGCTCGACGATGAACGCGGTGATGCCCCTTGCGGCCGCCGCGGTATCCGTCTTCGCATAAACGACGAAGACGTCGGCATCGGGCCCGTTGGTGATCCACATC
This sequence comes from Gammaproteobacteria bacterium, assembly GCA_028293765.1. GTDB lineage: Bacteria > Pseudomonadota > Gammaproteobacteria > Steroidobacterales > Steroidobacteraceae > 13-2-20CM-66-19. Next base: position 20,716 of record JAQGOG010000210.1, read on the forward strand.
TTGCGGCCATTCAGAATGTAAGTGTCGCCGCGCTTCTCGGCGCGCAGTTGCATCGAGACGACGTCGGAGCCGGCACCGGGTTCAGACATCGCGAGTGCACCGACATGCTCTCCACTAACGAGCTTAGGAAGATAGCGGTCGCGCTGCGCGTCCGTGGCGTTAATGCGAATCTGATTCACGCACAGGTTGGAGTGAGCGCCATAAGAGAGGCCCACGGCACCCGACGCCCGGGAGATTTCCTCCATGACAAGCACGTGCGCCAGGTAGCCAAGGCCGGCGCCTCCCCAACGCTCGGGCACGGTGATGCCGAGTAGCCCCTGTTCACCCAGCTCGGGCCACAGGTCGCGGGGAAATTCGTTCGTGCGGTCGATGTCGGCCGCGCGCGGCGCAATCCGCTCGCTCGCGAAGCGGCGCACCTGGGTGCGGATCTCCTCGAGTTCGGGCCCTAAGCCGAAGTCACAGTCGCTGCAGTCGATGGCGCCCATGAGCTTGCCTCCCATTCAGTACGATCGTATGATTGTCGGACAAACCGGCAACTGTGACAAGCGATGCCTCGACTTTCCACCCGGGTCGATGTTCATTCCGAGGAATTCCGCGACAACGAGCGAGCCATGCAAGCGGTGGCCGCCGACCTGCGCGGCGAAGCTGAGCGCGTGGCGCAAGGCGGCTCGAAGGCGGCGGTAGAGAAGCACAAGGCCGCGGGAAAGCTCACGGCACGCGAACGCGTCCGCGTGCTGCTGGATACCGGCAGCCCCTTTCTCGAATTCTCGCAGCTGGCTGCTCACGGCCTGTACGGAGGCGACATCGCGTCGGCGGGCATAATCACCGGCATCGGCCGCGTCGCTGGGCGCGAGTGCGTCATCGTCGCGAACGATCCAACGGTGAAGGGTGGGACGTACTATCCGATCACGGTGAAGAAGCATCTTCGGGCGCAAGAGATCGCGCGCGAAAACCGGCTTCCATGCGTGTATCTCGTCGAAAGTGGCGGGGCCTTCCTTCCGGCGCAGGACGAGGTGTTCCCGGACCGGGAGCACTTCGGCCGCATCTTCTACAACCAGGCGACGTTGTCGGCGGCCGGTATCGCGCAAATCGCGGTGGTGCACGGCTCCTGCACGGCTGGCGGTGCTTACGTTCCGGCTATGTCGGATGAGAATGTCATCGTTCGCAACCAGGGACGGGTTTTCCTGGGAGGGCCGCCGCTCGTGAAGGCCGCGACCGGCGAGGACATCGACGCGGAGTCGCTCGGCGGCGCCGACGTGCACTGCCGTGAATCGGGAGTTTGCGACCACTACGCTGAAAACGACACGCACGCTCTCTCGATCGCGCGACGTATCGTTGGAAGGCTGAAAGCTGCTCCCGACACGAGACCGCCGCGGGATCCCAGCGAACCGCGTTACGACTCGGCTGAGCTCTACGGTGTCGTTCCGGCGAGTCTGCGTAAGCCATACGATGTCCGCGAAGTCATTGCCCGGCTCGTCGACGGCTCGGAGCTCGATGAATTCAAGGAGCTGTATGGAACGACGCTCGTGTGCGGTTTCGCGCATATCGGTGGCTACCCGGTTGGCATCCTGGGCAACAACGGGATTCTATTCTCGGAAAGCGCGCTGAAGGGAGCGCACTTCGTGGAGTTCTGCTCACGGGAACAGATACCGCTGTTGTTCCTGCAGAACATTACGGGCTTCATGGTAGGCAAGCGCGCGGAAGCGGGTGGGATCGCGAAGGATGGGGCCAAGCTCGTGACCGCCGTGGCCTGCGCGAATGTCCCCAAACTTACCGTCATCATCGGCGGGAGTTACGGAGCGGGAAATTATGCTATGTGCGGTCGAGCGTACTCACCCCGTTTTCTCTTCCAATGGCCGAATGCGCGCATTTCAGTCATGGGCGGTGAGCAGGCGGCGAGCGTGCTCGCCACGGTCAAGCGCGACCAGCTGAAAAGCAATGCCCGCGAGTGGCCGGCTGCGGAAGAAGAGGCGTTCAAGCAGCCGATTCGCGAGCAGTATGAACGCCAGGGCCATCCTTACTATGCCTCCGCGAGGCTTTGGGACGACGGCGTGATCGATCCGATCGAGACACGACGCGTGCTCATTCTGTGCCTGGCCGCGGTCCGAAACGCGCCGGAGCAGGAAACCCGCTTCGGCCTGTTCCGCATGTAGGAGTCCCCGTGATCAACAGCCTCCTGGTCGCGAATCGCGGCGAAATCGCCTGCCGCATCTTCCGTACGGCACGCCGCTTGGGCCTGCGCACGGTCGCGGTGTTCTCCGATGCGGAGCCGGACGCGCAGCACGTGCGGGAGGCGGACGAAGCCGTTCGAATCGGACCCGCGGCGCCACGCGAAAGTTATCTCAGCATCGAGCGGATTCTCGCGGCAGCGCGTGCCACCGGCGCGGAGGCAATCCATCCGGGATACGGCTTTCTGTCGGAGAATTCGCAGTTCGCGCAGGCGTGCGCGGACGCGGGGCTGGTGTTCGTTGGGCCACCCGCAGCGGCGATTGCCGCGATGGGCTCGAAGATCGTGGCGAAAGCGCGCATGCGCGCGGCCGGTGTGCCGGTGCTACCCGGCTATGAAGGCTCGCGCCAGGATCTGGAGCATCTCGAGATTGAGGCGCTGAAGTTGGAGCTGCCGCTGATCATCAAGCCCGCCGCCGGCGGTGGCGGCAAGGGCATGAGGATCGTCCGCGAGGCGTCCGAAATCGGGGCGGCGCTCGCGGGGGCGCGGCGGCTTGCCGAGAGTGGGTTCGGCGATGGCGCGTTGCTGCTGGAGAAATATCTCCCTGCACCGCGGCATGTCGAGGTGCAGGTTTTCGCCGACAACCAGGGCCATTTTGTGCACCTGGGCGACCGGGACTGCTCGATCCAACGCCGCCACCAGAAGCTGATCGAGGAAGCGCCCGCGCCGGGCATCGCCGCTGACATCCGTGCCCGGATGCGCGCGGCCGCGGTGTTGGTTGCCCGCGAAATCGGCTATGTGAGCGCCGGCACGGTCGAATTTCTCTTCGACGGCCGCGAGTTCTATTTCATGGAAATGAACACGCGGCTGCAGGTGGAGCACACCGTTACTGAAGCCGTTACTGGGCTCGATCTCGTCGAATGGCAACTGCGGGTCGCGAACGGCGAGCCTCTGCCCCTTTCTCAGGATGACGTTCAACTGCGCGGGCACGCCATCGAGGCTCGCGTCTGCGCCGAGGATCCCGAACGCGACTTTCTGCCGAGCGCGGGCAAGCTGCGGCTCATGCAGTGGCCTGGCGAGTCGGTGCGGGTGGACGCTGGTTTCGCCACAGGCGACGTCGTTCCGGACAGCTACGACTCCCTGCTGGGCAAAGTCATCGCGTGGGCTCCGGAACGGGCACAGGCGGCCTCGCGGCTCTCATCGGCCCTCGAGCGCCTGTATTGCGTGGGTGTGCAGACGAACGAGCGGTGGTTGAGCCGCGTGCTGCGCTCGCCTCGTTTCCTGGAAATCCGGCATAGCATTGCCCTGCTGCAGGAGAGCGCCAATGAGTTCGCAGGACCCGCGCAGGCAGGCCCACAGAGCGTTGCTCTGGCCGCTCTGGTGGCTCATAGCGCTCCACTCGCTCTGCCACCGCTCGAGGGGCGCGCGCAGCCCGGAGCGACGCCGCGCGAGTCGGCGGCGATCGGAGGGCTGGAGCGTTCTGGCAGTCCTTGGTCGGCCCGGGATGGATTCGTACCCAATCTGCCGGCGCGTATCGAGTACGAGCTTTCGTGGCACGGCCATGGTGCCCCCGGCGACCGCCAAACCGCTGAAATCGAGTTCGCGCGCGGTAAGCCGGTCTCCGTGGTCGTGGATGCCGGAACCCGTGTGAGGGTTGCGGACGTGTCGCTCGCGGATGGAGTCATTGCCGCGTGCCTCGACGGTGTGCGTCCACAGGCGCGTTACTTCGTGGATGGGTCTCACGTTCATCTATGGAGCGCGGACCAGCACTTTGAATTCGTGGTCGAAGATCCCCGGCTGCTGGAGTTTTCAACTTCCGCCGCGCAGGGAGGCCTCACTACGCCGCTCCCGGGGGTGGTTGCGACGGTTAGCGTCAAAGTGGGGCAGGCGGTGCAGGCGGGCGAAGTGCTGATGGTGATCGAAGCGATGAAAATGGAGCACGTCATTGCGGCTCCGCACGCTGGAACGGTGAAAGCAATTCACTTCACGCGCGGCGACCGCGTGCCGCAGGGGAGTGAGCTTTTGGAGCTTGCTCCGGCTGTAACAGCGTGACAGGATCGGCCGGCACTCGGTAAACCGAAGCCGCTTCTCGCCCGGTAACCTTTCCGCCGCAACACACGGCAACATTGGAATTAATTTTGGCGACGGTGAGATATTCCACGCCGCCGCAGCAGTAACAGTGTGGCAGTTACTGTCTCCCGCGTGAGCGTTGTCGAGCGGATGGTGTCGAGGGAGTACGTGCGGACGACCCGTCCGTGAGATAGGGACCTAGCGCTTCTCGGAGCCTCGGATGAAACAGGATTTTTGTCCTGGCACCCTCGGCGGGAGCCAGTAGCTGCCGGCTTCGGTCCGCGCGTCGGGTGCCGGGCATTGGGTTTGGCATACCCGCGCCGACGCCACGCTAAAGATGACTTGAAACTCATGATCCATCCCGTGCGCACTATTGGACGAATTACCAGGCTGGCTCGCGCGAAAGCGAGCGTCCCCGGGTGGTGTATTCGTCTGGAAAGTGAGCTGCTGAGGAGTCGGGAATCATGGGAGTCGAGCATTTTTCATTGCTGCGCCTGCGGGTCGTAGCCGAGGCCGATGCCGGCGCGCTGATGCGCGTCCTCGAACGCTTTCAGAATCTGGGCGTCCTGCCGCGGCGTGTCATCGCCGAATTCACCAGTAGCGATTTGCTCAGCATCCAGCTCGACGTGGCCGGACTCGAAGAGTCGCGCCTCACGTTGATCGCAGCGAAGCTGGGAGAAATGCCGTGCGTGAGCCAGGCGTATTGGCACTACGCCTGACTCACTGGCGGTGCTCCTCTCCTCTAACACACGGCGTTTCGCGCGAGGAACTACTTGCGCGACGTCCGTCACTTGTGACTGGCGGCCGCGGCGGTCGGCGTCCGTTCGGAGCGCGCCTTCGCGATCACGCGGTCAGCATTCGACAGGAACTGCTCGAAGCTGTTGCCGAGGATGATGAACCTGCCATCGACCGCTAACATCGGAACGCCCTCGATCTTGTAATTCTCCACCATCCGCTCGGCCTGGCTGACCTTCGTATTCACGCCGAACGATTCGAAAGTGGTGGTGAACTTCGCGGTGTCCACCCCGTGCTGGCCAACCCATTCGGTGATGCTCTTTTCATCGAAAAGCGGCAGATGCTCTTCGTGAATGGCATGAAACAGGGGCCCGTCGAGGCGCTTGAGGTCGCCGGTGGTCTCCAGGGTGTAATAAGTCTTGGCGAGATTCGTCCACGCCGTGCGGCCCATTCCGGTGGCGACCCGCTTGAAGACGACATCCTTGGGCAGCTTGGTGGCCCATGCGGTCACCAGGGGATAAAACTCGTTGCAGTGAGGGCATCCGTACGAGAAGAACTCGATGACCTCGATCTTGCCCGGGGTGTCGCCCTTTTGCGGCGGGTCCACCGGCCGGTACTCCTGTCCGGCGACCACCTCGGCGCGCAGCGGTACCGACAACACGAACAGAGCCACAGCGAGGAACAAGGCGCGAGTTGTTGACATTAATATCCCTTCCGTTATTGACGGACCGCAGACTTTGACGCCGATCGGGGGCGATCGTTCAGTGCACGAGGCCTTCGCGCGCCTGCCGGGCACCCGAGCATGTGATAACCAAACTCCTGCGACATATCCAGCACAGTCGCCATCTCGTCCGCCCGGTAACAATGCATGTCCGCTGACCATTGCTGCGAGCACGAAATAACAGATCTTTTGCAGAAGACTCGGCGAAGAACGACGGGTGCGCTCCGTCGGCCGGGTTCGTCGGCCCAGATTGTCACGGCGCACGGCTGGGCGATTATCCCTCAGTGCCGCCGTCGAGTTCACTTCGGCGTGGTCTCATTCGCGCCGGGACGGTCGAAACGTACGGCGAAGCGCTATCGAAAAAACGCCACGGGCGCTTGGCCCAGTCACCCGCGTAGTCGACGCCGATGCGAGTGCTGCGGCTGATGCGGGGCGCCTTGACGCGGCCCGGCGGTCGCTCGATCCATAGCACATCGCCACAGAGATCGACGCCGTTCAGCCGTCGATCGATGTTCATTGCCCGGCACAACAGGCCGGGTCCCCAGGTTTTGTCCGTGAGCCCCGCGACCGGCTCGAGGGCGCGCAACAGGATTGCATGCGGGACGCCTGGCGCTGACGTCACGACGTTCAGGCAATTCCAGAAGCCATAAATGAAATAGACGTACGCGTGTCCCGGTGGGCCGAACATGACTTCGGTGCGGGCCGTTCGGCCACGAGAGGAGTGCGCTGCGAGATCGCGGGGACCCTGATAGGCCTCTACCTCGACTATGCGTCCTGTGCGAAGTACGCCGCCGTCATCGTGCACCAGATGCATGCCGATGAGATCACGGGCAACCGTCAGCGTGCCGCCGGCATAGAAATCGCGAGGAAGAATGCGGGCTCGATTCACGGAGCCCGCATCTTACTAAGAAGTCGAGCTATCGAGGATTGCTGTTGTCGGCTGAGGCGATGCGAACGTCGTTCTTGACGCTCTTCACGCCCGGGATCGCGCGGATGTCCTCCGCGGCAAGTTTGGCTTCAGTCGGGGTCTTGGCCACACCCGTCAACGTGACGTGTCCTTGATAAGTCTGGACGCTAAAGTCGCTGGCGGAGACGTTCTTGTCCTTGATCAAGGCCGCTTTGGCGCGTGCGGTCAACGTGGTGTCGTCGACATACTGCCCCGCCGTTTCCTTGTGGTGCATCACTGAGCAACCGGCAACGGAGAACAGCGCTATCGCTGCAACGGTGGAAAATTTGGTGAAGGAGCGCATGGCAAATGACCTCCAGTGGCGAACGAGGCGATGATCGATAGCGAGGTACAACAGCAAGGGAGATGCCCGGGTACTCAGTAAGGGAGATACCGGCGTCCGTAGCACGGCGCCCACTTTTACCGAACGCCTGCGGCGCGCTTTTGTCTACAATAAGAGTGCCGTGCAACAGGCGCCGGGCCACGGGCATCGAAAGGGAATGAGAGTTACGGCCAATGAAATCAATGGGATACGACTGTTTGGTAGAAATAACATGATACGTGCACCGGTCTTCCTGCTGCTGTGTCTCGGCGTTTTCAGCACCGCGAGCGAGGCGGTGGTCTTCGAGCTGCCCGCTGACGGATCGTCGGTCGTGGGGACCGATGCGCGCATGAAAACGGTGTATCAGGACACTCTGCTGGACATCGCACGGCGTAACAGCCTCGGCTACTACGAGATCATTCGTGCGAATCCCAGCGTCGACATGTGGTTGCCGGGCGAGGGCTCCGACATCATGCTGCCCGGCCGACGGATTCTGCCTCCCGGTCCGCGCGAAGGCATCGTAGTCAACCTGCCCGAGCATCGGTTGTACTACTACCCGAAGCCGAAAAAGAACGAGAAGCCGGTGGTGATCACTTACCCGGTGAGCATCGGCAAGATGGACTGGACCACGCCGCTGGGTGAGACTCGCGTCATCGGCAAGCAGAAGCATCCGAATTGGTATCCGCCCGAATCCGTGCGCAAGGAACACATCGCGAACGGCGATCCGCTGCCTGCCGTCGTGAAGGCTGGCCCTGACAATCCGCTCGGGGATTACGCCATGCGACTCGCCGCCGGCGGCGGAACCTACCTGATCCATGGCACCAACAACCCGATGGCCGTCGGCATGGCGATCACACACGGTTGTATCCGGATGTACCCGGAGGATGTCGCCGCGTTGTTTCCTCTCATTGCCACGGGAACCAAGGTCTGGCTCATCAATGAGCCGGTGAAGGTTGCCTACATCGATGGCGAGCTGCTACTGGAAGTGCATCCACCGGTCGATGCGGAAGGTCAGACGACAGCCGAGCCTGACCTCGATCTGCTGTCGCAGCGCCTCGACAAGGCCCTTGGCAACAGCACCGCGGCCATTCATTGGGATTTCGCGAGGCAGGCTCTGCAGGCGGCGAACGGCATTCCAACCGTCGTCGGTTTGCAAGCTGACCTGGATCCCGCGGCTCCGTCGGCACCGGCGTCTGCGCCACCGGTCGCCACTGCGCCGCAGGGTGGCCCTGTTCCAATGCCGGCCGCCACGGCCGCACCCGCAGGCGGAGCAAACGTCCCGACGACCTCCGGCCCGCGGACCGCCGCAGCGACGCCGCCTAACTAACGCCGATCAGCGAAAACCGGCGCGTAGTGCCCGCAACGTGGCAAGCAGCCGCAAGATTGTTCCCGCGCGTGAGAGGAGCGAAAGGGCTCCGGTAGCGAAGGTTACCCACGACAGCAGCCTGCGCGGCCGCAGCATTACGAGCAGCCCGGCCAGGCCGGCAAGCCACGCAAGGGGATGAGTGGCGGTCGACCCCGAAACGCCGCGGCCGGCCCAATTCGCAACCTGCGTCACCGGCCTTACCTGTTCGAAGCGGTACGCAATTTCCGCACGCTGCTCATCGATACGCTGAAGTAGCACACGCCGGCGTGCTTCGAGCTCCTGCATCCGGTTCATGGTATGCCCTTCGCATTACGGTGATCGTGTTCGAGTTGCTCGAGCGTTCCGTCGAGGAGGCTGGGTCGTTTACGCAATGTGCGCGCGCCGATGGCACCGAACACGACGGCAAGGACCACGAACAACAACGTACCTCCGAGCAATCCCGCCATCCGGTGGCTATCCCACAAGGCGACCACCACACTGACCAGGCCGAAGACTAGCGCAAGCAGGGCGCACGCGAGCGCCGCCAGTGCCCACATGAGCATCTGCACGACACGCAGCAGATAAATCTCCACTTCGACGGAAGCCAGGTCCAATCGCGTCCTGAGAGCATCCAATCCGGCGGCGAACAGCCCCCGGATCGCACCGATATGCGAGCCGGATTCCATCGCTTCCGTGTCGGTGGCCGGCGCGCGCTCGTCCACTATTTGCGTCCCATCAGAATCCCGACTAGCAGCGCCACTCCTCCCGCGATCGCGAGAGCCTGCCACGGGTTGTCGCGTACGTAGCCGTCGACTTGCTTGGCGCGTCCTTTGACAACGTCCTCCAGGCCGGCCAGGCGGTCGCGCAGCGCCTGCAGCGATTCCTCGGCATGCTCGCGCGCCTCATGGGCTTTCTCGCCGGCCTGTCCCGCGGTGGCTCGGAGGAGGGCCTCGGCGTCGCTTACCAGAGCCTGCAGATCGTCGGCCAGCTTCCCCGCATCGAAGAATTGAGTCATGTCGGCGCTCCTGAGATCGAGTTATCTTGAAAGTTCGTTGAATTTTCGCCCATCCGGCCCAAACCGCCAAGCTCCAGACCCAGCCATAGCGTCCCCGGTGGCCTATATGGAGGCAAGCATCGTGCCCGCAAGTGCGCGGGAGCGGCCGTTCTGGTCCGGAACGCTCACTACTTCGCCGCCATGACGGCCTCGGCGGCCCGCAGCATCACCAACTCCTCATTCACCGGGACCACCTGGATCCTGACGGTGCTGCGTGCCGACTGGATCGCGGCTTCGGCGCCGCACGCCGACTCGTTGGCGGCCGGATCCAACTCGATGCCCGCCCAGCTCATTCCCGCCAGGGCACGCGCGCGGATCCCGGGCACGTGCTCGCCAACGCCCCCGCCAAAGACGATCCCGTCGCATCCGCCCAGGACCGCCAGGTACGCCCCAACGTACTTGCGCAGGCGGTAGCAGTACAGCTCGACTGCGAACTGCGATGCCGGCGCGGGATCGGCGAGCAGGTCGCCCGGATTGGCGGCCTTGCCCGAGAGCCCGGCAAGGCCGCAGTCGTGATTCAACAGATCGATGAGACGCTCGCTCGAGACCTCCAACCGGCGCTGCAGGTACGGGAGAATGGCAGGATCTACATCTCCCGACCGCGTTGCCATGACGAGCCCTTCGAGCGGCGAGAAGCCCATCGAGTTGTCGCGGGGCCGGCCGCCATCGACAGCGGTGATCGAGCATCCACCTCCGAGCTGCACCGTGATGAGCCTGCCGCCCCGCGGCAACTCTGGATATAACTCGCACCAGCGGCTCCACATCGCCTCGTGGGCAAGTCCGTGGAAGCCGTAGCGGCGCACGCCCTGATCGACGCCGATGCGCGCCGCCAAGGCGTATTCCGCCGCGACACGCGGAAGTCTGGCAAAGAAGGCAGTGTCGAACGCGGCCACCTGCGCGACACCGGCGCCACATACGGCGCGAGCTGCGGCGATCCACTCGAGGGCCTCTGGGTTGTGAAGCGGGGCGAGCTCCGACAGTTTCGCGATCTCGGCAGCGACGGAGTCATCGATTCGCACCGGGCCCGTGAACTGCGTGCCTCCATGAACGACGCGATGCACCGCCACGTCGGGAGGCGAACGCAGTTTCCCGAGCAAGCCGGCCAGCAGGGCCGCCCTGTCGAGAGCACCGCCCGAGTGGTGCTCACTCTCGAGGCGCACCGGTGCGTCTGCCATCGCAGTGTCATACACAGCGAGTTTGATGGAAGTGCTGCCGCTGTTGAGGGTCAACACGATCATGACGTTACCGCAACGATTGAAGCCCAGGACCCGCTGAAGAGAATACCGCTGGCGGGGAATGGTTCCTGCTACGGAGGAAAGGTTCCCGTCGGCGGATCGTGAGGTTACCGCAATGTCCGAGACTCCCCTGACGGCCGAGGAGCTGCAACGCGTGCATGCCTGGTGGCGGGCGACGAACTATCTCGCCGTGGGGCAGATCTACCTGCTCGGCAATCCGCTGCTCACGGAGCCTCTTACGCTCGAGCACGTCAAGCCGCGACTCCTGGGACATTGGGGTACCACGCCCGGCCTGAATTTCATCTATGCGCATTTGAACCGAGTCATCCTGGCCCGCGACCTCGACGTGATCGCGATCATTGGCCCCGGCCATGGTGGTCCGGCTCTCGTGGCCAACACCTGGCTGGAGGGGAGCTACAGCGAGCTTTATCCAGGCGTACCGCGCAACGGCGCCGGCATGCAGCGCCTCTTCAAGCAATTCTCTTTTCCCGGCGGCATCCCGAGCCATTGCGCACCGGATGTCCCGGGATCGATCAACGAGGGAGGCGAGCTGGGTTACTCCCTGTCGCATGCCTTCGGCGCGGCATTCGACAACCCGGACCTCATCGTGGCGTGCGTGATCGGGGACGGCGAGGCGGAGACCGGCCCGCTCGCGACGGCATGGCACTCGAACAAGTTCCTGAACCCCGTCTCGGACGGTACGGTGCTGCCGATCCTGCACCTGAACGGTTATAAGATCGCGAACCCCACCATCCTGGCGCGCATCCCGCGCGAGGAGCTCGAGAGCCTGCTCACGGGTTACGGCTGGCAACCGTACTTCGTGGTGGGGGACGACCCCGAATTGATGCACCGGCAGATGGCGGCAACGCTCGAGCGCGTCCTCGATGAGGTCGCGGCGATCAGGCAGCGCGCGCGGTCTTCTGACAAGCTCTTCCGGCCACGCTGGCCCATGATCGTGCTGCAGAGTCCCAAGGGCTGGACTGGACCGAAGGTTGTCGACGGCGTGCAGGTGGAGGGCACCTGGCGCGCCCATCAGGTCCCGTTGGCGGGACTCGCTACCAACCCCGCGCATCTGCGCATGCTCGAAGACTGGATGCGCAGCTACAAGCCCGCGGAGCTGTTCGACGAACAAGGGGTGCCCCGGCCGCAGTTGCTGGAGCTCGTGCCTCGGGGGACGCGTCGCATGGGATCCAACCCACATGCGAACGGCGGCCTGCTGCTGGCCGACCTGCCTTTACCTGCGAAAGCCGACTACGCCGTGCAGGTCAAACATCCGGGAGCCACACTGGCGGAGTCCACTCGCGTGCTGGGCGAGTGGCTGCGGGATGTGTTCCGCAACACTGCGCAGAGCCGCAACTTCCGCCTCTTCGGCCCGGATGAAACGAGCTCGAACCGCCTCGATGCCGTGTTCGAGGTCACCCAGCGGACGTGGCTCGGGTCGATCGCGCCCGGCGATAACGGCCTGCGGGCCGACGGACGCGTGATGGAAGTGTTGTCTGAGCACCAGTGCCAGGGCTGGCTCGAAGGCTACCTGCTCACGGGCCGCCATGGCCTGTTCTCGTGCTACGAAGCCTTCATCCACATCGTGGATTCGATGTTCAACCAGCATGCGAAATGGCTCGAAGCCACGCAGCACATCCCGTGGCGGCGCGCGATCGCCGCACTCAACATCCTGCTGAGCTCACATGTCTGGCGCCAGGACCACAACGGCTTCTCGCACCAGGACCCCGGTTTCATCGACGTCGTCGTCAACAAGAAGTCGAGCGTGGTCCGCGTCTACCTGCCGCCGGATGCCAACACTCTGCTGTGCGTGGCGGAACAATGCCTGCGGAGCCGGAATGTGGTGAACGTCATCATCGCCGGCAAACAGCCCGAGCCGCAATGGCTCGACATGGACGCGGCGCTTAAGCATTGCGCCACCGGGATCGGCATCTTCGAGTTCGCGAGCAATGACACCGACGGTGACCCTGACATCGTGATGGCTTGTGCCGGCGACGTGCCGACCATGGAGACTCTCGCGGCCGTCGACATCCTGCGTCGGCATTTGCGGGATCTCAGGATCCGGGTCGTCAACGTCGTCGACCTCATGACGCTGCAGCCCCCCGAGGAGCATCCTCACGGACTGAAGGCCCGCGAGTTCGATACTTTATTTACGACCGACAAGCCGGTCCTGTTCGCCTTTCACGGCTATCCCTGGCTCATTCACCGGCTCACGTATCGGCGCAGGAATCACGACAATGTGCATGTGCGCGGCTTCAAGGAGGAGGGCACGACGACCACACCATTCGACATGGTCGTGCGCAACGATCTCGACCGGTTTCATCTCGTCATGGATGTCATCGACCGTGTGCCGAAGCTCGGCTACCGGGCGGCCCACCTGCGCCAGCTGATGCGCGACAAGCTAACCGAGCACGCCGGCTACATCACGCAACGCGGTGAGGATATGCCGGAGGTCCGGGACTGGGTATGGCAGGATAGCCGCGACGAGAGCCTGAAATAGTACCCATTCCGAGCGGCGCGCCGCGCGCGCATGAGAGTTTCCGCATGAATGCCAAGTCCGAGAATGCGAACAATCCGCTGCTGCAGCTACGCAAGCTGGGGCAGAGCGTCTGGCTCGACGATATCGGCCGCGCCATGCTCGATGATGGGAGTCTCGCGCGCCTGATCGAAGTCGATGGTATCGCCGGTGTCACCTCCAATCCTGCGATCTTCGCGGCCGCCATCAACAAGGATCCGCAGTATCAGCGCGCGATCGCCGAGCTGTTGCCGCGGGAAGCCTCGAATCTGGCGCTGTACGAAAGGCTGACCATCGAGGACCTGCAGCGTGCGGCCGACCTGTTCCGGCGAGAATACGAGAGCACCTCCGGTGGTGACGGATTCGTCAGCATGGAAGTGTCGCCGCATCTGGCTTACGACACCGCGGGAAGCCTCGCGGAAGCGCAACGCCTGTGGGGGCTGCTCCAACGTCAGAACGCGATGATCAAGATTCCCGGCACTGAACCGGGCTTACCTGCAATTCGAGACACGATCGCGGCAGGCATCAACGTCAACGTGACGCTGTTGTTCTCTCCCGAGCGCTACCGCGCGGTTGCAACCGCCTATTGCGACGGCCTCGAAGCTCGGCTCGCCGCGGGCAAGCCCATTGACCGGATAGCTTCTGTAGCAAGCTTCTTCCTCAGCCGTATCGACACCCTCGTCGACAAGCAGCTCGACGAGCTGACGGCCCGGGGCCAGAAAGCCGCCCACGAACTGCGCGGCACGGCCGCGATCGCGAGCGCCTGCCTCGCCTACGCCATCTATGAGGAACTGATTGCCACGCCACGCTGGAAAGCCCTGGCGGCCAAAGGCGGTCGGCCCCAGCGCCTGCTGTGGGCATCGACCTCGGCCAAAGATCCGGCCTACAGCCCGGTGAAGTACGTCGAAGAGTTGATAGCTCCTGACACGGTCAACACCATGCCGCGCGAAACGATCGAAGCCTACCGCCGCCAGGGCAAGCCCGAGCTGCGCCTGGAACCCCAGATCGCTCCGGCCGCCGAAGTCTTCGCAGGCCTGCAGCGCCTGGGGATCAAGATGGCCGGCGTCGCCGAACAGCTCGAGCGCGAGGGCGTCCGCAAATTCATCGAGCCCTTCGACAAGCTCCAGGCATCGCTCGAAGATCGCCGCGCCCATCAAAAGACGGCTTAGGCCACTGAGCGCTCCGGGCCCCTGAGGGTTCGGAGCCGCCGCGTTTGCCAAATCCCGAATCGGCGCGCGGGCACGAGCGCAACGGGGAGTTTCTGGGCCGCTAAAAGACAGGTTGCGATCGGGGCCGCGCTTGCATCCGGCGGCTCGCGTCCGCCGCCGGCCGATGCGACGCTCCAGGCGACCGCTCTAAGCGACCGAGCGGATCTCGTCGTCCGTACCCTCCGGCGACCAATTCCGTGATAGCAGCGTCACGCGGCTCCCGGTTCGAACGGACTCAACAGGCGCGGCAGGCTGCCACCCGACCGTAGTCCCGTCCGGAATCTCAACCCCGGCATCAATGATCACGCGCCGTAGTTTGCAATTCGCGCCAATCCTCGCATTGGGCAACACCACCGCCCCATCGATCACCGTCCCCTCCGCTACGTGCACATTCCCGGACAGCACACTGTTGGTCACGGTAGCCCCTCGGACCACTACCCCTCCCGACAGGAGCGAGTCAGCAACGAAGCCGTGCCGCCCGGACGTGTGAACCAGCCGAGCGGGTGGCAATTGCTCGGGCAGAGTGAGAATCGGCCATGCAGGGTCGTACAGCTCGATCGGAGGCTCAGCTGTGAGCAACTCCATATGCGCCTGCCAGAACGCATCCAAAGTACCGACATCCCGCCAGTATCCCGGCCGACCCGCGGAGTCGACGAACGAGTAAGCGGCGACATGATCCTCTCTCACAGCTCGCGGCAGGATGTCGCGCCCAAAGTCGTGAGCGGAGTCCCGATTCCCAGCGTCACGCCGAAGCTGCTGCTCGAGATACGCGGTGCTGAATACGTAGACGCCCATCGATGCAAGCACCGTGCTCTGCGAGCTCATTCCGAGACTCGAAGGCTGGGGCTTTTCGATGAAGCTGCACACGCGTTGACGTTCGTCGATTCCCAGGACACCAAACGCTCCCGAGTCTTCAACCGGGACGGGTACGCATGCAACCGTGACATCCGCGCTGCTCTTGGCGTGCTGCTCGAGCAACTTGCGGTAGTCCATTTTGTAAACATGATCACCCGCGAGAACGAGCGTGTAACGACTACGTTGCGCGAGCAACAGATCCAGATTCTGATGGACCGCATCCGCAGTGCCGGCATACCACGCTGAGTCCAGACGCTGCTGCGCGGGCCACACGTCCACGAATTCGCCCAGCGGTCTGGCGAGGAAGTTCCAACCGCCGGCGATGTGAGTGATGAGACTTTGCGCCTTGTACTGCGTGAGCACGGCAACACGCCGCACCCCGGAGTTGACGCAGTTAGAGAGGGTAAAGTCGATGTTGCGGAAGTGGCCCCCGAACGCAATGGCTGGCTTGCATTGCCAACGGGTCAGCTCGCCGAGCCGGGTACCGTTACCTCCGGCGAGAATGAGTGCGACAGTGTCCCGCGCCAGCCCCGTCTCGGTTCCATTCGGTGTTCTCATTGCGGACCACTGAGAGCAACAAATGTTCCCACGGTGTTCCCATTCCCGAGCGCTATGCTCCAGCCCCGAACGCAAGGACGCTGTAATGTCGTGGCCCGCGATTCGGAAGGCCCCGCGTCATCCTGCCAACCGCGTCGGCGGTCCGGCAAACTGGTTGGCTTGCTCCACGAGCCAGTCACGAAGCGCCGCCACCTTCGGTAACGCCAGGTATGCTTCGGGGCAAACGAAGTAATAGGCGAACCGATACGGAACGACGCGGGCGCTCGCGAGGGCAACGCGTCCGGCCTGCAACTCGCCCGCGGCCAGCGTCCAGCGCAGAATGCCGAATCCCAGCCCCTCGATGACGGCGCTCAGCAAGCTCGCGGAATCGTCGATGAAGGCGCCGCGCAAAGCGGTGAGGCAGGCCGTGTCCCCCGCACACCAACTCGCCCAATCGATCTCGGTGCCGTGCAGCAGCGGCAACTTGGAGAGACCGCCGGCGTCCGACAGCGGCCCGTGTTTCGCGAGGACCGCCGGCGAGGCAACGACCACCAGTGACTCGTCCAGGATTTTCTCGCTGTGCAGGCCTTCGTAACGACCGTGCCCAAGGCGGATCGCCGCGTGAAAGTCCGTCCGCGCGAAGTCGACGGCCTCCGCCGAGGCATGAATTCGAAAATCGATTTCCGGATGGTGCGCGTGCAGGTCGGCGAGGCGCGGCGTCAGCCATTTCTGCAGAAAGGAGGAGAGTGTGGTCACGTTCACCGTGCCGCTCTGCCGCTCCTGCCTGATCTGTTGCAGGGCCGCTTCGAGCTCATCCATTCCCCGCCGGATACCGGGCAGCAGGCGCGTGCCCTCCAGAGTGAGCTGCACGTTGCGGCCGTTGCGCCGCAGGAGCGGCGTCTGCAGGTAGTCCTCGAGCGATTTGATCTGCTGGCTGACGGCAGCAGGCGTGACATGCAGCGCTTCGGCCGCGTCGCCGAAGTTCAGGCGTGTCGCGACCGCCTCGAAGACGCGCAAAGCATTCAGAGGCAGCCTGTCATAAGCAGAATTCACAGTCGAAACACTCCCTTTGGGACCGCGACTCATTAAACCACGCCGCCGCCACCGGCGAGTCAATGCGGTATTCTCCAACCCATGACCTCCGACACCAAGCCATCAGGCGTCATCACCATTACGACCGACTTCGGCCATCAGGGCCCCTTCGTCGGTGTCATGAAGGGTCGCATCCTCAGCCGCTTCGCCGATGCGAAGATCATCGACCTCACGCACGAGATTGTCGTGCATTGGCCGGCCGAAGCCGGTTTCTGGCTGGCCCGGGCATTCGAATACTTCCCGCCCGGGACGGTGCACGTAGCCGTCGTGGACCCCGGGGTCGGCACTTCGCGGGACATCATTGCCGTGAGCGCTCACGGTCACGTCTTTATGGCGCCCGACAATGGACTGCTCGCCCCGATCGTGGGTAGGTACCCCGGCGCCACGATCGTCCGCCTCAATACCTCACGGCTCGCACGTTTCGGCGTGAACCGGCCGAGCGCAACCTTTCACGGACGGGACATCTTCGCGCCGCTCGCGGCCGAGCTCGCCGCGGGTCGCTGCGAACCGAAGAATCTAGGCGATGTCGTGAGCACGCTGGTTCCTGCCTGGGTGGACGAGCCCACGGCGGATCAGTCGAGTGTCGCCGGCGTCGTCATCACCATCGACCACTTCGGCAATCTCATCAGCAACATCGACGGGGCGCTGATCGAGCGGTTCCGGCTGCCGCTGGTGCATGCGGGCAACCACTCTTTTCCGGTATTGCGCACCTATGGCGACACCCAGCCCGGGGAATATCTCGCCCTGGTCAACTCCTTCGGAGTAATCGAGATCGCGCGGGCGGAGCAGAGCGCCGCCGAGGGCCTGGGACTGAGCCGGGGTGCCCCCGTCGTGGTCCGGGACAGGATGGACCAGACCTAGATCGGCCCCCCTTGAGGACCTGGGTCCAGGGCTGGGCCGAAGGTCTGAAAAGGGCGTCCATTCGGGGCTTCCGGGGCGATGCCGGGCTTGAACCGCAGCCAGCTGTGCGGTAAGGGTTGATCGCCGGCGCGAATCCGTTATAGTTCGCAGCCTTGCAGCGTGCCATGTTGGCACGTTAGTGGTTGAATTACTTCAGGATTTGCACCGCTAGATGTCGGAACGAGACAACGAGAGCTTCGATCTCGACGATGAATTTTTGAGCGGGGCCACCGAGGACGGCACCGATTACGACCGCCTGCTGGACCGGGTGGACAAACGCGTCCGCAACCAGGGCAAACGCGGGAAAGCCGCGTGGAGCAAGCTCGAGGAAGTGCTGGCGGATAAAAAGCTCGAAAAGGCCCTGCGCGATTTCGACGCCGATTTCGATAAAGAGCTCTAGACCGCCGCAAGCGGTCGAAAACTCACTTCCATGACTTGACCTGAGGCGGCCGCGAACGTCGCTCAGCGGCACGGTCGCGCGCTGCGCAAATAGTGGTGGCAGCGTTTTTAGGATGAATATGAATTGCGCAGAACCGGCCTGCTCGCGGGCAAAAGCCACGCCTTTTGCCGGGGGCGCCCTAGCCCGCAGCTCGAAACAGCCCTTGGGCTGGCCGCTGAAAGGGCTGGCCCATCCCGGGCCGCAGGCCACTTTCAGCCGAGTGAACACAGAATCCGGAACTGGCCCGCTCGCAGGCAAAAGCCGCGCCTTTTGCCGGGGGCGCCTCAGCCTGCAGGTCGAAACAGCCGGTGGGTTGGCCGCTGAAAGGGCTGGCCCATCCCGGGCCGCAAGCCACTTTCAGCCAATAAATCAGAGGATAGACTGAAGTGACCCGCACGGCTTCTGCCTGGATTGTTCTCAAGTTCGGCGGAACGAGCGTCTCCTCGCTCGCCAACTGGCGCAACATTGCAAAGGTCGCCGCGGCGCGCACCGCCGCCGGCGCGCGTGTGTTGATCGTTCATTCCGCGATCACCGGCATTACCGATCGCCTCGAAAGACTGCTCGACTCCGCCCTCGTACGAGCGCACGAAGACGAACTGCGCGCGATCGAAGAGCGCCACCACCGCCTCGCCGCGGAGCTCGGTATCCCGGTTGGCGATGTCGAGAAGCATCTGCAGGAACTGCGGCAAATTGCCGCCGGCGTAGCCCTCGTCGGTGAGGTGAGCGACCGCACCCGCGCCCGCGTGATGTCCACGGGCGAGCTGATGGCTACGGAGCTCGGTGCGCGATTCCTGCGCACGCAGGGACTCGATGTGGCTTGGGCCGATGCGCGCACGATGTTGAGAGCCGAAGAGCGGCGCAGTGCCTCGGCCAAGGCGAGCGTGCTGTCCGCCACCTGCAACTTCGCTCCGGACGCCGCCCTGGAGGAGCGACTGGAAACACTGCCTCCGGTCGTCGTTACTCAAGGATTCATCGCGAGCGACGACGACGGCAACACCGTACTGCTTGGCCGCGGCGGCTCCGACACATCCGCGGCCTATTTCGCCGCGAAGCTGCGCGCGCAGCGTCTCGAGATCTGGACCGACGTGCCCGGAATGTTCAGTGCCAATCCGCGTTCGACACCCACGGCGCGGCTGCTGCGAGCCTTGCATTACGACGAAGCGCAGGAGATCGCGACCAGCGGTGCGAAGGTGCTGCATCCCCGCTGCATTCTGCCGGCACGGCAATATCGGATTCCGCTGCACGTGTACGCGACTCAGGCCCCTGAGCTCGAGGGCACCGTGCTGAGCGCCGAAGGTGCCGATGGCGGAGCGCAGGTGAAAGCCGTCTGCACGAAGAAGGGGATCACCCTCGTTTCGTTGGAAAGTCCTGGCATGTGGCACCAGGTCGGCTTCCTCGCGGACGCGTTCCAGGTCTTCAAGGAACATGGCATGTCCGTCGACCTCGTGTCGACCTCCGAGACCAATGTCACCGTCTCCCTCGACCCCGCGGCCAATACGCTCGACAACGCGCTGCTCAGCGAGCTGGTTACCAGCCTGTCCCGGCTGTGTCGCGTGCAGGTCATCGGCCCCTGCGCGTCCGTGAGCCTCGTGGGACGCAATATCCGCGCCATCCTGCACCAGCTCGGCGGCGCCTTCGAATTCTTCGAAGAGCAGAAGATCTATCTCGTCAGCCAGGCCGCGAACGATCTCAACTTCACGTTCGTCGTGGACGAAAACCAGGGTGACCGTCTCGTAGAGCAGCTCCATGAGCTGCTCATCCGTCCGGTGCCGGGCGATCGCGTGCTCGGCCCGACCTGGGCGCAGCTGTTCTCGCAACCGCAAGACAGCGGTTCGCGACCGCTCCCATGGTGGCTGCAGAAGCGTGAGCAGTTGGTTGCGGCCCTCGGCGATCGTGATGCCGCGTTCGTCTACGACCTGGAAGCGGTTAGAAGCGCTGCCCGGGCGCTGCGCGGTCTTACGTCGCTGGGGCGAGTGCACTACGCCATGAAGGCGAATCCGCACCCGCGCGTGCTGGAGGCGGTGAGGGCGGAGGGAGTCGACTTCGAGTGCGTATCGCGTGGCGAGGTCGAGCGGACTCTGAAACTCTTCCCCGACATCGATCCGCTGCGGATTCTTTTTACACCCAACTTCGCGCCGCGCGACGAGTACGCGTGGGCCTGCGCGCAAGGTATACGGATCACAGTCGACAACACGTATGTCCTTGCCTCGTGGCCCGATGTTTTTCGCGGTCGCGAAATATTCGTTCGCATCGATACCGGGGTGGGGCGCGGCCACCACCATCACGTGCGGACGGCGGGCGCTCATGCCAAGTTCGGTGTACCGATCGGCGACCTCAAGGAGTTCGTACGGCATGCGCGCGCGTCCGATGTGCGTATCGTAGGGTTGCAAGCACATGTCGGCAGTGGGGTTTTCGACGTCACCAGCTGGGAGCAGACCGCGAGATTGCTCGCCGACATCGCACAACATTTCGAGGACGTTCGGGTGATCGACGTCGGCGGCGGCCTCGGGGTCCCGGAGCGCAGCGACCAGGCAGGCGTGGATCTCGCGAAACTCGACACGCTGCTCACCGCAGTACGCGCCGAGCATCCGAAACTCGAGTTCTGGATCGAGCCCGGTCGTTACCTCGTGGCGACGGCGGCCGTGCTGCTTGCCCGGGTAACACAGCTGAAGTCCAAAGGCGAGATCCGCTACGTCGGGGTGGCGACGGGAATGAACTCATTGATCCGCCCCGCACTCTATGGGGCATATCATGAAATCACCAATCTCACCCGCGCCGACGAGCCTGCGACGGAACTCGTGAACGTCGTGGGTCCAATCTGTGAGAGCGCCGATGTTCTCGGCCACGACCGGCTGCTGCCGCCAACTCGCGAGGGAGATGTTCTTCTCATCGCGAACGCTGGCGCCTATGCGCACGCAATGAGCTCGCACTACAACCTGCGCGACCCCGCCGTGGAGTTGTTCATCTGAAGCGCGGATACCTCGACCGTAGTCCGGCACAATTAGGCTCGCGACGCTAGGCGCGTATCCGTATGGCGCGGTCTGCGAAGAAGAAGTCTGGTAAGAAAATCTGGTGGATCGTGCTGGGGATCGTCGCTGTGCTCGTCCTGGCCAGCGCGCTCTACGTCGTCTATCTCGATCGTCTCGTGACGAAGCAGTTCGAAGGCCGTCGCTGGACCTTGCCCGCCCAGGTGTATGCCGCTCCGCTCGAGCTTTATACTGGGCTGGCGCTCCCCGAGGAGGATCTCGAGCATGAGCTGCAGCGCCTGCAATACCGGCGGGTAGAGCGACTCGAGCATCCCGGTACCTACCGGCTCCAGGGCGCACGCATCGATGTCGCGTTGCGACCGGCGCGCTTCGCGGACGAGACTCGTCCCGCATCCATCCTGACCATCGTGTCGAATGAGAAGGCGATCGAGAGTCTGCGCGACAGCGATGGCAAGGACGTGCCGATCGTCCGGCTCGAGCCGCTGCTGATCGGGAGCATTTTTCCGATTCACGGTGAAGACCGCATCGTGGTCCAGCCGCAAGACGTTCCGTCCCTGCTGCCGCAGGCGCTGGCGAGCGTCGAGGACCGCAAGTTCTACTCGCATCACGGGGTCGATCCCACGGCGATCGCGCGAGCAATGTGGGTGAACGTGCGTGCCGGCCAGATCGAGCAGGGCGGCAGCACCCTCACGCAGCAACTCGTCAAAAGCTACTTTCTCGATTCGCGGCAGACCTTCGGCCGCAAGATCCGTGAAGCCCTCATGGCGATCGCCCTCGATGCGCACTTCAGCAAGGCGGATCTGATGAACGCCTACATCAACGAGATCTTCCTCGGCCAGGACGGCGACCGTGCCATTCATGGCTTCGGCCTGGCCAGCCAGTTCTACTTCGGCAAGCCGCTTTCCGAGCTCGATCTGTCGGAAGTCGCGCTGCTCGTGGCCGTCGTCCGTGGCCCGTCTTATTACGATCCGCGCCGGCATACCGAACGCGTGCGACTGCGCCGGGACCTCGTGCTCAAGCTCATGGCGGATCGTGGCATCGTCAAGGCGGAGGATGCGCGTGCGGCTGCAAAAAGGCCGCTCGGCGTGATGAACCGCGCCACCGGGGGCTACTATCCCGCGTATCTGGATTTCGTGCGCCGGACACTGCGGCGTGACTACCACGAGCAGGATCTCACGGAAGCCGGTTTGCGGATCTATACGGGGCTCGAGCCCCGTGCGCAGGACAATGCCGAGCGGGCGCTGGAGAAGGAGCTCGCGCGACTGGATCGCCAGAAAAAGTATCCCGATGCGAAGCTCGAAGGCGCCGTCGTCGTCACATCACCCCAAAGCGGCGACGTGATCGCGATCGTCGGCAGCCGCAATGTCGGGTTCGACGGCTTCAACCGTGCGCTGGATGCCCGGCGGTCGATGGGATCGCTCGTCAAGCCATTCATCTATCTCACAGCACTCGAGACGGGGCGCTACAACGCCGCGACGGTGGTGCAGGACGCGCCTCTCGTCGTCAAGCTGTCGAATGGCAAGGAGTGGCGGCCCGTGAACTTCACCAAGCAGACCTACGGACCGGTGCCGGTAGTCCGCGCTCTCGCGGAGTCCTTGAATCTCGCGACGGTCGGCGTCGGCATGGATGTCGGTCTGTCGAAAGTCGTGGACACGCTGGGGCGCTTCGGGCTCGAACGCCTGCCGGCGTTGAATCCGGCGATGTTGTTAGGCGCGGTCGACGTAACGCCGATGGAGGTTGCGCAGCTTTACAACGGTCTCGCGAACGGCGGCTTCCGTTCCTCGCTGCGCGCCGTGCGGACGGTCATCAGCGCCGATGGTAAGCCCCTCAAGGCATTTCCTCTGGAAGTGACGCCGATCGCCTCTCCCGAAGTCGTGTATGAGCTCGATCGCATGATGGAGCAGGTCATGGAGAAGGGCACGGGTCGAGCGGCGCGCGCCGTCCTGCCGGCGGGTCTCGTCGTGGCCGGAAAATCCGGCACCTCATCTGACTATCACGACAATTGGTTCGCGGGCTTCTCGGGAAGTCATCTCGCAGTCGTCTGGGTCGGCTATGACGACAATCTCTCCACGGGCTTCACGGGCTCCTCCGGTGCGCTGCCGGTGTGGTCCCGCCTGATGGCCGGATTGGGTACGACCTCGTGGAATGCACCCATGCCCGAAGCGCTTGCGGAGACCTGGATCGAGTATTCCAGCGGCTTGCGCGTCGAGAAGACTTGCTCCGACGATGCCGTACCGATCGCGGTACCCGTAGGCACGCAACTTCCCACCAAGCCGGGCTGTAATGGGAGTGCCGTGGAGTCAATGGTGGAGCGCGCCGGCGAATGGATCCGCGAGCTCATGCACTGATGGCGGTCTCACTTGTGCGGAAAGTCGCGCTACTTCCGGACTGCGCGACGCGCGTGTCCCCGTCAGCTCGCGCAAGCGCTTAGAGTCGGCGCCGTCGTCATTTGAAGCCGCTAGCCCGTCGGGCTCCGCAGCAGTCTTTGCTCATCCTTCACGATCGGCCTCGCCCACGGGCGGCGCACCGGGCTTCGTGAAGGGATATCATCCCGGCATGCACTCCAACTCCATTCTTTGCGCGCTGCTCGCGGCCGCAAGCCTGCTATCCGCGTGTTCCGTCGTTCGGTCTCCGACGGCTGGGTCTGCCTCGTCACCTTCGTCTTCGACAACACCATCGGCCCCAGGCACGGCGCAGCCGCAACCCGGCGTGTCGACGCCGAGTGTGCCCGAGCAGCCGCCACGACCGCCGCCGAAGCAGTTCCGGCTGGGGCCGGCGACCAACGCCCTGGTGGCGCAGGCGCACACGCAGGCGCACGGCGGTAATTACGCACCCGCGGCGGCGACGATCGAACGCGCCATGCGCATCGAGCCTGAAAACCCGTTGCTTTGGATCGAGCTCGGCCAGATCCGCATGAGCGAAGGCAACGCCGCGCAGGGCGACGGGATGGGCCACAAAGCGCTGGCGCTGGCAACGGGGGACCCGCAGGCGCAGGCCTCCGCCTGGCGCTTGATCGCGGAGTCGTTAAGAGCGCGCGGACGCAATCAGGAAGCAGCCGATGCCGACAAACGCGCGGGAGCGCTGGCGCCCAGATAGGTGCGCTCGGCGAGCTTTTCGGCTAACCGTCGCAGCTCACGCTTAAGGTTTGGTGTGGCGCGTCTGAAGCTCCGCGACCACTCGTTCGAGCGGCAGCCCGCGACTCTTCAGCATGACGAGCAAATGAAACAGCAGGTCGGCTGACTCGCTGATGACTTGGTCGTCCGTCTCGACGACCGCGGCGAGTGCCACTTCAAGCCCTTCTTCGCCCACCTTTTGGGCGATGCGTCGAGGTCCCTGAGCGAACAGGCGCGCGGTGTAGCTACCTTCAGGCCGCTCCGTGGCGCGCCGTGCGATGACGCTCTCCAGGGTTCCTAGAAACGCGAGCCGCTCGGCGGCCGTGACCGGCTCGTCTCCAAAGCACGTTGCCGTCCCGACGTGACAAACCGGCCCGCGTGGCCACGCGGTGACGAGGAGGGTGTCCCGGTCACAGTCAGTACGAATCCCGGCAAGCTCGAGGAAGTGTCCCGACGTCTCGCCTTTTTCCCACAGCCGCTGCTTGCTGCGGCTGAAGAAGACAACGTGCCGCCGCGAGAACGTCTCTCGAAGCGCTTCGCTGTTCATGTAACCGAGCATCAGTACTGCACCGGTACCGGCGTGTTGGACTACGACCGGCAGCAGGCCATCGCCTTTGCCGAAATCCAATAGCTCGATATCCGCAAGACTGAGCGGCGCGCCACCGGGATTGCCCGAGGCTGGGGTCGCACCTGAGCTCGTGAAGCCGCGTGAGCTCACGCCCTTGCCCGCACCCGCGCCATTGCCCGGCCTCGGTTCCTCGTCACCCGCGCTCATGGCCTCACCTCGACCCCTGCCGTTCGCAAGTCGCGCTTCAAATCGCGGATCGCAATTGCGCCGGAGTGGAAAACACTTGCGGCCAGGGCCGCATCGACGCCTGCTTCCGTGAACACCGCGGTGAAGTGCTCGACTGCGCCCGCACCTCCCGAGGCAACGAGCGGCACGTGACAAATCTCCCGCACGCTACGCAGTTGCTCGACATCATAGCCGCGGCGCACGCCATCGCTTCCCATACAGTTGAGCACGATCTCCCCACCGCCGCGGTCCTGCACTTCGCGCACCCACGAGAGAACGTCACGGCCCGACTCTTGGGTGCGCTCAGGATCGCCCGTGAACTGGTAAGCGCGGTAGCCCTGTTCCGTGAGCTGACTGTCGATGCCTATGACGACGCACTGAGCTCCGAAGCGGGCGCTGAGCGCATCGATGAGATCCGGGTTGGCGAGCGCCGGGGAGTTTATGGAGACTTTCTCCGCGCCCGCGTTCAGTATTTCCTCCGCATCGGCGACGGATCTGATGCCGCCGGCGACGCAGAAGGGAATGTCCAACACTCGAGCAACACGGCGTACCCACTCGCGATCGACGGAACGTCCTTCAGGGCTCGCGGTAATGTCGTAGAACACGAGTTCGTCGGCGCCCTCGTCGCGATAGCGCGCCGCGAGCTCCATGATGTCGCCCACCACGCGGTGATCGCGAAAGCGAACGCCTTTTACGACTTGGCCTTCGCGGACGTCGAGACAGGGAATGATGCGTCGGGCAAGAATGGTCGCAGCTCCTCAGGGGTGATCCGCTCTTCCAACAGTGCTTTGCCGCTGACTGCGGCAGCAACGCCGATCTGCGCCAGGGCGGCGAGATCGGCCGCATTGCGTACACCGCCGGAAGCCTGCCAGGACAGGCGCGGAAAACGGCACAGCGCGGTTCGGTAGAGATTGAGATTGGGCCCGGACATGGCGCCATCTCGCTCGATGTCGGTACATAGCACATGCTTGACGGTGCCGACCGGGAAGCGACTGATGGCCTCCCAGAGGCTCACGGCCGTGCCTTCTGTCCAGCCATGTGTGCGGACCCGCGGCTCACCGCCGGAATCCATCCGAATGTCGAGGGCGAGGCAGATGCGGTCGGCGCCAAAACGCGCGAACCAGCCCGTGACCTCTTCGGGGCGCTCCACGGCAGCGCTGCCGACGACGACTCTCTCAACTCCATTGCGGAGGAGGTCATCAATCACGGCGGCGGAGCGCACGCCACCACCGACCTGCAGGCGCACAGCCTTTTGAGAGGCCAGGGCAACAATCACGGAGCGGTTGGCAAGCACGCCATCCTTTGCTCCGTCCAGATCGACGACGTGCAGCCACGAAGCGCCGAAGTCGCGATAACGCCGCAGCAACTCATGTGGCTCGTGCTCATAGCGCGTCTCGGCACCGAAGTCACCTTGGAAGAGACGCACGCAGCGTCCGTTACGCAAATCGATTGCGGGAATCAGCAACATCACTCGAGCCTCAGAAAGTTCGCCAGCACCCGTGCTCCGGTTCCGGCCGACCGTTCCGGATGGAACTGTGCGCCCCAGAAGTTTCCTTTACGGACGATGGCGGAAACGGGGATGCCGTAGTCCGCGGTGGCAAGGGTGATCGCGGACACGGGTGCGGCATAACTGTGAACGAAATAAACGTAATCGTTGGGCGCGATTCCTTCGAGAAGGGGGTCGTCGCGCAGCCGGTTGAGTTGATTCCAACCCATGTGCGGCACCGGCAGTCCGGGCGCCGCCTGCAGGCGCCGCACGGTTTCGGGCAGGATCCCGAGGCAGTCGGTGGAGCCTTCCTCCGAGCGTTGAAACAAAAGCTGCATCCCGAGGCAGATGCCCAAGACGGGTTGCGTCAGCGACGGCAGCAGTGCCGCCAGACCCGAGTTGCGCAGACGCTGCATGGCGTCTGCAGCAGCACCGACACCCGGCAAGATGAGGCGCGAAGCGGAAGTGATGGTGCGCGCGTCGTTGGATACGTGCGCACGCGCGCCGAGCCTCTCGAACGCAAATTGCAAAGAGGCGAGATTGGCTCCGCCGCTGTCGATGATCACCGCGTCCATCAGAGAATGCCCTTGGTACTCGGCAGCTCCTCGCTCTCACGCCGGAATGCCTGGCGCAAGGCGCGACCGACGCTCTTGAAGCAGCCCTCGATCATGTGATGCGAGTTCTCACCCGTCACACTCACGTGAACCGCCGCTGCCATCGACTCGGCCAACGAACGGAAAAAGTGCGGCACGAGCTCGGTCGGCAAGCCGCCCACGGCTTCCCGGTTGAAGTGTCCGGTGAACTGCGCGAAGGCGCGTCCGGACAGGTCGATGGCGACCTGTGCCTGGGCCTCATCCATCGGCAGTAGAAATCCGTAGCGCGCAATGCCGACTTTGGAGCCGAGCGCGCGGCGCAGCGCCTCGCCGAGTGCAAGGCCGCAGTCCTCGACCGTGTGGTGCTCGTCGATCTGCAGATCGCCCTGGCACGTCAGCTCGAGCGCGAAGCCGCCGTGCTTGGCGAGTTGCTCCAGCATGTGATCGAAGAATCCGATGCCGGTCACGATGTGGATCGGCGCGGTGGCGTCGAGATTGACTCGCACGTCGATATTGGTTTCTTTGGTACGCCGCTCGACCTGGGCACGCCGTGCCGTGAGTGCCTGCACGATCGCTGGCCATGTTTCCTCGCTGCTGCCGTTACGGCGAACGCGAAGTCCACGCACTCCCAGATTGGAGGCGAATTGCAGGTCGGTGTCGCGGTCACCGATCACGGCGCTGGAGGCAGAATCCATTCCACTGTCGCGCACGTACTGCTCGACGAGACCTGTCCTGGGCTTGCGGCACGTGCAGTCGTCTGCCTTGAAATGCGGGCAGACGAAGATCGCGTCGAACTCGATGCCCTGCGAGCTGAAGGCCTCGAGTATGAACTGCTGCGGCTTCGCGAAATCCGCCTGCGGCAGGGAGGGCGTGCCGAGTCCGTCCTGGTTGGTGACCATGACGAACCGGTAACCGCGTCGCTTGAGCTCGGCGAGCGCCGCGAATACACCCGGCAGGAAGCGCACTTTCTCGAGCGTGTCGACCTGCTCGTCGGGCGGCTCCTCCACGAGGGTCCCGTCGCGATCGATGAACAAAATAGCGGCCGCTGCGCTCATTGCCAGACCTCGAGAAGCCAGGTAACCCGAGGGGCCCTCATTGCCACGCCTCCAGGAGTCGATTGTTCTGAGTGGGCGTGCCCACCGTGATGCGCAATGCCTGGCCGAGACCCGGATAGCCGCGCGCGTCCCGTACCAACAGGTGGGTATCTCGCGCCAGCTCCAGCGCGGCTCCCGCGTCCGCGAATTGGGCGAGGATGAAGTTCGCCGCGCTTGGCCAGACTCGAACGACACGGGAGAGGTCCGGTAACGCGATCATGAGCCGCTCGCGCTCCGCTCGAATGACAATGACCTGGGCGCGCGACTCGGTCAGCTGCGCCGGTTCCAGCTGCTTCAGCACCGCTTCCATCGTCAACTGCGGAATCGCGTAGGGTGGCATGACTTTGCGCAGAAGAGCGATGAGCTCTGGATCGGCTATGAGCGTTCCGCACCTCGCTCCCGCCAGCCCGTGAGCCTTGGACAGCGTCCGCAGGATCGCCAGATGTGGCAGTTTCGGTAAATGACGCGCGAGGCTCGGCGCGTCGGTAAATTCGATGTACGCCTCATCCACGACCACGACGGCCCGGCCGGCTAGCTTGCCAGCGATGCGCAGAATGGCTTGCTCATCGAGCAGGTTGCCGGTCGGGTTGTTGGGCGAGCAGAAGAAAACGATCTTGACGTCCGGCGTGCATCGTTCCAGCACGGCGCGCTCGTCGATCGCGAAATCAGCAGCAGCGCGTAGCGGAACGGTTACGACCTCGGCACCCTGGATTCGGGCACTGACAGCGTACATACCGAAGGTAGGCGGACACACGAGCACGGCATCGCGGCCGGCGCGACAGAAGCAGCGCGTAAGGAGATCGATGGCCTCGTCGCTTCCGCGTCCCACGAGAACCGATTGAGGCGCCGCCCCATACAAAGTCGCGAGCCCTTCCACCAGAGCGCGCGGCTGCGGCTCGGGATATCGATTGAGGCCCGCGATCGATTCATCGCCATATGGTCGCCAGGGAAGCTCGTTCGCGTGCAAACGCTCGAGACTCGGCTCCCATGCCGCATGCTCGTACGCTTTCAACGCCACGATGTCCGGCCGAGCAAGCTCCTTAACCCAGCTCATGCCGTAATTCCAGGCACGCTCGCAGGAGTCCGCGCTTCTGCTTCCAGCACGGCAAGGCGGCATGCTACTGCATTCGCGTGCGCATCGAGACCCTCGAGCTGCGCAAGTGTGACTGCCACCGGCCCCAACGAACGCAAGCCTGCCGGCGTGAGTTCCTGCACGGTGACGCCCTTGACGAAATCGAGCACCGACAGTCCGCTGTAAGCCCGCGCATAACCGTACGTGGGCAGCACATGGTTGGTGCCCGAGCAATAGTCTCCCATCGGTTCGGGCGACCACGCGCCAAGAAAGATCGAGCCGGCGTTGTGGATCCGCGGTAGCCAGCTGCGCGGCTCACTCACTTCCAGAATGAGGTGCTCGGCGGCATATTCGTTCGCGACGCGAATCGCGGTGTCCAGGTCCGGGACGACGATACAGCGGCTCGAGGCGAGCGATTTTTCGAGAATCGCACGTCGCGAGAGCGCCTGCGTTTGTGTCTGAATAGCAGCCGCGACGCTTGTTGCAAGTTTGCTGCTCGGTGTGACCAGAATCGCCTGCGAGTGTGCGTCGTGCTCGGCCTGCGCGAGCAGATCCGCCGCCACGAAGTCGGCGCGCGCGGTGTCATCGGCGATCACCATCACTTCGGAGGGCCCCGCCGGCATGTCGCAAGCCGCGCCGGCGGAATCATTGGCGACGAGTTGCTTGGCTGCCGTCACCCAGGCATTGCCCGGACCGAAGATCTTGTCGACTTTGGGGATGCTGCTCGTGCCGTAGGCGAGGGCGGCAATCGCCTGCGCGCCGCCGACTTTGAAAACCGTCTCGATACCACACAACTCGGCCGCGACCAGCACGGCTGCATTGGCGCGCCCTTCGCGAGTCGGTGGCGTGCACAGAACTCTACGCGGGCAGCCGGCAATACGAGCAGGCACAGCCAACATAATTACCGCGGATGGCAGGGGTGCCGAGCCTGCGGGTACATAGAGACCGACCGCTTGTATAGGTCGGATGACCCGCTCACAGCGGACTCCGGGCATGGTCTCCATCGCGAAAGGCTGCGGGACCTGCGCCGAATGGAACTTGTGGACGTTGTCGATTGCGCGCTCGAGAGCAGCCAGCTGCGCGGCGCTGAGGGCCTTGCGAGCCTCGAGGAACTCCGCCCGGGACACGGCCAGCGTGTCGAGCTTCACGCCATCGAACCGTTCCGTGTAGTTGCGCAGGGCGACGTCGCCCTGCTGACGAACTGCGTTGATGACCTCCAGCGCTACGGCTCCAATATCGGCCCGCGACTCCAGTGAAGGTCGTGCCAGTGCGGCACGCCGCTCGCGCTCTGTGAGCTTGTCCCATTCCAGAATGCGCATGGGTCAGGCCAGCATCTTTTCGACGGGCAGCACGAGGAGGGCGCTCGCACCGGCCTTTTTCAGGCTCTCGAGCGTTTCCCAGAAGACGTTCTCGCGGCAGACCGCGTGAATCGCGACCTTGTCAGGAAATCCTTCGAGCGGAATGATGGTCGGCGACTCGCTGCCGGGCAGCAGTTTGCGGATCTCCGCCAGCGCCGAACGGGGCGCGTGGAGCATGATGTACTTGCTCTCGCGCACGCTCTGTACGCCTTCGATGCGCATCAGCAGCCGCTGTACCCACTCTTCCTTTTCAGGCGGCAGCTCGAGGGGTGTGCGGATCAGCACAGCATGACTTTCCAATACGGTTTCGACTTCACGCAGGTGATTGGCTAGCAGCGTGGACCCCGTCGAGACTAGATCGCAGATGAGATCGGCACGGCCCAGGCGCGGCGCGATTTCGACGGCACCCGAAAGCGTAACGATCTCCGCGTTGACCTCCCGTTCGCGCAGATATCTCGCAAGCATGAAAGGATACGTAGTGGCGATGCGTCGGCCGCGCAGGGAACTCGGTCCCTCGAACGAGACTCCGTCCGGCACAGCGAGTGAAAGGCGGCAGCGTCCGAAATCCAGTGTACGGACCTGTTGGAACCGAGCGGGGTGACCGCGCGCGGCGAGCTCGAGCCGACTCTCCTCCAGGACGTTCAGACCCACGAGCCCCAGGTCGCAGACGTCTTCCTGCACCAGATCGGGAATGTCATCGTCGCGGACGAACAGCACGTCCAGCGGCATGTTCTCGCCGACGCAAATGAGCTGATCCTTGCCCCGCGAGAGCTTCAACCCGCAGCGGGTCAGCAGATCGAGCGATGGCTCGGTGAGCCGGCCGGATTTCTGTACGGCGAGCTTGAGGCGCATTTCATCCATGGCGGGTCGCCTCCACGCGCTTCGCAGCAGGATTGCCTTTCGCTTCCTCGATCCTCTGGGCCGCAACTTCGTAGCCACCGTTACCATTGCCGAGAAAGCGCGCGACGCGACCGATCGTCGTGACGCTCACACCGGCGAGGCGGTGTATTTCACGGTAGGGAAGGCCCTGCTTCAGGTAATCCACGACGGCCCATCGATCCGCCATCGCCTGCAGCTCCGCAGGGGTGCACAGATCGCGGAAGAAGGCGCGAACCTCATCCGGCGCGCGCAGGGCGGCGACCGCAATGCACAGATTGCGTTCGGCAAGCGCCTCCTGGCGCGGGCTCAGAGTACGGTGAGTCTTCATGGCGTCTCAATGTAATAGCGCGCTAGTACATTAGCATGCGGACGGCTGCGGCGCCAGACGGATCTGGGCCGGCGCGCGCGGCGCCGATGGTCGCGCCTGTAAACCCTCACTTGGGAGGGAGCGCTCGCGGTCAGTGCGCGGAGCAGTCGCAGCGCGGAGGCGGACGCCAAATCAAATGGGGTGCCTGTGAACAGCGTCTGCTCCGCCGGCTTGACGTGTTGCGCAGGCACACCATAGACTTCCCCCACTCATCGAGACCGGCTGAGGGATAAGGCCCTTAGACGCCGGGGCAACCGCCAGACTTAACCACTCTGGAAAGGTGCCAACTCCTGCAGGTTGCGCACTTTCGGCTTCGGTCGAAGGTTCGGGACCGACAGATGAGCGGTATGCGTAGCCTCTAGCCCGGCGTTCCCGCCAGCGAGAGGATGGACGCGACAACCTGCCCTCATAGGGTAGGCGCTCCGCAGCAGGACGGTGAGTACCGTGCCAGTGGTTTGCGGAGCCTCCATGAACGCCTCTCTCGAAGCCGTCCCGAACAGCGCCAGAGCGCAGCTTACGCCCGTTCCGTCGTCCGCTCCCGATAACGGCGTGCGGGAGGGCATTCTCGAGGTGCCCGGCGAAGTCTCCCTCTATCACGGCGGAAAGCTGTCCGGCATGCGGATCGCCTGGCGCATGGTTGGGCCGGCGAATGCCCCGGTCGTGTGTGCGTTGGGGGGCATCTCCGCGAACCGGCGTGTGTTCGTGACCGAGGATCCCAAGCAGGGCTGGTGGTCCGAAGTAGTCGGCCCCGAGCGATCCCTCGATGCGAACCGCTTTCGCGTTCTGAGCTTCGACTACCTCGGCGGGAGCGCCGAGACCACCGGGCCTGCCGGAGAGTCCACACGGGCTTCCGGGGAGGTCACGGGAGCTAACCTCGCGCCGTTTCCCAGTATCTCGAGCTACGACCAGGCCGAGCTGTTGGTGCGCCTCCTGAACAATCTGGGTCTCAAATCACTGCGCGCGATCGTCGGCGGCTCTTACGGCGGCATGGTTGCACTGGCTTTTGGCGAGCGCTATCCGGAGCGCGTTGGCCACCTGATCGTGATAGGCGCGGCGGATCGGACGCATCCGATGGCTACCGCGTGGCGAAGCGTGCAGCGACGGATCGTTCGCTTTGCGGCCGAATGTGGTCGCGGAAAGGACGGCCTGCAGCTGGCGCGCGCGCTGGCGATGTCGACCTATCGCAGCTCGGAAGAGTTTGCGGCGCGCTTCGACGGTGCGCCCGCTAGCAACGGCGAACGCTTCGAGTTTCCGGTCGAGCGATATCTGTTCGCGCGCGGCAGCGACTTCGCGGACCGCTACAAGCCGGAAGCCGTTCTGTGTCTGTCGGAATCCATCGACCTGCATCGCGTGGACGCGGCGCGAATTTTCGTACCCACGACGATCGTGGCCATCCGTGAAGACCAACTCGTGCCGCTTGCGGACATGCGCGGACTGGCCGCGCGGTTACCCGTCGCGAAGCTGCACGAGATTTCCTCTATTTATGGGCATGATGCTTTTTTGAAGGAGTCGGATCAATTGCGCGGAATATTCGTTGCGGCCCTTGGGAGTGCCGCATGAGCAAGAATTCGAAGCCGGCGCGTCCGCGCCAGATCACGCAGACAGTGCGAGCGGGTCTCGAGTGCGACGACGCCACCGGGTGCGTCGTACCTCCGATTCACCTGACTTCGACTTTCGCTTTCCGCGGCTTCGGGCAGAAGCGCAGTTACGACTACACCCGCTCGGGAAATCCGACCCGCGATCTGCTGGGCGCGGCGCTCGCGGAATTGGAACTCGGCGCTGGAGCGGTTGTGACCGCGACCGGCATGGCCGCGATCACGCTCGTCGGATACTTGATCCCAGCGAAAGGGCGGATCGTCGCTCCTCACGATTGTTATGGCGGCACGTACCGCTTGTTCAACGTCTGGCACCAGCGCGGCGAGCGTGAGGTCGAGTTCGTGAATTTCGGCGATGAAGCCGCGGTTCGCGCGGCATTGTCAAAGCCGACTGCATTGCTCTGGATCGAGACGCCGAGCAATCCGCTGTTGCGTATCACGGATATCGAGGCCTTTGCGGCGCTCGGAAAAGCAGCCGGCGCATTGCTCGTCGTGGACAACACGTTCCTCTCCCCTGCGTGGCAGCAGCCACTCCCCCTCGGGGCGGATCTCGTCGTGCACTCGACGACGAAGTATCTGAACGGGCACAGCGACGTGGTGGGCGGTGCCGTCGTAGCGAAGGACGCGAAGCTGCATGAGCAACTCGTGTGGTGGGCAAACTGTCTCGGCATCACCGGCGCGCCGTTCGACAGCTTCATGACCCTGCGCGGAATGCGGACGCTGCATGCGCGGCTCGATCACCATGGGCGCAACGCAATGGGCCTTGCGCAGTGGCTGAATGAGCAGCCCGGCGTGAAGCGCGTGTACTACCCCGGTCTGCCGAGTCATCCGGGTCATGACATCGCCCGGCGACAGCAGAGCGGTTTCGGCGCGATCGTGAGCCTCGAGTTGGAAGGCGGTCACGACGCCGTGCGCGAATTCGTTGCCGAGCTCGAGTACTTCTCGCTCGCGGAATCGCTCGGAGGAGTCGAGAGCCTCATCGCTCACCCCGCCACGATGACCCACGCCGCAATGGATCCCGCAGCCCGCCTCAAGGCCGGCCTGGCGGACGGACTTCTACGGCTGTCGGTTGGAATCGAGGCGCTCGAGGACCTGCAAGCGGATCTGGCGGCAGGCCTGGAGCGTGCGGCCGCCGTCGGCAAGGTGGCGACTCGAAGGCTAGGAACTGCGGGCTGACAAGCCCGCGACGTGAAGGACGAAGCTCAGCCTCGCGCGGGCAACCGCGCGAGCACCGCGTCTCCCATCTCCCGAGTCGACAACGCGCGCTCGCCTTGAGCCACGATGTCCGGAGTCCGGGCGCCGCTTTCGATAGCCAGTGTTACAGCGTTCTCGATTGCTTCGGCTTCCGCGTCCAAGCCCAACGAGTGCCGCAGTAACATCGCGACGCTCAGGATCGTCCCGACAGGATTCGCAATTCCTTTGCCGGCAATGTCGGGCGCTGAGCCGTGAATCGGCTCATACACGCCCCGCTTACCGTCGCCAAGGGAGGCGGAGGGCGATAGCCCAAGCGATCCCGCAAGCATCGATGCCTCGTCCGTCAGGATGTCGCCAAACATGTTTTCCGTCACGATGACGTCGAAGTCCCGCGGTCGCCGAATGAGATGCATGGCCGCGGCGTCGACCAGAACGTGCTCCAAAGCCACGTCCGGAAACTCCGCACGCATGACCCGCGCGCAGACCTCGCGCCACAGACGCGAAGTCTCGAGCACATTGGACTTGTCGATGGAAGTGAGCTTGTGACGCCGCCGCTGCGCAAGCCGAGCGGCGACACGCGTGATCCGCTCGATCTCCGCTACCGTATACGTGCAAACGTCCGTAGCGCTATTCGCATCGCGCTTCTTCTCGCCGAAGTAGATGCCGCCCGTCAGTTCGCGGACGAACACGAGGTCGACGCCTTCCAGAATCTGCGGCTTCAGCGTCGACGCATCGACCAGAGCGGGCAGCACCTTGACCGGCCGCAGATTCGCGTAAACCCCAAGCTCCTTGCGCAGTTTCAGCAGACCCTGTTCAGGCCTCACCGTCGCATCAGGTGCCGACCACTTCGGGCCACCGATGGCCCCGAGCAGCACCGCGTCCGCTTTCAAGCACGCCTGCAGCGTTTCCGAGGGCAGGGGATCGCCATGCGAGTCGATGGCGACGCCGCCGAAAGGCAGCTCCGTGATGCCAATCTCGTGACCGAACGACTTCGCTGCCGCGTGCAGGCAGCGCAACCCTTCCGCGACGACTTCAGGGCCGATGCCATCGCCGCCGAGAACCGCAATATGAGCCTTCATACGCGCCGCTCGTATGCCTCGATCTCGCCCATGCGCCCGAGGAGAAAGCCGAGCTCGTCGATGCCGTTCAACAGGCAGTAGCGCGAAAAGGCCTCGATCGGAAACTGCACCCGAGCGCCGGTAGGCAGCGTCAGCATCGCGGAGTCGAGATCGATGGTCACTTCGGCACCCGGATGCTCGATGAGCCAGCGATTCGTGGACTCATCGACCACGACGGGCAGTAGCCCGTTCTTCAGTGAGTTACTGCGAAAGATGTCGGCGATCTCCGTGCTGATGACGGCACGGAAGCCGTAGTCGAGCAGGGCCCACGGGGCGTGTTCGCGTGACGACCCGCAGCCGAGATTACGACCCGCGACGAGTACTCGGCACCCCTGTGCTTCTGGACGGTTGAGCACGAAGTCCGGTCGCGGCGTGCCCTGCGCGTCGTAGCGCCAGTCGGCGAAAAGATTCCGGCCGAGTCCTTCACGCGTGGTCGTCGTGAGAAAGCGAGCAGGGATGATCTGGTCCGTGTCGATATTCGTGGCCGGCAACACGGCTGTGCGTGAGTGCAAAGTCTTAATCGGTTCCATCAGTGCTCAACCGTTCATCAATTCGCGGGGGTCGGTCACACGCCCGCGCACGGCGCACGCGGCAGCCGTCAGCGGGCTCGCAAGCAGCGTTCGGGCGCCGACGCCCTGGCGGCCTTCGAAGTTACGATTACTCGTGCTGACCGAATACTGGCCCTTCGGGACCAGGTCGCCGTTCATGCCGAGGCACATGGAGCAGCCGGACTCGCGCCACTCGGCGCCGGCCTCGATGAAGACCGTGTGCAGCCCTTCGGCTTCCGCCTCTTTCTTGACCTGCTGCGAGCCAGGGACGACGAGCATCTGCACGCCCTTGGCAACCTTGTGGCCGCGGAGCAGGTTGGCGGCGCTGCGCAGGTCGGACAGCCGCGCGTTCGTGCAGCTGCCCAGAAACACGACGTTGACCAGCTGATCCTTGATCGCCGCTCCGGCTTCCAGACCCATGTACGCCAGCGCCTTCTCGAAAACCACGTCGCCCTTCTTCACGGGAATCGCACCCGAGATAGGAATGACCATGCCCGGGTTCGTGCCGTACGTAATCATCGGCTCGAGCGTGGTGGCGTCGATGTCGATTTCCTTGTCGAAGCGCGCACCGGCGTCGGAGGGAAGCTGTTTCCACCGCTCGAGCGCATGCTCCCAGTCGGCGCCCTTCGGCGCACGCTGTCGACCCGAGAGATAAGCGTAAGTCGTCTCGTCGGGCGCGATCATCCCCGCACGCGCGCCGGCTTCGATCGACATATTGCAGACAGTCATGCGCTCGTCCATGTCGAGCGCGCGAATGGTCTCACCGCGGTACTCGATCACGTGTCCGGTGCCGCCTCCGACGCCGATCTTGCCGATGATGGCCAGGATCAGATCCTTGGCGGTGACGCCGGCGCGCAGCCGGCCGCTTACGTTGATCGAGAACGTCCGTGCCTGCCGCTGCAGCAGGCATTGCGTGGCGAGAACGTGTCCCACCTCGGTTGTGCCGATACCAAAGGCGAGTGCTCCGACGGCACCGTGCGTGCTGGTATGACTATCGCCACATACGATGGTCTTGCCGGGCTGCGTGATTCCGCTCTCCGGTCCGATGATGTGCACGATTCCACGCTGCGCGCTGCGCAACCCGAGAAGCTCCACGCCGAAGGCGGCACAGTTGGTTTCCAGCTCGCGCACCTGCTTGGCGGCGGAGTCGATCGAGATCGGCGCGCCCCCGAAGACCTGCTCCGTGCGGGTCGGGGTGGAGTGGTCCATCGTGGCCAGGGTGAGGTCGGTGCGGCGGACCGGCAGGCCGCGCTCACGCAGAACCGCGAACGCCTGCGGCGAGGTGACCTCGTGGATGAGGTGAAGGTCTACGTAAAGAACGGCGGGAGTATCGGCGGTCTCGGCCGTCACCAGGTGACGGTCCCAGACTTTTTCGAACATCGTTTGCGGTGCGCGTGGCATGAGGTGTTCGTCTCGAGGACGTTTAACCGGCCGCCACAGCGGCGCGGGGCGCGGCCATGTCAACGTAGTCGAGCCAGCCCCATTTGTCGGCGGTCTTGCCCGTGAACAGGCCGAAGAACGCGTTCTGCAAAGTCTCCGTAATGGGTCCGCGCTTGCCGGCGCCGACCGTGAGTCGATCCACCGAGCGGATCGGAGCGATCTCGACCGCGGTGCCCGTAAAGAACGCCTCGTCGGCGATGTAGAGGAGTTCTCTCGGGATCGCGCACTCGCGGACCTCGATGCCGCGTTCCTTCGCGAGACGTATGACGGCATCGCGCGTAAGGCCCCCGAGAACGGAGTGCGCGAGCGCTGGAGTCATCAGCACGCCGTCCTTGACCACGAAAATGTTCTCCCCGGAGCCTTCACTCACCGTGCCGTCCGAAGACAGCCCGATGCCTTCGGCAAAGCCGAGGCGGCGCGCCTCGGCGCCGATGAGCTGGCTCGAGAGGTAATTGCCTCCCGCCTTGGCGAGAGCGGGGATGGTGTTGGGAGCGACTCTCTGCCATGACGAGATGCACACGTCCACGCCCTGTTCTTCGCTCTCGTGCCCGAGGTACTTACCCCACTCCCATGCGGCGATGGCCACGTCGGTCGGAGGTTCGATCTTGGGCGACACGCCGATCTCGCCGTAACCGCGAAAGGCTACCGGACGGATATAGGCGCCACGAACCAGTTCGTTGCTCGCAATGACCTGCCGGATGGCGTCATTTATCTGCTCCGGCGCAAACGGCATGGTCATGCGGTAGATCTTCGCGGAATCGAACAGCCGGCGCGTGTGATCGCGCAGGCGGAAGACAGCGACGCCGCTGGGTGTCTCGTAGGCGCGCACGCCTTCGAATACCGACGACCCGTAGTGCAACGCATGCGACAGCACATGCACCGTGGCTTTTTCCCAGGGCACGAGCTTGCCGTTGAACCAGATGAATTGCGTGGCGGGAATGGGCATGAAACAACTCCTCTAACGTGGCCGACTAGGCGCGGTTGACTGGACGGCCTAGACCGCGGTCTGCGCCACTCGTGCGGCGCCAGCGCGCTCGTCACGCGAGCGGGTGCCCGCTTGCGAGAGCTCGATGCGATTGATGACTTCAAGGAAAGCTTTCGTGCTCGACTCGACGATGTTCGTGCTGACGCTCGAGCCGCGATAGGTGCGCTGATTGTACTCTACGTACACGACGGCCTCGCCCTGCGCATCCTCGCCTTCGGTGACGCCGTGCACTTCGAACTTACGCAAAATGACGTTGATGCCGGTGGCGGCTTCAATCGCCTTGAACGCTGCATCCACGGGTCCGTCGCCTTCGGTAGTGCGCTCGACGACGCGGCCGTCCGCATGCTGCAGCCGAACCACGGCCTGCGCAGGGACGTTGCTATGAGCGACCGTCTGCAGATCCAGCAGACTCCACGGCCCGCTGGCCGAGCCTTCCGCACGCAGCACCAGCGCCTCGATATCGCCGTCGAAGAGTTCCTTCTTCTTGTCCGCGAGCGCCTTGAATTCCTCGAATACGCGATTGAACTCGAGCTCATCGAGCTCGAAGCCCAGCGCCTTCACGCGATCCCGGAACGCATGCCGGCCGCTGTGTTTGCCGAGGACGAGGTGGCTGCGGGAGAGACCTACATCCTCGGGACGCAGGATTTCGTACGTGGAATGATGCTTGAGCATCCCGTGCTGGTGAATGCCGGCCTCATGGGCGAACGCATTCTCACCCACGACTGCCTTGTTGCGCGGGATCGGCATGCCAGTGATGCTGGAGACCAGCCGCGACGTCGGATAGAGGCGGTTGGTCTGAATACCCGTCGTGACATTGAAGAACGCTTCGCGCGTCTTCAATGCCATGACGACTTCCTCGAGCGAGCAGTTCCCCGCGCGCTCGCCTATGCCGTTGATGGTGCACTCGACCTGGCGCGCGCCCGCGACGACGGCCGTCAGGCTGTTCGCGACCGCCATGCCGAGATCGTCGTGGCAGTGGACCGACAGCCGGATGCCGTCGATGCCGCGCACGTTTTTCCGTAAATAGCGGAACAGCTCCGCGAACTCATCCGGAACCGTGTAGCCCACCGTGTCCGGTATGTTGACAGTGCTCGCCCCGGCCTCGATCGCCGCCTCGACGACTTGTGCGAGGAACTCGAGCTCCGTGCGGGACGCGTCCTCCGGCGAGAACTCCACGTCATCGCACAGGCCCCTGGCGATGCGAACGCCCTCCACGGCGGTCCGGATGATCTCCTCCTGCGCCATGTTGAGCTTGTACTGCCGATGGATCGCACTGGTTGCCAGAAAGACATGGATGCGGTGCCGGGGCGCGTCCCGCAGTGCCCGCGCCGCCAGCTCGATGTCTTCCCGGTTACAGCGGGCCAGGCCGCAGATCGTCGCGCCCTGGACCTCGCGGGCCACCGCATTCACGCTCTCCCAATCCCCACGCGAGGCGGCCGGAAATCCCGCCTCGATCACATCCACACCGAGCTCGGCGAGCTGCCGTGCGACCCGTACCTTTTCCGGCTGGGTCATGCTGCAGCCGGGCGACTGCTCGCCATCGCGCAGGGTGGTGTCGAAGATCAGTACTCGGTCGGGATTGGGAGTCATGCTACGTTTCCTCCTGCGCAGGCATTGCCTGCTCATTGTAAAGCCAGGTGCATCCCTTCCCGGGTTGCCCCGTGCGACGCATGCGTCGCACCCTTACGTGCGTTTCTCGTTCAACCACGGCATCCGCGCACGCAGCGCGCTGCCGACTTTCTCGATCTGCCGGTCCTTGTCCTGCTTGAGCAGCTTCTGGTAGTTCTTCCCGCCAGCCGCGCTCTCCTCGATCCACTGCTTCGCGAACTTGCCGGTCTGCACTTCCTTCAGGACCTTGCGCATGACGTTCTTGACGCGGTCGTCGATGATGCGCGGCCCGCGCGTCAGGTCGCCGTACTTCGCCGTGTCGCTGATGAACTCGTGCATCTTGGTCAGGCCGCCCTCATGCAGCAGGTCCACGATGAGCTTCAGCTCGTGCAGGCACTCGTAGTAAGCGACCTCGGGCTGGTAACCCGCTTCCACCAAGGTCTCGAAGCCCTTGACCACGAGCTCGGTGGCTCCGCCGCACAGCACAGCCTGTTCCCCGAAGAGATCCGTCTCGGTCTCCTCAGCGAACGTCGTCTCGAGGACGCCGCCGCGTGTTCCGCCAATTCCGTGCGAGTAGGAGAGGGCCTTGGCGTGCGCCTTGCCCGTCGAGTCCTGCGCCACGGCGATGAGACACGGCACGCCGCGGCCTTCCTGGTACTGGCGGCGGACGAGACCGCCGGGACCTTTGGGCGCGATGAGGACGACGTCCAGATCCTTGCGCGGCTTGATCTGCTTGTAGTGGATGTTGAAGCCGTGCGCGAACAGCAGCGTCGCACCCTTCTTCAAATTGTTCTCAACCGCCGCGTAGAGATCTTTCTGCGCAAGGTCGGGCACGAGCATCGCAATGAGGTCCGCACCTTCTGCTGCGGCGCCCGGCTCGGCGACGGCGAGACCGTCCTTCTTCGCCTTCTTCCAGCTCGCTCCCCCCTTACGAACGCCCACCACGACGTCGAAACCGCTGTCCTTCAGGTTCAGCGCATGCGCCCGGCCCTGGCTTCCGTAGCCCAGCACCGCGACCCGCGCGCCCTTGAGGGCCTTCTTGTCGACATCTTTCTGCGAATACAGCCTCATTAAGCGAACTCCCAACGGCCCCGCGGGCCAAAAAAACTCACGCCCAGGAAAATCGGTTCAATAGCAACCCTGAAGCATAAAAAACCCCGCACCGGCTGGTGGGCCGGTGCGGGGTTTTCGGTCTCTTCGCTCGCTCGTGCCTTGGTTCTCTCAGGCGTTCGCGAGTGCCCCGCACCGGCTGCTCCTCAGGAGCAGAAGTCCTACCGGCACTACGAGAAGAACAGGCGCGAGCCGCAGCCCACAGGGCGCGTTCGGGCTCAGGTCGGTTCGCGTCTCGGATGCCATGGGCGCCACGGATAAGCTGAGGGCAAAATGATGGTCCGATGTGATCACACCCGCCGCGACTTTGTCAACGCGTGGGGGCCGCGGATCGCTGGCTGACTTCCAGGCCGGCAATGCAGACCGCGTGCTTTTGCAGACGCAGACAGGCCGGGAGCACTTTCGTTAAGCTTCCGTGGTGATGCCTCCTGAAATGTTGTTGACCTCCGAGCCGGGAGACAGCCTGCCCCTCTGGCTCGTCACCGAGGCGGAACTGCCGCGCTGGCTGAGCGAGCAGCCTGCGGAAGCCGCGGTGTGGGTGCGGGCTCATGGCTTTCAGGGCGAGCGCCATCGCGTCCTGACACTTCCGTCCCGCAATGGCGGGATAGCTGGTGCCGTTGCGGGCCTGGGCGCGTTGCGCGCAGTCACGGATCTGAAGTGGTGGCACGCGGCCGGCTTGTCGGACCGACTTCCTGCGCAGGCCTATCACCTCGCTTCGACCTTACCCCCGGCAGCGGCGACGCATTTCGTGGTGGGTTGGCTGATGGGTTCGTACCGGATGAGCCGGTATCGGGTCGCGGCGTCACCCATTTCCCGCCCGGCGCTGGTTCCTCCGCCGGGCGCCGATCTCATTTATGCGCAAAGCGCGGCAGCGGCCACGGCATTCGCACGCGATCTGATCAACACTCCCGCGAATGATCTCGGACCGGCGGAACTGGCCGGCGCCGCGGTCGACCTCGCAACGCGTTTCGGGGCGCGCTGCGAGATCCTCGGCGGCGATGAGCTCAAGACTCATGACTTTCCACTCATCCACGCGGTAGGGGCTGGCAGCTCGCGGCAGCCGCGGCTCATCGACCTGCGTTGGGGCGAACGGGACGCACCTCGCGTGACGATCGTCGGGAAGGGCGTCTGCTTTGATACTGGCGGTCTCGATCTAAAGCCCTCAGCGGGAATGCTGCTGATGAAGAAGGACATGGGGGGTGCGGCGTGTGCGCTCGCCCTGGCGGAGATGCTCATGCGCCTCGGCGCGCCGGTGCAGCTGCGCGTTCTGATTCCAGCCGTCGAGAACAGCATCGGCGGCAGCGCCTATCGTCCAGGCGATGTGCTCCGCTCGAGAAAAGGACTGACGGTTGAAATCGGCAACACGGATGCCGAAGGCCGCCTCGTGCTCGCGGATGCACTGGTCGAAGCCGACGGGGAACGCCCGGACCTTCTCATCGATCTGGCGACGCTCACTGGCGCGGCACGCGTTGCGCTCGGGCCGGAGCTGCCCGCGGCCTACTCGACTGATGAAGGGTTGCTTGCGCAGCTGCGGACGAAGGGGGAGGAGGAGGCGGATCCGGTGTGGCCGATGCCACTGTGGTCCGGCTATGACGACGAGTTGGCCAGCAAGATCGCCGACCTCGGCAACGTATCCGCGGCGCCGTTCGCCGGCTCCATCATCGCAGCCCTGTTCCTCAAGCGCTTCGTCACCGCGACGCCTGCCTGGCTGCATGTGGATTTGTACGCCTGGAATCCGCGGGAGCGGCCGGGCCGGCCGGTGGGCGCCGAGGCGCAATGCGTCCGGGCACTGTACCGACTCATTCGCGCGCGCTACGGATAGCCCGAAGTGCTCGCACAATATGTACGGCCACCGCGCCGTGTTGTTGCGCAAATAACGACAGCGTCGTTTCGCGGACACAGTAATCGCATTTAGGGAGCCGCCACCGGCCGACGGGGTTCACTCAGGCTGCTCGCCCTGAATGTCCCTTTGCGATTTCGCCCCACTCGACAGCCCGTGCCGGTGATAATCTTCACCGACTACGGTTCGATCGACTGCGTGAGACGATAGGTAGATGGCAACGAAGAAGCATGACCCCCGCGAGTATTCGCGCCTCGTCGTGGACGGCGCGAAGCAGGCAGCAGCGCGCGCGATGCTGCGCGCCGTGGGTTTCACGGAAGCAGATTTCTCGAAGCCGCAGATCGGCGTGGCTTCCACCTGGGCCAACGTCACTCCCTGCAACATGCACATCGCAGAGCTCGCGCGCGAGGCGGCGGCGGGCGCCGATGCGGGCGGGGGGAAGAGCGTGCTGTTCAACACGATCACCGTATCCGACGGCATTTCGATGGGCTCGCCTGGGATGCGTTATTCGCTGGTGTCGCGCGAGGTCATCGCGGATTCGATCGAGACGGTGGTGGGCGCCGAAGGCTTCGATGGTTTCGTCGCGATCGGCGGCTGCGACAAGAACATGCCGGGTTGCGCGATGGCCATCGCGAGGCTCAACCGTCCCGCGGTGTTCGTCTACGGCGGCACCATTCGTCCGGGGGTACAGCGGCGCGATATCGTCGCCGTCTTCGAAGCGGTCGGCGCCAACGCGGCCGGCAAGATTTCCGACGCACAGCTGAACGAGGTCGAGCGCACGGCCATCCCGGGACCGGGCAGCTGTGGCGGCATGTACACGGCCAACACGATGGCCTCCGCGATCGAGGCACTCGGGCTGTCGCTGCCCGGAAGCTCCGCTCAGGAGGCGGTGGGCGATGCAAAGCGCGCCGATTCGCGGCGCGCCGGCGAGGCCGTCGTGAAGTTGGTGCGGGAGGGCCTGCGACCCAGCGACATTCTCACGCGTAAGGCCTTTGAGAACGCGATCACTATCGTGATCGCGCTGGGCGGCTCGACCAATGCGGTGCTCCACCTGTTGGCGATCGCGAAGGACGCACGAG
This sequence comes from Gammaproteobacteria bacterium, assembly GCA_028293765.1. Taxonomy (GTDB): domain Bacteria; phylum Pseudomonadota; class Gammaproteobacteria; order Steroidobacterales; family Steroidobacteraceae; genus 13-2-20CM-66-19. The sequence goes on from JAQGOG010000210.1 coordinate 65,116, forward strand.
TCAAACTCACGCTGGACGATTTTACCCGTCTCGGCAAGCGAGTCCCGGTGCTCGCCGACCTGAAGCCGAGCGGGCGTTATATGATGTCGGAGCTGGTGGCGATCGGCGGCATTCAGCCGCTCATGAAAATGCTGCTCGATGCCGGTCTCATGCACGGCGAGTGCATGACCGTGACGGGCCGGACCCTGGCGGAAAACCTCGCAAATACAGGCATGTATCTTGCTGGACAAGATATCGTGCGGCCGCTCTCCGATCCTCTGAAGAAGGACAGCCACCTCGTGATCCTCTACGGGAATGTGGCTCCGGAGGGGGCAGTGGCAAAAATAACGGGCAAGGAAGGGCTGACTTTCACGGGTCGGGCGCGCGTCTTCGAAGGCGAGGAACGCGCCACCCAGGCGATCCTCGACGGAGTGGTGCGAGCGGGGGACGTGGTGGTCATCAGGAACGAGGGGCCCAAGGGCGGTCCCGGGATGCGTGAGATGCTCAGTCCGACTGCCGCCATCATGGGGCGCGGCCTTGGGGACAAAGTGGGGTTCATCACCGATGGCCGCTTCTCCGGCGGCAGCCATGGATTCGTGGTCGGACATATTTCGCCGGAGGCCTCGGTCGGGGGTCCTATCGGGTTGCTCCGCAACGGGGACGCAATCACCATTGACGCGGTAAAGAGGGAAATCAGCGTCGATTTGTCGGCGGCGGAACTGCGTCGGCGCCGCGCGGTCTGGAAGCCACGGAAACCTTACGCGGTGGCCGGCGTGCTCGCGAAGTACGCCAGCCTGGTGGGGAGCGCTTCGAGTGGTGCGGTGACCGAACCCGTCCCGGCGCGTCTAAAAAATCCTTTAGCCTGAGTGGAGTTGTCAGTGCGCGGGGCAGAGGTTATTGTTCGCGAAGCATCAATCAATGCGCGCAACGGGCTCTTTGGGCCATACCTCTATGCCCGTTGCGAATATCGAAACAGTCGGGGGAATTTAAAACTTACGCGCGCCACAGCCCGAGTGCGAGGGTTTGCGCGTTTGTCAGTATCAAACGAGCCGGCGGCTGCCACCGCCGGAGCGTTCGGGTCCGGATTCGACAACTTGCGGGCAAAGAGAAAGACAGCTACTTTGCACCGCTTACGTTTCGATCCGGTGTGTCCGGACATGTAACAGCGACACTTCATCAACTCATGACTGCCTTAGTACACGACACTAATTTCTTTACCCGCCGAACCGTAGTCCTTTTCGCCATCATCGGCCTGCACGTGTTCATCGCGTGGGCGCTGGCGACCGGGCTGGCCCGCCGTGCGATGGAGCTCGTCGCACCGCCGATCCAGACCGACGTCATCGATGAGATCCAGAAAAAGGACGAGCCACCGCCGCCGCCGCCGCCGCAGCTCGAGCGTCCGCCCGTGGAGGTGCCGCCGCCCGATGTCGCGATCGATATCCCGGTGGAAACGACGTCGACCGCCATCGTCGACACCACGAATCAGCACGTAGCCGCGCCGCCGCCGCCGCCGCCAGCGCCGAAAGCGGTGAATCGCGTGTCCGCCAAGCCTGGCAAAGGGTTCCCGTCGACGGAGGACTACTATCCTCCGGCGTCGAAACGATTGGGGGAAGAAGGTGCGGCAAACGTACGTGCGTGCGTTTCGTCGGCCGGCAAGCTCACGGAAGAGCCGACAATCGCGCAAACTTCTGGTAGCGCGCGATTGGATGAAGGGGCGCTCAAGCTCGCGAAGGCGGGTTCAGGCCACTACCAGCCCGCAACGGAAGACGGCGCAGCCGTCGGTCAGTGCATCGTGTTCCGTGTCAAGTTCGAGCTCCGAAATTAAATTCGATATAAACGCCGCCCCCTGAGGGCGGCTTTTTCGTGATTCGAGGAAACTATGGAAAATCAAGCCACCACCGCAACCGTCGACAATCCTTACGGCCTGGGCGCCCTCTGGGCGGGGGGCGATCTGATCGCCCGCTCCGTACTCATTCTGCTGGCCATCATGTCGCTGGCCTCCTGGTATGTGATCCTCACGAAGCTGTGGGACCAGCGCAAGCTGAAGCAGTCCGCCCGCGTCGTGGAGAAGCAGTTCTGGACCGCGCCCTCCATCAAGGACGGCGTGGAGCGTCTGAAGAAGGGCGACGACTTCCGTGCGATCGCCGAAGACGGGCTGCGCGCCGCTTCGCACCATGACGGCCGCCTCACGGACCGCATCGACCTGCACGAGTGGATCACCATGTCCCTGCAGCGAGCGGTCGACCAGGTGAACAGCAAGCTTCAGGGTGGCCTGGGCCTGCTCGCCACGGTCGGCTCGGTCGCTCCCTTCGTCGGTCTGTTCGGCACCGTGTGGGGCATTCTGAACGCCCTCGTGTCGATCGGTATCGCCGGCCAGGCGAGCATCGATAAGGTCGCAGGTCCGGTCGGCGAGGCCCTCATCATGACCGCGATCGGCTTGTTCGTCGCCGTTCCGGCGGTCATGGGATACAACTGGCTGCTGGGCCGCAACAAGGTGCTGCAGGATGCCCTGCGGAACTTTGCGAGCGATTTGCATGCCTATCTCGTCAGCGGCGCCCGAGTTGGCGTCAGCGCTACCGAGATGGGCGGCGCCGCCCGTCCGGCGACCACGGCGCCCGCGGCCGCGATTCGCAAGTAAGAGCTCGGTTCTCGGGCGCGCGGCGGGCGCGCGCCCTTTACTTCACGACGGGGTTCGCGCCCTGCGGCGATCCCCGTAAGTCCCACGCTTCGAAAGGTGGGATCTTTGAGGAGCGATGCGTATGTCGATGAGTGTCGGATCTCCATCCGGAGAAGAACCGGGCGTGATGGCGAACATCAACACGACTCCCCTGGTGGACGTCATGTTGGTGTTGCTCATCATCTTTCTGATCACGATCCCGGTGATCAACAAGACCGTCAAGGTCGATCTGCCGAAGGCCGTGAACATTCCGACGCAGACGAAGCCGGAGAACATCACTGTTGCCGTCGACAAGAACGGCAACATCTACTGGAACGACAAGAGCATGCCGAACCGCGACGAGCTGATCTCGCACGTCAGGGCTGCAGCCGTTCAGAAGCCCCAGCCGGAAGTCCACATCCGCGCGGATCACGACGCGAGGTATGAAGCGGTGGGCCGGGTGCTGTACGCGCTCCAGCGCGGCGGCATCGTCAAAGTGGGCTTCCTTACCGAGCCCGATCACGGCGTGCGCGGCTCGCGCTAGCACCAGGAGTATCGAAAAATGGCAATGAGTATCGGTGCAAGCTCCGGCGGAGTCATGTGCGACATCAACACGACGCCGCTCATCGACGTCATGCTCGTGTTGCTGGTCACGCTGATCGTCTCGCTCCCCATCATGACCCATGCGGTGAAGCTCGACATGCCGCAGTCGAACAATCCGCCGCCGCCGGATCAGCGTCCCGAGGTCATCGACCTCGAGATCGATTTCGACGGCACGGTGGTGTGGAACGGTACGCCAGTGCAGTCCGTGCAGCAGCTCGAGAGCTACTTTCATACCGAGGCCGAGAAGCCTGTGCAGGCGGAGATCCACCTGCGCCCCGACCGTCGCGCGAAGTACGACAACGTGGCGAAGGTACTGGCCGCCGCGCAGCGTAACCGCATGAAGAAGATCGGGTTCGTCAACACGTCCGATTTCAAGGATTAATCGTCAAGCGATGCGAAACCACATCATGAAGGTCACCCCCAGCCTGTTTGCGGCGCTCGCCCTGAGCGTCGCGGCCGTTGGCATCACGAGCTTCGTGCCGGGAAGACCCGCCGTTGCCGCCGATGAGAAAAAGGATAAGAACACGGTCAGCAAGGCCCTCGCGAAGCCGTTGAAGGCGGCGCAGGAGGCCATGCAGGCGAAGAAGTATCCGGAGGCCCTCGCCAAGCTCAAGGAAGTCGAGGGGATGCCGGGCAAGTCGCCTTACGACCAGCACCTTCTCAACGAGATGCTGGGCTTTACGTATGTACGCACGCAGAACTATCCCGAGGCGGCGAAGGCGCTCGAAGCGGGCCTCAACGACGGATTCCTGGACCAGGCCGAGACGACGCAGCGCATCAAGGCGCTCTCGCAGATCAACTACCAGATCAAGAACTACGACAAGGCCATCGAGTTCGGCAACCGCGCGATCAAAGGTGGCTTCGCTGACGAGGAGATGACCACGCTGGTGGGTCAGGCGTACTACCTCAAGGGTGACTGGAAAGGCACGAACAAGTTCGAGGAAAGCTCGATCGACAGCGAGATCAAGGCCGGCAAGACCCCTAAGGACCAGGCGCTGCAGCTCCTGCTGAGCTCCTGCGTGAAGCTCGAGGACACGGACTGCCAGACCCGCACTCTCGAGAAGCTCGTGGCGTATTACCCGAAGCCCGAGTACTGGCAGCAGCTCCTGTATTCGCTCTACCAGGCGAAGGATCAGACGGACAAGAGCCAGTTGCAGACCTTCCGCCTGATGTCCGAGGTTGACGTGCTGAAGCGTCCCGAGGACTACACCGAGATGGCGCAGCTCGCCATCGAGCAGGGCTCCCCTGGCGAGGCGCAGCACATCCTGGAGAAGGGCTTCCAGAAGAATGTGTTTGCCGACCAGCGCACCAAGGACAAGAACCAGCGGCTGCTGGAATCCGCCAAGAAGGCTGCGGCAGCGGACGTCGCCACATTGGCGAAGATCGAGAAGGACGCCGACGCGGCTGCAACCGGCGATAAGGACGTGGGCGTGGGCCTCGCGTATCTCGGTTACCAGCAGTACGACAAGGCCTCCGACCTGTTGGCGAAGGGTTTGACGAAGGGCGGCGTGCGGAGCGAGCCGGAAGCGCGGCTGCTCCTCGGCATCGCGCAACTCAAGGCCGGTCACAAGGAGGACGCTGTGAAGTCGTTCAAGTCGGTCAAGGGCGATCCCACTCTCGAGCGCCTCGCGAATCTGTGGGGCCTGCACGCGAAGCAAGCTTAGACGCGAAGCGGACGCCGTCAGCAGGGACGCCTGCTGCGTGCGCCCTTAGCACGGACGCCAGTAACGAAAAGGCCCGGGAGATCATATCTCCCGGGCCTTTTGTTTGGTTTAGGATAGCGGCGCGCGGCTAGCGGCGCGCGGTCGGCGGCCGCTCAGAAACACGCGGCGCGCGCTGATCGACACACGAAAACTTCCCGGGTAAGGAGAGACGACATGGCGATAAAGGCGGGCGACCGCATGCCCTCAGGCACGCTCAAGACGATGACGAAGGATGGTCCGAAGGATGTGAAGACGGACGACCTCTTCAAGGGGAAGAAGGTTGTGCTGTTCTCGGTGCCGGGCGCCTTCACTCCGACCTGCGACGCCAAGCACCTCCCGGGCTTCGTACAGCTCGCCGATCAGATCCACGCCAAGGGCGTCGACTCGATCGCGTGCATGGCGGTGAACGACGTATTCGTGATGAACGCCTGGGGCAAGGCATCCGGCGTCGCCGACAAGATCGTGATGCTCGCGGACGGTAACGGCGACTATGCCAAGGCACTCGGTCTGGAGCTGGATGCCAAAGGTTACGGAATGGGCACGCGTGGCCAGCGTTTCGCGATCATCGTGAAGGATGGCGTTGCCGAGCAGGTGAACGTCGAGGCAGCGGGCCAGTTCAAGGTCTCCGCCGCAGAGCACGTGCTCAGCCAGCTTTAGACGCATCCAGGACGCTCCGGCACCGGGGGCAATGCCTGTGCCGGAGGATTCCTCGAAGGAAAGCTGTTCAGCGAGCCGCGATCAGCTTCTCGAGCTCCGGGACGATCTGGAACAGATCGCCCACCAGTCCCAAGTCCGCGACTTCGAAAATCGGTGCCTCGCCGTCCTTGTTGATGGCGACGATGGTGCGCGCGTCCTTAATGCCGGTCAGATGTTGGATGGCGCCGGAGATGCCGATCGCTACGTAGAGCTCCGGTGCGATGATCTTGCCGGTCTGTCCCACCTGCAGCTCGTTGGGGGCGTAGCCCGCATCCACCGCTGCTCGGGACGCTCCAACGGCCGCCCCGAGCTTGTCGGCGAGGCTGTAGAGGATCTTGAAGGCGTCCGCGCTGCCCAGCGCTCTGCCGCCCGAAATGACACGTGAGGCAGTCTGGAGGTCCGGTCGGTCGCTCTTGGCTGCCGAAACCGATACGAAACGCGTATGCGTCGGCAGGTCGGCGGTTACGGAAGCCTTCTCGATAGCAGCGGAGCCGCCGTTCGCCGCTGACTCAAACGACGCGGTTCTGACGGTGCCGACGATCTTGGTGCCAGCGTCGATTTCCACGGTCAGAATGGCGTTGCCGGCGTAGATCGGCCTGCGGAAGCGGGTAGGGCTCTCCGCGGCCATGATATCGCTCACCTGTGCCGTATCCAGCAGGGCTGCGATACGTGGCATCAGGTCCTTTCCGAACGTCGTAGAGGGGCCGAACACATGAGTAAAAGGCCCGGCCAGAGCGACGATCTGGGGCGCCAATACGGCGGCAAGCGCATGTGCGTTGGCAGGGTTCTCGACGGTGAGCACCTTGGTGACGCCCGCAAGCTGGGCGGCTTGCGACGCTAGCGCCGATGCGTCCGCCGCGCACACGACAACAGTAATCTCCGCGCCAGTGATGCCACGCGCACAGGTGACGCACTTGGCAGTACTCGGGTTGAGCTTGGCGCCGTCATGCTCGGCAACGATCAATACTTTGGTGCTCACAGCAGGCCCTTTTTCTTTAGAGCCTCGACGAGCTCAGCGGCGTCCTTCACGCGTATTCCTTTCTGCCGCTGCGGCGGCGGCTCGAACTTCACGAGCTTGAGGCGCTGCTTCTGCTCCACGCCGATGGCACTCAACGTGAGCGTTTCGAGCGGCTTCTTCTTCGCCTTCATGATGTCCGGCAGTTTCACGTACCGCGGCTCATTCAGGCGCAGGTCGGTGGTGATGACGGCGGGCAGATCGACTTCGAGGGTCTCGAGTCCGGCGTCCACTTCACGCGTTACGCGGGCTTTGCCATCGGCAAGTTCCACTTTCGAGGCGAATGTGGCCTGCGGGCGATTCCACAGAGCCGCCAGCATCTGGCCGGTCTGGCTGTTGTCGTCGTCGATCGCCTGCTTGCCGAGGATCACCATCAGCGGCTCCTCGCGTTCCACGAGTTTGAGGATGGCGCGTGCGGCTACCAGGGGCTCGACGACGCCGTCAGCCTGCACATGCAATGCGCGATCGGCCCCCATGGCTAGTGCCGTGCGTAGCTGCGGCTGGCAGTCGGCTGGACCCACGGTGACCACGACCACCTCTTCTGCCCCGCCCCGTTCTTTGATCCGCAGGGCTTCTTCCAGCGCGATCTCATCGAACGGGTTGATGCTCATCTTCACCCCGTCGGTGATGACGCCGCTGCCGTCCGGCTTTACGCGGATGCGTACGTTGTAGTCCACGACACGCTTGATGCCTACGAGAATGCGCTTCATTGACCCCTGTCTCTTGGCGAGGCCCGGGCGGGCTGGAAGGGTAAGTATAGCGGGACGCGCAGGGCGGCCGTGAGCGCGACGCGGCGCGCCCACAAGCGGAGCCGCAGCAGGCGAGCATGGGTCGGGGAGACGGGCCGTCCCGGGCCCGGAAGCGCCTCCCCGGGGCTTCGAATCAGCCCAGCGGCGCGGCCTGTGAGTGCCTGTAAGGCGGGTTGCGCTGCTGTTCCGTGAACGTCTGGCGGATTTTCTGCGCGGCCTCGCGCAGCTTCGGTACGAAACGCTCGACCGCGATCTTGAAAGGTACGGCCTTTTCGGCAAAGCGAATCACGACGGCGCCGAGTACGGTGTCATCGAGCAGGACGGGCACCGCCATAGTGATCTCATCCGAAACCCGTCGCGGGTGCACAGCGCTCGAATATCCGCGCGCGCGCGTGTCCTCGAGTATCTTGTCGAGTTCGGGACGGTTGTGCGCGAGCTTGTCGGAGTCGTTGGTCGAGCGGCGCAGAATCTCCAGGAGAGACTCCCGCTGCAGCGCAGGGCAAAAAGCCAGGTGCGCTCGCCCAACAGCCGTCGACAGCAGCGGCAATCGCATGCCCGGCGATATGCGCTCGACGGCAAGCGGGCTACGATGATCCGTGGTCTCGCGAACCAGCATCTGGGTACCGGACAGTGAGGCGATGGCCACCGGCCACAGCACGTCGTTGCCGAGATCATCGATGCAGGGGCGTGCGATCTGCGTGACCCATGCGTCATCGTCGAACCCGTCGGCGAGCCGATGAACCATGATAGTCAGCCGGTAGCGGTCGTCCGCAGGATCACGGTAGACGTAACCGGCATGGGTAAGCGTCTCGAGGATGCGATACGTGGTCGTGCGCGGCAGCCTGATCTGCTGGGCGATCTCGGAGACCGTCGCGCCGTTACGCAGGTTCAACATCGTGAGAGCATCGAGGCCGCGCACCAAGGCGCGAATAGGGCGAGTCGATTCCATGGATCGCTTTAATACTCGTGTATGAAATCGGACCAAGTGTGCACCAGTTTAGAAACTGTTCCCGTCACCGCGCAACGGTCAGCATCGCATATTGGCCGATATTCGCCCACGAGTTGCGTTAAGGGCTGAAAACGTGAAAAGTCCCTTGCTGCTTGCGTATGCAATGCGCCGATTTGTGGGGATTCTGCCCACTCTGTTCCTGATCGTGAGCGCTTCGTTCTTTATTGTCCGATTAGCGCCCGGTGGACCCTTCGACCAGGAGCAGTCCCTGCCGCCCCAGATCAGGGCAAATCTGGACCGATTGTACGGGCTCGACCAGCCCCTGAGCGTGCAGTATCTGCACTATCTGCGCGGGCTGGCACACGGGGACTTCGGGCCGTCCTTCAAGCTGCGGGACTTCAGTGTCGGCGAGCTCATCGCGCAGGGACTGCCGCTGAGCCTGACCTTGGGCTGTGCAGCCATCCTGCTCGCGGTACTGGTGGGCATCCCTTTGGGCATTGTCGCCGCCTTGCGGCGAAACACGGCCGCCGACTATGGGATTACCGCACTCGTGGTGTTTGGCATAGCCCTGCCGAGTTTCGTGACGGGTCCGCTGTTCGCTCTCGTATTCGGTCTATACCTGCGGTGGCTGCCGGTGGCAGGATGGGAAGAGGGGGCGCCGCGCTACCTCGTCCTACCCGTACTGACGCTGGCTCTGCCCGTGATCGCTTACGTCGCCCGAATTACCCGCGGCAGCCTGCTCGAAGTGCTCCGAGCGAACTACGTCCGGACGGCGCGCGCGCGAGGGCTCGGCGAGATGCGCGTGCTATGGCGTCACGCGCTGCGGCCCGCTCTTTTGCCTGTGGTGAGTTACCTCGGACCGGCAACCGCCTTTGTCGTGACCGGATCGCTCGTCGTGGAGACGGTGTTCGGTTTACCGGGCACTGGACGGTATTTGGTACAAGGTGCGATTAATCGCGACTACACGCTCGTCATGGGGATGATCACGGTCTACGGCGCGCTCACGTTGATTCTCAACCTCATAGCCGACCTGATCTACGGATGGCTCGATCCGACCGTGCGCCATGAGTGATGCTTACTTGCCGGCGGAAGGGACTCCGGCGCGGGCTCGCGGGCTCTGGAGCGACGCCGGGCACCGCCTCCACGGAAATCGTGTGGTGCTCACGGCCGCGGGCATTATCGTTCTCATCGCCCTGGTGGCTTTGTTCGGTCCCGCGTTGAGCCCGTACGCCGACGACACTCTCGACTGGAAAAACCTCGGTGTTTCTCCGCAACTGGAGGCATCGCACTGGCTTGGCACCGACCGCTTGGGGCGCGATCTGTTGGTCCGTACTCTTCATGGCGTGCGCATCTCGCTTCTGATCAGTTTGCTGGCGAGCGCGGTAAGCCTCGTGATCGGCGTGACGTGGGGGTCCGTTGCCGGATATGTCGGCGGGCGCACGGATGAGTGGATGATGCGCTTCGTCGACGTGCTCTACTCGTTGCCCTATCTCTTCATCGTCATCATTCTCACCACCGTGCTCGCGCGCGGGAGCCTGACGGTGCTGCTGATTGCTATCGGCGCGGTGGGTTGGCTGACAACCGCCCGGATAGTGCGTGGCCAGACGCTGGCCCTGAAACGCCGCGAGTTCATCGAAGCAGCACGCGCGACCGGTGTCGGCACACCCGGGATCATTGCCCGTCACATCGTGCCCAACCTTATCGGGCCCGTCGCGGTGTATGCGACGCTCACTATCCCGCAGATGATTACCTTCGAGAGCTTCCTGAGCTTCCTCGGGCTCGGTGTGCAGGAGCCGCTCGCCAGTCTCGGCAGCCTCATCAATGATGGGGCGCAGGAAATGCAGTCGGCGCCGTGGATGTTGCTGGTGCCTGCAGGCTTTCTCGTGACTCTGCTGGTTTGTTTCAATCTCGTCGGCGACGGTTTACGCGATGCACTCGACCCACGCGACCGTTGAAGGTCGCGAAGCCCTCAGCGGCGACGGCCGGAACGGTGTGCTGCGTCTCGAGGATTTGAACGTCACGTTCAGTACGGCGGACGGAGAGGTCGTCGCAGTCAGGGATTTCTCGCTTACCATAGAACGCGGCGAATGCGTCGGCGTGGTGGGCGAATCGGGTGCAGGCAAGAGCCAGGCCTTCCTCGCTGCGATGGGCCTGCTTGCGTCGAACGGCAACGTGCGGGGCAGGGCGCACTTCGGATCGCTCGATCTCATCGGGCAGCGCGATGCCGAGCTCGACCGGGTGCGCGGAGCCCGTATCGGGATGGTGTTTCAGGACCCGATGACTTCGCTGACGCCACACATCCCGGTCGGGGATCAGGTTGCAGAGCCAATCGTCCGTCACGCGCATGTCTCCTGGCGCGAAGCGCGCCTGCGCGCGCTCGGGCTACTGCGACGCGTGCACGTAACCGACGCCGAGCGGCGCATGAAGCAGTTCCCGCACGAGCTGTCGGGAGGCATGCGACAACGGGTGATGATCGCAATCGCGCTCGCCTGCGAACCCGAGCTGCTGATCGCGGACGAACCCACCACCGCTCTGGATGTCACTATTCAGGCGCAGATCCTGTCGTTGCTCGCTGAGCTCAAACGCGAGCGCGGAATGGCCATGGTGCTCATCACTCATGACTTCGGTGCGGTTGCCGGGGTCGCCGACCGCGTCGCCGTCATGCAGAACGGACGCATCGTCGAGCTGGATACCGTCGCAACCGTTCTCAAGGCGCCCCGGCACGTTTATACGCAGGCATTGCTGAAGGCGATTCCTAAGGTCGACGGTCCCTTTGCGGTCGGTGATGCGGGGGACGTTGCCTTGCGGATCTCGCAACTCAGCGTGCAATTTGGCGTGCAGCGGGGTTGGTTCGGGCGGGTGGCGTTACGAGCTGTCGACAACGTTAGTCTCGCCCTTAGCACCGGCGAGGCGCTCGGCTTGGTCGGTGAATCAGGGTGTGGGAAGTCGACATTAGCGCGTGCGGCCTTGATGCTCATGCGTCCGACCGCAGGCCACATCGCCTGGATGGGACAGGCGTTAGAGGGCCTGTCGGCTCGGGAGCTGAAGCCCCTGCGCCGTGATCTGCAGATTGTCTTTCAGGACCCGCTCGCGAGCCTCGATCCCCGCATGACGATTGGCGAGATCGTGGACGAGCCGCTTCGCGTGCATCGTCCCGAGCTCAATGCGGCTTCGAGGACACACACGGTTGCCGGAATGCTCAGACGAGTAGGGATCGCGCCTAACCTCATCAACCGCTATCCGCATGAGTTCAGCGGCGGTCAGTGCCAGCGAATCGGGATCGCGCGCGCGATGATCCTCGAGCCGCGACTGCTGGTATGCGACGAGCCGGTCAGTGCGCTCGATGTTTCGATCCAGGAGCAGATCGTGAGCCTGCTCGTGGACCTCAAGCGCGAGTACGGCATGTGCATCCTGTTCGTGAGCCACAATCTCGCGGTAGTCCGGCGCCTGTGCGAGCGTGTGCTCGTGCTCTATCTCGGGCGAATGATGGAGCTGGCAACCTCCGAAGGCCTCTACACCCGACCGCTGCATCCTTATACGCGTGAGCTCCTCGAATCCGTACCCATCGCCGATCCTGACATCCAACCAGGCCGCCTGGCACGGGTCCTTGGCGGCGAACCGCCGTCTCCGCTCGATCCGCCGAGTGGATGCGTTTTCCGAACGCGCTGCCCGCACGCGATCGACGTGTGCCACGAGCGGGTTCCCGCGTGGGAAGAGGCGGAACGCTCGCACTGGGTTGCTTGCCACCGTTGGCGCGAATTATCCGAAACGACCCGGCCAGCGGTTTTTGAGCCGCACCGTAGCGATCCGGCGTTAGAGGGGATTGCCGCAGACCCGCTATGACCCGTACCGTCACAGTTCCCGCCTCAAAACGGTCCCGACTGCATCGGTGCTGGTATCCTTGACCGTAGCGCCGCCATAACCCACCCGGCGCGTGAACTTCTGCCATGAAAACCGAACCCAGCATCCGCCCCAGCGACAGCCTCCGTCACGTCCGCTACGAGATCCGTGGCCGGCTCGCTCATCGCGCCCACGAGCTCGAGCGCCAGGGGTATGAGATCGTCTCGCTGAACATCGGCAATCCGAAGGCGTTCGGGTTTCGGACGCCGGAAACTATGCGGCTGGCGATGATCGAGAACCTCGCCGAAGCGGAAGGCTATTGCCACCAGAAGGGCATCTTTCCGGCGCGTGAGGCCGTGGTGATGCAGCAGCAGGAGCGGGGGATCACGGGCATCACCGCTGAAGAAGTCTTCATCGGTAACGGAGTCAGCGAACTCATCGATCTCGTGCTTCGTGCGCTGCTCAACGACGGCGATGAAGTGCTCGTTCCGAGCCCGGATTATCCGCTGTGGACTGCGGCCGTCACGTTAAATCGGGGGAAGGCGGTGCATTACCCGTGCCGCCCCGAAAACGGCTTCGTGCCGGATCCGGAAGAAGTGGCTCGGCTCATCACCCCGCGCACGCGCGCGATCGTCGTCATAAATCCCAACAACCCGACCGGTGCGGTCTATCCGCGGCCGGTGCTCGAGGCGCTCGCACGCATGGCCGAGCGTTCGGGGCTCGTCGTGTTCAGCGACGAGATCTACGACCAGATGACGTATGACGGTGCCGAGTTCGTACCCATGGCCACTCTGGTGCGCGACACGCTCTGCGCGACGCTCTCAGGGCTTTCAAAGGTATATCGCGCCTGCGGCTACCGTGTCGGCTGGGCCGTGTTCTCCGGCCGAACGCACCCGGCTGCCGATTATCTGAAGGCGCTTGAGCTGTTGAGCTCTCTACGCCTGTGCAGCAACGTATTGGCGCAGTGGGCGGTGCAGACGGCACTCGGCGGCTATCAGAGCCTGAAGCAGCTCATCACGCCTGGTGGGCGGTTGTACGAGTCGCGTCGTGCCATCCTCGATGCCGTGCAGAGCAGCCGATTCCTGAAGCTGCAGCCGCCGCAAGGTGCCATGTACGGCTTCATCGGCGTAGACACCAGCCAGATGCCGGATTTCGACGATCAACAGTTCGCGCTCGATCTCCTCGAGCAGAAGCATGTCCTCGTCGCTCCGGGCGTGAGCTTCAACGTCGCGTACCGCAATCACTTCCGCGTGACGACGTTGCCGGATTCGGCCATGCTTCGCGACGTCTTTGGCCGCATCGATGAATTGCTCACCGCCTATGCGAGCGCGCCCCGCGAGGTGGCCCAGAGCAACGTGGTGGATGCGCTGTCTCGCTTCAAGTAAAACCTCCGAAAGAGTCGCTAATAGCTTGTTTTGATTAGGCTTCCGACCGAGCTCAACTCCATCATCGAGCAGGGCGGCACTGTCGTCGTGCCGTCGCGTCAGCGGGCGCACGCGGCTCGACTTGCTCATGCGGGAGCCAAGCTCGCCGCTGGCAACCGTGTCTGGGCGACGCCGGACATCCTGCCGGTCGAAGCATGGCTCACCCGGGAAGTTGAACGTTACGCCGCGGCAGCGGGGGCGGAAGTGCCTCGTCTTCTTTCTCCTGCCGAAGAGTGGTTGCTGTGGCGGCAGTGCGCAGCAGAAGCCACCGGCGAGCTGGAACTCGTCAACCGGGGCGCATTAGCGGAGTCACTGCGAAAGGCCAGCGCGATCGCGGCCGACTACGGGATTGATGCCGCGAAACTGCGGGACGTGCTGGAAGCCGGAGCGCTGGCCACCGGTGTGCCGGCCACCGGTATGCCGGCCACCGAGACCGCACTGTTAGGTGAAGTACAGCGCGCCGTAGACGAGCGCTGCAGGTTACTGGGCGCTACCACTGTAGCTTCGCTGGTCGGGCGGCTTCGATCTTGCGAGGGCGGCCCTCCGGTTATTTTCAGGGGCTTTCTGAAGCTGTCGCCTCGTCTTCAGCCGTTCGCCGCATCGGCGCGGCAATTGAACGGTTCCACGCATGATCAGTTCTCGGCAATCCGTGAGGCCGATGTTCACACGCAACCCAAAGCACTGATCGCGGCCGATGAATTGGATGAGCTCGAACGCATCGCGCAGTGGTGCAGTGCTCAGATTGAGCGGAAGCCCGATGCGCGCATCCTGGTCACGCTACCCGGTTCCCCGGGCGTACGCGAGAGACTCGCAACGCTAATTCGGCAAGCGGTCAATCCCCGCGATTGGTTAGGAGATGCGCCAACAGGGCACGAGACGTCAAACGACGTGCCACAAGCCCAGCCATCGGGCACATCGTTCCATGTGCCGAGCGATAGTCTGGTGGTGATCGAAGGCGGCGGGCCGCTAGCTCGTGTCCCTGCGGTTGCGCATGCGCTTGCGACGTTGTCCTGGCTCGGTGGGAACACTGGCGATTTCGAAGCCGTCAGCGGATGGTTGCGCGCGCCTTACTGGCGCACGCCGGCCTCGTCGTTGCGTGCGCGTTTGGATCTGTGGCTCCGCGAACGGGAGCGGATGCATTTTGACCTCCATGAGCTGGTAGCGAGTTTGAGCTCCGCGCCGTCAGCTCTTGCCGCGGCGGCCCGGGAGCTCAGCGTGCAAGTCAAGAAGGCCGCGGCGGCTCTGGGTGAAGGCACGGCCTCGCCGCGCGACTGGTCTGAGCGGTTCCGCGCAGCTCTCGAGGCTTTTGGATGGCCGGGTGAGCGCGCCCGCAATAGCGGTCAGCAACAGACCGTCGTCCGCTTTCACGAACTGTTGGATGAGTTCGGGCAACTGGCCGCGGCCGCTCGATCAATCTCGCGTGACAGCGCAATTCAGTGGTTCACCGAGCTAGCCACACGAACCGCGTTCCGGCCCGCCGACGATGATGCGGTAGTCACGATTTCCGCGATGTTCGCGGACCCGGTCGTGCGATACGACGCGATCTGGATAGCGGGTCTGCACGCCGAAGCCTTCCCGCAACCGGTGCAACCCGACCCATTTTTGCCGCTCACCGCGCAGCTCGCAGCCGGTGTACCCGCAGCGAGCGCCGGTGGACGTCTGGCGGAAGCGCAGGCCCTTGTCACGTCATGGCGTGCGGCCGCCGACGAACTCGTCCTGAGCGCACCAGCAAGGTCGGAGGACCTGGAGTTATTGCCGAGCCCCTTGCTCACGGAGTGGCTGGTGGTGGAGGGGGGCTCACCTCGAGACTACGGGGCACCAGACGCGCCTCGGTCGCCGGCGATGCACGACGTGCCGCCGAGGCGGGATTCCATAGAGGAACGCCGCACGGCGCCCGAGCGCGCTTCCATGTGGCTGCCGGTACGCATGCATCGTGAGGGCATGCTCGAGACTTTTGAAGACGCTGCTGGGCTCGTCTGGCCTGGTGAACGGCCGCTCCCCTCCGGTACCCGCAGCCTCGAGCTGCAGAATCAGTGTCCTTTCCGGGCGTACGCGGAGCTGCGCCTGGGGAGCACTCCGCTCGGCGCACCGGAGCCTGGTATAGCCCCGGATTTGCGCGGGCAACTTCTGCACGCGGCACTGCAGCGACTGTGGATGCAACTCGGGGACTCGCAGGCGCTGGCTGCACTCTCCGACGCATCGCTGGATGCTTTGATCCATCAAAGCGTGGAGGAGGCGGCTGATACGACGCTAAGTCGGCTGCCGCATGCGATCCCGCTGAGTCCCGCGGCTGACTTGCAAGGCGACCTCTTCAACGATTCGCAACGTTCGCCAGCGCTCGAACGCGAATGCCGTCGGGCAACGCGCCTGATTCGCACGCTGTGCAATGTCGAGCGCGATCGTGCCCCGTTCCGTGTCGAGAGCACTGAGCTAGAGTCGACTCTAACTCTGATGGGCGCGCACTTGCGCGTCCGTATCGACCGCGTGGACGCGCTGGCGAGCGGCGGTCGCGCCATCCTCGACTACAAGAGCGGCAGACGTACGACCGCTGACTGGTACGGCGAGCGTCCCTCTCATCCGCAGCTGCTTGCCTACCTCGTGGCAGTCGGCGAAGACGTGGTTGCAATGGCCACGATCAACGTCACGGCAAAGGAAGTGCGGTTTGACGGTATCGCGAACTCACCGGAGCTGCTCCCGAAAGTGAAGGGTGTCGAGGCGGCCTTCGGCACTGACCCCCTGGATGCTTGGCCGCTGCGACGTCGCGAGTGGCTCGCCTGCGTCGAGCACCTCGCAGCCGCATTCCTCGCGGGTCGCGCAGAGGTGGATCCGAAGCCGGGAGCCTGCGACTACTGCCACGTCGCCAGCATCTGCCGCATATCCGATCGAGTCGCCAGCGCCAGCACCGATGCAAGCGCGGCGTTGTCGGAGAGTAGCGATGAGTAGCCTGCCGCGTCAGACTTCCGGCGAGCCTGCCGCGGCTGCCGATGAGCGGGCGCGCGAATACGCGACCGACCCACGGCGTTCGATTCTGTTGCAGGCACCTGCCGGCTCGGGGAAGACGACGGTGCTTACTCAGCGACTGCTGCGTCTGTTGGCAGAGGTCGATGAGCCCGAGGAGATTCTCGCTATCACGTTCACACGGAAAGCGGCCGCAGAAATGCGTGCGCGCGTTCTGAAGGCGTTGCGTGGTGAGACGGAGACACAAAGCGCGCAGGGCCAGCGGGTGCGCGCGCTCGCCGCGGCTGCGCTGAAACGAGCCGCTGCGCGCGGATGGAATCTTGCGCAGGACCCCGGCCGCCTTCGGATCCAAACGATTGACTCCTTCAACTTCCGACTAGCCAGCCAATTGCCCGTCACTGCGAAAGCGGGGGGCGCGCTCGCTATCACGGATCGGCCGCGGGAGCTCTATCACCGCGCTGCGCGTGGCACCCTGGTCCTCGCGGAGGGAGATGCAGAGCTCGGCGCTGACGTGGAGTTCCTGTTTGAGCGGCTCGACAATCACTGGAGCAATGTCGAACGACTGCTGGCGATCATGCTGCAGGAACGCGGCCATTGGCTCCGTTACGTGCTGGGGCACGAGCCGCAGGCGTTGTGCGCGCGGATCAGCGAAAGCTTGTCGAATATAGTTCGCGAGCACCTGACTGCTGCCTGCAGCCGCTTATCCGTGGCGCTGCGCGCTCAAGCCGGCGCTCTGTCAGGAGCAGGGTTGCTGGAAAGCGAGCCCGAGTGTCTGGCCGCATGGAAACGTCTGGCGTCATTGACGCTGACCAAACAAGGAGAGTGGCGCAAGCCTAACGGAATCAACAAGACTCTCGGTCCCGGATACGAGGCCGCCGCCGCGAAGGACGCCCTGCGCGCGTGCCTCGAGGACGTGAGTGGAGTGGTCGGTGCTCGAGAGGTTCTGATTGAGCTCAACTCGCTTCCCGCAGCTACGTTGTATGACAGCGATGCTGCCGCCATCATGGCCCTGTCACGCGTACTGCGCGCCGCTGCGATTCAACTGCAGGCGGAATTTGCGATCGCCGGCCGCGTCGATCACACGTACATAGCTGGGGCGGCACGCGCGGCGTTGGCAGACGCTGGGCTACCTACGGACCTCGCGCTACGGACCGGTCTTTCCTTGCGGCACATTCTAGTAGATGAGTTTCAGGACACTTCGCTCGCGCAGTTCGATCTCGTCGAAGCACTCACCACGGGTTGGGAAGAGGGCGACGGACGAACGCTATTCGTCGTGGGCGATCCGATGCAGTCGATCTACCAGTTCCGCGAAGCGGAAGTAGGGTTGTTCCTGCGGGCACGTGACTCTGGCATCGGCAGCGTGCGCCTCGAAGCGCTCCAGCTCGCACGCAACTTCCGCTCGACGTCGGAACTCATCGATTGGACGAACGACTCGTTCACCAGGCTGTTTCCCGCAAGCGATGATCTGCGTGCCAGCGCGGTCGCCTTCACGCCCAGCCTTGCCGGCCGCAGCAACCCCGTGCAGGCGCCAGCGTTCGCCAGCCAGCCGGGGACGCCATCCGCCTCATCGACACAGCACGCATCCACCGACGCAGTGCAAATGCGCCTGTTCCCGAACGATCGCGCTTCCGAGACCGCGGCGATTACGGCGCGGATTGCCGAGCTGAGGGGTCAGGACTCAACAGCAACGGTGGCCGTCCTCGTCGCCTCGCGCAGTCATGCCGCACCGATCATGACGGCCCTGGAAGCGCGCGGAGTAGATGCGATCGGCGTGGACCTCATCCCACTCCGTGATCTGTCGGTCGTCCGGGACCTCGTCGCGCTGCTGCAGGCCTTGCATCACCTCGGTGACCGCACAGCGTGGCTCGCGGTGCTGCGTGCGCCGTGCTGCGGATTGTCACTCGTATCGCTGACCGCGCTTTCTCATAGGCGAGACTCGAAGCTCCTCTGGGAAGCGATGGCGGACCCCGATCGTCTCGCGCATTGTTCACCCACCGAGGTTGAGCGTCTCGTTCGTGTGCGCGGTGTGTTGGAAGTGGCGCTAGAGACACGAGATAGCGGTCCGCTGGTCGACTGGTTGGAAACGACTTGGCTGCGCCTAGGTGCCGCGGATGCCTACCCCAAGCACGATCTCCGCCACGCCCGCGCATTCCTGACCGCCCTGAGTGACCGCGCTGCCGCCGGTGAGTGGAGCGGGCCACAGGATCTCGACTCGCTGCTCGGCGACCTGTACGCGCAGCCGCAATCCTCAACTGCGAACCCCGTGCAGCTCATGACCATCCACCGCGCCAAGGGCCTGGAGTTCGATCATGTGTTCGTGCCGAGCCTCGATCGCGAGCTCAACAGAGGCCGGGAGCCGTTGCTGCGATGGCTTGATCTCCCGCGTCGCCATGGCGAGAGCGACCTCGTTATGGCTCCAGTACCCGCCATTGGCGACGATCGGGGTGGGGATGTGGGTGTCTATCTAAAGCGGCTCATCTCGAAGCGAGCCGCCAACGAGCAGACACGCCTTCTCTATGTCGCGGCTACGCGAAGCAAACAAACGCTGTATCTGTCGGCGGCGCCAAAAACAAAGCCGGACGGCACGATTGCCCCCCGCACCGGAACGCTCTTGGCCTGCCTGTGGCCTGCGCTAGGGCCGGCCTTCAGCGCCGGCACCTTTAGGCACATCACCGCGATGGCCGTCGCCGGACCCGATGCGGGATCTGGTGAGGCTAGCGGCGCCGGCAGCATAGACGCGAGATCTGACGCCATTACCACTGCCGGCAGCACGGACGCGTCCGCCACCGTCGCCACTCCCCTCCGTCACCTGCCGGCCAATTGGACCCCGCCGGCGTTCCAGATCGCCCCCAAGCTGCCGCGCTTGCCCATCGGGCACCAGTCCCTCGAACCGCCGGAGTTCAGCTGGGTAGGCGAGACGGGGCGTCATATCGGTACCGTGGTGCACGCGGCGCTGGAGGCCTTCGCGAGCGCCCCAGAACTCCCCGCACGCTCCCGAATAGAAAGCGACCGCGACGCGTACCTTCATCAGTTGCGCCGCCATGGTGTGCCGGACCGCGACTTGCCGCGCGCCGCAACCCTTGTGGTCGAAGCGCTGACGCGCACCGTAGATGATGACCGCGGCCGCTGGATCTTTGCCCCCGAGCACACTGAATCGAGCAGCGAGCTCGCTCTGACAGGCATGGCCTCTGGAAGGCTGACAGGCGTAGTGATCGATCGCTCGTTCGTCGACCGCAAGGGAACGCGATGGGTGATTGACTTCAAGACGAGCCGCCACGAGGGCAGTGGTCTGCAGGCCTTCCTCGACGAGGAAATGAAGCGCTATCGGTCGCAGCTCGAAACCTACGTTGCACTGGCCCGCGGTCTCGGCCCACACCCCGTACGAGCTGGTCTCTACTTCCCGCTCCTCAGCGCGTTCTGCGAGCTGCCCTGAGGTCCTAGAACGTCCCACTCATCCCAAACGGCCTGCGTCCCTGTGAATCGGGAGAGCCTAGATACTGAAGGTCCCTCTGCAGTCCCGGGGAGGCGTCGGCACGCGCCGCAACCTGGCCCTGCAGGTCGTAACCTGGCTCGGCAGTCAGTCGCAGCGTGCCTTCAACACCGAGCGCCCCCCCCAGGTCGCGCACCTGCCCGGTGGGCTCTCCGCTTCCGCCGGGGAATGTTACGGAGTAGTTGCCCAGACGCCCTGTGCTGCCGTCCCGCTGCTCGAGGTCGTGAACTTCGATACGCCCCTGCAGTTGTTTGACGACACCTTTCTCGACACGTGCAAACGCGATGTCTGCATGCGTATTGCCGTGTAGTGTCGGGGAGATCGCCGGCATCAGGCTGCGATCGAGCGGCAGCTCGGCCTGCACATTGCGCGCCGTCACGTTCTTATCCAGGCCGACTTCAACATCGCCTCGCGCGAAACCCTTGGGCAGTGTGAGAGTGACATGCGCGGCCAGCTTTCCCGCGAGAAGGCGCAAGGCGTGTACTTCCCACTCGACATCACCCACGGCGGACCCACCAACCCGCAGTCCCGTGCAGGCGCCGTTCCAGATCGACCCATCAACGGCAGCGCAGGAGACAGTCGCAGAGGACGAGGGAACAACCCAACTCGCCGGCAAACGCGCTATGACGATGACGGCGAAAGCCGAAATCGCGAGTAAAGTGATCCAGAAGCCGCGTTTCACGTCAGCTGCCCCGTCTCGAGACAGACGCCTGCCTCACGCCAGATGTCTCGTCTCACTCGGGGATGACTCTCGCGTTCGCAGGTGCCCGGCTCAACCGGTGTGCAACACGATGGCGGCATTCACGAGGCCGGGCGCGCCGGCATTTTCAATCGAGGCGGTGTCGACCCGGATACCGTTCTGCTGTGACAGGCGGGCCAGCCAGGCGACGAGAGTATCGAAGGGCGCTTTTTGCATGCGCACGCTCAAGCCGCCCGGACCGCTGGGCTCGCTGCCGGCGAGTGCCGACGCCAGTCCGGACTCGCGCGCGGAACGGTCAACGATCACGAGCAGCGATTCGTTGGTCGCAGCCCGCGCAGGTCCGATCGAGGCGAACTCGGGGGCGACCCCCCGCATCCAGACGAGATCCGCCTGCTTCTTGCCGAGACGCTGGTGAGCATGCGACACACTGCTGTCGAGCGGGAGGATGACCCCGAAAACAAGGAAGAGGGCCGCGAGCACGCCGCCGATCTTGAGCATGCGCAGATCGCGCTCCGAGAGTGAGTCGAGCGACAGGTTGGCGGTGAACGGTAGCTTCATGACATTGGTTCTCGCGGATCTCTACGAGCCGTTGGAGTGGATCTGGATGCGGCCTTCGTAACCGGAGGCCACGTTGTTGCCGGAGGTGAGATCCGCGTGCCAGCCGTTGTTGCGCAGGGCCTGGCTCATGTGATCCAGACTCGCCGCGTCGGGCGCCGCTACTTTCAGCTCGACGGCGCCATTGCGATAGCTCAGTGCCTGTACGACGGCTCCAGGTGCGGCGCGGCGTGCCTGTACGAGCGCTTCCAAAGCGGAGAGGAGACCGCTGGAGCCCCCACTGGCGCGCGCGGTCGCCAACCGTTGCTCCATGTGCTTGCGCGGATCCGGCGAGCTCGGTTCGCCCGGCATGGCCGTCTGGAACGCTTCACGAATCGAGACATCGACCTTGTGCTCGTTACGCTTCAGCAGGGTCAGCTCGGTCGCTTTCCCGGCCACGTGCAGCCCCACGAGGCAGACGAGCAGGATCGCCGCGACTCGCCATGCGCGAAAACCTACAGCGCGCGACGTGGTCGGCTGGTAGGCCCCCTGCAGCAGGTTGGTCGGTGTCGCAGCAGGCATTTGCTGCGCAAACAGCGACAGCGGCCCGGCCGACAGAAGTTGAATCTTGATGCCGTCGAAGCGCTCGCGGAGCGCCTCCACCTGCGCGGAGTGTTGCTGCCACTCCGCGGCGCCAGTGTAAAGAATGAGGCCGCGCGCGGCGCCTCCCATTTCCGGAGCCGACGCCTGTGCGATCTCCAGAGCCTCGGGAAGCGCCTCGGCGGGTAACGTGACCGGTGAGCCGGAAGGAGGGCGAACGACGATCACGTCTTCGTCGAGCAGCGCTACCGCCTGCCCCGGGTTCTGCGGCAGAAGGTCGCTGTCCGCATACATGGCCTCGGGCTCGATGCCGTTGGACTTGAGCGCGGTGAGCCACTGATCCATCAACGCACGGGTGACCACGGCAACGGGCGTTCGCGTGGAGTGGCCCGTCCGTTTGCCGATAGCGAAGTGCAGGTCGTCGATGTCTTCGGCCAGGTGCTCTTCCATGGCGTAAGGCACGAGTTGTTGCAGTTTGGCACCGGCCTTCGTGGGCAGATCCGGCTCCGCCACGAGCACATCGGTGCCCGGGACCAGCACACAAATGCGGCGCCCGGCGGTGCGGGCCCCCGCAAGCGACAGCGGACCGCTTTGCGGCGGCCCTACCGCCGCGCCACGGGCATCGACGACGAGCCAGGAGGCCGGCGCGTCCGGTGTGCGTGGGAGCCTGAGCAGAAGCCAGTCAGCCATGTTCGAAGTTCCTGAGATCGAGACCGGTCAGTCCGGAGTGTAGCTGCGCAGGAGCGTGCGCACGGTGCCCGTGCCGTCCTGCTGCAGAAGACTGTACAAGTTGAATTCGGCACTGCCAATAGTGACGAAGCTCGTGAGGCGGAAGTAGGCCGAATTCATCGCGAACATATCCTGGACGACGCTGAAGCCTTTGGCGTCGAACGAGGCCTGGTATTCGGTCAGGTTCGGAAAGCAGCCGTTGGCGCTCGCCCGGTTCTTCGCCAGGCCCTCCGGATCGAGACTGAATTCCTGCTTGCCCCCGAGAAAGGCATCGAGCACGAAGCCCGATGCCGTGCACACGTTGACGGTCTTGGCGTTGATCGGCAGAGCGACCACATAAGGAGCGAGCCTCGCGTAGCGCTCGTGACCGAATCCGGGCAGCGCGAGCAGCTCGCTCGCGCTGGTGATGTACATGCTCGGCGTGCGGTAGGGAGGAGTCTGGCCCATGTAGACGCTGTCTTCCGCGCCGTCGGGGTTCGAAGCAATCTGGTCCGCATCGATCCAGTCGACGAGGTATCCCGCCCATTTCGGCTCAATGTTCAGCAGCTCCAGCAACCGCTGAAAAGCCGCGATGGCCGGCTGATTCGGCGTGCCGTCGGCCTTGACGAGCAGGTTGAGATTGAAGCGCCCCTGCAGGTCCTCCAGCGAGGCTTCGAGCATGACGCCGGGGACGACTTCGACCGGGCCGACCGGACTATCCCAGCCCTGACCCGGATAGGTGTGTTGTCTGTCGGTACGCTGTACCTCGCGCAGGCCATAAGCGGCGAGCGCTTCCGCTCCCTGTCCGATGAGCAGGCTCTCGTCCAACGCGAAGTTCGCCGCGCCGCGTCGTGCGGTCATCGCGTTCTCGTACCCGATCGCGGCGGCGATGATCGTACCGAACGCGACGAGCAGGATGGCAACGAGCAGGGCGATTCCCCGCTGCCGTGACGGCGGCCGGCCGCTGCGCCGCTGGCTCGATGGGATGCGTAAAGAACTCACCCGGGCACCTCGACGATGCGCACGAGCTTGCCCCAATCCTCGGTTTCGAGTGTGATTTCGACTGCGATCGGTCGCCCGCGCAGGATCTCTTCCTGCCCCTGGGCCCCGGCAACCCCGGTGCCCGGCCACTGGACCTGCCACTGACGTGAGATATCCATGTAGCGGACCGTCACAGCCTTCACGTGTGTGAGCAGGTCGCGCTTGATGGTCGTGCTGGCAAGGGTCGGATCGAGCACAGTCCAGTATTCCCGCCGCAGCGTGTCTTTATCCAGGAAGTAAGCAACGCGTTGCAAGCCGGGCCGTTGCAGTCCAGTGGGATTGGCCCAACCGCCGCGAGTGAGCTGTACGAACGGCTGCTGTGTAGGGTCTCCTATCAGTGCCGACAGGTAGCCGTCACCAACCGGCTGTCTTATGGGACGCGGTGCGAGTTGCACGAAGTCCTGCTCGAGGACGCGTACCGCCGTTTGTACCTCGATGAGCCGCGCCTGTTGCTCCTGCAAGGCGCCGCGGCTGATGAGCGCTTGATTGATGGCGCCGTAGCCCATGGCGAACATGACAGCGGCGATGAACATCGCAACGAGGAGCTCGAGCAGCGTGAAGCCGCGGTTGCGCGCCATCATTGCGAGCTACCGGACGGTGTCGGAACCGGCGGTACCACAGTAGTTGGGTTTTGCAGAGTCCCGCCGATGTTCGTTCCATTGCCGGTGCCCGTGCCAGTCCCGTCCGGCGTCGGCGTAGTAGTACCCGTACCCCACAACTGGGTGCCTTGCGGCGCGGAGACCGCATCGCCTGCAATTCCGCTCACGGTGACGTACCAACCCCTGTCGTCAGCGGCCTTGCTGGCAGCGGGACGCACCATGACGTCCATGCGGATCATGCCCTTGACGGCGGTGGCGACGGTCTCCTGACGCCAATGCCACTTCTGGCCGGCAAAGTCGACATCGCCGTCGGTGTTCCCCGTCTGCGGAAGCTTCGGCTGCAAGCGCTGCTCGGCGATGTGATTCAGGGCCACCCATTCCGCGAGAGTCTTATCGTGCAGGTAGATGATCGTGCCGCCGGAGGAGCTCAGAGCACCCAACACCGCGGCCATGCCGATCGCAACGATCGCGAGCGCGACGAGCACCTCGATCAGGGTAAATCCGCCCGTGCGTGGCGCAACGCGAGACGTGCGTATCACGCCCTGTTCCCCTTACTCTCTACCATCGGTTTCGCGACGACCTTGCCCTTGTCGTCTTGCGCGTGCGATATGCTGCGGACGCCGCCTTCCCGTTCGAGCGTCACCTCGAAGGAAGTGAGATCGCCGGTCGAGTAGATCATCACCTGCGGTGTCTTGTCTTTTGCATTGGCCGGCCTCTTCAACACAACGGGTCGCGCTTCGACCACGAGCTTCAGATCCAGACCGTCAGGGAGCCTGCGCAGGCCCAGCGCATCGTCCTCGAACACGGTGCGCCACAGTTGGCGGCGTGTGTCGTAGGCGACGAACTCGTAGCTGTCATCCTGGAAAATGAGGCCGTACTCGCGCGTCTGCAGTTCCGACTGCTCACGGGCGTAGCTGATCAGGGCGACGAAGCGCTCGCTCTCCTTTTCCAGGTCGCGGTCCCGACCGGTGAGCGTGACGGAGAGCATGATGCCGGCCGAGATCACGCCGATGATGAGCACGACGACGAGAATCTCGATGAGCGTAAAACCGGCGCCGGCGCGGGCTGCGCGACGTCGCCGGTTGCGAGAAAATGCCATGGTGGCCGGCTCCTGCCGTCCGCTAGTCCCCGATGTTCCAGTTCCCGATGTCCGCATCCACCCCTTCGCCGCCGGGCTGGCCGTCAGCTCCCAGGGTGAACAGGTCGTAGTCCTTGCTGTGGGAGCCGGGGCTGGTGTACTGGTACTCGGCGCCCCAGGGATCCTTGCTCACCCGCTGCAGATAACCGCCCGGACGCCAGTGACGGATGGTCGGATCGGTAGGTTGTTGAACGAGCGCGGCCAGACCCTGTTCCGTGGTCGGGTACTTGGAATTGTCGAGCCGGAACATCGTCAGCGCCGTCTCGAGGCTCTGGATGTCCTGCTTGGCCTTCGCGACGCGCGCCTCGTCGACCTTGCTGATGACCTGGGGGACGATGACCGCCGCCAGCAGGCCGATGATGATCACCACCACCATGATTTCGATGAGGGTGAAACCGCGCGCGCGCCCAAATCCTGGCGCACGCCGTCTGCTACCCTTGTGGACGTAAGAAATGTAACTCATGAGCTGAAGGTCCTGCGTGAAAGCGGCCACATGATGAGGCTAGCGCCCCTGTTGCGAGTGGGCCGGGATAATAACAAATGAATGCCAGCCGGCCTGTGAACGGCTGCAGGCGTGTGCTGACGTCTCTCAATTGCGACGGATGGTTCGGAATCGGGCTCCTCGCGGCCTGCGCGTTGCTGCTCCTCCCGGAGCTTGCTGGCGACGCGGGTCGTGAGCTTCTGCGCTACGAGCGCAGCGGGCTGGCGGCGGGTCAGTGGTGGCGCCTGCTGACGGCCCACGTGGTTCACCTCGATCTCGAGCATGCTGCCCTCAACAGTCTCGGTCTCGTCCTGATGTGGGCATTGTTCGCCCGTGACTACAAACCGCGACAATGGCTGCTGATCGTGATCGGCGCTATCGCCGCAATCGACGCCGGGTTATGGCTCCGCGATTCGACAGTCGCCTGGTACGTCGGTTCCTCCGGTGTGCTTCACGGCGTAATGGCCGCTGGTACCCTGGCACATCTGCGGCGCCGCGATCCCGATGGCTGGATTCTTGCCGGCTTCATAGTGCTGAAACTGAGCTATGAGCAGTGGACCGGGGCTCTCCCGTTCGCGGATAGCGGCGCCGGTGTCGTGGTCGACGCTCACCTTTATGGAGCCCTTGCGGGCTTCGCCGTTGCCACATTCCTGAAACCTCGCGCTGAGCCGGTATAATCCGCCGGATTTTTTCCGGGCGACCGGGCCGGGCGCCTGCCACGGGCGGCGGTCGGGTTGACTCCCACGGTATACAGGAGCGTTTGATGTCGTTTGGCTTCGTGTTTCCAGGGCAAGGCTCACAATCGATCGGCATGCTCGCCAAGCTCGCCGCGGCGGATACGACGGGCGCGAGCGGCGTCGTCCGCGCTACTTTTGACGAGGCCGGCGCGGTTCTGGGTTACGACCTGTGGAAGCTCCTGCAGGAAGGGCCGGAAGATCAATTGAACGCGACCGAGCGAACGCAGCCCGCGATGCTCGTCGCGGGAGTTGCGACCTGGCGGTACTGGCGTGGATTGGGAGGGGACCTGCCGGTCGTCGTCTCCGGACACAGCCTCGGCGAGTTCACCGCTCTGGTATGTGCAGAAGCGCTGGAGTTTCGGACCGCTGTCGATCTCGTGCGCTTTCGCGGTCAGGTCATGCAGGAAGCGGTACCCCTCGGCACGGGCGCGGTTGCCGCGATTCTCGGCCTCGACGAGGCGAAGCTCCAAGAAGCCTGCCAGGAGGCCGCGCAGGGCCGGGTGGTCGAGCCTGTCAATTTCAACGCGCCGGGGCAGGTGGTCATCGCGGGTCACAGCGACGCGGTGCAGCGCGCCATCGAAGCCGCTAAAGCCAGAGGCGCGAAACGAGCAGTACTGCTCCCGGTGAGTGTGCCAGTTCATAGCAGCTTGATGCGCGGGGCTGCGGACCGTCTCGCCGAACGGCTCAAAAACGTGGAAATCCGTACACCGCGGGTTCGCTTCGTTAGCGCGGTGGACGCCGTGGTCCATGAGAAGCCCGCGGATATTCACGAGCTGCTCGCGCGGCAGCTGCCGAACCCGGTCCGCTGGTGGGACACGGTTCGCGCCCTTGCAAGCGGCGACATCGCGCAATTGATCGAATGTGGCCCTGGAAAGGTGCTGACGGGGCTGAACCGGCGCATCGAAAAGCGGCCAGGGCTGGAATTTCTCGCGCTGGAAGATCCGGCGTCGGTAGAGGCCGCGCTGGCGGCTACGCAGGGGGTGGTGAATGCTTAAAAATGATGTGGCCCTCGTAACCGGCGCTTCGCGTGGTATTGGCCACGCGATTGCCCTCTCATTGGCGGGAGCGGGAGCGCGGGTAATCGGCACCTCTACGACGGCGGAGGGGGCCTCTAAGCTGACCGCGGCACTCGCGTCGCACGGATACAACGGTCGTGGGGCCGTGCTGGACGCGGGAAATCCGGCGTCCATCGATGCCCTCATGGTGGACCTCGACGCCGCGGACGAGATGCCGACCATCCTGATCAACAATGCCGCCATCACGCGCGACATGCTGCTCCTGCGGATGAAGCCCGACGACTGGGACCAGGTCATTGCGACGAACCTGACGTCGGTATTCCGTCTCTCGAAGGCGTGCCTGCGCCGCATGATGAAAGAGCGGCGGGGTCGGATCATCAATCTGACGTCCATCGTTGGCCTGACAGGTAACCCCGGCCAGGCCAATTACGCTGCGGCGAAAGCCGGTCTGCTGGGTTTTACCAAGTCGCTGGCCCGGGAAGTGGCCTCCCGCGGCATCACCGTCAATGCCGTCGCTCCCGGCTTCATCGACACCGATATGACGCGGGCGCTCACGGAAGAGCAGCGTGCGACTTTGCTGGCCCAGATCCCACTGGGGCGGCTTGGCAGTGCGGCCGATATCGCCGCTGCGGTGCTATTTCTTAGCTCAGCGCCGGCGAGCTACATCACGGGTGAGACACTGCACGTCAACGGCGGAATGTACATGGCCTAGCAGACGTTGGATCAGCGCCACAAGGGACACTCGTGCGCCCCCGGCCGGGAACTGCGGAATTTCGGATTCGCGAGAAAAAACAATCACCTCGCAAAGCGCCTTCAGTGGCACCCGGGGGGGTGTTCCCCTACAATACCGCGCCTTCGCCGCCGGCCCTTGCCGCAGCGGCGGGCACTCCAAGATTTTCTAAAGACTACAAAAGGACAATCCGCTAATGAGCACAGTTGAGCAGCAGGTCAAGGCCATCGTTGCCGAGCAGCTGGGCGTCAAACAGGAACAGGTCACGAACGACGCCTCGTTCGTGGACGATCTGGGGGCCGACTCGCTCGATACCGTCGAGCTGGTGATGGCTCTGGAAGAGGAATTCGAGATCGAGATTCCTGATGAAGACGCTGAAAAGATCACCACGGTGCAGCAAGCCATCGAGTACATCAACGAGCGCCGCAACAAGGCCTGATGCTTCGATTCGCACCGCGCGGTCTTTTTCCATCTGTCGAGTCTTCATACAGGTAGCGTGTGAGTAAACGTCGTGTCGTCGTGACAGGCCTCGGCATCGTCTCTCCCGTGGGGAGCACGGTGAAATCGGCCTGGGAAACCATTCTGAGAGGGGAAAGCGGAATCGGCCCGATCACCCGCTTCGATGTCTCCGCATTCCCGGTACGCTTTGGCGGCGCGGTGCGCGACTTCGAGGTGAGCCAGTACATTTCGCCGAAGGACGCGCGCCGCATGGACGAGTTCATGCACTACGGCGTCGCCGCGGGAATGCAGGCGGTCGTGGACTCGGGCATCGACTTCACCAAAGTCGACACCAACCGCTGCGGAGCCGTCATGGGCGCCGGCATCGGCGGCCTGGGCACGATCGAAGAGGAATACGGCGCTTATCTGAAGGCCGGCAGTCCGCGCAAGATCTCGCCGTTCTTCGTGCCGGCGACGATCGTCAACATGATCGCCGGCCATCTGTCGATAAAGTACGGCCTCAAAGGGCCGAATCTCGGCGTCGTCACCGCATGTACGACGTCGACTCATGCCATCGGGCTCGGCATGCGGACCATTCAATACGGCGACGCCGACATGATAGTTGCCGGCGGCGGCGAGATGGCGACGACAGTGTGCGGTCTCGGTAGCTTTGGCCAGGCGAAGGCACTCTCGACGCGCAATGACGCGCCCACCGAGGCGAGCCGCCCCTGGGACAAGGATCGCGACGGCTTCGTGCTCAGCGACGGCGGTGGTGCCGTGATCCTGGAAGAGCTCGAATTTGCACGCCGCCGCGGCGCGCATATCTATGCCGAGGTGGTTGGTTTCGGAATGAGCGGCGACGCTTACCACATCACTTCTCCGCCAGAGGATGGAGAGGGCGCTCGCCTCTCGATGGCGAATGCGCTTGCGGACGCCTCGCTCAACCCTTCGGACCTGCAATACATCAATGCGCACGCAACCTCGACGCCGCTCGGTGACAGGGCGGAGACGATCGCGATGAAGCGTGCGTTCGGCGACCATGCGAAGCGCTTGGCGGTGAGCTCGACGAAGTCGATGACTGGGCATCTTCTCGGCGCGGCGGGTGTGATCGAGGCGATCTTCTCGATCCTAGCGATTCGCGACCAGGTCGCGCCCGCGACCATCAATTACCACACCCCGGATCCGGACTGCGATCTCGACTACGTGCCGAACACGGCCCGCCAGATGAAGATCGAAACCGCGCTGTCGAACTCCTTCGGCTTCGGCGGTACCAACGGCTCGCTTATCTTCCGGCGTTTTAGCGGCTGACGCGAGGAGGCGCCCGGTGTGCGCGGCGCTAGTCCGTCCATTGAAAGTGGCCCACGGCCCTTCCGACCGCGGCCTCTCCGGTTGAGGCAAAGCCGTGACTTTCGCCTCAGCCGGACAGGCTGCCAGCAGACCAATCGTTCGCGAGCTCGGCGTCCCGCCTGCGGTACTGCGCCGTCTCGCGACGCGCTTTCCCGCGCGTTATCCCGTGTTGCTCGACAGCGCCGCCGACGGTCCGTTGAGCCGAACATCTGTCCTCGTCGCCGAGCCGCGGGCTGCTCTCTGGCTCGATGCTCAGGGGCGCCTCGGTGCGGAAGGCGTGGTACCCCAGGGAACAACCTTCCTGACTGCTCTGGAGAACTGGTGGCTGGCGGAGCGCGCGCCGGCAGCGGACACCGGGGGGGAGCTGCCCTTCACCGGCGGCTGGGCACTTTTCCTAAGCTATGAGATCGCGCAGGAGATAGAGCCGCGGCTCTCGTTACCGCGCGCAGGACTGCCATGGCAGGCGTTCGCACTGAGAACTCCATGCGCGCTGATCCACGATCGGGCGCGCGGCCGCGTCATCGCGGTCGCCGAAGCTGACTCGGTCGATATGCTCGACCGGCTCGAGGCCGACGCGCACCTGGTGGCGCTGCAGGTCGACTCCCCCGATGAAGGTTTCCGCGTCGAATCCGTGCGCGAAGAAGATCCCGACGCTTATCTCGAGCGGGTACGCCGCGGAAAGGAGTACGTTCGCGCCGGGGATATCTACCAGACAAACCTGTCGCGGCCGTGGCATGTCGAGCTCGGGCGCGACCCGGATGTCGCCGCACTCTACAATCGGCTGTGCACGACGAATCCGGCGCCCTTTGCGGCCCTTGCGCAGTGGCGTGGAGCAACGATTCTCAGTTCGTCGCCGGAGCGCCTGGTCCGTGTCGAGGGACGCCGCATAGATACTCGGCCCATTGCTGGAACTCGACCCCGCAGCCGGCGGCCCGGGGACGATATTGCGGAAATGACGGCTCTGGCCGCGCACCCGAAGGAGCGGGCGGAACACATCATGCTGATCGACCTCGAGCGCAATGACCTTGGCCGCGTGTGCGAGCCAGGCACCGTACTGGTGGATGAGCTCATGACTATTGAGTCCTACGCCCACGTCCATCACATCGTTTCAAACGTCAGCGGGCTGCTGCGCCCGGACGTCACTCCTGTCGAAGCGCTGCGTGCGGTATTTCCGGGCGGCACCATTACCGGTTGCCCGAAATTCCGCTGCATGCAGATCATCGCGGCGCTCGAAGGGACGGGGCGCGGCGCCTACACGGGCTCGCTGGGTTATCTCAACCGCGACGGGACCATGGATCTCAACATTCTCATCCGCACCATGACACTGATGGGGCGGGAGATTGAGTTTCGTGCGGGGGCAGGCATCGTTTCGGACTCCGATCCGCAGCGTGAGCTGGAAGAAACGCGTGCCAAGGCGCGCGGCCTGCTGGCGGCTTTCGAGGTTACGCGTGGCGCGTGAGCGCTCGTCTGATCTGGAGGTGGTGCTGGTGAACGGCATCCCCGATCGACAGGTCGCGCCTCTCGATCGGGCTGTGCACTTCGGAGATGGGTTGTTCGAGACGATTGCGTGTCGCCGCGGCGGACCGCGTTTCCTGTCATTGCACCTCGAGCGACTGGAACTCGGTTGCGCGCGTTTGGGCATAGATCCCGGCAACCTCGACGACCTTCGCGGTGAGGTCCGGACACTGGCTCGGGAGGTCGACAGCGCGATTGTCAAAGTGCTCGTGACCCGGGGTACGGCTCTCGCCCGCGGCTACGGAGTCACCGGGCGCGAGAAGGCGACGCGGATCACATTTCGCTACGCATGGCCGCACGAAACTCCGTCAGCGTCGCAGGATGGCGTACAGGTTCGTACGGCCGCGATGCGGCTCGGCGAGAACCCGGCGCTCGCGGGACTCAAGCATTGCAACCGGCTGGAGCAGGTCCTGGCGCGCAGGGAATGGACGGATCCCGATATTTTGGAGGCTCTCCTGTTCAGCAGTTCAGACAGGCTGGTTTCGGGCACCATGAGTAATGTCTTTATCGTGGAAGGATCTCGCCTGCGTACTCCCCGTGTCGATCTGTGCGGCGTGGCGGGCGTGATGCGGCACGTGGTCCTGCGCGAAGCGGCGAATGCCGGCATTCCGGTAGAGGAGGCTGTGCTGAGCGCTGAGGATCTGCTGTCCGCCGACGAGTTGTTTTTGACGAATGCGAGAATTGGCATCTGGCCGGTGCGTGCGCTCGATGGGCGGCCGATCTCTCCGGGGCCGCTTACACGCCGACTGCAACAACTCATCGCGCCGCTCCTCGAGGAGCCCGTCGATGCGTAGATCTGCCTTCCCCATCTTGATGACTCGGGCGCACGGCCGCGCATTCGCGGTTGCGCTGGTGCTGATCCTGCTGGTCGCCGGCGCGGCAGCCGGCGGCTACTACTGGTTGCAATACGAATTTTACGCGCCCGGTCCCGCACAAGCGCCCGTTCGCATTCAAGTCGAACAGGGTGCCAGTGTTCGCGGCGTTCTCACCCAACTCGCGGGGCAGGGCGCCGTGACGAACGTTCGCGCGGTCGAGTTATACCTTCGCGTGCATAGCCGTCGGCCTCGCGTGGAAATCGGGATGTACGAGATTCCGGCTGGCGCCAGCGCCGCGCAGATCATCGAGCTCTTCGAGCAAGGTCGGGTGGTCCTGGAGCAGCTCACGGTGACCGAAGGATCGACCTTCGCGGATTTTCGCCATGGACTGGATCATCATGCCGCCGTAGCTCATACGCTTGCCGGAAAGAGCGCCGCCGAGGTCATGGCCGCACTGGGGCACGCCGGCGAGAATGCGGAGGGACGTTTCTTTCCGGACACCTATCGGTTCGCGGCGAAAACGAAGGACCTCGAGGTTCTGGCGCTCGCCTACAACGCAATGCAGCGCCTCGTGGACACAGCGTGGCAGCAACGCAGCCCGGGCCTGCCTTTTGACACACCGTACCAGGCCGTCATTCTCGCCTCCATCGTCGAGAAGGAGACCGGGCTGGCAGCGGAGCGTCCGCGCATCGCCGGAGTGTTTGTTAGCCGCTTGCGTAAGGGGATGCGGCTGCAGTCGGATCCGACTGTGATCTATGGGCTCGGAGAGAGCTACGACGGCGATATCCGCACCCGGGATCTCGTCACCGATACGCCGTACAACACCTATACGCGCGCCGGCCTGCCACCCACTCCGATCGCTCTACCTGGGCGCGAGTCCGTGCTCGCGGCGGTACATCCGCAGGAAAACGGAGAGCTGTTTTTCGTCGCGACCGGCGCGGGCGATGGGGCTCATCATTTCTCGAAGACGCTCGAAGAGCATAATGCGGCAGTGAAAGACTATCTGACACGGTTGCGGCATCAGGGTACGGGGGCGCCGCGGGCCGCGGTCGCGCCGGGAGTCCGATGAGAGCGGGGCGCTTCATAACGCTCGAAGGAATCGAAGGCGCGGGAAAGTCGACCGTGGCCCGCATCGTGTGTGACTGGCTGGAGGCTCGCTCGATACCCGTGCGCCTCACGCGTGAGCCTGGCGGCACTCCGTTGGCGGAACGCGTTCGGCGGGTCGTTCTGGAACGTGGTGACGAGGGGCTTTCTCCGGTTACGGAGACGCTGCTCATGTTTTCCGCGCGCGGCATTCACGTCGAGAACTTGATTCGTCCGTCCCTGGCGCGGGGTGAATGGGTCGTTTGCGACCGCTTCACGGACGCCACACGGGCGTATCAGGGAAGCGGCCGGGGAGTCGATGCCCAGTGGATCGAAGGACTCGCCTCTGCTGTGCATCGGGACCTGGTGCCGGATTGCACGCTGCTCCTCGACTTACCGCCGACTGTCGGTCTTGCGCGCGCCCGGCGGCGCTCAGGGCTAGCGGCGGATCGCTTCGAAGCGGAAGCTGAAGCGTTCTTCCATAAAGTGCGCGCGGGATATCTAGAGCTCGCGCGACGGGAGCCGCACAGGATCCGGGTCATCGATGCTGCGGCTGAGCTCGTGGGAGTAGAGCGGCAAGTGGTACACGTCCTGGAGGGCCTTCTGGAGCCATGACACCGCCGTGGATCAGCACTGAAATGGTCACGCTGGCCGCCGCGTACGCGGCCGGCAGGCTCCCCCACGCGTTGCTGCTTCACGAAGCACCCGGCGCTGGGGGTGACTGGCTTGCGAAGTGGACCGCCCAGCTGGTCCTATGCCAACGCGTGACAGACGCGCCGTGTGGGTCATGCGCGGGCTGCCGCGGCGTCGCGACGTCCCAGCACCCCGATCTCATCGTCCTTCAGCCGATCGAGGAGTCGCGCCAGATCCGCATTGAGCAGGTGCGCGAGCTTTCGGAGGAGCTGTCCCTTACGAGCCACCAGGGCGGCTACAAAGTTGCGATACTCACGCCCGCAGACGCTCTCAATCGTTTTGCAGCCAACGCCTTGCTGAAGACACTTGAGGAGCCTCCTCAGCGGACCCTTTTGATGCTGGTGGTGACACAGCCGTCGCGGCTGCCAGCAACGATTCTGAGCCGGTGCCAACGGGTGCGCATACGGGCGCCTGATCGTCAGGGGGCCGTCTCCTGGCTCGAGACGACTCGTGGGCCGGGCGATTGGAACGCGGTGCTGGATGCCCTGGGCGAGGCCCCCATGCTCGCCGCTGACGTCGATCCCGCAGCCGTGGTGCAGGTAGGAGCAGAGGTGCGGAGGGCGCTGGACGAAGCTAGCACCGGCAGCGCCGATCCGGTGGCGACCGCAGAGCGGTGGGTGCGCTCGGAGTTGCCCTTGCGGCTGCGGTGTATTGAGAATTGGCTCACGGAACGGATCCGGGGGCACTACGAGGGTGACAGCTTTTTTACAAAAGTGGGCGCTGGCCCCTACTTGCCAGGAGCGAATGCAGTCTTGAATATGGGCGAACTCTTCGAGCTGGTGGATGGCGTGCGGGAGCTCAAGTCGGCGCTCGAAACGCCGATCAATCGGGGGTTGGCGCTCGAGGCCCTTCTGAGGCGCTTCGTGCCCGGCCGCGGCGCCATCGCGGCGCCCGCACCTTCCGGGCGGAGATGAATTTGCTGCCTGCGAGCACAGGGTATGAGGATAAGAACTTGAGAGCGGGCGGGAACAAGCCGGGTCTGTTGACGCTGACGATCAAGGACAAGAGTGCCTTGTATCTGGCGTACATGCCGTTCGTGAAAAACGGGGGGCTCTTCATCCCCACGAACAGCAATTACCGCCTCGGCGATGAGGTGTTCATGCTCCTCAACCTCATGGGGGAGGATGAGAAGCTGCCGGTCGCCGGGCGCGTCATCTGGGTGACCCCGAAGGGCGCGCAGGGCAAGCGCACCGCCGGTATCGGCGTGCAGTTCAGCGATCAGGACCGGGGCCAGACGCAGAAGAAGATCGAGACCTATCTCGCCGGCGCGCTGTCCGGCGATAAAGCCACTCACACCATGTAGGTGCGAGGGGCTACGCCGATCTGCGCAGGGCCGCCCCGCTGCTGGTCAGCCCACCCGTCAGCACGTAAGCGTCGAAGCCGCGCTCCACGAGAATGTAGGCCGCCGCCGAGCTGCGTCTCCCGGTATCGCAATACACGACGTATGGAATGTTGCGGTCGAGGGCGGACAGCTTCAGGCGGATGAAATACAGCGGAATGTTGAGTGCGCCGTCAATGGAAAGGTTCTGGTGCTCGCTGGGCAGTCTGACGTCGAGCCAGCGGCCGCCTTTCGCGACGATGTCCCGGGCCTGCTCGTTGTTCACCCATTGCAGCAGCGGCTCGTTCATCAGCTCGCGGAAGTCTTTCTTATTGAGGCGCATGAGCACCCCGTCGGTCATCATCGTGACCGTCGCATTCCGCTTGGCTTCCGCGATCAGTGCCTCTTCGCCGAAAGTGTCGCCGACACCGAGCTCGGCAAGCTTGATACCGTCGCGGTTGAGCGGCGTTTCACGGGTAACGATGCATTTACCGCTCACGATGACGTAGAAGTAGTCGCCCTCGTCACCTTGCTTGATGACCACCTCGCCGGCGCGGCAGGGCGTGCGTTCGAGGCGCAGGAAGATCGCCTGGATGTTCGCGGGCGGAATGCGGTGAAACGCTTTCGTCTGCAGCAGCGTCGTCATCCAGTCGTCGCCGCCGCTGCTTGCGAGTTGCGACTGGAGCTCCGAGACTTCGTAGGTGCCCGTTTGATCCCATGTGATCATGACATCGAGCAACTCGCTGTCGATCGAGAGGTAGCTGATTTCCTCCACGGCTCGCGCGGTAAACTTGCGTGGAATCTGCGGATACAGCGGGGCGCGGGATTCGCGAGTGCCGCCGCGGATCATCGCGATAGTGCGGCCGGCTTCGCTGATTTCGAGCATTCCGGCGACCAGCCAGACCGTGCGTTTGTCGGTATCGCCTTCCTTGAACAGCGTGCGCCCGGCGGACATCGTGCGAACGGTAACTTTCTTTGCGAGCGCGGCGAGGTTTTCGCGCTTCAAACCATCCAGGGGCGCGAATGTCTTGAGCAGTTGAACGCTGGCTTCGCGTTCTTCAAGCATTTCGGGAAGCCTGACGCAATGGGACCAAATGTGGTGCGTCGCAAATTATGTTTCATGGTAGCACAGGGCTTTCGTCGCGCCGAAATGCCGTTCACGGTTTTAGACCTGTCGTGACGAGGGGCCAGCCGGAATCCGGCTGAAACCGGGCGCCGTAGCGCGCTGCGAGCTCTTCCAGGCGCGTGACGACGGCGGCCACCCCGCGGCTGCGTGCGTAGGCGAGGGGGCCACCGCGGAAGGGCGCAAAACCCGTACCAAATATAACCGCGGCGTCGATGAGGTCCGGCTCGTCAACAACGTGCTCGCGCAGGCACGCGGCGCATTCGTTTACGAGCATGAGAATCAGGCGATCGACGAGATCGGCCGGTGCGGCGTCACCTGTGCTCAGCGGTTTGACCGGCTTGCCGTCCTTCCAGACGTAGAACCCTTCGCCGCTCTTGCGGCCAAGCTTGTTCGCGGCGATCAGCTCGCGCAGCTTCGCCAGGTCGGGGGCGGGGCGCCCGAGCTCCACGGCGACGATCTCGCCGACATGAGCGGCAACATCGAGGCCGACGACGTCGGCCAGCTCGATTGGTCCCATCGGCATGCCGAAATCGACGGCCACCTTGTCGATGACGGCGAGCGGGACGCCTTCCTGGGCGGCGAACATCGCTTCGTGCAGGTACGGCATGAGTACGCGGTTGACAATAAACCCAGGCGCACTGCGGCAGGGCACAGGGAGCTTGTCCAATCGTCGTGCGAAGGCAATCGCGGCCTGCGCGACCCCGGCATCCGTGCGCCCGGACTGCACTATCTCGATGAGCTGCATCTGGGCGACGGGATTGAAGAAGTGCAGACCAACGAGACGCTCGGGCCGCGCCAGCCTGGCGGCGAGCGGCTCCAGCATGAGGCTCGAGGTGTTGGTCGCCAGGATCGCGGTGGGTTTCATGCGCGGCTCGAGGCGCGCATACAACTCCTGCTTGGCCTCGAGGTTTTCGAAGATCGCCTCGATGACGACGTCAGCTTCCTCCACGCCTGCGCCGGCGACATCGGCGCGCAGGCGGTCGCGAGCGGCCGCGGCTTTGTCCGGATCGCGCAACCGCTTTTTGAACAGCGCCTTGGCCCGGTTCAGCGCAGGCTCGACGTACTCGATCGTCTGGTCCTGCAGCGTCACGGTGAAGCCGCGCAAGGCCGCCCAGGCTGCGATGTCGCCACCCATCACTCCGGCACCAACCACGTGCACGTGTTTGATGTCAGCGGCGACCTTGCCCCCGAGGGCTTTGAGGCGATCCTGAAGCAGAAACACGCGCACGAGGTTGCGTGAAGTTTCCGTCGTGAAGAGTTGCGCAATGGAGCGCGCCTCGCCTTCGAAAGCCTCGGCACCGTGAGCACCGTAGCGCGCCCACAGATCGACGATCGCGTACGGCGCGGGGTAGTGGTCACGACGCGCTTTTGCTGCGACTTGTGCGATGAGCGCGCGCCGCACGAAAGGCCGAACGAGCGCGGAGCTCAGGATTCGCTCGCCGAAGGAAGCCTTCCGCGCTGGCGGTTTGCGCAAGACGAAGTCACGCGCAGCGGCTTGCAGTTGCTCCTGGTCCGTAACGAGTTTGTCGATCAGGCCTATGCGCAGGGCCGTCTCGGCCCGGATGGACTTGCCGGTGAGCATCAACTCCATCGAGGGACGTACGCCGGCGATACGGACGCTGCGTACCGTTCCACCGAAGCCCGGGTGGATGCCGAGCAATACTTCCGGGAAACCGAGCGACAGGCGCTCGTCGCCTATGGCGACCCGATAACGACAGGCGAGCGCCAGCTCGAAGCCACCGCCCAACGCGAAGCCGTGAAGCGCCGCGACGGTGGGACACCGAAGGGCTTCGAGTCGATCGAGCACCTGTTGTCCCGCGTGGATGAGGCGGTAGCCGCTCTCCGCATCCGTAATTCCGGTGAATTCCTTGATGTCGGCGCCCGCGATGAAACCGCTCTTCTTGGCGGAAATTACGACGACTCCGCGCGGTGGACTCTGCTGCAGCGGCCGTAGCAGAGTATCGAGCTCGACGAGCACATCGCTCGACAGGACGTTAGCCGACGTCCCCGGCTTGTCCAGGGTCAACCAAAGGATGCCGTCGGCATCGGCCGCCGCTTTCCAGGACGTGTTGTTGCTATTCATTTTGACGACCTTTCCTCGAGTCAGACGTGCGTGCAAACATCAGGCAGCAGTCGCGGCCGGCCCTCGTGCCACCGCGTCCGCGCGCACGTGGAAATCGCAGACGAGCGGCCGATGATCCGAGAGGCGCACGTCCGGCACCCGGAAGTTGGTTACTTCGATGCCTTCACTGACGAGAATAAAATCCAGTTCATGGCGCGGCACGCGTGCCGGGAAGGAGGGCAGGCCCGCGGAGTTCGCGCTGCGCAGTCCTGCGGCGCGCATGAAGAGAAAGATCTCGTGCGTGCCCCAGAACGTATTGAAGTCGCCGGCGACGATGACCGGCTTCGGCGACTCCACGATCAGATCGTGCAGCGAGCGCAACTGGTACTGCCGGTGGCGGAATTTCAGCGACAGATGCACGAGGAACACGCACACGTCCTCCAGCTCGAGCTCGATGATGAGGCGTTTGATCCCCGTGTCGAAGTAGTGGAAGCGCTCGCCATGCACGTGCGGCGCCGACAGGAAGGCGTTCGCCTGCTTGCGCACGATGGGCATGAGGTTGTTGAGCGAGCCGGTGCCGTACTTGCACTGGAAAGTCGAGTAATGGCCAAGCTGGCCGGCGATGTGCTCGGCCTGGTTGACCATGCCGGTGCGGATGGAGCCGGTGTCGACCTCGATGAGCCCGACGACGTCCGCCTCCTCGGCGCGGATGAATTCAGTGATGCCGGTGAGGATTTTGCGATTGCTGCGCAGATAGCCCGCACCGGGAAGGGGGAGGTGGAACGCAGGCCCTGTGCCTGTCGCGTAGCGGATGTTGTAGACGAGCAGACGCAATGAGATGGGCTCCGGGAGCAAAGAGGCCATTCTATCGGTGCTGGCCGGCATCCGGGAGGGCAAAAGTCCGCAGCGCTTGCGCAGGGGCGCCCCGCGGGCCTCCGCGGGCGGCGCCACTGTCGCCCGACGACCTCGGGGACTCGAGTTTCGCGCCGCTGCCGCTTGTGCCAGACTGACGCTCAGCTACCGAACCGAACGATCGACCGCCATGTCGCAGGCCAATCCCGTCCGTCTCTTCATCACCCACGTGTGGGAGGACAGCGACGATTATCTGCGCGTGTTCGAATACCTCGAGAGCGCGAAGAACTTCTTCTACCGCAATTACAGCACTCCCGATCTGCGGCCGAGCGGTGACAAGGAAGCACTGCGGGAGGATCTGCGGCGGCAGATCGCGCCGGTCGAGGCGATCGTCGGGCTTTCGAGCCTCTTTCAAACGCACCAGGATATCTTCACATTCCAGCTCCTCTTCGCGCAGGCGAGCCAGAAGCCCGTGATTCTCATGAAGCCGTTCGGCTCCCATGCGGCCGTGCCTAAGGCGATCATGGATCTGGCGGACGAGATCGTCGACTGGGACGAACGCGCACTGGTGGACGCCATCCGGCGCCAGGCGCGGCACGAGGACACGACGCGGTGGGATACGATCGAATTCAAGCTGGATGACGAATTCAAGCTGGACTGAGGCGTCCGGCCCGGCTGCAGGCCCAGGCGGCGGGGCCGGCCTGGGAGCCTGTCTCGCTCCTAGCGAGCGCTCTCCGCCGTAGTCGGCCAGGCTTCGCCCGGGTAGAGCGTCACGATCTGTGGTGCGCTTTTCGGGACCCTCGCTCGTACGGTGCTCGCCGGCTCGCGCGAAATGGCGCCAAACATCCGTACG
Source organism: Gammaproteobacteria bacterium (assembly GCA_028293765.1). Classification (GTDB taxonomy): domain Bacteria; phylum Pseudomonadota; class Gammaproteobacteria; order Steroidobacterales; family Steroidobacteraceae; genus 13-2-20CM-66-19. The sequence goes on from JAQGOG010000210.1 coordinate 105,564, forward strand.
ACGCTCGAGGCAACCAAGTCCGCCTCGTTGTTCGACATCTTCCGTACCGTGGCACGGAACGCGTCTTCGCCACGCAGTAGCGGTCGTTCACGGCTCAGCGCGATGCTGAAAGCGCGGAACTGCTCGAGCAACTCTTTGGGAAGCTCGCTCTCGGCGACAAAAGCAAGGTGATTGCGGTAGGCGTCGGTCAATCGATCCTTGATCGATCCCGACCGTGCGAGCGACAGCGCCGCGCCCTGAAACTTATCCAATGTAGTGCTCATCACTACCCCGGCGGAACGTCTCCCGGCTGGCGGGTTGTACTGAACCAGCCCGGACGGGGGACGTCGGTTATTGTTGTGCTGATCGGCGGTGGTCAAAGGTTGCGCAGCGGTGATAAACCGGAATCCAAGCGCGCTCAACCTACTACCGCCGAAATATAGCGCAGACTCTAGGAAAAACAAGTAGCTCGGGCGCGGCCGGGGCAGTTGCCTGTCGCATAAGTCGTGGCTTATATTGCGTCCATGCTCGAAGCCGATCTCTTTCGCACCCTCTCCGACCCGACCCGCCGCGCGGTTTTTGAACGCCTCGTCCCACGGGAAATGAGCGTGTCGGAACTCAAGTCGGGCTTCGCTATCTCCCAACCCGCGATCTCACAGCACCTGGCGGCACTGCGCGGCGCCGGGCTCGTCTGCGAGCGTCGCGAAGGCCGTTTTGCCTACTACCGGGCTGAGCCGCAGGCCCTGGCACCCCTCGTCGACTGGGTGGACCGCTATCGCCTCTTCTGGCCGGAGCGGATCGAGAAGCTCAAGCGCGTGCTCGAGGACATGGAACCCTGACTGACCAACAGGGCGCCAGGTCGTCATTTCCAGCAGATGGCGGTGGAATCGGTACCCGCGGAGTTGGTTGAGTTCGTCGCGCCCGTCTCCATGCTTCCGCCGTCGGTCGTTTGCGTCACCATCTGCGCGTCCCCGCCGGCTAGACGATGAACGGGCTGCCCGAGTTGTTGGTGAGGGCGGCGCCCTGCACGGTGATTGGGGCCACCGTCGGTGCAGCCGAATTCCAGGAAGCCGGAGAGCTGCCCATCACACCGCGCGATGTGATGGGCTCGGGTTGCGATAGGCCCGGTGGGGGGCGATCACTTCCAGCAGAGGGCCGTGGAGTCGGTACCTGCGGAGTTGAGTGAGCTGGTCTTGCCCGTTTCCTGGACGGTGAATGATGCGCAGTCGGTGTCCTTGGCCTGTATGCCGGCGGCCGATGCTTTGATGGTGTAGGTCGCCTGTGTGGGGGGCGCCGTCGTTACGTCCGCTGCAGTGAAAGTAACCGTTACCGTGTAATAGCCGCTGCCGACGGAGGTTCCGCTGACCGCGCCGGCGGCGCCGTAGCCGAGGTTAGCTTGTTGGTCGGTGTAAGCGTTGTTCACGCTGTAGAAGCGCTCCTCGCGGCTCGCGAGATCAAGAATAGCCGTGCGCGCTTCCGTGCGCCGCGTCTTCCGGATCTGCGTGGTGTAAGCAGGTACTGCAATGGACACCAGTATGGCCCCGATCACGATGGTAATCATCAGCTCCACTAGCGAGAAACCCGCGGCCCGCGTGCGTCCGGAAAGTATCGTCATGTTGATGTCCTGCTTCACTAGCGTCTCTCGATCCAGGTCAGGCGTTTACCCGTCGGGCCCTTCGGCTTGACCGCCCCGCTGCACAGGGGTGATCCCGGGGGACAGGTCAATGGCCCTTTGCCGGTCGAGCCGAGGCCCGTCGTTTGCGTCAGCAGTTCAGCCTGCGATCCGGCATACACCAGGAACGGCGTACCGGTGGCGTTCGTCAGCGTTCCGGCCGCCGACGTGTCGTTGTAGTTCTGGAAGAATCCCGGTAACGGGGCGCCCGTGCTCACCGACAGCGCGATGGTGTAACCCGTCTCGACGGGGCTTTTGCAGCTAGTGGCCGAGTCGGCGGCCGGCACCGGGATGATTGTGTTGAGGATCAACGCATCCTGGAAGATGAACGGGTTGAAAATGACCTGCTCCTGGACTCCGGGAAGATTCACGTAGAACCCGTACTGGGGTTTCGCGGTGCAGCTCGTCAGATCCGCCCAGCAGATCGGGTTACTGGTGGAATCGAGGTTGCCGTCCGACTTCACCGTGAGCGTCTGCACCTGCAGGTTCGTCAAATCGATCTTCGCGGGACTTGCAAGGCTCGCATACGTCGCTGCCGACTTGGAATTCCACACCGTCATGTTCGAGTCCCAGATCCCGTAGATCGAATGAGTCCCGGAGTCGTATGTTGCCGGCGCTGTGTTGCTCAGGGGTATTCTCTGTCCCGTGGCGAAATCAATCATCACGCGCGGATGGCCCTGGGCCATCGGTGAAATTGCGAGCCCGAGCTTCGTGGTGATCGGGTGTGCGGACGGGTCCGTGAAGATCAGTTTGGCCGACCCCCATTTGGTCGGATCGCTGTCGGTGAGGTCGAAACGCCATACGTTCCCGAGCAGGTCGCCGGCGTAGACATAGTCGGTGATGTGATCGCCGTCGAGATCGGCGGGCGCCGGGGAGGCGATTCCATTGTTTCCGCCTTTGCCGGTGCTGAGATAGTAAAAAGAGCGGGCCCCCGTGCCGGAATCGACGCTCATTACGTAGATGCCGGCATCGCCGCTCGCGCTCCCATAGCCGTTGCCGAAAATGATACCCCAGTTGCCGTTATGCAGCCGGCGGATGACGGGAACTCCGTACGTGTTACCCAGATTATTGCCGCAGCCGCCATTGCTGACGCACGAGAGAGTCGACGGATTCCATTCGCCGATCACTATGGTGCCGGCCGTCGCCTCGCTGAAGGCGGTCGGATTGGTCACGTCGAGGGCAAACAGCGCATTGCCGCCGGCACCGAGGCCGCCGACCAGCCACGTATGCCACGCACTTTTGTAGAAGAGATCGCCGGTCGCGGGGGTCGCGTCTACGAAGAAATTGTGTCCGTATTGCGAGTTCGAGTAATCGAGCAGCGAGTCGGACGTATTATGGATGGTGTTCACCACGGCGCCGGGCATGTACGCGAGGACTTCATACCCATCGTTGGGGTAGGTCGAGTTGTTCACGTACTTGCCGGTGCTGTCGAACGCGCCGCTGCGAAACCCGTGGAGCAGGCCGTCGTTGGAGCCGGAGTACACGACGTTGAGACGCGTGCCCGAATTGGTAATGAAATTCGTATAGGAGTTGGCGCCGTTCTCTGGCGCCGCCGCTGCGGGGTACAGCCTGTCTTTCCAGACGACCGTCTAGGGGCTGTTAGGTGGCCCCACCCAGGTGGGGCTCGAGTCGATGATGTCTCCCAGCACGCTGTCGCGGGCGCGGAACAGGCCGACTCCCGACGAATTGATCTCCTTGGTACGGTCGCCGCGCAGATAATTCACCCGATCGGGGGTATTCTTGGCGGCGTCTCCCTGCGTGATAGTTGTCTGTTGCGTGCCCGTGAGCGACGCGTACTGGAACGGAATGCCGCTCGTACCGTTCCAACTCAGAATCACCCGCTTGGCCGGTGCCTGCACAGTGACGGACGACGCGCCTGTGGTTGCGCATCCCTTCGGAGACGTGGCACCGGTCAGGTTGCAGGAAGCGTCCCAGTTCGCTTTGGCGGCGACGCCGACGAGCTGGGTCGTCGGGTCATAGGTCAGATCGTTCGCGGTGAGGCGGCCGGTCCAGTCACTCGGGAAGTACAAGGCCAGATAGGCCTGGGTCCCATTGGCGATCTTGGCGGCTTCCTTCTCGTTGACGCCCACCGACGTGGACGCAAGGTCGGCCGGTGTGGCTTGGAAGCACAGGATTTCGTGAATGTTATTGCTACCGCCGGTCGAGCCCGCGAAGCCGAAGCGCAGCTTGGCCGGCAGCGTGCCGTTGCTTGCCGTAATGCTCTGGCCGGTGATCACCGGCAGGTAGCTGCCGCCATTGTAGCTGTAGGAGAAGGTGAGAAGGCCGTCCTGCGTGATCTTCAGCTTGTAGGCGATCGGTATCGCCCGGCTCGCGAGCGGCTGCGTCTGATCGCGCGTCTTCGCCTTCTCATTTGCAATCTGCAGCGGCGTGGGAGTCGCCGACAGCACCTTGTAAGCGTTGGGTATGACGTTGTAATCGGGGACTTCGATCTTGGTATCGGTCGGTGTCGCGTTCGTGTAGTCCCATAGCGTGCCGGTACTGCAAGTCTTCTGCACAGCCAGTGCGCGCTTGGTCACACTGAGACTCGAAGGATAATACTTCGCGATGTTCGAATCGGAATTGCCGTTGAGCCCCTTCCACGAGATGTTGCCTCTGCCGCGCAGACCGATGCGGTCCGGTACCAACCCATAGCCCGTAGAGGTGTTGTCCGATTGGTTGAGGAAATTGCCGTACTCGTCGATGCCAAGGCCGAGGTAGCCACCCAGCAGCCCGTCGAACCCACGCACAGTGCCATCCGCGCGCACCGTCGTATCGTTGTTGCCGGTTTGGTTCGTGCAGCTGTACCCCAGACTTCCACCCAGGGCTCCCGTGTCGTAAGGCGGGAACGAGCCATCGATGAGGAAGAAGCTGATGCCGTCGGCACCGTCGGCGCCGCTGCCGCCCGAGTCGCCACGGTACGTCACGGTCTTGAAGATAACCGAGATACCGGCGCCCGCATCGAACGTGAAGTTTGAAATGATGCTGCCGGTCTGGTTGTATCCACCGATGAAGCCGCCGATTCCGGACGTGTATCCATTGGTGAAACGCAGCGCGCCTTCCCCCTTCTTATCCGGCAGCACCCCGCTGGTACCGCCTACGAGTGTCTGCGCGCCCTTCTGTTGATAATAGGGCAGGCCGACACAGGCCGGAATTTTACCCGTGCCATCGCCAGCCGTGAGGCACGCTCCGGTGGAGGTGACCCAATCGTTCGTGTCGGACGCCAGAGTGAAGTCATCCCCTACGGTAACCTGCGCCCAGGCGGCGACGGGTAGCGCGGTCGCGAGCGAAATGGCGAGGAGTGCGGTGTATTTACGGTAGTTCATATATCTGGTGTCCAGCCTGCGGGTGCGACTAGGTAAGTGCTCTCGACGACAGCCACAGAGTTCGGGGTACCGCCCCATCCAGCCGCGTCGATCTGATAGATCTCGCCGCCGCCGCCGATAGCGGGACCGAGATCCGAGACGTAGTAAACCGGTGAAGCGAAGAAAGTCCCCGACCCGGGCGTTCCGGTTCCGGTGACGACAATTACGTTCGTGATGAAAGGCGTAAGTGACACACCCACATTCACGACCGCATTGGTCCAAGGTACCGCGCTCACG
>JAQGOG010000066.1 GCA_028293765.1 Gammaproteobacteria bacterium
GCCTTGGACGCATAGTAAATGCCTGCGCCCGGCGTCGCGATCCGGGCGCCGATCGATGAGACAAGAATGATGCGGCCTCGCCCCTGCGCACGCATCGCCGGCAGCACCGCCTTGCACGTATGGACGGTGCCCATGAAGTTGGTATCGAACTGCGCCTCGATGAGATCGAGTGGCATGTCCTCAATCGAACCCACGCCGGAGAAGCCGGCATTGTTCACCAGGACGTCGATGAGACCGAAGCGCTCGACGGCCGCCGCGACCACCTCCTGGGCCCTGACCTCGTCGGTAACATCGAGCCGCTGCGCGAGAAGGCGGTCGGGGAATCGAGACGCGAGATCGTCCAGAGAGGCGGGGTCTCGGGCCGTGGCGACGACATTGTGGCCTGCAGCCAGCGCGGCCTCCACGATCGAACGCCCCAGGCCGACCGAACTGCCTGTGATGAGCCAAGTATCGTTCATATACCCGCCGGTATTGATTACTAACCTTGGTAGCATAATCATCCTGTGCGGCGCGGCAAGAAGGCACGTCGTTGATACCGGAGGCACACGGGTGTGATTGAGAATGGAAAATACAGCTTCACCGAAGACTGCGATCGGGTGGCCGAACTCCTGCGCCGTGTCGGCGAAAAATGGAGCGTTCTCCTGGTCGTTCTGCTCGAACTGGGACCTCGTCGGTTCAACGACCTCAAGCGGTCCATCCCCGGGATTTCGCAACGTATGCTCACGCTGACATTGCGCAGCCTGGAGCGCGACGGGCTGGTCGAACGTACTGTCGTGCCCTGCATTCCGCCCCACGTTTCCTATGGCCTGACCGAGTTGGGGCGATCCCTGTGCGTTCCCGTCAGAGCGCTGTGCGAGTGGGCGGAAGACAATGTCGCAGTGATTGATATCGCTCGGAAGCGATTCGAAAGGATTGATGCAGCGCGAGACTAGTTCGGCGATCTCCAACCGGTTCATGACGAGGGCAAAATTGAACAGGGCAGTGCCAGGATCGATCGAGGCACCGGCAGGTTTCGAGTGCGGCCAGGAGCGCGGAGTACCCGTTTTCGAATTGCTGGTGGCTCCGTGCTCGAGCATGGAGCGCACGACATCCGTCTGTCCACCCTCGATCAGATCGACAAATTCCTTTGACGTCAGATGCGCCGCTCGATCGACCAGATCCTGGCGCTCGATCGCGTGAAAGGATCGAGTCTTGCGAGCCAACCCGCCGTCCTGCCAAAGTCGCGCGCACCTGAGCGCGTCGCAGTCAGCGATGTGATTTTGATTTACCGCGGCGGCCGCGTATTCGACACCGGTTGTTCCCTTTCGGACCCCCGACGGCCGCGATCCGCTTATGTGGAGATGCTTGCGACTCGTGAATCCGGGGAGATGTAGTGGCTGCTGATGCGCTTTCAGACGTCTTGCGTTCCGTCCGGTTGACTGGTGCGGCGTTCTTCCATGTCGATATCGAGGGAGCGTGGGCGGCTGAGACGGCAGCCGTGAAGGATTACATTCCATTTGTCATGCCGGGTGTCGAACACCTCTTCGAATATCATTTCATCGTGGCGGGCCGATGTTGGGCTGCTATCGCGGGTGAACCCGCCATTAGCATTGAGCAGGGCGACATCATCGTCTTTCCGCAAGGCGACGCGCATGTAATGTCGAGTTCGCCGGGGATGCGCGGTCATCCTGAAATGTCGCTATTCGAGGGCGCAAATTCCACTCAATTGCCTCTACCCTTCTTTCGCCGCGAAAGCGGGAAGGGTGACCCGGTGCAACTGATATGCGGGTTTCTGGGCTGTGATGTACGTCCGTTCAATCCGATCCTGGCGGCACTGCCGAAATTGATCAAAGTCAGTGAAAGGCTGGGGCAGGAAGACAGCTGGCTCGGGGAATTCATGCGAATCGCAACCACCGAATCGAAACTAAAGCGCCCGGGCGGAGAGTCCGTATTGTCGCGCATGAGCGAGCTGATGTTTGTGGAGGTGTTGAGACGTTACATTTCATCGTTACCCGACTCGCAGACGGGTTGGCTCGGTGGGCTTCGCGATCGTTACGTCGGTGCCGCGCTCAATCTGCTTCACGGCGACCCTTCACATCAATGGACGGTCGATGAGCTAGCGATGAAGGTTGGGCTGTCCCGCTCAGCGCTGGGTGAGCGCTTTACCCAGCTGATCGGCCATTCCCCGATGCAATATCTGACGAGCTGGCGGATACAAACTGCAGCCCGGGCGCTGGCAAACGGAGCGGATAACATCGCAGACGTGGCCGCTCGGGCCGGTTATGGGTCCGAGGCTGCCTTCAGCAGGGCGTTCAAAAGAGTAACCGGGATCGCCCCTGCGAAATATCGCTCGGCCAGGCGCAGCGCATAATCTGCGGCGTTGCGATCAAGAATGCCGGTCATTCGATCATTCGAACATAGCTGCCCTCGTGCTCCACTATGCGCCTCTTTTCACACGGGATAAACAGCATGGTGTCCGCAGCGAAGCCCGCTTTTGTATTTGTCCACGGTGCTTGGCACAACTCCGGTAGCTGGCAGTTTGTTGCCCCCGCGCTGGAGTCGCATGGTTACTGCGCCCGGACCCTCGACCTGCCCGGCGCCGGAAAGTATGCCGAGCCACCACAGTCGTATCTGCGGCGGCCACTCCGAATTGAGATGTTCACGCGGGAGCATTCCCCGAGTGCAAACATCACCCAGCAGCAGCGCACCTCTGCTGTCATTTCTCTCATCGAAGATGTAGCTGAGCAGACGGACCAGAAAGTGATTCTTGTGGCACATTCGCTGGGAGGAATAACCGCTTCGGCAGTGGCAGAGACTATTCCCGACCATTTACTGACGGTCGTCTATCTTGCCGCGTTCATGCTTCCGCCCGGGATGACCGCCCTCGAACAGATCCGACATGAATCGATGGCGACTGCCGGCGTCCTCCCCTATTTCTTGCTGACGCGGAAGAAGTGCAAGCCGTCCGAATCGATCCGCGCTCATCGGATGCCACCTATGAGAGCAAGTTGCGCCAGGCGTTCTTTGCAGATATCAGCGACGAAATCTACGCACGGGAGATCCCGAGGCTTCACTGCGATGAGCCGCTCGGTGTGTTTCTAACTCCCACTTCCACCACACCCGCCCGTTTCGGTAGGGTGCCGCGAAACTACATTCGTTGTTTGGAGGACCAGGCCATTCCATGGACTGGGCAGAACTTCATGATTCGCGCAGTCGATGGCGCGATGGGAGGAGCAACACGTACTCACGACCTGGCATCGAGCCATTCGCCGTTCTATTCGCAGCCGAATGAGCTCGCCGAATTACTGTTGTGGATTGCACAATCGTCTTTGCCTATTGGGAAACGGAGTCATTATAGAACTCCGTACGGAGCGTGTTCCGGGTCCATCAAGGCGCAGCGGCGCTTGATCGTACGATGATCCCGCTTATGATGTTGTTGAGGTAGCGACAGCTCCTCACCCGTACGCATTTCCACTCCAGGCTCCCGGCAGTTCGTTTCACGAAGTCGTGAATTCATTGACGGTCATTGTGTTAGGGCGCAGTATTGGTGCAAGAGACTCGAGCCCGAACGGCCAGGGCTCGTTGCGGTGAGAGGGTTCCAAATGGCGTTGCGCGAAACCGAACAACTGACTCAGATGATCACGGCTGCGGCCCTGAGTCGAGCTATCTGCACAATCGGGGAGCTGGGAATAGCCGATCACATCAAGAAGGGCGCTCCCCAGCCGGTGAGGAGACTTGCGCAGCTCACAGGTGCGCACGAAAGATCTCTGTATCGCATGTTGCGATTCACGGCGAGTTATGGAGTCTTTCGGGAAACCGCTGACCGCAATTTCGACCACACCGCTCTGTCCGCGGCTCTAATGAGTGATGCGGAAACCTCATTCCGGCCGGCCGCGCAAATGTTTCACCGAATATTTGCTGCGTGGGACGGGCTTCACCATGCCGTACTGACCGGCGAGCTGAGCTTTCCGCACGTGTATGGACAGCCTCTGTTTGACTACATCGGCTCGAACCCGGAGCTTGCGCCTATCTTCGACGCCGGAATGACTGCGTTTCACGGTCACGAGACGAACGCGATGCTGGATGCCTACGATTTCAGTGACATCAAGGTTCTAGCGGACATCGGCGGGGGCAATGGGTCGCTGCTCGGGGCCGTGCTGCTGCGATATCCACACCTAAGGGGCATTCTGTTTGACGTTCACCACGTGGCCGGTCGCGCTCGGGTGGCGATGCAGACGCTAGGGCTTCAGGAGCGCTGTTCGGTGGTAGAGGGAAACTTCTTTGAGTCAATCCCGGAAGGAGCCGACACCTACCTGATGCGCCACATCATCCATGATTGGACGGACGAGCAGTCCGTTCAGATTCTGCGCAACTGCCGCAAGGTCATCCCGCAGAATGGAAGGATTTTACTGGTCGAATTCGCTGTTCCGCCGAACAACGAAGTTGGAATGGGCAAGGATACAGACATGGTGATGCTCGCAGTTCCGGGAGGCATGGAGCGCACCGAGGAAGAATACGGAGAGTTGTTCGAACAATCCGGTTTCAAGATGAGCAAGACAACGCCGACGAGTTCCGCTGTGTGCGTATTCGAGGGGAGGCCGTCTGGGCCGGACTCGGCGTGACCGAGTGGTCAGTGATTCCATGCAACGTAAGCGTTACCGATGTGTTTGTTAAGGATCGGCGTCCGGTATTGCTGGTAGCGGAGACGCGCCGCATTACCCTCGAGGAATTTCGCCGTGCGCTGCTGGACGCGCTCGCCGCGTGCCGTGACGCTGGCGACGTCCGTGAGCTTTTGAAGCGGTAACCGTATCCAATAAGACATCCAACACAGGAATCGGGAATCCTTCTGCCTCGCTGATATGCCGGGCAGAATTCGAGCGGAAAACAGAAACCGGAGCGCTTCACCCGCTCCAAAATCGTCCCACCCCCGCCTTGCGTAGTGCTTTGGGCGTAACGCCATAGTTTGCCTTGATGGCGTGCGAGAGGCTGGAACTGTCGGCGAAGCCGTTGCGCAGCGCTACGGTCGTTAAGGCGGTAATCCCGCTTGGATCACTTTCAATTTCTCGTTTCGCCTGCTCCAGCCGCACCGTGCGGATGAACGCGGCCGGCGTCATCCCGCAGTCCGCGAACCGATTGTAGAGCGATCGCCGAGACAGGCTCAGATCATGAGCCAGCCGCGCGGGGGTGTAGCTGAAGTCGGCGATATTCTGGCGAACCAGCCAACGGGCGCGGAACAGACTCGGAGCGATCTGCTCCGATGGCGGGTCAGCGATGCCATGCTTGACCGATCCCGTCGCCAACTCGAACAGCGAATGGAGAACGAGCTCGCTCGTGCTGTCGTTATGAGATTGGCGCATCAGCGCCAGCATGCCTGCCGCCGAGGCCGCAGCAGCACTACTAGGCTCGAGCACCAGCTCCTTCTCGCCTCGCTCCACGAGATTGAGCCAGGCTGGGTGCGCCCTGGCATCGAACGTCAGGGCCAAGGCTTCGTAACCCTCACTCACGTTCAGAAAATAATTCGAGGATGAGCGCGTCAGGAAGAGCTCCCCGGACTCGATCGCGAATGCCTTTTCTTTGTCCTCATAGGTCATTGCCCCGTTCAACAGCCATACAAGCTTGATGGTCTCGCCGAATCCGAGAGCATCGGCATGGCCGACAGTCGCTTCTGCAGTCCATGACGCGGTGCGCAGATGGCCAATCGCATGCGCGCCGATCTTCCGCACCATGATGTTCCCATCCGACTCCGGAGGAACATCGAAGAGCACGTAAGGGAAATTTTGCGTCAGCGCTTCGCGGAGCCGTCCGGGCGGATTCGCCAACCCATTAGAGCCGCTGCTTGGCGCAGGTTGTTCGACCGACCTCGTAGTGGGAATGGCTCTTGTCTGCTCGGTAATACCCGACATGAACATCTCAATCGCATTGGCCCGCCGCAGGTCGCTTCCGCCAGCAAGGTGCTAAAAAAAAATGCCCGCACCGGCTGATGGCAACCACCCGTTCCGATCGATGGCGGTCACCCGTTCTGATGGATGGCGACTAGCTGTGGAAGATTGTAACGGACTCCGTTGAGTAACGCTCGAATTCGCATTGCCTCGCTCCCGTTCGACAGGGAGCGGGCACAGAGTGCCATCCGCCAGGCACAAGAGGCAGGCTCGGAGTGGCCGCTTGCCGAGGACTCAACCGACGAGGCGCTAGCGCAGCGGCTCTACCCCCGACATGCGTCACCCCAGGCCGCCTGAGCTCGCGATGGACCCTCGCTCTATCTCGCCACACTGGTCGCCATCGATCGGAAGAGGCGGTCGCTCATCCGTTGGAACGAGTGGCCGCCCTCATCGGAGTGTGCACTGAAAAATGCAACCTGCGACAATCGGGTGCACGCGACAACAAGAACGGAACGCGCCGCTGTGAAACGATGCGAGCAGTGCATGAGAATGGGAGCACGGAATGAGCGCAAAGTCCAACACTAGCAAAGTCGTTCGAGACGGGGTCTCTCTTGCCTATCACGAGGCAGGAGCAGGAAATCGATCTCCGATCCTGTTCGTTCATGGGTTCGGGTGCAGCGGCAACCACCTCCGACTTCAGCAGCAACACTTCGCGGCGTCCACGCGCACGGTGGCCGTTGATCTCAGGGGACACGGCGCAAGCGATGCGCCCCTCCAGGAGTATGACCCGATCGGCTTCGCGGACGATCTCCGTTGGCTGTGTGACTGTTTGGGTCTGGAGCGTCCGATCGTGGTCGGGCATAGCATGGGCGGCAATATCGCGTTGAAGCTTGCGGTGCGCGCCCCGGAGTACGTCAAGGCCATTGTCATGATCGACACGTTCCTCGACGGTGATGCATCGTTCGTGCAGGGGCTGCGGGAGCTGTCGGACAACCTGGAGGCTATTGGCGGATCAAGTCAGCTCTTCGAAACTCTGTCGGCTATGTTGTTTTTGCCATCCGACGACCCGGACGTGAGGAAGGATGTCCTGGAGCAGTGCGCGCGCACGCCCTGGCATGTGTTGAAGTCGGCTTTCGCGGCGCATCTTCTGCGTGGCTCGAGTGTGGCCGATCTCCAACAGCTTACGATTCCGGCCGCCTATATTGGCGCCGACGGATTGCCGACGGAGATTTGGCGGGTTGAAGGTATCAACCCTCGCGTCAGCACCGGAAAAACTGTTGGTGTTGGCCATTTCTCCCCACTACTTGTCCCGGACCAGGTTAACGCGATGTTGGGAACCTTCGTTGACCGCGTGGAACACATCCGTGGCTTTCGCCTGAGGCGGAATTGCCGCCCCCCACTTGGCGCGGGCATACACGCACCCCGCTGACAGTCTCTGCGGCCAGGCAATGCGGGCGGCGAAACCTGTTGTGCCGACAGGAACGGCAGGTCGCGCAAGCGAGCACGACTCTGGCCGGTCCATTGTGAAATCCCCATGTGGCCGACAGCTGGCTCAAATTGCCGGCCATCTTTAGGACCTTATTCTGTGAGTATCGCTCCAGCACTCGCTACCATGCACCGCACCGAGAAATTTAGGGGCAACGACACCGTCGGCCACATAGTGGTCGTGGATGATGACCCGGCGACCCGACGCATTGTCACGAGCTACTTCCGCGACCATGACATGCCGGCGAGCAGCGCTTCCGGACGGCAGGAGTTGGTCCGTCATCTGGCCTCAGGAGCCCCCACCCTCATCATCCTGGACCTTCCCCTCGGCCGCGACGACGGGCTGGATCTTCTGCGGGAGATCCGCTCCACCTCCGATGTGCCGGTGATCATCACGACGGGTCATCGGATGGAAGAAGTCGATTGCGTGCTCGGACTGGAACTCGGAGCGGACGACTACCTCACCAGACCGTTCGGCCTGAGAGAATTGCTGGCGCGTGTGCGGGCCATTCTGCGGCGGCATGAGCTGAAGAGAACGCAGTCGCGCAAGCTACAACGCGGCGGCTTCCGGTTCGGGCGCTGGCAGCTCGAACGCGAGAGTCGCCGCCTGACGACGCAGGACGGCTCGCTCGTCACACTCACCAAGAGCGAGCTCTCTCTGCTCGTCGCCTTTCTTGAACGTCCCCAACGTCCGCTCACACGCGCACAGCTCCTCCAGGCCACCCGGGTGCACGAGGACGTCTTCGATCGCAGCATCGATGTGCAGGTACTGAGATTGCGTCGCAAACTGGAGACGGACGCAAGCTCACCGCGCATCATCCGCACCGAACGCGGCGTCGGCTACGTCTTCGCGCTGTCCGTTGAGACCTTCTGATCGACCAGTCTTTTTCTCTTCATCTGCGTGGCCTCTGTCGAACTCGACGAGCTCGGTAATGGGGACGACATCACGACGTGGCACAAACGCTATACGTGTTCACGATCGCCGGATTTGCGTTTCTTCCGGCTCCGCCGGCGATTCCATACATATCGGCCGACGTACATCTCATTGTTGAGAATGCCGCTAGGGCGCTTGGGATCCCCGTGAATAGCCGATGCGAGCCATTTACCATCCTGCCTCCGACTCGTTCGACGCCATTCACTTCCTGGCGAGGGAACGCCCTCCTCATTCAGACGGTTGGCTATCCACCGCGGACTCCTACCGGCGGCGTACCATGAGAATAACGAAGGATTGGTCGCCGGAGCATCTGCGCTCACAGAGCCGCTCGAGTTTGCTCCAGGATCTCCTCTGATAGCTCAGAATCGTCCACAGCACGGGCGAGGATCAAAGCACCGACGATCTGGGCAACCAGCCTGATCGCTTCAGCGCGGGAATCGTCCTTGCCGTCCGATGAAAATTTTGTTGAGACCGCGGCGAGGACATGCTTCAGGCGGCGGGTGAAGGGCACCTTTGCGGTTGGGTTTCGTGCTACGTCGCTGGCGAGCGCGGCAATCGCGCAGCCGTCTCCGGGATTGTCACGATGTTCCGCGGAAAGATAGGCATCGAGAAATTGCCGTCTCGCCGCCTTGGAGTTCCTTGCCGAAGATATTTGGTCCGCCAGGTTCCCCATGACACGGTCGATCACTTCCGTGACAAGCGCTTCCCTGGAGGCGAAATGGTTGTAGAACGGCCCATGCGTGAGCTTCGCGGCCTTCATGATCTCGGGAACACTGACTCCGTTGAGTCCCCGCTCCCTGAAAAGCCTGGACGCTTCCTGCAGGATTCTCCCGTGGCGGGCGGCGGTCACTTCTGCCGGGTATCTCACGCTTCTGCCTCACAATGTCTTGACACTAAGCATGACATTCATCATGCTACAAATCAACCATGATTGTCATCATGCTTAGCCGGGGTGTCGTCGCCAAACCGGCGGCGCTGACCCGGAACGATGGCCTTGGCCACTGCAAATTCACCGGACCCTCCCTCCAAAGGAGAACCGAACATGCGTGCCGTTCATCTCACCGCCTATGGGAACCCCATCGATGGCATCGAGTTCGTCGAGATACCGGAACCACCTGAGCCAGGCGCCAACCAGGTTCTGGTCGGTGTCGAGTTCTCACCTATCAATCCCAACGACCTCTCGCTCGCGCGGGGCACCTATGCCCTGCGACCCGCACTTCCGACCGTAATCGGCAACGAAGGCGTCGGCCGCATTCTCGGCGTGGGTCCGGGCGTCAAGACCGTCAAAACTGGCGATCGCGTGGTGCTGCCTCTCTCGAGCTTCGCGTGGCGGGAGCGCATGTTGATTCCAGGAGAAGGCCTTTTCGCCCTGCCCACTCAAGCGGATCCGCAGCAACTGGCGATGCTGGGCATTAACCCGCCGACCGCGGCGCTCCTTTTGAGCGAGTTCGTCAGCCTGAAGTCCGGTGACTGGGTCGTTCAGAACGCCGCCAATTCCGGTGTAGGGCGCTGGGTGATCGCATTCGCTAGGGTCCGCGGCTTCAGAACCGTGAACATCGTGAGACGGACCGAGCTCGTGAGTGAGCTGAAGACTCTCGGAGCGGACGCCGTTCTCGTTGATTCCCCCGAAGTCGGCCGCCAGATCAAAGAGGTGGTCGGTCAAGCCGACGTGCGCCTGGCGCTCGATGGGGTGAGTGGTCAGTCGACAGGAGCATTAGCGGCGGCGCTTACGATGCACGGCACTGTGGTCGCCTATTCCGCCATGAGCGGGGCGCCCATCGCCGCAAGCCCTCTGGATGTAATCTACAAAGCACTCACGTTGCGTGGCTTCTTCATGGGACACGCGGAGTATGTGGACAAGATCCCGGCCGCCATAAAACAGGCGACCCAGATGATCGACACGGGTCAGGTGCGCATCCCGGTGGCAGCTAGCTATCCGCTCAAGGCAATCAAGGATGCAGTGGCGCACGCCCAACGGGGCGGGAAAGTCCTTCTAGACGTTGCCGCGTGAGTTACCGCGGAATCGTCCGCCTTTCCATTCCGCTGCTCGCTTATGCGATCAGAGCGTCATCCTGGTCTGTAGGCACACAGCGCATTGAGCCGGCCTCGATGTAGACCGGCGGGGGGCAGGACGACGCAGCCGGTTGCATACCGTTGCACTTTGGTGCAGCGGCCGAACTTGAGGACTTCCTTCAGGTGAGCCTGCAACATGCGGCTCGTGGCGACTTCGTCAGTTGCGCAAATGTGCGTTGGCGCCGCTGTGCATCATCCTGCTCCCAATGAGCACGGATTCAAGCCGCCCGCCCTCTCCGATCTCGAAGTGCTGCCGCACGTTCGCGACCACACTGCCGACAGCGCCAGCGGCCTACGCTTGCGTCGACACGCACGTTGCCTCGTATGAGCGGATGCCCGTTGCCACACATGGGAGGCACGCGGTGGGTTCTCGCCGCAGCGAATTTAACGCTTCCACGGGCGTCGCTAAGGCACACGACACCTCTTGAATGGCTCCAAAGCACGCCCCCGCTACCACTACTTAAATTTCTTCGTATTATTCCGAGACTTACGCGCGATAGTTCGAGCTGAACGTACGTAAGTTTCTGAGCGTCGACGACGCTCATCCCAATCTTTTTCTTGATCACCTGATCGAACGAAGTCTATGCGCGACTTCGGTTGAACAACGAGAAGAGTTCGAGAGAGCTGCGCGAGCGGCAGCATCGTACTCCCTAGGCCGCAGCACACAACCACCTCGGCACGATCTTCAGTTGGCATCAACGCAGCGTCGTCAGTCTTTGAACAGACCGCACCGATTGCTACCCGCCATCATTCGGTTGGGGATTTTCAGGTGACGAGGATCCTGCACGTGATGAGCTCGCGCCGGATCGATGTATCGAGGAGTGGGTGAGCTCATCGAGCTTTGGGAGTGCCGCTGCAGTCCATGCACCACCGAGCGCCTTCACCAGCAGGACGGTGGCATCCATCCGCCGTCGTCGAATCTCGACCCTGTTGCGTTCGTTGTCGAGATAGGCGGTCTGAGCCGTGATCACCTGCAGGTAGTTGTCGCGGCCACCGACATACCGGTCGGTAAAGAGGCGCAGATTGTTCTTTGCCGAGTCGACCGCCTCGTCCTGCTGCTGGGCTTCCCGTTCGAGGATACTCAACGCCGCGAGATTGTCCTCGACCTGCTGGAAGGCGGTCAGCGTCGTCTGGCAATAGTCGGCAATGGCCGCATCGTAGTGTGCGCGCGCCGCTTCTGTTTTGGCGCGGCGCCGGCCGCCATCGTAGACGGTCTGCGCCAAGGAAAGGCCAACTGCCCACAGCCGGCTTGGCCAGTCGAACCAGGTTGCACTCGAGCTACTCTCGAATCCTCCTATTCCGGTCAGGGACAGCGAGGGGTAATAGGCCGCTATTGCAATACCGATCCGCTCGTTCGCCTGGCCCGCGCGGCGCTCAGCCGCGGCAATGTCAGGCCGGCGTTCTAACAGCTCTGAGGGGACCCCGGTCGGGACTACCGGGGGCTGCGAGTCGAGTGGCGCAGCCGCCAACCCGAACGATGCCGGCGGCTTGCCGATCAGGACGGCGATCGCGTGTTCGTACTGCGCGCGCCGCACTGCGACGTCGGTAGCCTGCACGCGCGCCGTGTCCAACTGAGTCTTCGCTTGTGCGACGTCGGATTCAGGAGACACGCCGCCGTCGAGGCGATTGCGAGCCAGTTGCAGTGAGTCGCTGTATGCGTTCACGGTATCCTCGAGCAGGCGCTGCTGAGCATCGGCGCTACGGAGCTCGAAATAATCGATCGCCAGCTCGGCATGGAGGCTGAGCTTGACGCTCTCCAGGTCGGCGGCGGTAGCCTGTGCTTCCTCGCCGGCCGCGACCACGCCGCGCCGGATGCGGCCCCATAGATCGATCTCGTAGGACAGGTCCACCGGCAGCGCGAAATCGCCGGTCGCGTGGGAGCTCCGAAGGGGGAAGTAAGGCTGGTTGGGCGAATCGCGCAGGGATCTGATATCGGATCCCACGCCGATGGTCGGGAACTCAGCCGCCCGGGCATAGCCGACCCGCGCCCGCGCCTCGCGGAAGCGGGCCTCTGCGGCTTTCAGATCCTGGTTCGCCAGGGCGACCTGTTGTTCCAGAGCGTCGAGCTGCTCATCGCCAAAAAGTTCCCACCAATTGGCGCGCAGCCTGTCGTCGCTCGGGTGCGCGGGTTTCCAGACGCCAGCGTTCTTGTATGCCTCCGACGGCGGCTCCTTATACGCCGGTGTGAGCGGTGCCGCGGGCCTGACATAGTTCGGACCGACAGTGCAGCTTGCGAGCAGCAGAAGTACGGCGGTGAGCAGCAAAGGTTTGTAACGCATAGAGGCTATTCCGATTTCGAATCGGCGATGCGGACGACCGTCCCGCTGATCAGGGAATCGGACGGATCGACGATGACCTCGTCAGTCGGCTGCAAGCCCGAGAGGATCTCGACCTTCTCGCCATAGTCGCGTCCGATGGTGACCGGAGCCAGTTGCGCGTGGCCGTTGCGCACGACCGCGGTACGCAGACCCTCTTTGCGGAAGAGCAGCGTGTTGGCGGGCACCGTGGCGGATTGAACCGTCGAGGGCAGGCTGAGATGCACGGAAGTATAGGCACCGGGCAGGAGCCGGCTGGCCGGATTGTCGACGTCGACCTCGACGAGCAGCGTACGCGAGGAGAGGTCGATTGCGTTAGCGTTTCGGACCAGCCTGCCTTGGAAGGACTCGCCGGGAAACTCGTCGAGTGTCAAGCTCGCGGTCGCACCCACCTGCGCAGCGCTGGAATATTGTTCGGGAACCGCGACATAGACACGAAGTGTGTCGATCGCCGCGAGATGAAACAGCTCTTTCGACGGCGAATTGGCATCGGCATCGATGAGCGCACCGATGTCGGTACTGCGCGCAGTGATGATCCCGTCGAACGAAGCGTAGACCTTCTCATAGGATTGCAGCTGCGCAAGCCGTGCGACGTTGCCGTCATTGGATCGCACGATGGCCTTGTCGGCGGCCAATGCGCCGTTGGCGTTATCGCGGTCCTGCGTCGAGACGGCGCGCGTCTTCAGCAAATCTTCGTTGCGCTTGGCGGTGATTTCTGCGAGTTGCAGGTTTGCCTGCGCGGTGGCCAGGTCGGCACGTGCCTGGCGCAGCTGTTGATCGACCTCGGGCGTGTCGATTTCGGCCAGCAAGTCGCCCTTCCTGACGTGCGCGCCAATATCGAAGTGCCAGACCTTGAGATAGCCGCTGGTCCGCGCGTAGACCGGCGTATCCGTGAATGCCTGGGCGTAGCCCGGCAGCATGATTTCCTGATTGGGCGCACCCGCCTGCGGATGAATCACCGTGACGCTCGGAACGGCGGCTTCCGAGGTCGTGCGGGCGAGCTTCTCCTCGGCATCGACGCGATCGGCAAACCTCGCGAAGATGGCTCCACCCACAGTAACGACGGCCGCTGTCAGCGTCGCAAGCCTCCAGCGGCGCTTTCGCCTCGTGCCGCGAGACAAGTTCGTAGAGTCGGAATTGGAGTCGTGGGTATCGTCGGGCGGCATGGTATCGATCCTCTGGAGGTGCTGGGCATCAACGGGGTACGCTTGTCTCAGCTCGCCGCGCTGGCGGCCGCGCGCCGTCCGTGCAAGAGGCTAAACACAGCGGGGACGAAGATGAGAGTGGCGACGGTCGCCAGAAGCAGTCCGCCAATGACCGCACGTCCGAGCGGTGCATTCTGCTCGCCGCCGTCGCCGAGCCCGAGCGCCATCGGGATCATGCCGACGATCATCGCCAAGGCCGTCATCAACACTGGACGGAATCGCGTGTAGCCGGCCTCGAGCGCCGCCTTGATCGCATCGCCGTGGCTCGCAAGCCGCTCACGGGCAAAGGACACGACGAGAATGCTGTTCGCCGTGGCAACCCCCATGCACATGATGGCACCCATCAGCGCCGGCACGCTCAGTGTCGTATGCGTGAAGAAGAGAAGCAGGACGATACCGGCGAGCGCGGCGGGGAGCGCCGTCACGATGATGAACGGGTCCAGCCATGACTGGAAAGTCACCACGATCAGCAGGTAGACGAGGACGATCGAGAACGCGAGTCCGCCGAGCAAGCTGCTGTAGGAGCTGTGCATCGTGTCGACCTGTCCCCGAATGGTCACGAAGCTGCCGCGCGGCAGCAGTGTGCGGTCCTTGTCGACGATCCGCTGGATGTGGCGGGCCACCGCTCCGAGATCGCGATCCTGCACCGAGGCGTAGACATCGACGACCCGGCGGATGTTGTAGTGGGAGACAGCCTCCATCTCGCTCGATCGCTTGATCGATGCCACATCGGCCAGAATGTCGGGATCCTTCCGCTGCAGGGATGTCAGCGGAATATTCTCGATGTCCTGAATCGACTGGATCTCGTATTGCGGCGGCTGCGCGACGAGGTTGTAGTTAACGCCATTGTCGTAGTTCAGAAAGAACATCGGCGTGATCTGGAAGCTGCCGCTCAAGGAATTGAGCACGTTGTTGGCGACCTCCCGTTCGGTGTGACCGCTCTGGGCTGCTTTCGTACGGTCTACGTTGATTTTGAAGGTGGGATAATCGAACGCCTGCTCGATGCGCGCGTCGACGATGCCGGGGACCTGGCGGATCTCGCTCAGAATCCGATTGGCGACCTCGCGGTTCCGGTCGATATCTGCGCCATCGATCTGGATATCGATCGGCGCCGGCAGCCCGAAATTCAGGATCTGCGTCACCATGTCGGCGGGCAGGAAGGCGAACGTGGCGGAGGGGAACTCGCGTGGCAGATCCGTGCGCAGGCGCCGCACATAGTCGGCCGTGGGATGATGGTTCGCTTTGAGGGAAACCACGATGTCCGCATCGCCCGCGCCGATCAGACCGGAGGTGGCGTGCATGAGATTGATGCCGCTGAAGGGCAGCCCGATGTTGTCGAGAATGGCGTCCGTCTCGAGTGCCGGGAGGTGACGGCGAATGGATTTTTCCACGAGATCGACCAGCCGCGTGGTCTCCTCGATGCGCGTACCGGACTTGGCACGCAGATGCAGGATGAACTGACCGCTATCGGAGCTGGGGAAGAAGTCCTGGCCTAGCCACGGCACCAGAGCGAAGGCCGAGACGCAAGCGGCCAGAAAGACGCCGCTGAAGGCAGCCCGATGGTCGATCAGCGCCGTCAACAGACCCCGATAGTGCTGCCGAAATCTCTCGAAGACGCTCTCGAATGCCTGTTGGAACCGCACCAGGGGATTGCGCGATGGGCCCGCAGCGTGCTGCTTTGCCTTCAGGAGATACATCGCCAGAGTCGCAACCAGGGTACGAGACACGATATACGAGGCGATCATGGCGAAGACCACCGCTTCGGCGAGGGGCACGAAGAGGTAGCGGGCCACGCCGCCCAGGAAGAACATCGGCAGGAACACGACGCAGATGCACAGCGTCGAGACGAGCAAGGGCGTGCCGATCTGCTGCGCGCCTTCCAGGATGGCGTCCTTGAGACTGCTGCCCTCCTCTATGTGACGCTCGATGTTTTCTATCGTCACAGTGGCATTATCAACGAGGATGCCGACTGCCAGAGCCAATCCGCCGAGAGTCATGATGTTGATCGTCTGTCCGACAACGCCGAGAACGATGACGGAGGAGAGAATGGACACCGGAATGGAGATTGCGACAATGAGCGTGCTGCGCCAGCTCCCGAGGAAAACCAGGATCATGGCGGCGGTCAGCACGGTGGCGAGGAGGACTTCTTGGATCACGCCATTGACGGCGCCTTTGACGAAGATCGACTGATCACCGAGCGATTTGATGTTCAGCTCTGACGGGAGTGTCTGGACAGCGCGGGCAAGGACGGCACGAATGCCGTTGACAACGTCGATGGTTGAGGCCGTACCCGCCTTCAACACGCCCACCAGGACGCCGCGCCTGCCGTCCTGGCGCACAATATTGGTTTGTGGCGCCGAGCCGTCGCTGACTGTCGCGACGTCCCGCAAATAGATCATGGCATCGCCCACAGCCTTGATCGGCAGATCGTTCAGTTCCTGGATCGTGCGCGGGCTGGCGTTGATCGACGTGTCGTACTCGAACTCACCGATCTTTGCGGTGCCCGAGGGCAACACGAGGTTCTGGCTGGTGACCGCGTTGAGGACGTCGGTCGGCGACACGCCCTTGGCCCGCATCAGCTGCGGAACCAGGTTGATCATGACCTGGCGCTGCTTGCCGCCAAAGGGAAGGGGCACGACGGCCCCAGGCACCGTGACCAGCTGGGTGCGCAGGAAATTGGTACCGAGGTCATTGATCCGCTGCTCTGAGAGGCCCTTTCCCGAGAGGCCGAGCTGCAGGATCGGCACGCTGGAGGCGCTGTAGTTGATGATGAGGGGCGGCAAGGTTCCAGGCGGCAAGTAGCGCAATATCGATTGCGATTCCGCCGTGATCTGCGCATTGGCCGTATCCAAGCTCGCACCCGGCTGCAGGAAGATCTTCACGATTGCCTGCCCGTTAACCGTGGTGGATTCCAGGTGTTGGACGTTGTCGACCGTGGTGGTTAGCAGGCGCTCGAAAACAGTGGTGACCCGACCTTCCAATTCCTCGGGGTTGAGTCCCGCGAAAGTCCAGTCCACAGCGACCACCGGAATATCGATGTTCGGAAAGATGTCCGTCGGGGTTCGCGAAATAACGACCGCGCTCATGATGAGAACCATCAGTGCGAGCACGACGAAGGTGTAGGGTCGGGTTAGAGCGACACGAACGATCCACATGGCAAATGAATCCTCTCGGGACAGGGATCTACTGGTGACTCGATATCTGGCGCCCGGCGTGCGCACTGTGTGATAGGAGTCCGCTCACCGGGCGCTATGCCTCGGTGCGTCGGAATATGAGACGAGAGGACGTCTCTGTGCCATAGAGCCGCAGTTATGGCTATCATAGGCGCCATGGATATGCGCGGCCTCGATCTCAACCTCCTTATCCCTCTGCGCGTGCTACTTACCGAGCGCCACGTCACGCGCGCAGCGGAAAAACTTGGCATCACACAGCCGGCCATGAGCGCGTCTCTGGCACGCCTACGAGCTCTGTTTGGCGATCAGCTGCTGGTGCGCGGCCCCAAAGGCTTGGCGCCGACGGTGCGGGCACAACAGCTCATGGATCAGTTGGATCAGGCCGTCGCCGTGATTGAGCAAATGGTCACGCTTCCGGCGGAGTTTGTTCCCGACACGAGTCGGCGCACCTTTACCCTCATCGGAACGGATTTCATCGAAACTCTCTTGTTGCCGTCCCTGATGGCGGATCTCGCCGTTGAGGCCCCAAGCGTTCAAGTTGTTTTTCGCCCACCTGATCCCAGGAACCTGGAAGCATTGATGAGCAAGGGAGAGGTAGATCTTGCCGTCGCCTATCTTCCAGACGCCCCGAAAGGTCTGATCACTAGCGTGGCCTTCCGCGACCGCTTCGCCTGTATCGCGCGACGCGATCACCCGCAGCTATCGACAGACCACTTTCCGCTCGACCTGTTTGTGGATCTCCAACACGTTCAGGTCCTGCCACGTAACCTCCCGATGTATGGGATGCCCATCGACGCGGCACTCGCCGCTCTAGGATTCGTGAGACGCGTTGCTCTTTGGCACCCGAGTTTTCAAGCCCTTCCCGCCATCGTGGCGAAGACCGACCTCGTGGCGACCCTACCGAGGCGCTTGGCTATCCATGCAGCCCAAACCCTGCCGATCGCAGTTTATGATCCTCCTGTTCCACTGCCTACGGTCGATTTCTCGCTGTATTGGCACGCGCGAAGCCACGAGGATTCTGGGCACAAATGGCTGAGAGCCAAGGTCGCCGCCCTGCTGAGATCGGTGGATCGCCCAGTCCCTTGACCGTGCGCGGGCTGGCATTGATCGACGTGCAACCACGGAAGACTCCGTCGCGCGGGCGAGTCACTTGAGATGTGGTTGCCAATCTCGCCATCTGATCAATAGCGGCAGTCTGCACGCTGACAGCTGCCCATGCCTCGGGGTCCAGTTCGTGCCGTTTCGCGAGCCAGTTCGGATTGTTGTACGACAGCCACGTGATGCCCGATTCATCCTGCCAGAGCAGAGCTTTCAGCGGCAGGTCAATCCCGATCGTCTGCACTGATTCCATCAGCGGAGTGCCGCCTCTTGCATTGCCAAAGATCAGTAGCTCGGTCGGCCGCAGGAACAGTCCAACGGCTGCGGCCCCGGCCGCATGATCGATATGCGCAAATGCGATCATGCCCCTTGCCCTGACCTCGGCCTCGAACCGGTTGATGGTCTCTTCCGGCCCGTAACGGCTCCGTATCGTTGTTAGTCCGCGTGCGGCCATGGTTTGCCCGCGTGCGGCCATGGTGTGCACTGATTGAGGCCGTTAGCCGGCATCCTTAGCGGTACCCCAGTCATGAACTCGAGGACGCTTGAAGAGATCCCTCGAAGGCGACATGTTTGCCCGGCCAGCTATACGTGGTCTTTCCAGATCGCTTAAGTCGATTGCCAAACGCCGGGTGTCGGCGTTGCTCCATGCGCCCGCAGCTCATGCCGCGCGAGATCCAGGTCCCACCCGTCAATCTCGTACACCAAGTGTCGGCCCCGTTCAGGCATGCGCGCCAACCATTCTGGCTTTCTCAGTTTAGGCACGAGTTCGACGGCACGAAAAAATCCGCCGATCAGGCGCTCGCGCCGGATGCGTCGCTGGCGAAGGGAGCGTTGCTTTGCCAACGTAATCGATGCCGTGCCCGGTCGTCAGCCAGTCATCCGCGGGGCGCGCAGAAGTTCTTCAGAATTGTTCAGGACAAGCGCAAGGAATCGATCCACGCGCAAAAGTAGGATGTCCGAATCAGGCGAGGTGACCGATGTTCTGATTCCCCGACAGGCTCTAACCGCTTCGGTATTCGACGTGCGCCGCGGTCCGATGCATCCCAAAAACATCGTCGATTGGGCCCGAGTGGCGACTTCTGAGCCAAACCTCCGTGGCGGCTTTATCAGCGTCGAGAGTCATCGCCATGAGATGGCGCGCCAGCAGCGAGCGGACGCTGGAGTTTGACGCCGAAACAACTGCTGGCTGTCACATCGTCAAGATCGTGTTGCGGAACATGAATATTAGGTTCTCGTGTCCGGCCGAAACGTGCGGGACGGTGTCACCACCCCGGGACGGTCCACGTGACCGAGCCCGCCGTGCGCGTTCGTTGCCAGGAACTTGTCGGCGGCGGCATCGGCGTCCGGGCCGGTCAGGCCGTCGCCTCAGCGGAGAGCTTCCGCGAAGCCGAATCGATCAGGCGCATCGACACATCCCACAGGCGGTCTGCATTGACCGGGGCCGAGCACGATCCACAGGAAACCGGTGAGCGCTACAGCGACCACGACGCCGAGAATGACGTACCACCTCATGCCGGTCGCCCGCGTCATGCGCGTTTGAGCTCCTCTGGCTTGATGGGGAGGGTCCGGAGTCGCTTTCCGGTGGCGACAAATATCGCGTTCACGACGGCAGGGGCGACGCAAGGCACGGCCAACTCACCGACACCACCCGGGTCCTCGCTGCTGATCACCAGCGAGATATCCAGCTGCGGCATCTGGTCCGTGCGCAGCGCCCGGTAATCATGGAAGTTGCTCTGCTCGACACGCCCGTTCTTCAGCGTTATCCGGCCGTACAGTGCCGCAGATAGCCCATACACGATGCCGCTCTGCATCTGGGCAACAACGGTGTCCGGGTTGATGGCGCGTCCGCAGTCGACGACGCAGACAATCCGTTTGATCCTAACGTCCCCGCTTGGCGCCACTGAGACCTCCGCGACATTCGAAATGTAGCTGCCGAACGCAAAGGCGAGCGCAACACCCCGGCCACTCCCGGTGGGCAGCGGGTCCCCCCACTTCGCGAGACTGGCGGCGCGCTCGAGAACGCTCCTCGCGCGCGGATGCTCGCACAGCAAATTCGCGCGATAGCGGACCGGGTCCTGCTTGGCCGTAAACGCAAGCTCATCGATGAAGCCTTCAACCATAAATGCGTTGTGCGTCGATCCGACGCCACGCCAAAAGCCGGTGTTGAGTGCTGGCGATTCCTGTCGCACGTAGTCGATGAGAAGGTTGGGAAAGGTGTACGGGCCATACGCGCCTTCGACCGCGTCCTCATCAAGGCCGGCCTTGAAGAACCGAGGCATGATACGCGCGATAATCGACGAGCCGACCACGCGGTGCGACCAGGCGACCGGTGTTCCCGATGAATCCAATCCGGCCGACAGAACATCGTAGTAATAGGGACGGTAGAAGCCGTGTTGGACATCTTCTTCCCGGCTCCAAATGAGTTTGACAGGACGGTCCACCTTCTGCGCGATGCGCACCGCCTGTTCGACGACGTCGAACTCAGCACGGCGGCCGAAGCCACCCCCCAGGAATTGGTTGTGTACCTCCACCGCATCCAGCGGCAGGCCAGTTATCTTCGCCGCGGCCGATTGCGCCCGCGTCGCAGCCTGGCTACCGAGCCAGAGCTCGCAATGGGTCCGACTGAGCCTGACGGTACAGTTCATCGGCTCCATCATGGTGTGCGCGAGCAGAGGAATTTGATACACCGCGTCCACGCGCTTCGCGGCTGTGGCCAGCGACGCCGCCACATCGCCTTTTTTCGTAGCGACGACCCCGTTGCGTTTGGAAGCCGCCGCGAGTTCCGCGACCAGTGTCTCCGTGGAGTACTGACCTTGAGGACCTGCGTCCCAACTAATGTCGAGCAGCGCGAGCCCCTTGCGCGTTGCCCCCGTGTGCTCACCGACGACGGCAACCGCGTCATCGAGCACGACAATCTGCGTGACGCCCTTCACCGCCTTGGCCCTGTGGTCATCGACCTTGACGACTCGACCGCCCTTGACCGGCGAGCTGGCCACCGAGGCAACGAGGAGACCGGGAAACCGAACATCGATGCCATACACGGCCACACCCGTAGACTTGGCCACCGTGTCGATGCGCGGGGTCGAGGTTCCGATGAGTTTGAATTGGGCCGGGTCCTTTAGTGGTACTTTCTCAGGCACGGGCATGACCGCAGCGTCGGCGACCAGGGCGCCGTACGTAAGCCTGCGACCACTGGGCGGATGTAACACCTCCGCATTCTCGGCGCGGCAACTGTCGGCGGGCACGTTCCAGCGGGCAGCCGCTGCGCAGACGAGCATCGTTCGCGCGGTCGCGCCGGCCATGCGCAGCGGAGTCCACGTCACGCGCACCGACAACGAGTCCCCGGTGTTCTGAAAACCATGGATCGGATTGGCGTAGAGCTGGTCGTCCGCAGGCGCGTGTTCAACGTCTATTTTTGAGATCGGGACTTCGAGCTCTTCAGCGATCAGCATGGTCAGCGACGTGTAAACGCCTTGGCCCATTTCCACATAAGGAATGATGACCGAGATCCTGCCGTCGGTTGTCACCCGTATGAAACCGTTGGGCGCGAACGTGGCACTCGCAGGACTTCGCGTCGCTGCAGCCCGACTACCCTTGACGGGAAAGATCAACGGGACAACCAGCCCACCACCCAATGCAACGCTCAGGGAAAGAAAGGAGCGGCGGGTAAGTCCCGAGGAAACCACGACTTGAGCTGCCCCTCCCCTGTCAACGGTCGATTTCATGATCACCTCTTCGCGCCCGAGGGTGCGACGGCCGCGGGATCGGCAGCGGCCTTAATGGCTGCGCGGATTCGGACGTAGGTGCCACACCGACAGATGTTGCCGGCCATGGCCGCGTCAATGTCTGCATCGTCCGGGTGAGGCGTATGGCCAAGCAGTGCGGCGGCCGACATCAATTGCCCCGGCTGGCAGTAGCCGCATTGCGGTACTTCGAGTTTGATCCAGGCCGCCTGTAGTCGCTTACCCGCCGGTGTCGCGCCAAGCGCCTCGATCGTGCTGACCGATTTGCCCTTGAGGGTGCTGATCGGCGTAACGCACGAGCGTGTCGCGACGCCATCAACGTGCACTGTACAGGCGCCACACAATGCAATCCCGCAACCAAACTTGGTGCCCGTCATACCGAGCACATCGCGAAGCACCCACAGCAACGGTGTGTCATCGTCGACATCAAGAGTGCTAGATGCACCGTTGATGGTCAGTGTAGTGGACATTGATTGCTCCTCGTTGGCCGCTACTGCGACTCCGCATAACGACCCAGGCGCGCGTCCAGACTGAAACGGCCTCCACCGAAGACGACGATCTGGAGCAGCCCGCCGGCCATGGCGATGTTTTTAAAAAAATGGAGGAACTGGTTGGGGTCCGCGAAGGCGTGGTGGAAGATGAATGCCGAGGCTACGCAGTAGACTGCCAGCACAACCGCGACCCACCGGGTCCGGTAGCCCAGCACGAGCGTCGGCCCGAGGACCAGCTCCACCGCGATCCCTACTGCGAGGCCGAGTTGCGGAAACGGGAGTCCGAATGAGGCGATGTAGGCGATGGTCGCCGCGGGCGCCGTGATCTTTCCGATCCCTGAAATGAGAAAGAGCGCGCTGATCATGAGGCGTCCCAGCAGGCAAACGGCTGATGCAACGGCTCGGTCGTCGAGTGACGCAATGCGTGGATGGGCGGGTGCGGCGGGATCGATGGTCGACATGGCGGATCTCCAGTGATTGGGCTCAATTTCCACGGAGGCGGAAGACTGTGACCGTGGTATTTCCACCGCCGATATCGGGAGCGACTGAGTTGTATATCCCCACGAAGCCCGAGACGATCGCCACGTTCTGCGCACCGCGGGCACTGTAGGTGACTACACCACCGCCGGCCGGGCCACCCAGGTCGCTCCGCAGCAGCACCTTGCCGGATCTGGCGTCCAACGCCAGCAGGTTGCCAGTCAATTCACCGGTGAAAATCAGATCGCCCCCGGTCGTCGTGACGCCGGCAATCAGCGGTTTCGCGGCGTCGTAGCGCCACTTCTCATGACCTGTGGAAGCGTCGAACGCAGTGAGCCGTCCACGAGCGGCTGACCACGGATCGAACTTCGTTTCGCCTCCGAAGTACCAGCCGTGTGTGTGTTCCTTCTCCGGATCCGGCGCCGCCGCATCCTTCTTGAACTCCGCACACCAATCGGTAGCGGGCACTACCAGCAAATTCAGTTTCACGTGGTATGCGGAGCCGTTCCACTCCTGCCCCCCGAGAGTCCCCGGGCAAACGCGCACGGGCGTTGTGGTTACCGCGGCGTCAGCGTTGACCCGGTTGGTGAACGGAACGCTGTATAAGATGTCACTCGAATCACGGTCCAAAACTCGCAGCATTCCGTCCTTGCCGGTGCTGGCGACCACGTTCCTTGTCGACCCATTGCTCGCCGTCTTGAACATTGGGCCGACGTGCGTGACGTCGTAGTCGTGCACATCGTGCGGGATGAACTGTCGGTACCATGCCAGGCGGCCGGTCATCGCATCCAATGCAATCAGCGAATTCGTATATAGATTGTCGCCGGGGCGGCCTTCATCGTAGATATCGGGTGCAGCGTTTCCGCCGGGTACGTAGAGCAGATTCTTCTTCTCGTCAAAGGACAGAGGAGTCCAGAGATTCCCTCCGCCGTGTTTGCGTGCGGCTGCGTCTGGCCCCCACGTGTTTGCGCCGGGCTCGCCATCGTCGGGCACGATGTTGAAACGCCACACTTGCTCGCCGTCTTTGATTCGGAACGCACCGACCCAACCTCTCGCGGCCCACTCCGCGCCTGCTGGCCCGACATAGATCAGATCGCCGTGAACCAATGGCGGCATGCTGATGAAGTAACCGTCCTTCGGACTAGCGATCTGCCTGGCCCAGACCGTGTGCCCGTCTTTCGCGTCGAGCGCGAGCAGAAATCCATCACCGGTACCGCGAATGATCTTTCCGTCGGCGAGTGCCGCGCCGCGGTGCGTGGTCATCGTCTCGTGATCGCGCGGCGACCACATGCTCGTCCAGATCACGTGGCAATTGGAGCCATCGACAGCGACGGTGTAGTGAGCAGTGGTCACATACATGGTGCCCGCAGACACGATCGGAGCGGTTTGCGATGGCTCTTTGTCAGGGAACGAGTACGCACAGGCTTTGACGAGCTGCGATACGTTTCCCGTATTGATCTGCTTGAGTTGCGAGTAGCGGGTCCCCGCGACGTCGTGGTCGACGTACACCCAGTCGCTACCGTCCGACTTGCTGGCGACGGCTTGGGGCGAAGCAATAGCGTGCGACGTGCCAAAGGCGACCGCAAATGCGGCGAGGATTGCAGAAAGCGTCTTCGCCCAAAAGAGGGGCATTAGATGTGGATCAACCCGAATGCGACACGGAGCGCTCATGATCTAACTCCTGACGACTTAGAAATGGCCCGCGTCGCTTTGCGGTCGCGGGTCTGGCCGAATTGTTACGCCGGGGCGCGAATGGGATCGAGTAACGATGCGTAAATTGTGGGGAAGCGTTGGAACGCCTTGAGACTCGAGAAATCCTCTGGACGCGGTGAGAGCGCTGTATCGAACTAGAACCGCTGGAGACCCGCCAGAATGTCGCCCGGGCATCATGTTTCAGGCCTTCTCGCTGTCGAGCTGGCCCATCAGGAACGCGTTGTATCGAGTCCCTGCGACCGCTCCCGGCGGGACCGCACGCTCAATCTGCTCCACGTCCGAGGGGCCAAGCTCGACGTCGAGCGCGCCGAGAGACTCGTCAAGGCGGTCGCGCTTGCGGGCGCCGACCAGGGGCACGATGTCGTTTCCCTTCGCCAGCACCCAGGCGATCGCCAGCTGCGCGACAGTCACGCCTTTGGCGCGCGCCTCTGCGCGCAGTTTTTCGACGAGCTGCAGGTTCTTGGCTAAGTTCTCGCCCTGGAAACGAGGGTTGATGCTGCGGAAGTCACGATCGCCCTCGCGTCCCTTGCTCCAATGGCCGCTGATGAGACCGCGCGACAGCACACCGTAGGCAGTAAGCCCGATCCCCAGTTCGCGCACGGTTGGCAGTGTCTCAGTCTCGATGTCGCGCGAGATCAGCGAGTACTCGATCTGCAGGTCCGAAATGGGATGGATGGCGTGCGCCTTGCGGATCGTCTGCGCCGATACTTCCGACAGGCCGATGTAGCGGACGTACCCCGCCTTCACCATTTCGGCCATTGCTCCAACCGTGTCTTCGATAGGGACGTTCGGGTCGAGACGTGCAGGCCGATAGATGTCGATGTAGCCCGTGCCCAGTCTTTGTAGGCTCTGCGCAAGAAAGTTCTTCAGCGCTGCTGGGCGGTTGTCGCTTCCGCCCCAGCCGCCCGCCGGGTCGCGAAGTTCGCCAAACTTGACGCTGAGCACGACGCTTTCGCGTGCGTGTCCGGCCAGCGCTTCTCGGATCAGCAACTCGTTGTGGCCACTGCCGTAAAAATCGCCAGTGTCGATCAGGTTGATCCCGGCTTCGAGGGCGGCGCGGAGGGTGGCGAGAAATTCCGCGCGATCGGCGTTGCCGTACAAGTCGGACATGCCCATGGCGCCGAGACCGATGCTTGAAACCTCCGGACCGTATTTCCCAAGACGTCGTTTTGGAACGGTACGTTTCACGATGATCCTCGTTTTACTAATGTGGGTGTAACTCGGGGAGGAACCGCGACTGCGCCGTGACGTCGGCGATCCCAAAGCTGAATCGGTGAATGCATCGTGGGAACGGCGTCAATCCCGCTATTGCCCCGAGCGGGCGCTTCGGCGCTCCGGCCGCGCTGTTTGCTGTGTGGCGAGACGCGGAAACAGGGTCCACGCATTGCCGTGGCTGATCGCCTTGTGCTCGTCAGCTGTGAGGCCGGGATCGGCGTCCAGCTTGGCGGTGACGGACGCCGCGACGGCGGCGGGTGCGTAGGGGAAGTCGCTGCCGAACAGGATGCGGCCGCTTGCGGCGAAAGCCTTGAGGCTCGGCACAGCGGGACCCGCGGACAGCGCGGTGTCGAAATAAAAACGCTGGAAACTGGCGAAAATGTTGACTGGATCGGCCGCATCGGGACGGAAGACACGCGCCAGCTCGGCGAAGCGAAGCGCGGCGTAAGGCACGAAACCGCCGGCATGCGCGAGAATGATGCGGGCTCCCGGATACCGGTCTACGATGCCGTTCAGCACCAGCTGCACCGCCGTTCGGGTGGTATCGAACGGGTAGTCCACGAGCGGGCCGGCAACACCAGGCGCAACTGGAAGTGCTGGCTGCCCGGGATGCACGAACACGACGGCGTGGCGGCGGTCGAGGGCCGCCCAGAGCGGCTCGAAAGCCGCATCGCCGAGATATTGGCCCGCATAGTTGGCGAGCAGGATCACCCCGTCGGCCAGCAAGGTATCGAGCGCATGGTCGAGTTCCCGAAGAGCACCGTCGACGTCGGGAAGCGGTAGCGTCGCGAAGTTGCCGAATCGATCGGGCCGCTTCGCGACGAGATCCGCCGTGTACTCGTTGATGCGGCGGACCATTTCCCATCGCTCGCGCGGGTTCCAGTGAACGACGCTTGGTGCGGTCAGCGAGAGAATCCCGGTCGCGATCTCTTGCGAGTCCATGAAGTCGACCGCTCTCTCCGGGGACCATAGAGGAGTGACGGTGCCTGAGGGATCGCCACCATGCGTGGGCAGCTCTTTCGCCCAGAAGGGCGGCACGACATGTTGATGGACGTCGATGCGATGAGGAGAACTCATGATCCAACTCCCAGTGCTTGAAGAATGTCCCGCGTCGTTTCGCGATCGCAGAGTTTCGGTCCAACTAAGGTGCCATGGCGCCCAGCGAATCGAGCAAAATTGGGTGAACGTGCGGGAAACGTTGCGAAGCCGGCGGCTCAGCCGCCGCGCTTCGTCACCACTGCCGGTCGCATTCGCGTTTCCATGTTCTGCTCGGTTTCCGCCGCTTTCGTCGATAGGGCCATCCTACTGCCGTGTGGACAGGACTCATTGGCGCTCGCTGAAAACTTCTGAAATTTTCTGAAGGTACCGCTGCTGCAGTCGGTGCGCACACGGCGTTTGCGCGCGAGGTGCCGCGTGCTGATGACAGGAGCGGCCCGACCTCAGTTTCACGAAGACAGGGATGACAAGTCAGCACGCATGACAATGTGGCACTCGCGGAGGGCGTCATGAGTTCAGACGGTGGACGAATCGCCGGGAGCCCATTAGCAGTCGTTGTTTTGATGACCCGATGGCTGCCTCCAGTGCGTGGTGCGTTCGTACAGTCCTGGCAACGCCCTGGTACTGTATGTACGAGTGGCACCGGACTTCTCTACGCTTTGGAGATGCGCAATCTCTTCTCATGTGTCGACGGTGCGCTCGTCGCGGGATAAACCGACCCGGAGTTCGACGGGCGCCACGCAGTCTTCAGATGGCGAAACCGTCCGAGTATTTGCCGCCGCCCAGGGCTACGCGGACTTCGACCAGGGCGCCGCGCGGAAATTCGTCATCGATCCACACGGCTTTGTTTGGGACCGCAGCCTGAGCACGGAGGGCAGTCACGTTCAGTGGAACAACGCTCTCCGGGCTCGATGACCGCTACCGCGGCGTCTTCGGCGGACGCGACGTCATCTTTCTGAGCGTGGCGGACGCGCGGTAGGAGCTCTCTGCCTTTCGATTTGCACTTCGGAAAAGGTGCTCTGTTGGGTTCGTCTGCTGCAATTCGTCGAGTAGCGCCTTGGCAATGATGACATCGGCACTCGCGAAACCTTCTTCGAACCGGGCAAGGATGGGCGCGAGGAGGCGATGTGCGTCTTGGACACGGTTCTCCTTCCGCCACAAACGACTGAGACTCGTCGCGCAGCGAAGCTCCCAGGACAAGGCGCCTTGCCGATGCGCACAATCGAGGCCAGCCGAGAAGAGTTGTTGTGCCGTGCGAGCCGCACCGCGCTGGCGAGTGAGCAGCCGCAATTCACCTTGGATCCGCAGCAACTCCGGCTCGCACCAAAGCCCGCAGTCATGCCGGCATCTAGCGAGCGCTTCCTCGATCGCGGCAAGCCCCTGATCGACTTGGCCGTCAACTCCCAGTGCTGCTGCGAATTCTCCCAGGAACGCCGGGTAATGCAGAGCGTTGGCGCGGGCGTCCAGGGTATCGAGCGCACTGCGCAGGAGAGGCAATCCCGAATCGCTGTCCCCGCGCCTGCACGCCAGTGCGCCTTCGAAGTAGCGACGATAATCGTTCCAACCCTGTAAACCGGGGCGAGTGGACACCTCGAGGAGCAATGTCACGAAGTGCTGCGCGGTGGCGAGATCGCCCACCCAAATCGCAACGGGGCATGCGCCGAACGTTAGGGCATAGGAGAGGGAAATCGCGTGTTCGACCACGCGCGTATCCTCAACGGTGCCGCGAACGAGGTGCAGCGCCTGATCAGGAAGACCTTGCAGCCACAACGTTCGTGCGAGGGTAAGCCGCGCCACAATCTGCTGATTGAACTGAAAACGGACGATGTGCGAACGTCGAGTCGGAGGAACGTACCGTTCGAGCATGCGCTCGAGGTGCTCACGCGCGCCGGTCTGGTCTCCCAGGTAATGTAGCGAGCCTCCCCTCATGCGCTCGCCTACGAGGGCATCGGTCGGATCCGATTGTCCTTGGGCTAGTTTCGAAAAGCGATTGGCCAGCACGAGCGCGTTTGAATGCTCGCCGCGCGCGAAGTGGCAGGCCCATTGCCCCCACAGCGCTCGAAGCTGATAGTCCACGTGTTCGAGATGCTCTGCCATTTGAAGCGCGTTCGTCCACGCCGCCACCGTTTCCGGGGCAGGGCCTTTCGAATTGAATAGCGACCAGGCGCGTGCAGCCCAAAGCTGCATCGCGTAGCGGGTACCGCGACTCGATGCTCGATCGAGATTGGCGAGCGCCTGATCGACGCGTGTGCGGCACTCGTCCAACAGCCATAGCTGAATCCACAGAGGCACTGCCGCGGCGGTGAGTGCGACGCCAAGGGCGGCGTCACCGCGGGCCGACCACGCCCAGTCGAGAGCGGCGCGCACGTTATCGAGACGTCCGGCATAGGCCGCGAGCCATTGATCGGTTGAGTGTGTCTCCCACTCGGCCATTGCGCGCTCGAAGACCGCGCGGGAGTACTCAGCGTGGCGTCGGGCGGTCGAATCAAACTCGTCGCTGCCGATGAGCTTTTCGAGCGCATAGGCGCGGGTCGTCTCGAGGAGACGATAGCGCACGAGGGCGCCGGCCAGCGTCGCTGCGATCATGGATTTAGATACCAGACTGGAAATCGAGTTGATGATATCGCATGCGGTGATATCCGCGTCCGCTGCAATTGCGCACGCGGCCTCGAGCATGAAGGACCCTGGCAGCACCGCCAGGCGACGCAGGACCGCGCGCTCGGCTTCCGGCAGCAACTCGTAACTCCAATCGAGCGTGGCCCGCAACGTCTGGTGGCGAGGCAGGGCTGCGCGCCGCCCACCGATGAGCAGCCGAAAAAGATCGTCGAGCCGCACCGCCAGGTTCTCCACGCCGAGGGTGGCCGCGCGAGCCGCCGCGAACTCGATCGCGAGGGGTATTCCGTCGAGGCGTCGACAAACCTCGGCGATCGCGGCGGTCACGCGACCGTCTGCAGAGAATTGCGGCTCGGCCGCGCGTGCCCGTATAACGAAGAGCCGTACTGCTCCGTGTCGCAGCACCTCGTCCGGGTCTTCGGTCCCTTTTACCGGCACATCGAGGCCTGGCACCCGATAGACCTGCTCCCCGTCGGCACGCAGCGGCTCGCGGCTGGTGGCCAGCACGCGAACCGCCGCCGTGCCGCGCACGAGCCGCTCAGCCGCGGAGGCCGCAGCCTCGATGACGTGTTCGCAATTGTCGAGCACGATCAGGAGATGTTTCGTGCCCAGCGCGTGCGCCACGACCTCATCGGGCGAAGCGCCCGCGGGCAGCGGGAGCCGAAGCGCAGTCGCGACGGTCACCGAGACGAGATCGGGATCCGTCAAGGGGCCGAGCTCCACGAGCCACGCCCCGTCGGGAAGCTGCGACGGCAGATGCCGTGCGACCTCGAGGGCGAGGCGCGTCTTGCCGATACCCCCGACGCCCGTCAGCGTGACGAGACGGTGCGCGGCCACGAGGCGCAACACCTCAGAGAGCTCGGCTTGCCGATCGAGAAGGGGCGAGGTTTGGGCCGGCAGGTTCGTGCGCTTCTCGCGCTCGGGGGCGAGTGCCTCTGGGGTCGTGGCGGCAGCGCTCGTGGCCTCGGCAACGAAGCGATAACCGCGCCCTGAGATGGTTTTGAGGAAACCGCGATCCTTTCCCAGCGCTCTGCGCACCTGCATGATCTGAACCTGGAGAGTGTTCTCCTCCACGACGGTTCCCGGCCAGACGCGGCTGAGGATTTCATCTTTCGTGACGAGGTCGCCGCCTGCTTCCACCAGCACCTGGAGAATATCGAAGGCACGGCTCCCGAGCGGAACCGGCACGCCGTCGACCAAGAGCTCGCGCCGATTCGTGAACAGTTGGCATTGGCCGAACTGCATGATGGTCGTGCCTGCTTCGGTCGCTGGTATGGCCGCGGCCTCGAATGACTTTCCGGGCATCGCTGCTCGCCTGAGGCTGAGCGGACTCTTTGCGGTGATCGTCACTCGGAAGTCCACGCCATCATGCGGTGAGCGCCCCCGTTTGGATCACTGCTTCGCGATCGCTGGTTCATCGCTGCCCACCCACACGCGACGGCAGCCATCCACGCTACATTCGACGCGGCCAATGTTAACGGACGGTTTCCTTGCGCCCGATGCGCGTTACAGATGTAACTTTCCACCAATGCAGCGCTGGCGGTCGTGATTCAGCCCCCCAGGTTTCGCGCCCCGCTGCCGGCGCTGCCGGATGGTACCCGACCGGGACGGCCACAGAGCGGCTCCGTTCGCGGCCGGCCACGGATCGCGCGCCTGGCCATACAGGGCC
Organism: Gammaproteobacteria bacterium; assembly: GCA_028293765.1. Taxonomy (GTDB): domain Bacteria; phylum Pseudomonadota; class Gammaproteobacteria; order Steroidobacterales; family Steroidobacteraceae; genus 13-2-20CM-66-19. The sequence continues at coordinate 31,059 of JAQGOG010000066.1, forward strand.
TATGCAGGGACTGTGGATGCCCGCTGGCACGCGCCAGCTCCCCCAACCCGATGAAACTCAATGGGCCCCGTACCGCTTTGGCCTGCGGTTCTTCCGCAACCTCGTTGATGCCCGACAGCTCGTAGTTGGTCTCGCCCTTGCGACCGCCGCTGTTCATGGTGCCATCCTGGTCTTCGTTACCGACGGCCAACCGCGGCCGATTGACCGGCAGGCTGTTGCAATTTGCTCCCAGCCGATACATCTGTCTGTCGGCATAGGCAAACAGTCGGCCCTACAGCATGCGGTCTTCGGAGGGCTCAATGCCCGGCACCATTCGAGAGGGCGCGCGGTTCTCCACCGGCATGGGTTATCGCGGGTCTCCCGAGGAGGCGCGCGATCCGCGCGGCTTCGCAGTGAAGTTCTACACGCAGCAAGGCAACTGGGATCTGGTCGGAATCAATTGGCCGACGTGATGCAGGAGATGAGCGCTGTCGGGATTGCAGGCCGGTCGCAGATCGATCGTGGCGCGGTTGCCGGAGCTCTGCATCACGAATATTCGCCGGCGGCTGCCGACGTGTGATTGAGTTGTTGCGGACTACAGTAGTCGCCGGGGATCGACAGCAAGCCCGAACGTTAGGCTGAGGTCACTGACTGGTATCGCTCAGAACCACGGCTTCGTCAATAGGCCGTTGTGCTCCAGTACCACGCCGACCGAACCTAGCCCCAAGGCGCGCCGCGTCGATCAACCCAGGACGTTATGTTCTCACTCACGAAAGCTACGGTTTCACCAATTCACCGGTAAACGTAGCTGTGGTCAGGACAGTTCCTCCGCCATCCAAGGGATTTCCTCGTAGCAGGAATGCAGTGAGTATTTCGGTGCCGGTCACTCGATCGTGGTCAGGATCGAAACTGATCGTGTAATCGATGCGCACAACGTCTGCGTTTGGGGGATAATCGAAGTCGATTGTCTTTGCGACCACTCCACCCTTTCCATCTGGTTTCCACGAGCCGAGTTGGCTGGTAAAGAAGAATGTCGGCCCTCCTTGGTCGGCAGCGACTACGGACATTGTGTGATCCGCGTGCAGCGTAAGTACCGTGCGGGTGGTAAAGTTTCCACTCGAATCTTTAACGGTGGTGAGATAGGTTGCGCCATTGTGGGACTCTTCGGGATCCGCAGTGGCGTTCGGAGGACTCAGCAAGGCGACGGACCCCACAG
>JAQGOG010000103.1 GCA_028293765.1 Gammaproteobacteria bacterium
CACCTCGCCATCGCATTCGAACTCCCACGGCGTCATCGCGCCGCTGGTGAAGCGGCCGCGCAGGCAGGCGTGGCTGAGCAGGTCGCGTGGGTGCTGGGGTCGGCCATGACGATCGAGATAGGCGGGAGATGCGGCCGTCGCGAAGCGCTGGAAGCGCGGCCCGATGGGTACCGCGATCATGTCTTTTTCCAGCCGTTCGTCGTAGCGGATGCCCGCGTCACACCCGGCCGCAAGAACATCGACGAAGCTGTCGTCGGCGATCACCTCCAGTCGGATCTCAGGATAAGCGGCGAGGAACGGCGGAACGATCGCGGGCAGCGCCAAGCGCGCAGCGCTGATCGGGACATTGAGCCGTAACGTGCCCGCCGGCCGGCTGCGAAAGCCATTCACCACGTCGAGGGCTGCGTGCACCTCGTTCAACGCTGGCCCGAGTCGTTCCAGCAAGCGCTGTCCCGCCTCGGTCGGGACGACGCTGCGCGTGGTGCGATGGAGCAGCCTGACACCGAGCTGGGTTTCCAGCCGACGCACCGCCTCGCTGAGCCCGGAGGCGCTGCCGCCACTCGCACGCGCGCCGTCGCGAAAGCCCCTGGCGCGCGCCACCGCGAGGAAGGCGTTCAAGTCACCAAGGTCTATTTCCATTGTTCGCCATCTCGCACAGCCTGTGCGGATTATAGCTAGTTGTCGAACGAGCCGGCCACGATTAGCCTGACATCACGCGAATCCCAGAGGAGTTTTAATCATGTCTAGCGTCAACGAATCCGACACCTTTAAGCTCGGCGACCGCACTGTGAAGCGTCTCGGCTATGGTGCTATGCAACTCGCGGGACGCGGCGTATTCGGGCCGCCCAAGGATCATGACGCGGCGCTGGCTATACTGCGCGAGGCCGTTGCAAGCGGCGTGAACCACATTGACACCGCCGACTTCTACGGCCCGCACGTCACCAACCAGATCATCCGCGAAGCGCTGGCGCCCTACCGCGGTGATCTCGTCATCGTCACCAAGATCGGTGCCCGGCGCGGCGAGGATGGATCATGGATCCCGGCCTTCTCGCGCGAAGAGCTGACTCAGGCGGTCCACGATAATCTCCGCAATCTGGGCCTGGATGTGCTCGACGTAGTCAACCTGCGCAGCATGCTCGACGTGCATCACCCCGCCGAGGGATCGCTCGAGGGGCCCCTCACCGTCCTGGCCGACCTCCAGCGGAAGGGGTTGGTGCGTCACATCGGGCTGAGCAACGTCACTCCCGCGCAGATCGCGGAAGGACGCCGGATTTGCCAGATCGCCTGCGTGCAGAACTATTACAATCTGGCGCATCGCGCGGACGACGCCCTGATCGACGACTTGGCGCTGCAGGGCATCGCGTACGTGCCGTTCTTCCCACTCGGGGGGTTCACGCCGCTGCAGTCATCCACTCTGTCGGACGTCGCGGGCCGGCTGGGGGCCACGCCGATGCAGGTGGCGCTCGCCTGGCTGCTTCGCCGCGCCCCCAATATCCTTCTCATCCCCGGAACCTCGTCCGTTGCGCACCTCCGCGAGAACCTGGCCGCCGGCCAGTTGACGCTGTCGCCTCAAGCCCTGGCGGAGTTGGGCGGGATTGCCTCATGAGCTCGAGCACTGCGCAACCTGCGATCGGGTTCATCGGCCTGGGCGATCAGGGACTTCCTCGAATCGTTTCACGGGGAGCTCGTCAGCAACAAGCTCAATTCCGTCGCGGCACTCCCTTGGCGTTGGACTAACCGCCCCCATGGTGGAGGCGTGCCTCGTTCCGCAATCGAGTCGGATGGTTGCGTTATGCGATTCGTATCGGCCCTGTCGCTCGCCTTTGCGTGTTATGCGCACATTGAATCAGCTCATGCGGATTTTCTGCGCTGCGGCGCCGCCTTGATAGAGCCCGGTGACTCTGCCGCGTACACGCTCGAGAAGTGTGGCGAGCCCACGTCGACGACCATCAATGAGCCTGTCTGGGCGCGCGACGTGAACGGCAGAGTCTATCCGTCCGTCAATGCGCGATCGGATGTTTGGCGCTACAACTTCGGGCCAGGCAAATTCCCAGCTATGCTGCGCATTATCGACGGAATCGTTGAATCCATCACATTCGAGAAGAATCGGGAGTGACCGGCCAACTTCGTTGCTGGCGGCATTGATCAGTCCATCCGCGGCCGAGGTCGCGCTCAGCACCGCGAGACTGTTAGCGTCCACCGCCATCACTGACGCAAATCGGGGCTCGCGGGAGGTCGTCTTTGATCTTGTTGCTGACATGCCAAACTACTCGCGCTGACTGCCGGATTCAGCGGTGTTCGGTGGCACAGTCACGTGACGCCCCGAGTCCAAGCCGACAGCAGTCTGGTACGCCCTCAACCGTTGCGCATCGTCACGTGCTTCAGCCAGATGGCCGCATCGTCCAGTGCGCGAGCGGACACCTGTGCGATGGAAACGGCTTCGAGAAAGCTGTGCGGGGTGCCGGGGTAGACGTGAGAGGTAACCGCTACCCCGGCGTGCCGCAACCGCTCTGCCATCGACACATTCTGCTCACACAAGACGTCGCATTCCGCGATGGCAAGGAACACCGGCGGAAGTCCCTTGAGATCGGCGTTGAGAGGGCAGGCCAGAGGGTTGTCCGCGTCCGCCGGCGAGCCCAGGTAATTTTCCCAAAACCCCTGCAGCTCTCCGCGGCTGAGCATGAAGCCCTCGCCACCGTACTGCCGGTCAGACTCCTCCGAGCAGTCCGCTTCGAATGCGCCGTAGTTGACGAGAATTCCGGCAAGGGCGTACCGATCCGCCGCGTCGCGCAGCTTCAAAGCAGCGGTCAGCGCAAGGTTTCCGCCTGCGGAATCGCCCCCGAGCGTGACGCGTGCAGGATCGACTCCCATTTCCCCTCCGTACCTGTTGAGCCAACGGACGACTTCGACCACCTGCTCGAGCGCGGTCGGAAACTTCCACTCCGGAGACAGCGCGTAATCCACACCGATCACGATCACGTTCGCCCGCTCCGCGTACTCGCGCATGACCCGGTCATGCGTGTCGAGACTGAAGATGGTCCATCCACCGCCGTGCATATACACGAGCGCCGGCCGTAATGGATCGGCTCGCTCCATCGGATCATAGATTCGCACTCGCACCCTTCCGCTTCCGCAAGGGACATGGGTCTCGTGAGTACTGCGCATGACCGGTCCGCCTCGCCGCCAGGGCGCGCGCACCTGTTCCGCCACTTGCCGCGCTACAGAGAGTGAGAGTTGGTCGAAAGGGCCGTGCTTTGCGTAATCCGCCGCGACTTGCTGCACGAATATGCGTAGCTGCGGATCCATTCTGTCAGCCGCTTTCCCTTCGCCACTCGAGCTCATCGAACGCTTCCTGAAATCTTGCCTACGGGTCGAAAGCAGTCTAGTGTTGACGGGTGCAAGCAAATGTCGCTTCAGGATCATTCGTCGTCTTGAACGGGCCATTGAGACGCAGCACCCGTGGCATTGACTACCAGGACATTCCGCGTCCGGTGGGTGCGCTGGCGGACGAGTATGCGGACGGGCACGTTGACCCGAAACACAGCCACGAGCGCGCGCAGTTAGTCTACTCGACGACTGGCGTGATGACGGTCATCACCGACCAGGCCAGTTTCGTCGTGCCGCCACAACGGGCGGTCTGGGTCCCTGCCGGCGTCGAGCATGAGGCGCACTGCCGTGGCCACGTGTCGTGCCGCACGCTTTACGTCGATCCTGTGGCGGCGCCGGGCCTACCTTCGGTATGCCGAGTCATCGAAGTCTCGGATCTGCTGCGCGCTCTGATCGTGGAGGCCACGCGTCTGCCCATTGAATACGACGTCAATGGTCGTGATGGACGCGTGATGGCGTTGATCCTCGACGATATCGTGGCGAGCCAGGCGGCACCGCTGCACGTCCCCATGCCGCGGCATCCGAGATTGATTCCGATCTGCGTAGCGATCTTGCAAGACCCGGCGCAGGACGATGTGCTGGACGACTGGGCGGAATTGGCGCGGATGGGACGGCGGACATTCACACGCATCTTTCGCCGCGAGACCGGGATGAGCTTCGCGGCATGGCGGCAGAACGTCCGCCTGATTGAAGCCCTGTCGCGCCTCGCGACCGGCGAGCCTGTCACACGCGTGGCGCTTGATGTCGGTTACAACAGTCCGAGCGCCTTTGCCGCGATGTTCAGGCGAGCGTTCGGCGTTCCACCGACACACTACCTTTCGGATCGATTCGCCTCGGAATAGTCCGCCCCACCGGGCGCCATGACCAGCAGCTCGACCGATCCCGGCAACGGGTCCGACCAGCCGAGCTTGTTCTTTGGACCGAACCGTGCCGTCGGGAGATACAGCAGGCGCGTTTTGGGATCGAGGGTCCCGGTCCGCGTTCCGGGTTGTGTACGGTCGGTCTCCAATACTCGGACATCCCTGGGACCGCCTACCGCCAACACCGCCACGGTGCCGTCCTTCGCACAGGGAATGAACGCCAGATCATGCGCAGCGTCAACGATCACGGCGTCCGCATCTTCTCCCACGGACAGACTGGCCAATTCGGTGCCGAGGGCCGCGTCCAATACCTTCGCTAGTCCGTTGCCACACACTGAGATCAGAATATCGTGCCTGGCGACATACGCAAGACCCGTGGGCTCCTCGCAGCCTCTCAACTTGTAGTGCCCAGAGACCGTGCGCTTGCGAGTGTCGACGACCGTGACCTGCCTGTTCTCGACATCGTTGACAAACAGCCGTCCCTTTCCGTCCACGGCCGCGAACTCTAGCTCACCGCCAATCTGCACCACTCCGACGTCTCTCAGTGCATCGACGTCCAGCAGCGTTGCTTCACCGTGGCGACCCATTACCCAAGCCAACTTGGTGGCCGGATCGTAGACCGCTGCGTCGGGCACCTGCCGCAGGCTGAACATCTTCTTCACATCGCCGCTGTTCGTGTCGAATACGATGGCCGCCCCCCAACCGGCCATTGTCGCGATCACCCGGTCACCGTTCGGCGTCAGAGCGCTGGCTCGGCCCTCCGAGCCAGGGATGACCTGGGGGTCTATTTTCCCGGTATCGACATCCATTTCGAATACGCCGTTGGCGCGACTCACGAAGAGACGTCGATGCACCGGATCGAAGCTCGCGTAATCCCACCAACCGTCCGGCATCGCGACGCGCCTGATGACGTGATACCCGGGTGCGACGCCGCGCCCGTCCGCTTCTTCGCCGCCTGCGACGGAGGTAAGACCGACGGCGAAGCACACCATCGCGAGCGCCAGCTTCCACAATCGCTGAGTCACGGCTCTCTCCCTTACCAGCGGCGTTGCACGCTCGCCATGACGGCCCGGCGCGCACCGTACGTGCAGGAGTCGAGACTGTAGCAGCTCGTGAGATATACCTTATCGAACAGATTGTTGGTATTGATGGCCACGCGCCAGTTCGGAACGTCATAGTGCACGAGGGCATCGACCAGTGTAAACCCCTGCGTATTGACGGCGTTGGTAGGATCTCCGTATACGTCTCCAACATACCGCACGCCTGCGCCGAAGCCGAGGCCATGGAGCGGCCCCGCGAGCAGCGAATAATCCGCCAGGACAGAAGCCTGGTGTTCGGGAACGAGCAACACTCGATTGCCGGTGGTGCCGTCATTGGCGCGGGTCGTTCTGGCGTTCATGAACGTATAGGTGCCGTTGAGACTGAGATTGTCATTCAAGCGGGCCGTCGCCTCCAATTCCAGACCCTTGGAGGTGATCTGCCCGGTCTGGACGCTGAAACCGGTGTGGCCGACGGCAGTATCCGGCGTCAGCGCCTCGTCTTGTACGATATGGAACACGTCTGCGGTGATGAGAGCGCGCACGCCCTGTGGCTGAAATTTCACTCCGGCCTCATAGGAGCTGCCGATCGTCGGCTTGAAGTGGCTCCCATCGAACGCGTTGCCGAAAACCGGCTGGAACGACTTGGCATAGCTTGCGTACGGTGCGAAGCCGCTCTCGAAGAGATAGTTGAGGCCGATGCGATGCGAAAAGGCGCTGGCGCTCTGCGAGGACCGCACGCCTGCAATGTTGTCGAGGTTGTCGGTCGTGACCCAGTCCTTCCGGCCGCTCGCGGTGAGGACCCAGCCGCCGAGCTTCGCGTGCTCCTGGACATACGCGCCCGTCTGATCCTGGTGGATGATGTTCTGGCTGGAAATGGGCGGGTTCGCGATCGGCACTCCGTACACCGGTGCGTAGAGGTCGAGCGAGGGTCCGGCGCCGAAGCCGAGAGCCGAATTATCGAACGAGCGCAGATAGTCGATACCGGCCAGGATTTCGTGGCCGATGGGCCCGGTGTCCGCTTTGTATTCGAGGTGAGTGTCCATCCCGGCCGTGTACGGGGTGCTCTCGACCAGGTAAGTGAAGCGGTTCAACGTGCGCAAGTCGGGCTGGAGCCCCTGTCCATAGATCGTGTTGTAGCTCACGTCGAGTCTCGTGTATTTCACGTTCTGATGAACCGCTAGCGCGCTGTTGATTCGATAGTCGAAGTCATATCCGATATCGAAAGTCCGGCGCGCATAGTTGTCATAGCCCGGATCGCTGATATACAGGCGCGTGGAAATTCTGCCGTTGGGGTTACCGGTCAGGGTCCCCTGAGACGGGAGATACTGGATTGCCGTGTTGTCCTTGTCGTGCTGATAGTGTGAGATCAGCGTGAACGTGGCGCCGGTGAACGGCTTCCACGTGACTGCGGCCGCCAGCATCTGCTTGCGCTCTTTGGCGAAGTCGACCTGGGTGTCGGAGTCCTTCACCAGCCCGGTGAGGCGGAAAAGCACCGTCCCGTCCCCGATCGGCCCGCCCGTATCGAAGGAACCCTGATAGCGAGAGTAGTTGCCGCCGAGCACGTTGATTTCCGCGAAGAACTTTTCCGTCGGACGCTTGCTGACCATGCTCACCAGACCGCCAGGCGGCACGGCACCGTACAACGACGACGACGGTCCTTTGAGGATCTCGATCTCCTCGAGCGCATAAGTGTCCAGCCGGGATTGCGCTTCCTGTATCGCGGCGGTGGGCAACTGCAGTCCGTCCAGATACAGAGTTGGCGTGAACCCGCGCAAAGTCAACCAATCAAAGCGCGTATCGGGACCATAGCTGCCGCTCACGATACCGGCCGTGTAACGCGTTGCCTCCTCGAGATTCGTGATCTGCAGCAGCTGGATCTCATCCTGGGTCACCACCGAAATCGCCTGCGGCGTCTCGATCAGCGGGATGTCGGACTTGGTCGCCGCTGTCGTTTCCGTGGCCACATAATGCCTACGTGCGATCACGTCGACGGTTTCGAGCGTACTGGGGTCTGCGGCTCGCGCAACCTGCCCCGCCAGGATGTTGACGAGGCACGCGCAGCCCGCCAGAGCGATAGTGGTGTTGGACCCCCGTCGGAGGCCGGTGATACGGCTCTTTTGCATGAACTTCCCCAAATACCGTTGAGCTCCACTTGAGACGGAGCCTAGCCCCGGCCGCCGCGGGCTCGCTCGCGGCAGAGGGCCTTTAACACTAGTAATTGGGCCATCCACATTCTCGAATTGCAGGCGGTGGCCGGAGGGCTTCAGTTCGTGCTCACGCTGTGTGCACCGTGAGCGCGTCTGCTCCCGAACAGTGCGCAGGCTCCCGGTCGTTTGGCAACTGCTGGTGCGCGCTTCCAGTCGGACTCCGGCGCACTCGTCACAGGAGGCCCTCGTCCGGGATCGCCTCGATCGGCACGTACGCGTCGTGAAAACCAAACGCCTTGGGTCCACAGGCGTTCAGGCCGGCACTCGTCCGCATGATGGGCGCGCAGCTGATCCCGAATACCTTCAGGCGTTGACCGTAGCGAAGCGTCTCGCACGTGGCCGCGTCCGCAGTATCGCTATCAAGGCAACAGATGAGATCCGGAACTATCGCGAGCAGACGGCCATTACGAGTCATGCGCAGATACTCGTTTTGAAACGTCAGCTCCGTTTCACCCGTCCAGTCGTCACTCCCGCGGAGCCTCGCGTGACCGGTATTGAAGCCTCCGGCGATCGTGCGCCCTACGTCGACGACAGTTCCCGCAAACAGCAGCCGGACGTGAAGTGTCGGATCGAATGTCCGCAACGCCGCGCCAAGTGCATCGAAGGGATCGGTGCCGGAATCGCGCGCGCGCTCGACTGCCCGTCCGACCGCAAGCGCGAATGATAAAGTGTTCGGGAGAAGAGCCCGCTTGGCGTCTGCGCCGCTCATCGGATACAAAGTCGAGCAGGTCGCACCGCCAAGTCCCGTGATCGCTGCTCGGCTGAGCAACTCAGCCCTGTGGTTCTGCTTGACGTCTACGATTACCGCGTCGCCGTGTTCGTTGGTGACGACGACCGGGGATGCACTCAGGCCGAGAATGTTGAAGGTCGTGTTGTCGAGGGTCGGAAACGCCCGACCCATGCTGTCCCCATCGACTACCGGAATCCCGAGGCGGCTTGCGGCCATGATCGGTATGAGTGCATTGACTCCGCCAATCTCGAGTGGCGCCACTGCATCGACCTTACGCCCGAGGTAACTTTCGAGTCGGCGCACGGGAGTCTCGGCGAACGGCTCGCTCAGCAGCTTCTCGAGTCCGATAGCCGGAGCACCGCCCATCGCGATCGGCACCACGAGCGCATCATCGGGCAGGTCGTGCACCTGTATTAACTCCGGCGCGCCGTGGCGCTCGATCTCGCGCTGCGCCGCGAGTCGGCCCAGATACGGATCGCCCCCACCCCCCGTGCCGAGAATCGCTGCACCAAGCGAGAGAGCGGAGAGTTCTTCGACGCTGATAAATCGCTTCACCGGTCACGCCCTCCGTCCACCCCGAAAGCTGCCCCTGCCAATGCGCCGGTGCCCGCGCCGGTGCCCGCGCTCCCGAAGTGCATTTCGCCCACCGCCTTGATGCGCACCCGGGTCATGCCTCCACCCAGATAGGCGATCGGATATTCCTGCACGTCAACGATTATGACCGTTTTCGCCACCGCGCCTGCGGCAACAGCGCTCTGCACGGCTGCCGCCTTGGCGTCTTCGAGCGCGGCGTCCCGTCCCAGTTGATCGTAGGAGTAATAGCGATCGACCTCGCCCCCGGCTTGAGCGATAGCCGCCCCTACGGCGTTAGCGACCGCGTGATGTGGTGGAACGATAACCTGTGAAGCACCACGGAGTTGTCCGTTGATGAGAATGCTGCCACCCCCGACCAGGATAACTGGCACTTCGGAGGCATTGAGCTTTATGCGTTCGACGCCCCGCTCGACCATTGCGCGCATCGACTCGAGCGCCCGCTCGACCGTGCGTGCGTCAAGGTGACTCACTTTCCTGCGGTTGCCGACCTCGGCGAGCCCTGCGGCAACGACGATATCCGTCGCAGTCAGGACGCTTCCTCCGAAAACCAGTGCATCCTCGATGATCCGATAACCCAGGGATTGGGGCCCGACGACCGCCCCGTCCGGGGATACGATGCTGCCGCCGCCTAGCCCGACGGAAACGATGTCCGGCATGCGGAAGTTCGTGCGCACACCGCCGATCCCGGCGTTCATGGATGACTCTCGTGGGAATCCGTGCTGCAGTACGCCGATGTCGGTAGTCGTCCCTCCTATGTCGATCACCAAAGCGTTCTGCGCTCGTGCAAGCAGTGCCGCGCCCCTCATGCTGTTTGTTGGGCCCGAGGCGAAAGTCATGACTGGGTGGAGCGCCGCATACTCCGCGGTCATCAAGGTGCCGTCATTTTGGCTGATGAAGAATGGCGCACCGATCTGCAGCTCCCGCAGGGCCTGTGCAAAGGAGGCGACGACGTGTGAGGCAAGATCGGCGAGCGCGGCATTCATCGCCGCCGCGTTCTCCCGCTCGAGCAAGCCCAGACGGCCGAAATCCGACGATAGACTGACCACCGCCTCCGGATGCTCGTTGCGGACGATGTCCGCGGCGCGCTCCTCCTGTTGGCGGTTCAGTGGCGCAAACACAGCCGAAATTGCGATAGAGCGCAGTCCGGCTTTGCGGAATCTGCGCGCCGCCGATCCGACTGCCGATTCGTCGAACGGGGCAATCTGAGTACCGTCGAATTCATAGCCACCGGCTACGATGCGGCTCTCGCTCCCGACTTGCTTCAGTAGCTCTGCCGGCCAGCCATACAGGGGAGGAATTGCCGTCGTGGCCGGATAGCCGATGCGAATGACGCCGATGCGCGTTAACCTGCGACGCTCTACGAAAGCGTTCGTGAAATGAGTCGTGCCGATCATGACCGCCGCGAGTTCCCGAGGCGCGCAGCCGGCAGTCGCGAGCACGGAGCGGATCGCCGACGTAATTCCCCCGCTGACATCCGCTGTCGTCGGCGATTTGTTGGTGGCAAGGACGCGATCGCCGCTCATCAGGACGGCGTCGGTGTTGGTTCCCCCGACGTCTACTCCAATACGCATGCAGCCGGCACCTCAGTGTTGCTCCACGATCGTTCTCGCGGCGGCCTCATTGGCTGCCCGCCGGCGTCCGTCCTGCTCATGCGCGAGCGGCAACAGGAAGACCAGTGATAAAGGAATTACCGCAGCCGCGATCCACAGTACGGCTGAGTACCCTGCGCGGGTGGCCAGCATGCCCGCCCAGGCCGGACCCAGACCCAAGGAGATGGTCTGAATGGAAAAGGACAGGCTGGAGATCCGCCCTGACGGATCGACACCGGCGATGATTCCCATGAGATAGCCGAACAGCAGCATCGCGCCGCCCAAAAACACCGGAGCGGCCCAGGCGAAAACGCTCGCGGATCCGAATTGGGCGAGCAGCGACACGATGCTGATAAAAGTGAGGCCGACGGCGATCGTCACCGGAAGCAGCCGGCCCGCCCGCTGTCCCAATACAACCGGCACAAACGAGCCTGCAGCGGCGCTGAGTTGCGCGATGCTCAAGATACCGGCCACGCGTTCCGTGGACAAGCCTGAGTGGCGCCCGATCTCACCCATGTAGGGCCAGAGCCCACCTAAACCAAAGTAGAAGCAGGCCGTTCCGAGGAGGGCGAACGTAGCAGATCGGCGGTTCAAGGGCGGGAGCGCCACGGGGGAAGACCCGTGCGACTGAGAGCCGCCCCGCTCCGGGAAGCACGGATTGAGAAGCAAGGCGGGCAGAGTAGTCATGGCCAGCCCGAGAAACAGGGCGCTGATGCCCCATCTCGACGTGAGCGGTGGTGCAGCCGCGAATGCGGCTGCGAGCACCAACAGCGCGATGGCGTTGTAGGCGCCCATGAGGCGGTCCGGGGCGCGCATTCCGGCGATCGTCGCGGCTATGGTTGACGCCGCGAGTCCGGC
>JAQGOG010000116.1 GCA_028293765.1 Gammaproteobacteria bacterium
CCTTCACCCCGGAAGACCTGGCGGCCATCGAAGCGAAGATGACGGAGCGTGCGAAGGCGGACGAGAAGGTGAGCCGTCGCGAGATGCCGCGCAATGAGGCGGTGAAGTTCTTCACCGATCTCGGTGAGATCTACAAGGCCGAGATCATCGCGAGCATCCCGGAAAAAGAGCAGATCAGTCTCTACGGGCAGGGCGACTGGGTCGATCTCTGCCGTGGCCCACACGTGCCTTCCACCGGGAAATTGAAAGCCTTCAAGCTCATGAAGGTCGCGGGCGCGTATTGGCGCGGGGATTCGCGCAACGAGATGCTCCAGCGCATCTACGGCACCGCCTGGCCTGACAAGAAGCAGCTCGACGCGTACCTGCATCGGCTCGAGGAAGCCGAGAAGCGCGACCACCGCCGCATCGGCCGTGAGCTCGACCTGTTCCATCTGCAGGAGGAAGCCCCCGGCGCGGTGTTCTGGCACCCGAAGGGCTGGGCTATCTTCCAGACGCTCATCAACTACATGCGCGCGAAGCAGAGCGCCGCAGGCTACCAGGAGGTGAACTCTCCTGAGCTGATGGACGCCTCCCTGTGGCAGCTGTCGGGGCACCTCGAGAAATTCGGCGAGAACATGTTTCTCACGAAGACTCCGGATGAGCGCACTTACGCCATCAAGCCCATGAACTGTCCGGGCCACGTGCAGATCTTCAAGCACGGTTTGACGAGCTATAAGGATCTGCCGATCCGCTTTGCGGAATTCGGCAAGGTGCACCGGTACGAGCCCTCGGGCGCCCTCCACGGGCTGATGCGCGTGCGCGCGTTCACGCAGGACGATGCGCACATCTTCATTACCGAGGAGCAGATCACCGAGGAATCCGTCGCGGTCACGAAACTCATTCTCGAGATTTATCGGGATTTCGGCTTCGACGACCTGCGCATCAAGTTCGCCGACAGGCCCCCGAAGCGCGTCGGCGACGACGCCGTCTGGGAACGGGCGGAAGCCGCCCTCAAGGCCGCCTCGACCGCCGCCGGCATTGAATACACGTTAAATCCGGGCGAGGGCGCCTTTTACGGCCCGAAACTGGAGTTCGTCCTGCGGGATGCCATCGGCCGCGATTGGCAGTGCGGCACGCTGCAGGTGGACCTGAACCTGCCCGGCCGGCTCGGCGCCTATTACATCGACGAGCACAGCGCGAAGCGCACCCCCGTCATGCTCCATAGGGCGATTTTCGGCTCCCTGGAGCGGTTTTTCGCGATTCTGCTGGAGCACCATGCCGGGAAGCTGCCGACCTGGCTCGCCCCGGTGCAGGCCAGCGTGCTCAGCATCACGGACCGCCAGGACGGGTATGTCAAAGGAATTACAGAAACCCTGAAAAATCAGGGATTTCGGGTCGAGTCCGACTTGCGTAACGAAAAGGTCGGCTTTAAGATTCGCGAGCACACGCTCCAGCGGGTGCCTTATCTCTTAGTAGCGGGCGACAAGGAAGTGGCCGCAAACACGATTACAGTGCGCACACGTAGCGGCAAGGACCTGGGCTCAATGCCTTTGGAGACGTTCATTGAACGACTCCGCATCGAGCTCGACAGCCGCGGGCGCCAATTGGTGGAGGGTTGACGCATCGCTAGTGCAACGAAGCGCGTTCGGCGCAACGAGGACATTACTTCCCCGCAGCTGCGCGTAATTGCCGCTGACGGCTCACAGGCCGGAGTCATGTCCCGGTACGACGCGCTTCAAATGGCGCTCGCTGCCGAACTGGACCTCGTAGAGGTCTCGCCGACGGCGGAACCGCCGGTCGTGCGCATCATGGACTACGGGAAGTTCCTGTTCGAACAGAACAAGAAGACCCACGCCGCGAAGCGCAAGCAGAAGCAGATACAGGTCAAGGAAGTGAAGTTTCGTCCCGGTACGGGAGAGGGGGATTACCAGATCAAGCTGCGTAATCTCATCCGCTTCCTGACCGAGGGTGATAAAGCCAAGGTAACCCTGAGGTTCCGTGGCCGCGAGATGGTGCACCAGGACATCGGGCGCAGGCTCTTGGAGCGTGTGTCCACTGACCTGGGCCCGCACGCTGTGATCGAGCAGAACCCTCTCATGGAGGGTAAGCAGATGATCATGGTGTTTGCACCGAAGAAGAAGTAACGGCTCTCAAGTCCTTCGAGGACCTGAGGGTTGTTCGCCCGCAAGCGGCTGTGCAAATGGCCTGTGAGCGGGGCTACATAAACAGGAGTGAGTTCGATGCCCAAGTTGAAAACCAACCGGGCCGCGGCCAAGCGTTTTCGCAAAACAGCGAAAGGCTTCAAGAGCTACGGTGCCGGTCGCCGCCACAACCTCGGACACAAGGATCCGAAGGTCAAACGCCATGCGCGCTCAGGTGGCTCCAGCCTTGTCGATAAAACGGACACCGGACGCCTCGTCCAGCTCCTTCCGTATCACAAGTAACCGCGCACCCAAGTAAGGCAGTAGCACCATGGCACGAGTCAAACGTGGCGTGACGGCCGGTCGCCGTCATAAGAAAGTTCTAGGCAAGGCGAAGGGCTATTACAATGCCCGCAGCAAGGTTTATCGCGTAGCGAAGCAGGCGGTCATCAAGGCCGGCCAGTACGCGTATCGCGACCGTCGCGCGAAGAAGCGCGAGTTCCGCGCTCTGTGGATCGCGCGTATCAATGCGGCCGCCCGCATTTACGGGCTGACCTACAGCCGCATCATCAACGGCCTCAACAAGGCCGGCATCACGATCGACCGCAAAGTGCTCGCGGATATCGCCGTACACGATACCGAAGCATTTGGCGCGATCGCGCAGCAGGCGAAGGACGCTCTCGGCGCAGCCGAGTCCGAAGCCAAAGCCGCCTGACGAGGGGCGGGGTTTTGCAGTCGCTTAGCCTGGAAGGGAGGCATTGGCTAACGGCCGATGTACGCGCATGCAAGACCTGACTTCCCTGATCCAACAAGCGCTCGCTGAGGTCGCCGTCTGTGGCGACCTCGCGTCGCTCGATGAAGCCCGAGTCCGTTGGCTCGGCAAGAAGGGCGCGCTCACCGAGCAGCTGAAATCGCTTGGTGCGCTTCCTGGCCCCGAACGGCCTGCGGCCGGTCAACGCATCAACGAAGCCAAAGAGCGGGTGAACGCCGCCATCGACGCACGCCGGGCCGACCTCGAGCGTGCAGAGGTGGAGCGGAAGCTCGCGGCGGGGCGCATCGACGTCACGCTCCCCGGACGTGGCGAAGAGCGGGGCGGTTTGCACCCCGTGACGAAGGCGCGGCTGCGCATCGAGATGCTATTCCGTCGCGCCGGGTTTGATGTCGCTTCCGGCCCGGAAATCGAAGACGATTTCCACAATTTCGAAGCGCTCAACATCCCGCCGGATCATCCGGCGCGAGCGATGCACGACACGTTCTATTTTCCGGACGGGCGTCTGCTGCGCACTCATACGTCGCCGGTGCAAATCCGTGCGCTACTCGAGCAGGGCGCGCCGATCGCGATCATCGCCCCGGGGCGGGTGTATCGCGTCGATTACGACATGACTCACTCGCCGATGTTTCATCAGCTCGAGGGACTCGTGGTCGACGAGAACATCAGCTTCGGCAACATGAAGGCGGCGCTGCACGGTTTCCTGAAAGCCTTTTTCGAACGCGACCTGCAGATGCGTCTGCGCCCGTCATACTTTCCGTTCACGGAACCCTCGGCGGAAGTCGACATGTCGTGCGTGTTCTGCGGCGGGAAGGGGTGCCGCACCTGCAAGCAGACCGGCTGGCTCGAGATCGCCGGCTGCGGCATGGTTCACCCCAACGTGTTGAAAGCGAGCGGCATCGATCCGGAGCGCTACACGGGTTATGCGTTCGGCGCCGGCATCGATCGCCTCGCGATGCTGCGTTACGGCGTGAATGACCTGCGGCTGTTTTTCGAGAACGACCTGCGCTTCCTGCAGCAGTTCCGGACGTTTTGAGCGATGAAGGTTCCTTATTCCTGGCTGGCTGAGTGGGTCGACGTGCCGTGGGAGGCGCGTGAGCTGGGCTCGCGTCTCACGATGGCGGGATTTGAGCTCGATGCGCTCGAGCTGGCCGCGCCTGAGTTTGTGCAGGTAGTGGTGGCCGAGATCCTCTGCGCCGAGCGGCATCCGCAGGCCGACAAACTCCAGGTGTGTCGGGTCTCGATAGGGCAGGGCGAGCCGCTGCAGATTGTCTGCGGCGCCAGCACTGCGCGCGCGGGATTGAAGACTGCGCTGGCCACGGTAGGTGCGAAACTGCCGGGCGGGTTGGAGATCAAAGCGGCGAAGCTGCGCGGCGTGGAATCGTTCGGCATGCTGTGCTCGGCGAAGGAGCTCGGGCTGGCCGAAACCTCGGCCGGAATTCTCGAGCTGGCAGCGGATGCGCCGGTGGGCGGTCCCATACGCGAGTACCTCGAGCTCGATGAGCCCATTCTCGAGCTCAACATCACCGCGAATCGCGGCGATGCCATGTCGATCATTGGAATCGCCCGCGAGGTTGCGGCGCTTGCCGGGACCAAGGTCACCGGGCCGGCTCCCGTTGAGTTTGTGGCGGGGCATCCGGATGAGATTTTTGTCTCTCTCGACGCCCCTGCGGCATGCCCGAAGTTCGTTGGCTGCGTCATCCGTGGTGTAAACAATCGCGCCACCACGCCGTTGCGGATCCGTGAGCGTTTGCGACGGGCTGGCGTGCGTTCGATCAGCCCGGTCGTCGACGTAACCAACTATGTGATGCTCGAGCTCGGGCAGCCGATGCATGCGTATGACTTGGGGAAGTTGCGAGGAGAGATCCGAGTTCGCCTGGCTCATGCGGGTGAGCCGATCACGCTGCTGGACGGGAAGACCATCGAGGCGGCGCCAGATGTACTGCTGATCACGGATAACGAAGGCCCGGTCGGGCTCGCCGGCATCATGGGAGGCCAGCGGACGGCGGTCAGCCTCGAAACGACCGATGTCTTTCTCGAGGTCGCGTATTTTCCGCCCGCGGCGATCATGGGTCGCGCGCGTCGTTGGGGCTTGCTGACGGACGCGGCACAACGATTCGAGCGTGGGGTCGATCCAACGCAGCAGGAACGTGCGATGGAGCGGGCGATCGCTTTGCTGAGGCCGATTGCTGGCGGCTCGCCTGGCCCCGTTACGGTTACGCAATCGCAGGATCACCTGCCGAAGCGAGCGGCTGTGCCCCTACGACGCGCGCAACTCGAGCGTTTGCTGGGACTGGCACTCGATGCCGATCGCGTCAGGAATACGCTTGAAGCACTGCAAATGCGCGTGGTGCCGACGGCACTGGGTTGGGAAGCGACGCCACCGGCTTACCGTTTCGACGTCACGATCGAAGCGGATCTGATCGAGGAGGTCGCGCGGATTGTGGGTTTCGATGCGATCCCGGAGCAGGATGCGTTGGTTCCCCAGCGTTTTCGCGCGGCCCCCGAAGCTGTTCCGTTGGAGCACACCGTCCTGGAAGCGCTGGCCATGCGCGGCTACCAGGAGGCGATTACGTTTGCGTTCGTCGCTCCGGCCCTGCAGATGCGACTGTTCCCCGATGTGCCCGGCATTGCCCTCTCAAATCCTATTGCGAGCGACTTGTCGGTCATGCGGGTGTCGCTGTGGCCCGGGCTGCTGCGCGCTGCGCAGGAGAACCAGCGTCGCCAACAGGACCGCATCCGACTGTTCGAGCATGGCGCGAGGTTCGTGGTTGAGGATGGGGCTACCCGAGAGATCGACACGCTCTCCGGTGTTGCCTGCGGGCCGCGGTTGCCGGAGCAGTGGGGCGTGCCACGAGAGACGCGCACACCCGCGGACTTCTACGACGTAAAGAGCGATCTCGAGGCGCTGTTCGTCGGGACCGGTGCGCGCGACTCGTTCACTTTCGAGCCGGCCTCGTTGTCCTGTCTGCACCCTGGTCGCGCGGCGCGGGTGTTGCGGCAGGGCCGGGAAGTCGGCTTCATCGGCGAATTGCATCCCTCGCTGGTGCGAGAGCTTGATTTTACATATTCACCGGTGCTCTTCGAGCTCAACCTGGGTGAGTGGAGTTCGGTCGCTGATCGCCGCGATTTCGCGGCGGCGCTCAGCGTCGAAAAGCCCCAACATCGCGAAATATCGCGCTTCCCGCAGGTCAGGCGCGACATAGCGGTCGTGGTGGATGAATCGGTGCCTTTAAGTGCCTTGGCTGACCGTGTAGTCTTCACGGCGTCGACCCTCTTGCAGAACCTCCGCGTTTTCGACGTCTATCGCGGCCCGGGGGTAGAAACAGGGAGAAAAAGCATCGCTTTGGGGTTGATTTTTCAAGATATTTCTCGCACTCTTACCGACGACGACGTGGAGCGCCTCATGGCCTCCATCGTGGCGGATTTGCGCGTGAGCTTGAACGCAAAAATACGAGAATAACGAGATGGCCCTGACTAAGGCGGAGATGGCGGAAGCGCTGTTCAACCAGCTCGGGCTCAACAAGCGAGAGGCGCGGGAACTGGTGGACCTCTTCTTCGAGGAAGTTCGCGCGGCCCTGTCGAATGGGGAACAGGTGAAGCTGTCCGGCTTCGGCAATTTCGATTTGCGCGACAAGAACCAGCGTCCCGGACGCAATCCGAAAACCGGCGAAGAAATTCCCATCAGCGCCCGGCGCGTGGTGACGTTCCGTCCAGGCCAGAAACTGAAGGCGCGGGTCGAGGCCTATGTTGGAGCCAAAGAATAACGCCGAGCTGCCGGCGATCCCCGGCAAGCGCTACTTCACCATCGGCGAGGTGAGCGAGCTGTGCGGCGTGAAGCCGCATGTGCTGCGCTACTGGGAGCAGGAGTTCCCGCAGCTGAAACCGGTGAAGCGACGCGGCAATCGACGCTATTACCAGCGCCAGGATGTGATCGTCATCCGTCAGATCCGCAGCCTCCTCTACGATCAGGGCTTCACGATCGGCGGCGCTCGTAACAAGCTCGGCGGCGAGGAAGCGCGTACGGATACCACGCAGAGCCAGCAGATCGTCAAGCAGGTGAGGGCGGAGCTCGAGGAGCTCATGAAAGTGTTACGGCGGTGAGCGCTGGTGCCGATTGGCCTCATGCGGGCTGATTGGATTGCTGCAGCAAGCTTAAGGCTGCAAGCCGGAAAAAACAGCGTATCATTGGCCTCCCGCGCGGACGTCCCCACCCGCGTGTCGAGCCTCCAAGAAGAATCGTGTCGGAGCGTGGCGCAGCCTGGTAGCGCACTTGCATGGGGTGCAAGGGGTCCCGAGTTCAAATCTCGGCGCTCCGACCAGCCTTTTCTAGGCTTCGCCGCAGGTCCGGTGGTCCCATGAGTGGTCCCATCCCGGCGATAAGGAGATAGGATGCCGCTCGGCGATGGATCAGGCCTGTATCTGAAGACTACCCAGAATCTGGATTTCCAGCGTTGTCCACACTGCAGCACCGCGCACCCAATGTTCGCGAGGCAGGCGATTTTCCAGACGAGTCCAAAGAAGCATGCGTATGCGGCGGCGCTTCCGCAGTTCCATGTCTTCCAGTGGCACGTCTACGTCTGCGAATCTTGCGGAGGGCTGGCTGGTGCGGCCTCAGTTATCCACTCAAATACCGCGAGTC
>JAQGOG010000046.1 GCA_028293765.1 Gammaproteobacteria bacterium
AGATGATCATGCCTGGTGACAACATCAAGATTAACGTGGAGCTGATCAGCCCGATCGCGATGGAAGACGGCCTGCGTTTCGCCATCCGTGAAGGCGGCAAGACGGTCGGCGCCGGCGTCGTCGCGAAAATTCTGAAGTAGACATATTATGGCTAATCAAAACATCCGCATCCGCCTCAAGGCTTTCGATCACCGCCTGATCGACAGCTCCGCGCGCGAGATCGTCGAAACCGCCAAGCGCACCGGCGCCACCGTCAAGGGTCCGGTCCCGCTGCCGACCAAGATGGAGCGCTTCACGCTGCTGGTTTCCCCGCACGCCGACAAGGATGCCCGGGACCAGTTCGAGCTGCGCACACACAAGCGGCTCATGGACATCCTGAATCCCACCGATAAGACGGTGGATGCCCTCATGAAGCTCGAGCTTCCGGCGGGCGTCGACGTTCAGATCAAGCTTAATTAAAAGCCGTAGTTGAATTGGGTAGGGCGCGCGCCTATACTGCGCGCCCTTTTCACCCCGGGCTAAACCGAGGTGGTCGCGTAAGCGGCATCGGGCGAGGTTGGAGCCGCAGGCCTTCCTAAGGCAGGTTCCAAGACCACTCGAGACGAACGTGGCGCTGGTCAGCGCACGTGCATCTCTCGTTGTCTCACCAACTTCGCGCGGGGCCAGTGGCCCGGAGCGCCAATCGTAGCGCCCGGCTTTTGAGAGGATAGGTATGGCAATCGGACTCGTCGGCCGTAAAGCTGGCATGACGCGCGTGTTCACGGAAGCCGGCGAAACGGTGCCTTGCACCGTGATCGAGGTTCTTCCGAACCGCGTCACGCAAGTGAAGACGCAGGAAAAAGACGGCTACCGTGCTGTGCAGGTCACATACGGTACGCGCCGCCCGCAACTGTATTCGAAGGCCGTCGCTGGCCACTACGCCAAGGCCAATGTGGCTCCCGGCAAGGCGCTCGTGGAATTCCGGCTCGGCGACAGCGAGAAGTCGGAGCTCCAGGCAGGCGCCGAGCTGAAAGTCGACCTCTTCAAGGTCGGCGAGAAGGTCGACGTCACCGGTACGACCATGGGTAAGGGCTTCGCCGGCGTGATGAAGCGCCATAATTTCGGCGGTTTGAATGCGACGCACGGCGTGTCCGTCTCCCACCGCTCCCCGGGCTCCATCGGCCAGCGTCAGACGCCAGGCCGCGTGTTCAAGGGCCGCCGCATGTCGGGTCACATGGGTGTCGACCGCGTGACCACCGAGAACCTGCGCGTCGTCGAGGTCGATCTCGCGCGTAACCTGCTTCTGATCCGCGGCGCCGTGCCGGGTACGGAAGGTGGACAGGTCATCGTCCGTCCTGGGTTGAAGGCCGGCCGACTTGCGAAGCGCAAGGTCGTTGCCCCGACGAAGATCGGCAACGCGCCCTCGAAGGATCCCGCCAAGGCCGGGAAGAAGTAAGCCATGAAACTCAAGTTAGTCAGTGGCGGCAATGAGCTGGAGGTGTCGGAAGCCACCTTCGGCCAGAAGTACAACGAGACCCTGGTGCACCAGGTCGTGACCGCGTACCGCGCGGCCGGCCGCGCAGGCACCAAGGCGCAGAAGACCCGCGCGGAAGTGCGTGGTGGCGGCAAGAAGCCGTGGGCCCAGAAGGGCACCGGCCAGGCGCGCGCCGGCTCGAGCCGCAGCCCCATCTGGGTCGGCGGCGGCCGGGCGTTTGCCGCGAAGCCCCGTGACTTCACGCAGAAAGTGAATCGCAAAATGTACCGCGGCGCCATCCGGTCGATGCTCTCGGAGCTCGCGCGTACGGAACGCCTCGTCGTCACCGATGGAATCGCCCTCGAGGCGCCGAAGACACGCCTGCTCGCGAACCAATTGAAAGAGTGGTCGCTCGAGAAGGTGTTGATTGTCGTCGAGGCGACGGACGAGAAGTTGTATCTCGCCGCGCGCAACCTGCCGTATGTCGAAGTCATCGAGGCGACGGCCCTGAACCCTGTGGCGCTCGCGGCCTATGAAAAGGTTCTGATGACGGTCGCCGCGGTGAAGCGGCTTGAGGAGCGCTTGCAATGAATCGCGAGCAGTTGATGAACGTTCTCATCGCGCCGCACGTCACTGAAAAGACGTCGATGGCGATGCAGAACCACAACCAGTACACCTTTCGCGTCCGCCGCGATGCCACCAAGCCTGACATCAAGAAGGCCGTCGAACTCATGTTCGAGGTGAAGGTCAGCGGAGTGCAGGTCGTCAACGAGCCGGGCAAGACCCGCCGCTTCGGTAAGACGATCGGTCGCACACAGGACTGGAAGAAGGCGTACGTGAGCCTGGTCGCAGGGCAGACGATCGACTACGAAGCCCGTGCGAAGGCCTGATAGGAATCACCAGAAATGGCTCTGATCAAGTACAAGCCGACGTCGCCGGGAACTCGCGCGGTCGTCAAGATCGACCGGTCGCACCTCCACAAGGGCGGCCCGTATGTTGCCCTGACAACGTCGCAGAACAGGACTGGCGCCCGCAACCACTCCGGCCGCATCACCACGCGGCATGTTGGCGGCGGCTCGCGTCAGAAATACCGCATCATCGATTTCAAGCGCGACAAAGACGGCATTGCCGGTAAAGTCGAGCGCCTCGAGTACGATCCGAACCGCACGGCGCATCTCGCTCTCGTGTTGTATACGGACGGTGAGCGCCGCTACATCATCGCGCCGAAGGGCGTGAAGCCGGGCGACGAAATTCGCTCCGGTTCGGATGCCCCGATCAAGCCCGGCACCGCGATGGCTCTGCGCCACCTTCCGGTCGGCTCGATCGTGCACAACGTCGAGATGAAGGCGGGCAAGGGCGGCCAGCTGGCACGCAGCGCCGGCAGCTCTGTTTCGTTCACGGCTCGCGAAGGTGTGCATGCATACCTGCGTTTGAAGTCGGGCGAGACTCGCAAGGTGCACGTCGACTGCCGCGCCACCATTGGCGAAGTCGGCAACGACGAGCACAACCTGCGCAGCTACGGAAAGGCCGGCGCGAAGCGCTGGCGCGGCATCCGTCCGACGGTCCGCGGCGTAGTGATGAACCCGGTCGATCACCCGCACGGTGGTGGCGAAGGTAAGTCTGCCCAAGGTAATCCGCACCCGGTGTCCCCGTGGGGCTGGAACACCAAGGGCCTGAAGACGCGGCACAACAAGCGCACCGACGGCATGATTGTGCAACGTCGCAAGAACAAGATTCGCTAACGGGAGCTTCGATACATGCCACGTTCATTGAAGAAAGGCCCGTTCGTCGATCTGCACCTCGCGAAGAAAGTGCAGGTTGCCTCGGCCAAGAACGACCGCAAGCCGATCAAGACCTGGTCGCGCCGTTCGATGGTGACCCCTGAGATGGTCGGCCTCACGATCGCCGTTCACAACGGCCGGCAGCATATTCCCGTGCTCATCAGCGAGAACATGGTCGGACACAAGCTCGGCGAGTTCGCCCCGACGCGCACGTTCAAGACGCACTCGGGTGATAGAAAGGTAGAGGCTTCGGCTTAATCATGGGCAAGACACCTCAACCGGCGCGTTTCGCGCCGCTATTCGCAGCAGGTTCGCGGTCCGCCACGTACCTGCGGGAAAGTTTGGGCGCAGCCCATGAAGCAGTGGAGGCATCGGCCTAAGGCCGCTGTTAGTTACGATGCAAGTAACCTCCAAGTTGCGCTACGCGCATATTTCGCCGCAGAAATGCCGGCTCGTCGCCGACGTCGTGCGCGGCCAGCCCGTTGGCAATGCCATCGCGGTGTTGAAATTCATGCCCAAGAAGGGCGCGGACCTCGTGCGCAAAGTGCTCGAGTCCGCCGTCGCCAACGCCGAGCACAATCACGGCGCCGACATCGACGAACTCAAGGTGTCGCTCATCCACGTGGATGAAGCGCCGCAGTTGAAGCGCTTTGCGGCGCGCGCCAAAGGGCGCGGCACACGCATCGTCAAGCGCAACAGTCACATCACCGTCGGCGTCAGCGACGGGAAGAAGGATTAAGCCATGGGTCAGAAGGTAAATCCGCTAGGCATACGGCTGGGCATTACCCGAGACTGGACGTCGCGTTGGTATGCCGGCAAGAAGCAGTTCGCGCTGAATCTGCACACGGATTTCCGTGTCCGCCAGTTCCTCAAGGACAGGCTGCGCGAAGCGTCGGTGAGCCGTATCCTGATCGAGCGCGCGGCGAAGAAAGTCAATATCACGATCCAGACGGCGCGGCCGGGCATCGTGATCGGAAAGAAGGGCGAGGACATTGAGAAGCTGCGGCAGGAAACGGCCAAGCTGCTCACCATCCCTATCAGCGACGTGCGCATCAACATTGCCGAGATCCGCAAACCCGAGCTCGATGCGCAGCTCGTGGGCGACAGCATTGCGCAGCAGATTGAGAAGCGCGTGATGTTCCGCCGCGCGATGAAGCGCGCCGTCATGAGCACGATGCGCAGCGGTGCGCTGGGTGTGAAGGTGCGCGTGTCCGGCCGACTGAACGGTGGCGAAATCGCCCGCACCGAGCAATACCGCGAGGGCCGGATCCCGTTACACACGTTCCGCGCTGACATCGACTACGGTCTGTCGGAAGCGCATACGACGTACGGCATCATCGGCGTGAAGGTGTGGATCTTCAAAGGCGAAGTGTTCGACAAGGTACAAGTTGCAGAGCCCGCGGTCGCGGAGGGCGAAGCCGCCCAGGCTGCACCAGCGGTGGCGGCTCCAGTCGCGGCTGTTGAAGCTCCTGCGCAGGCCTGATCCGAAAAAGCTAAGCCATCATGCTCCAGCCAAAACGCACTAAATTCCGCAAGCAGTTCAAGGGCCGCAACGCCGGTCTCGCCCAGCGCGGCAGCAATGTCTCCTTCGGCGAATTCGGCCTGAAGGCGACGAGCCGCGCGCGCATGACGGCACGTGAGATCGAAGCTGCGCGTCGCGCGATGGCGCGCCACGTGAAGCGCGGCGGCCAGATCTGGATCCGGGTATTCCCGGACGTCCCGATCAGCAAGAAGCCCCTCGAGGTTCGCATGGGCAGCGGCAAGGGCAACGTGGAGTACTACGTTGCTCGCGTGAAGCCGGGCAAGGTGCTCTTTGAGATGGAAGGCGTGGATGAGGTGACCGCTCGCGAGGCTTTCCGGCTCGCTGCCTCCAAGCTTTCCGTATCCACCACGTTCGTGAAAAGACAGGTTCGATAAATGGACGCCAAAGAGCTGCGTGCCAAGTCGGCCGCCGAGTTGACAGATGAGCTGCTGAAGATGCGCAAGGAGCAGTTTGCGTTGCGCATGCAGCGGGCCACCGGTCAGGCGCCGAAGCCCGATCAATTCCAGAAGGTGCGGCGAAACATCGCGCGCTTGAAGACCGTGCAACGCGAGACCGTGAAAGCCGTGGGCACCGGAGAGAAGAAGTGAGCGCAGAAGAGTCGAAGGTTGAAGCCAAAGGTGCACGCACCCTCACCGGGCGCGTCGTGAGCACCAAGATGCAGAAGACGGTCGCCGTCGAGATCGAGCGCCTCGTCAAGCATCCGATGTACGGCAAGTTCATCCGCCGCACGACGAAACTGCTCGCGCACGACGAGAACGGTGAGTCGCACGATGGTGATCTGGTGAAGATCGCTCCGTGCCGGCCGATGTCGCGTCACAAGTCGTGGCGGGTCATCGAGGTCTTGGCAAAGGCCACGGGCCTGTAAGGCTTACGGGAATACGCCCAGACATGAGCAAGACAGGTAGAGCAGCGCCATGATCCAGATGCAGACGATGCTGAATGCCGCTGACAACAGCGGGGCACGCACCTTGAAATGTATCAAGGTGTTGGGCGGTTCACGCCGTCGCTACGCGACGGTGGGCGATGTCATCAAGGTGGCCGTCCAGGACGCGATTCCGCGAGGCAAGGTAAAGAAGGGTGAGGTGTACGACGCGGTCGTCGTTCGCACCGCGTTCGGTGTGCGTCGTCCGGACGGGTCTCTGATCCGTTTCGACAGCAACGCGGCGGTGTTGCTCACCAACAAGCTCGAGCCGATCGGCACGCGCATCTTCGGGCCCGTGACGCGCGAGCTGCGCAACGTGAAGTTCATGAAGATCATCTCGCTCGCGCCCGAGGTGTTGTAGATGAAGAAGATTCGCAAAGGCGACCAGGTCGTCGTAATGAGCGGTCGCGACAAGGGTCGCCGCGGCGCAGTAGTGCGCGTGTTCCCCGACGGTCGTGTGCTCGTCGAGGCCGTGAACGTGGTGAAGCGTCATACGAAGCCCAACCCCCAGGCGGGTAAGCAGGGCGGCATCATCGAGAAGGAAATGCCGCTCGCGGTGTCGAAGATCGCGATCTGGAATCCCGGCGTGAAGAAGCCGGACCGGATCGGTTTCAAGACATTGACCGATGGCAAGAAGGTGCGCTTCTTCAAATCGAACGGAGAAATGATCGACGCGTAAGCGTCGCTCACGGTAAAGAAAATATGGTCAGGTTAGAGCAGTA
Organism: Gammaproteobacteria bacterium; assembly: GCA_028293765.1. Taxonomy (GTDB): domain Bacteria; phylum Pseudomonadota; class Gammaproteobacteria; order Steroidobacterales; family Steroidobacteraceae; genus 13-2-20CM-66-19. The sequence continues at coordinate 6,422 of JAQGOG010000046.1, forward strand.
CTACCGCGAGACCGTCGTGCCGAAATTGAGGGCAGACCTCAAGATCGAGAACGCGATGCAGGTGCCGCGCATCACCAAGATCACGGTGAACATGGGCGTCGGCGAAGCCGTTGCCGACAAGAAGATGATGGATGCCGCCGTCGCGGATCTCGCCAAGATCACGGGACAGAAGCCGCTCGTCACCAAGTCGCGCAAGGCGATCGCGTCATTCAAGCTGCGCGAGGGACTTGCCATCGGGTGCAAGGTCACGATGCGGGGCGCGCGCATGTACGAATTTCTCGACCGGCTCATCAGCATCGCGGTGCCACGCATCCGCGATTTCCGCGGACTCCCGTCGCGCTCGTTTGACGGCCAGGGCAACTACAGCATGGGCGTGAAGGAACAGATCATTTTCCCGGAGATTCAGTATGACCAGATCGATCAGATCCGGGGCATGGACATCACGATAACCACGACGGCGACCGACGACCGTCATGGCCGAGCGCTGCTCGAAGCTTTCAGCTTCCCTTTCCGGAAGTAAGAGGATCTAGACGGCTATGGCGAAGACGAACATGGTCATGCGCGAAAAACGTCGCGCCAAGATCGTGAAACAATACGCGGCAAAGCGTGCACAGCTCAAAGAGCTGATCCGCAGCCCGAACACTTCACCCGACGACCGTGCGGCGGCGCAGGTCAAGCTGCAACAGCAGCCGAGGGACGCAAGTGCTTCGCGGCAACGGAGTCGCTGCGCCATTACTGGCCGTTCGCGCGGCGTATACCGCAAATTCGGTCTCTCACGTGTGAAGATCCGCGAAGTCGCCTTCCGCGGCGAGATTCCAGGCCTCGCGAAGGCGAGCTGGTGAGGGATTTCGTATGAGCATGACCGACCCGATTGCCGATCTGTTGACGCGCATCCGCAACGGCCAGACCGCGGGCAAGACCGAAGTCAACATGGCCTCCTCCAAGCTGAAGACGGCCGTCGTCAAGGTGCTGAAGGACGAGGGCTATATTGCGGACTACCGCCTCGACGCCGACACCGCGAAACCGACGCTCACGATCGGACTCAAGTATTTCGAGGGACGCCCCGTCATCGACCGGATCGAGCGCGTCAGCCGCCCCGGCCTGCGGATCTACCGCGGCAAGGATGAGCTGCCGAAGGTTCTGAACGGGATGGGTACGGTGATCGTCTCCACGCCCAAGGGCGTGATGACCGACAAGCAGGCGCGCGCGATCGGACAGGGCGGCGAAGTCCTGTGCATCGTGGCGTAACCGGGAAGACCTTTTCATGTCCAGAATTGCCAAAGCTCCGGTCGACCTGCCGAAAGGCGTGACCGTGACGATTGCGCCCGAGTCGGTGAGCATCAAAGGTGCCAAGGGCACCCTCAGCATCCCGCTGGTACGGGGTGTGACCGTCGTTCAGGCAGACCAACATCTGCAGGTCCAGTACACGGACCAGGGCATCGGCCGCACGCAGGCTGGCGCCACGCGCGCGCATCTCGCGAACATGGTCACAGGCGTGAGCAAGGGCTACGAGAAGAAGCTCGAGCTCCAGGGAGTCGGTTTTCGCGCGGCGGTGGCGGGCAAGGCCCTGAACCTCACGCTTGGCTTTTCGCATCCGGTGAGCTTCCCGATTCCCGAAGGCATCTCGATCGAGACGCCGACGGTCACCGAGATCGTCATCAAAGGGATCGATCGCCAGAAGGTCGGCCAGGTAGCGGCCGAGATCCGCGATATCCGTCCGCCGGAGCCCTACAAGGGCAAAGGTGTGCGGTACGCGGGCGAGAAGATCGCTCTCAAAGAGGGCAAGAAGAAGTGATCACCACGAAGAAAGAGCGCCGTTTGCGGCGCGCAGTGAAGACCCGGGCGCACATCCGCAATCTCGGCATTGCGCGTCTGACCATCCATCGCACCCCGCAGCATATCTATGCGCAGGTGACGGATGCTGCCGGAGCGAAAGTGATCGCCGCGGCATCCACGCTGCAGGAGAAGGTCCGCGAGGGTTTGAAGGGCACGGGCAACGTCGAGGCCGCCAAGGCCGTCGGCAAAGCTATCGCCGAGCGAACCAAGGCCGCGGGCGTCAGCAAAGTGGCGTTCGACCGTGCCGGTTTCCAGTTCCACGGGCGTGTAAAGGCGCTCGCGGATGCGGCCCGCGAAGCGGGTCTCGAGTTCTAAGCAGGACATATATATGGCGAGACCTGAAAAAGGCCAGTCGGCAGACGAGTTCGTAGAGAAGCTCGTCGCAGTCAACCGCACCGCGAAGGTCGTCAAAGGCGGCCGTCAGTTCGGCTTCACGGCCCTGACCGTGGTGGGAGACGGCGCGGGACGTGTCGGCTACGGCTTCGGCAAGGCGCGCGAAGTGCCTGTAGCTATCTCCAAGGCAATGGCGCAGGCCCGCAAGAACATGATTAACGTGGCGCTGCGGAACGAAACGCTGCACTACGCGATCAAAGGCTTTCAGGGCGCGACGCGCGTTTACATGCAGCCCGCGTCTGACGGTACTGGCGTCATCGCCGGTGGCGGTATGCGCGCGGTGCTGGAATGCGCTGGCGTGCGCAACGTACTTGCCAAGAGCTACGGCTCGCGCAACCCGATCAACGTCGTGCGCGCAACGATCAGCGCCCTGTCGTTGATTCGTTCGCCCGATGAAATCGCGGCGAAGCGTGGCAAGACTCTGGACGAGATTACGGGCTGAAGCACCATGGCGGATAAGAGCCAATACAAGGTCACGCTGGTCAGGAGCCTGCACGGGCAGCTCGCGAACATCGCGGCCTCGGCGCGCGGCTTAGGCCTGCGCAAGATTCATCAGACCGTCACCGTCGTGGGTACCCCGGAGAACCTCGGGATGATCAACACGGCGACGCACTTGTTGAAAGTCGAGAAGAGCGCCTAAACATATGCGACTGAATACACTCAAGCCCGCTGCCGGATCGAAGCATCCGCGCCTGCGCGTGGGTCGCGGTGCGTCCGCCGGCCAGGGCAAGACCTGCGGCCGTGGCACGAAGGGACAGCGCGCGCGTAAGGGCGGCTACCACAAGGTCGGCTTCGAAGGCGGCCAGATGCCGATCCAGCGCCGGATGCCGAAAGTGGGGTTCCGTTCGGCCATGAAGCGGACCCGCGCCGAAGTGATGCTGAGCGAGCTGCACAAGATCAAGGGCGAGCTCATCGACCTGGAGACGCTCAAGAAGGCCGGGGTCATTCCGGAATTCGCGGCAGTCGCCAAGGTGGTGCTCTCCGGCAAGATCGAAAGGGCCGTGACGCTGAAGGGCGTCCTGGCGACGAAGGGCGCGCGGGCGGCTATCGAAGCTGCCGGCGGGAAGATCGAGGCTTAAGCCGTTTTCGCTTAATACGTAGCACGCGTGGCCACCAATACACTCAGCAATCCAGCCGCCGCCTTCAGCGAAGCTGCCCGTTTCGGGGAGATTCGCGGCCGGCTGCTGTTTCTGATCGGCGCTCTGGTGGTCTACCGCTGCGGCACGTTCATTCCCGTGCCCGGCATCAACCCGAGCGAAGTGGCGCGGTTCTTCTCGGACCAGTCGAACACGATCCTCGGCATCGTCAACATGTTCTCGGGCGGTGCGCTCTCCCGGTTGTCGATCTTCGCCATGGGCGTGATGCCCTACATCTCCGCGTCGATCATCATCCAGATGATGCAGATGGTCATTCCGTCGCTCATGGAGCTGCGGAAAGAGGGCGAGTCGGGCCGGCGCAAGATAACGGAGTACACGCGTTACGCGAGCGTCGTGCTCGCCGCGTTCCAGTCGTTCGCGGCCGCGAGTGCTCTCCTGAAGGGCGGCATGACGACCGTCACGGGATGGCAGTTTCTGTTTACCGCCACGATCACGATGACGACCGGCACGCTGTTCCTGATGTGGCTCGGTGAGCAGATCACGGAGCGCGGCATCGGCAACGGTATTTCGATGATCATCCTGGCTGGCATCGTCGCGGGTCTGCCGGGTGCTATCGGCAGCACTGCGGAAGCCGTGAGCAGCGGCGAAATGCAGGGACCGTTTGCCCTGCTGCTGGTCATCCTCGTCCTCGGCACGACGGCCTTCGTAGTGTTCGTCGAGCGTGCGCAGCGACGTATCACGGTGAACTACGCCAAGCGACAGGTTGGCCGCCGCATGTATGCGGGCCAGAGCAGCCACCTGCCGTTCAAGCTCAACATGGCGGGTGTGATTCCGCCGATCTTCGCCTCGAGCCTGCTGCTCTTCCCGGCGACGCTGGCGAGCTTCTTCGGCGCGAATTCCGAAGGTCCGATCGCCTCCGCCATGCAGAGCATCGCCGCGGCGTTGGGCTACGGCCAGCCGCTGCATCTCGTGATTTATGCGCTGTTGATCATCTTCTTCTGCTTCTTCTATACCGCGCTGGTGTTCAACGCCCGCGATACGGCGGACAACCTGAAGAAGTCCAACGCGTTCATCCCCGGCATCCGCCCCGGGCAGCAGACCGCCGACTACATCGACAAGGTGCTGACGCGCCTGACGCTGTGGGGCGCACTTTATGTGACTGCGGTATGCCTGCTGCCGGAGATCCTGGTCTCCTCGCAGGGCGTGCCGTTCCATTTCGGCGGCACGTCGCTGCTGATCGTCGTTGTGGTGGTGATGGATTTCATGGCGCAGCTCCAGGCGCACATGATGTCGCATCACTATCCCGGCCTATTGAAGAAGGCGAATTTGCTCGGGTACGGGCGCACGGGTTCGGGTGGCTAAATCATGAAAGTACGTCCTTCGGTCAAGAAGATCTGCAAGAACTGTAAGATTGTGCGCCGCAAGCGCATCGTCTATGTCATCTGTGAAGACCAGCGCCACAAGCAGCGCCAGGGATAAGCGGTGGGAGCACTTTCGAGCATGATTCTGAAAGATAATCCGAGCGGATCGCGGCTGCGCGACCCGCAGGAAAGTCCGGGCGCAGCCCATTTCAATATTTCCAAACGTTTTCCAGTAGAATGCCGCGCCTTTTCCCGCGGTCACTATTTTCCGGGACGGTAAAGCAGCATGGCACGCATCGCCGGTATCAACATCCCGATGAACAAGCACGTGTGGGTCGGGCTCACGCACATTTACGGTGTCGGCAGCGCGCGCGCGCGGGCCGCCTGTGAGGGTGCGGGCGTAAATCCCCACACCAAGGTGAAAGACCTCACCGAGTCGGAGGTGAACGGCATCCGCTCGCAAATCGCGAAATTCGCGGTGGAAGGCGACCTGCGCCGTGAAGTCTCCATGAATATCAAGCGGTTGATGGACCTCGGGTCCTACCGTGGCATCCGCCACCGGCGGGGACTCCCGGTACGCGGCCAGCGCACGCGCACGAATGCACGCACCCGTAAGGGCCCGCGCAAGCAGGCAGTGAAGCTCAACGCTCCGCCGGGTAAGGCATAGGCATGAAAGCAGTTCTTCTCGGCGCGTCTCGCGCCGCTACGCTTCGCGGGTTGCGGTCTTCCGCAATCCCGCAGGAAAGTTGCGCGCAGCGCATGGGGATTTTTACAGATGGCTGATCAGAAGCAGCAGAGCGGCGCGGCGGGCGGCAAAGACGCCAAGAAGCCGAAGAAGGCGCGTAAGAACGTGCTCGATGCGATCGCTCACGTTCACGCGTCCTTCAACAATACGATCATCACGATCACGGATCGCCAGGGAAATACGCTTTCCTGGGCGACTTCGGGCGGTTGTGGCTTCCGCGGCTCCCGCAAGAGCACGCCGTTCGCCGCACAGGTTGCGGCGGAGAAGGCCGGCAATGCGGCGCAGGAGCACGGCGTGAAGAACGTCGAAGTGCGTGTCGGAGGCCCCGGCCCCGGTCGCGAGTCGGCCGTGCGCGCGCTGAACAATTGCGGATTGAAGATCACCAGCATCTCGGACGTCACGCCGATTCCCCATAACGGCTGCCGTCCCCCCAAGAAGCGCCGGGTATAAGGCAGGAACGAGGACAATATGGCGCGTTACACCGGTCCGAAGTGCAAGCTCGCGCGTCGCGAGGGCACCGATCTCTTCTTGAAAAGTGGCGTTAAGCCCTTAGAAAGCAAGTGCAAGTTCACCGTGCCCCCGGGCGGTGTGAAAGGCGAGCGCCGCACGCGCTTGTCCGACTACGGCCTGCAGCTCCGCGAAAAGCAGAAGCTGCGCCGTATGTACGGCGTTCTCGAGCGACAGTTCAGCAACTACTACGTTGAGGCTGCGCGCCGTGCCGGCGCCACCGGCGAGAACCTGCTGAAGCTGCTCGAGTGCCGGCTGGACAATGTCGTATATCGGATGGGGTTCGCCTCCACGCGCTCCGAAGCGCGCCAGCTCGTGAGTCACAAGTCCATTACGGTCAACGAGCAGGCTGTGACGATTGCGTCCTACCAGGTGAAGGCTGGCGACGTCGTTCAGATCCGTGAGAAGTCGCGCAAGCAGCTACGCATCTCGGCCGCATTGGGCATCGCTCAGCAGGTCGGCCTGCCCGAGTGGGTCGAGGTGAACGACAAAGAGTTCCGCGGCGTGTTCAAGTCGGCGCCGAGTCGGGATGACATTCTTCCCGACATCAACGAGAACCTCGTTGTCGAGTTGTATTCGAAGTAATCGGCATTCGATTTGATTGATCGTCCGCGCCGGAAAGGGCGCGGCGAGAGTGAATTCGAGGCCCATCCGTTTTCGTATCGCCGGTCGTGCAGCCGGCAAGGTGAGACCGCAATGCAGGGATCCATAACCGAGTTCTTGAAGCCCCGTGTCGTGAAGGTGCAACCCGTTGCCCCTCGTCAGGCGCGCGTCGTCATTGAACCGTTTGAGCGTGGCTTCGGCCACACGCTCGGCAACGCGCTGCGTCGCGTGTTGCTCTCGTCGATGCCCGGTAGCGCCATCACCGAGGTCGAGATCGATGGCGTGCTCCATGAGTACACCAGCATCGAGGGTGTGCAGGAAGACGTCGTCGACATCCTGTTGAACCTGAAGTCCGTTGCCCTCCGCATGCACTCGCGCGATAGCGCTGAGCTGCGCCTTCACAAGAAGGGCCCGGGTCCCGTCACCGCGGGTGACATCCAGACCGATCATGACGTCGACGTCGTGAATCCAGAGCTCGTGATCGCGAACCTCACGAAGGCCGGCGAGCTGAGCATGACCCTGCGCGTCGAGCGCGGTCGTGGCTACCGCCCGGCTGCTTCGCGAGTCGCTTTCGAAGAGCAGACCCGTCCGATCGGCCGCCTGCAGCTCGATGCCTCCTTCTCGCCCGTCCGTCGCGTGACCTACTCGGTCGATGCGGCCCGCGTCGAGCAGCGCACCGACCTCGATAAGCTCGTCATCGACATCGAGACGAACGGCACGATCGACGCGGAAGAAGCCATCCGTCGCGCTGGCAGCATCCTGAAGGACCAGCTGTCGGTGTTCGTCGACCTGCAGGGTGAGGAAGAGGCCGCCACCAAGGTCTCGGAGATGCAGTTCGATCCGATCTTGCTGCGGCCCGTCGATGAGCTCGAGCTCACGGTGCGCAGCGCGAACTGCCTCAAGGCGGAAAACATTCACTACATCGGTGACCTCGTGCAGCGGACGGAAGTCGAGCTGCTGCGGACACCAAATCTCGGCAAGAAGTCGCTCACCGAGATCAAGGAAGTGCTGCAGAGTCACGGGCTCATGCTGGGCATGCGTCTGGATGGCTGGCCGCCCGCGGGCCTCAAGCACGACGAAGAACGCGACGTCATTTGAAAGTGGCTTGAGCAGCGGGGGTCAATTCTGGCCCTCGCTCGCTTGACACCTGCATCACTGCAGCCTGTGCGTTGATGCAGCGATCAGTAGATATTTAAGGGTTTTTTATGCGTCATGGTCTCAGCGGGCGGCAACTCTCGCGTAACAGCTCCCATCGGGCGGCGATGCTGCGCAACATGAGCGTTTCGCTGCTGCGCCACGAAACGATCCGCACCACGGTGCCGAAGGCGAAGGAACTGCGCCGGGTCGTCGAGCCGCTCATTACGCTCGCCAAGAAAGACATCGACGCAAACCGCCGCCTGGCGTTCGCCCGCCTGCGTGACACCGAGGTGGTTGAAAAGCTGTTCACCGATCTGGGTCCTCGTTTTAAGGCCCGTCCGGGCGGCTACACGCGCATCCTGCGCATGATGCCCCGTCCCGGCGATTCGGCTGAGATGGCCCTCATGCAACTGGTGGATCGTCCTGCGTCCGCCACCGCGGAAGAGCCACAAGTCGAAGCTGCGGGAGCCAAGAAGAAGACCCGCGCCAAGAAGGCGAAGACCGAAGCCAAGGACGCCGTGGGCGCTCCGAAGCGAAAGAAGGCCGCTGCGTAATTTGGCTGAAAGTCGCCCGGGGCGCGCAGCCTGCGGCGCTTTCAGCGAGCGCGCTAGTGGCTGTGTTCTGCCCGCGGGCTGGGCGCCCCCGGCAAAAAGCGTGGTTTTTGCCCGCTAGTCAATAGGCCGGCTGGCGCAGTCTACTTGGGTCGGGCTGGCGCGCTCGATGAAAGCGGCGCAGGCCGGCCGTCCCGGGTGACTTTCAGCCACTAGGGTAGACACAAGTACGCGGTGGCGGCACAGGTTTGCGCCTCTGATACCGATCCCGTAGGCTCCTTCCGCAACAGCTAACCGGCGGGCCCACGTCGGCAACAGCGGGGAGCGGCCGACATGAGTCTCGGGTCAGAATTCAAAGAATTCGCGATGAAGGGTAACGTCATCGACCTCGCGGTCGGTGTCGTGATCGGCGCCGCCTTCGGCAAGATCGTCGCCTCCCTCGTAGGTGACGTCGTCATGCCGCCCCTGGGTCTCGTCATCGGCAACGTGAATTTCAGCGACCTGGCGGTCGAGATCGGTCATGGTGCCGGGGGTAAGCCTGTGCTTTGGAAGTACGGCGCCTTCCTCCAGACGATCTTCGAATTCCTGATCATCGCCCTCGTGCTGTTCCTCATCATCAAGGCGATCAATCGGCTCAAGCGTCCGCCGCCGGCGCAGGCTCCCGACGCACCCCCGCCGACCCGCACCGAGCAACTGTTGCAGGAAATCCGCGACGAGCTCGCGAAGCGCTGATTCGCTTCGCGGGTGAAACTGAGGCGGCGATCGGCCGGTCGACTCAGGAGCTGAGTTTCAGGGCCGGCTTCTTCTGTACGGCCTTGAACGCATCGCGGGTCAGGTTCTCGCAGCCGGTCTCGGTGATAGCCACATCGTCTTCGATCCGGATGCCGCCGAACTTGCGCAGACTTGCGACCCGCGGCCAGTTGATCTTGCCGGCCCTCCCGTCAGCGCGCGCGGCGTCGAGAAGCTGGTCGATGAAGTAAATGCCCGGCTCCACCGTCACGACGAAACCCTTCTGCAGCACGCGAGTGAGTCGCAGGAAAGGATGACCCTCGGGCCTAGGGATATCGCCGCCATCCGGTGTATCCATGAACCCTCCAGCGTCGTGCACTTCGAGTCCGAGGAGGTGGCCGAGGCCGTGCGGCAGGAATACCCTCGTTACGCCGGTGGCAACAGCTTCATCGGCGTCGCAATTGATGATGTCGGCTTCACGGAGCAACTTCCCAGTCAGACTGTGGGCGAGCAAGTGAACGTCGCGCCAATCCACCCCGGCCCGCAAGCCAGCGCAAAGGCTCTGCTGCATCTCATCCATTCGCTCGATCAGGGCCGCAAAGTCGCCGCCGCGGAGCGCGTGCGTCCGGGTGATGTCGCTCGCATAACCCGCAAACTCAGCGCCGGCGTCGATCAACAGCGAATGACGTTCCGTCGGCGCGTGCTTCTCCAGCAACTGGTAATGCAGGACGGCCCCGCCGTCGTTCAGCGCGATGATGGGGTTGTACGGCAGCTCCTGTTCGCGCAGTCCGCACGCCTTCAGAAATGCGAGCTCGATTTCGAATTCCGAGGCGCCCTCGGAGAAGGCCTGCGCGGCCGCGACGTGCCCGCGCGCCCCCAATTGGCTCGCCTCCCGCATGCAGGCCAATTCGTACGGTGTCTTCGTGGCGCGTCCGTAGTCGAGATGACGCATGAGTTTCGGGGGATTGACGGCACCCACCGCCCATTGCGCGAGCGCGGGAAACGCATCTCCGATATAGGCCACGTGCCCCAGATCCTTCGGCAGCAACGCTCGCGCCGCGCCAAGGTCAGCGGCGGGGTGGATATCGAAGTGCCGGGTCCAATAGGCGCGCGGGAGGTCGGCCGGCTTGTACCAGTAGTCGGCAGGCCGGTGAAAGACCAGCTGCGGGCGGCGGCCCGGCTCGAAGTAGACGAAGCAATCCGGTACGTCCGACAGGGGTGTCCACACCTTGAACGGGGCGTGCACTTCAAAAGGATAGGTCCGGTCGTCCTCGAAGACCGTCAGCAGCGAGCCCGAATGCACGAGGAGCCCAGCGTAGCCACAAGCCTCGAGCGCACGCGCGGTACGCGCGCAGATCGTCGCCAGGTGTGGGCCGAATGAGGTCTCGAGCTCTGCGGAGAGCTCGGACGCGAGCTCGAGGCTCAATTCTACGTCGGACATCGTTCCCCTCCCGCTTCACCGGTTCCAAGAGATTGTAAGACCCTGTAACGCCCCGAGCACCCGGACGCGCCGCACCGATCTCTCCTTGCGCTTGTAGCCCTTATGGCACGCATGCGCTTGCCATATTGCGGCTTCATTCCGTTGCTCGCACGCCCATGCGAGCACCCGAAGCCGCGCGGGCGGCCTCGAGGGCTGTCGTACCCGACTGACAAGCTGCCGTTAACCTGTTTCAAAAGTCATGGGGACTCTATAGAATTTGCCAGCGCGACCCGTGACAAGGATTCGCGGAACGAAAAAAACTCGTTCGTCAGGTTTTCTCACCACTCTTGCTTCTCTTCGGGGTACCGATCGATGAACACCAAACTTGCTCTTAGCGCACTCGTTGCGGCGCTGATGCTGACGGCCTGCGCGAAGCAGGAAGCCGCCAGCACCGAACCCGCTGCCACTCCTCCCGCCGCCACCGACAGCGCCGCGGCGCCGGCTCCGGCTGATGCGCCGGCCGCTCCTGCGGACTCGGCTGCTCCTGCCGCTCCTGCGGATGCCACGCCGCCGCCTCCTGCTGATGCCGCGGCTCCCGCCGCCCCGCCGAAGTAAGCCGCTGATGAGGTAATCCGGCAACGAATTACTTCTTTAGCCTACGGCTGAAACACGGCCCGGACGGATCGCGCGAGCGAGCTGTCCGGGCCGTGTTGTTTTTGAGCCAGTCCGAATATGGCCGTCACCGTCAGCGTCCGCGATGCCCGAGCGTCCGAGAACGATCGGCGCTGGATCGAGAGCGTCTATCGCGATTACCTCGACGACCTCGCCCCCGATACCGGGCTCTTCCCCGTCCTGGGCGAGGTGGGCCACCGTGAGCCCGACCAGATCCTGCGCTGGTTCGGCGACCCCAACGCATTCCCTCTCGTCATCTTGAAGGCTGCCGAGCCGGTCGGCTTCGCGATGGTGGCCCGGCCACCCCCGACCCTGCTGCAGCCCAAAGTCGATTACCGGATGGCCGAGTTCTTCATCGCGAGGACACGCCGCCGCTTGGGAATCGGCGAGACGGCCGTGCAGCTCATCCTCAGCCGTTTTGCCGGGCGCTGGGAGATTACGGAGTACTTGCGTAACGCCGGGGCAGTGAGCTTCTGGCGGCGTGTCGTGGCGACCTACACCCACGGGAAATACCAGGAAAGAATCGTGAATGGCGAGGTCCGCCAGGTATTCGATTCAGGCCGGAAGAGGGGTTAATGCATTTGCTCGCTGGCTAACAGGCCGGTTGCGCGAGACTCCGGTCCGTTCGAGCCGGCGCGCGGACGAGGCGGGCTAATGGGGTGGTGTAGAGGGCCGGTGTACGGCGGCCTTGTTGCTCGAGCAGGTGCCACAGGCGCCGCCGAGTTGCTGCAGCGTGCGGCTGCGCAGGCGCGCAACTGCGCGGCTGGAGACCCTTTCCAGCACGGGCGCGACGAAACCCAGCACCCGCAGCCGTAGTCTTGCCGACAGCAGCCGCCAGGCGCTGAAGATCGTGCTGCCTGCGACGATGAGCCCGACGAGCACACCTTCCAACACTGCCTCCATGTCAGCCGCCTCCCAAGGCGAGCGCTACCCGGTAAGTGATGAAAGCGGCCACGTAGGCCAGCGCGAACAGGTATCCCGCCATGATCAACGGGTAACGCCAGGAGTTTGTCTCCCGCCTGACCACCGCGAGGGTCGACAGGCACTGCGGCGCGAAGACGTACCACGCGAGGAGCGACAGAGCGGTGGCGAGGCTCCAGCTATGTGCGATCACCGGCGACAGCGCACCCGCGATATCACTTGAGTCGGACATCGCATAGACAGTACCGAGCGCGCTTACAGCGACCTCACGGGCAGCCAGCCCGGGCACGAGCGCGATTGAGATCTGCCAGTTGAAGCCTATGGGCGCGAAGATGACCTCCAACGCGCGCCCCAGCATGCCCGCAAGACTGTACTGAATCGCGGGGCCCGTGGCTCCCGCGGGCGGAGCCGGAAAGCTCGCCAGAAACCACAACACCACCATCAGCGTCAGAATGATCGTGCCGACGCGCCCGAGGAAGATTCGAAGGCGCTCCCACAAGCCGAGCAGCAGGTTGCGCAGGTTAGGCAGCCGATATTCGGGCAGCTCGAGGAGCAGAGGGCGATCCTCGCCCCGCATCATCGTGCGCTTCAACACGAAGGCGACCGCCATCGCGCTCAACACGCCAGCCGCATAGAGGGCGAACAGCACGAGACCCCGTAGATTGAACAGGCCGACCGTCCGTTGCGGAATGAAAGCGCCGATGAGCAGCGCATACACCGGCAAGCGCGCCGAGCAGGTCATGAGCGGCGCGATCATGATCGTCGCCAGCCGGTCGCGGCTCGAGGGGATGGTGCGGGCGGCCATGACGCCCGGGATGGCGCACGCGAAGCTCGATAGCAGCGGGATGAAGGCCCGGCCGGAGAGGCCCACCTTTCCCATGAGCCGGTCGAGCATGAAAGCCGCCCGCGGCAGGTAGCCCGAGTCTTCCAGGGCCAGAATGAACAGGAACAGGATGAGAATCTGCGGGAGGAACACGAGCACACTGCCGGTTCCGGCGACTATGCCATCCAGCACCAGGCCGCGCAGGGGCCCCGCGGGTAACACGTTCCCGATCGCGGCGCTGAGCGCGGCGATTTGGGCGGTGATGAAATCCATGGGCAGGCGGGCCCAGCTGAACACCGCCTGGAACATCAGAAACAACACGACTGCCAGAAGGGTGGGGCCGGCAATGGGATTCAAAACGACAGCGTCGAGCCGCGACAGCCACGCAAGGCGCGCAGGCACCCGATAACCGATGTCATCGAGAATGCGCCGCACCTCGCGCTGTGTTGCTTCGATCTCCGCGGCTGTGGCGGGTGCGGGGGCCGCCACTTTGCCGAGACGCTGCGCAAATCCATATTGGTCGATGGCTTGGACGAGCTCGTGCTCGCCGCCCGTTCGCACTGCGACGGTCTCGACCACCGTCATTCCGAGGGCCCGCTCGAGCGCCACGCGGTCGACGCGATACCCTCGCTGCTTGGCGACATCGCTCATGTTGAGAGCGACGATCATGGGGCGACCGATGCGCTTCAGTTCGAGCACGAGACGCAAGTTGAGCCGCAGGTTCGTTGCATCGACGACGCACACGAGCAGGTCCGGCGGCGGCTCCGAGGCATGCCGGCCGAGAACGACGTCCCTGGCGATTGCCTCATCGAGTGAAGTCGGCTCGAGGCTGTACGCCCCGGGCAGGTCAATGACGCGATAGACACGGCCGGAGCGCGGGCCTATGAAGCGGCCTTCCTTGCGCTCCACGGTCACGCCAGGATAGTTGGCAACCTTCTGACGGCTTCCCGTAAGGCGGTTGAAGAGGGCCGTCTTGCCGCAATTGGGTACCCCGATGAGCGATAGGCTCGGGCCAGTCACCGTGGCTGCGGGGGCGCTCATGCGGCCTCGGGTCGAGAGAGCTCCACCCAGATAGATTCGGCCTCGCGGCGCCGCAGCGCGAGGGTCGTATGGCCGATGCGTACTACGAATGGATCGCGCCCCGGCCGCGCCTCGGCAATGATCTCGAATTGCTCGCCGCTGATGAAGCCGAGCTCCAGGAGGCGCCGCTCGAGGGGAGACATGGAGGCAGCGGGCGTGCCTACGCCGACCACCAGTCCGGAGCTTCCGGGCGACAGGGCACTCAGGCTCACGTAACCGGGGTTCAGGGCGATACCGGCAGGGGCGGCGGCTGCATCCATGGCCCGAGTATGGATGAGAACGGTTCGCATTTGCAATGGGTAGTGTGCGTTGCGAGAAGCCGGTCTCGTTGCGGGCCAATCCGGCCCCAGCCAAGGGCCACCCTGGCCCGGCTCTTCAGCCCGTAGCTGAAGAGCGGCGTTTAACTGCGTCCGCCTCTTTTCCCAGCAAGGACCGCAGGTACGTGCCGGTGTGGGAGCGGGGATTCGCGGCGATCTGCTCCGGGGTGCCGCTGGCGATGATTTCGCCGCCCCCCTCGCCCCCTTCCGGGCCCAGGTCGATGAGCCAGTCCGCCGTCTTGATCACATCCAGGTTATGTTCAATTACGACGATCGTATTGCCTTCATCGCGCAGTCGGTGCAGGACGTCGAGCAATTGCGCGACGTCGTAGAAGTGCAGGCCAGTCGTGGGCTCGTCGAGGATGTACAGCGTTCGGCCGGTCGCGCGCTTTGCGAGCTCGCGCGAAAGCTTCACTCGCTGCGCCTCGCCTCCGGAAAGCGTCGTCGCGTTCTGTCCCAGACGCACGTAAGAAAGCCCCACGTCCGTCAGAGTCTGGAGCTTGCTGGCGACGGCGGGGATGTTCGCGAAGAAGCGCAGAGCGTCTTCCACGGTCATGTCGAGAACCTCGTGGATGTTCTTCCCGCGATAGCGGATCTCGAGGGTCTCGCGGTTATACCGCTGGCCTGTGCACACATCGCATGGCACGTAGACGTCCGGGAGGAAATGCATCTCGACTTTGATGACACCGTCACCCTGACAAGCCTCGCAGCGGCCGCCTTTGACGTTGAAGCTGAATCTGCCCACGTCGTAGCCTCGGGCGCGTGATTCCGGAACGGCCGCGAACAATTCGCGCAGCGGGGCGAAGAGGCCGGTGTAAGTCGCGGGATTGGAGCGCGGCGTACGGCCAATCGGACTCTGGTCGATGTCGATCACGCGATCGATCTGATCGAGGCCTTCGACACGCTCGCAGGGCGCCGCATTGAGCAGTGTGTTGTTGAGGCGTGACGTCGCGTAACCGAAAAGCGTGTCGATGATCAGTGTGGATTTTCCGGAACCGGAAACTCCCGTCACACACGTGAGCAGTCCCAACGGAATTTCCGCCGTGACGTTATGCAGATTGTTTCCCGTCGCATTGACGATGCGGAGCTGCTTGTCGGGAGAGGGCGGTGTCCGTAGGCTCGGCACGGCAATCTTGCGCTTGCCGCTCAGGTACTGGCCCGTAATTGAGGCCGGATTTGCGATGACCTCGCGGGGCGTGCCCTGCGCCACGATGTGTCCGCCGTGCACGCCGGCGCCGGGACCGAGATCGATGACGTGGTCGGCCTCGAGAATCGCTTCTTCGTCGTGCTCCACGACGATCACGGTGTTGCCGATGTTGCGTAGTTGCTTCAGCGTCGCCAGCAGTCGCTGATTGTCGCGCTGGTGCAGGCCGATCGATGGCTCGTCGAGGATGTACATGACACCCGTCAATCCCGAACCCACCTGGCTCGCGAGACGGATGCGTTGCGCTTCGCCGCCTGACAGGGTCTCGGCGCTCCGGTCGAGGGTGAGATAATCGAGGCCTACGTCGACCAGAAAACGCAGGCGCTCTGCAACGTCCTTGACGATCTTCGCCGCGACTTCACCGCGCCAGCCGGCGAGGTTCAGCGAGCGGAAGAACTCCAACGCCTTGCCCACCGTCAGGTGAGCCGTCTCAGGGAGAGTTCTCTCGGCTACGAAGACGAATCGCGCGGCACGGTTGAGTCGCGTGCCGGCGCATTCCGGGCACGGGCGCATGCCGAGATACTTCGATAACTCCTCGCGCACCGTCGCGGATTCGGTCTCGCGGTAGCGGCGCTCGAGGTTCGGCAGAATCCCCTCGAAAACGTGTCGTTTGCGTGACGTGCGGCCCTTGTTCTCGCTCGAGCGAAATTCTATTACGTCAGTGCCGCTGCCGTGCAGCAGCACATTCTGGACGTTGGCGGGCAGCTCGTTCCAGGGCGTCTCGATGTCGAAATCGTAATGGCGCGCCAGCGACTGGATGAGTTGGAAGTAGTGCGCATTGCGCCGGTCCCAACCTCTTATCGCGCCGCTCGCGAGCGACAGATGCGGGTGCACCACGACGCGCAGCGGATCGAAGAACTCCTTCGAGCCGAGGCCATCGCAGGTGGGGCAGGCGCCGGCGGGATTGTTGAACGAGAAGAGCTTGGGCTCGAGAGGCGGCACGCTGTAGCCGCAGACCGGGCAGGCGTGCCGGCTCGAGAACACGATCTCCGCTCGTTCCGGATCGTCGAGGAAGGTGAGTCGCACCAGTCCGCCCGAGAGGCGCAGGGCGGTTTCGAAGGACTCCGCCAGCCGCTGCGCGCCATCCGGTCGGACTCGCATACGATCGACGACCGCTTCGATCGTGTGCTTGCGCTTCGGATCGAGTTTCGGGAGCGCTTCCATCTCGTAGATGCGCCCGTCGACGCGTACCCGGACGAAACCTTGCGCCGCCAGGGTCTCAAGCACTTCCGCGTGCTCACCCTTACGGTCGCTGATCAAGGGCGCCAGGAGAGCGGCAGCAGTGCCTTCGGGAAGGCGCATGACCTGATCCACCATCTGACTCACCGTCTGCGCCGTCAGGTCGATCATGTGATCGGGGCAGCGGGGAATACCGGCGCGCGCGAACAGCAGGCGCAGGTAGTCGTAGATCTCGGTGACGGTGCCCACGGTCGAGCGTGGGTTGTGCGACGTTGCCTTCTGCTCGATCGCAATCGCGGGGGAGAGGCCCTCGATGCTGTCGACGTCGGGCTTCTCCATCATCGACAGGAACTGTCGGGCGTATGCCGACAGCGATTCGACATAGCGGCGCTGCCCCTCGGCGTAGAGGGTATCGAACGCGAGCGAGGATTTGCCCGAGCCGGACAGCCCCGTGACCACGATGAAACGGTCGCGGGGCAGGTCGACGTCGACATTCTTCAGGTTGTGGGTGCGCGCCCCGCGGACGCGAATCTGTTGCATATGAAGGTGTTGTGCTATTCCCAGGGTGGCGCGAAGCGCTCATGCGCAGCGGGCCTTACGGCTGCATGTCGTTCCAAAAGGTACGTTCCGGCGCTTGCGTGCACGCGAGCGGACCGTCAAGTGTACGCGCCTGGCCGTCTGAGCCCAAAATTGCCTATAGGCCGAACCTATTCAGGGTCGCCTGGCGCGTCCGGGCGAAATTGGGGCGCCTTAGATTTGGTCGCGAGCCGAGTACTTCAACCCGCCTTCGAGCTACCCCAGCATCATCCCCCATCGATGGCGGACCGCGCGGCTCCCGACGGAAGGCCCCGTTGTCTATCCTGGTGGCCAGGTTCGTGCTTGCGGCCGGCTGCGCGCTGGACGGGTACTGGTCAAGTAAGGCCGGGTAGCCGCTTCCGCGGTGACGCAACTCCAGGAGCTCCTGCCATCAGGGCTTCGCGAGCCGATCCGCTACCTTCCGGGTGGTTACCTCATCGGCAGAGGGAAGCTGACTCGTGTCCCACCCGCCGCCCAGCGCCTGGACGAGCTGCACGGCGGCCGTCATCTCATTCACGCGCAGCGTGACTTCGGTTAGTTGATCGCTCAGCAAGGTGGTCTCGGCCGTTATCACGTTGAGATACGGGTCGATGCCCGTCTGGTAACGCGACGTGGCCAAATCGAGAAATCTCTGCGCGGCCGCCACCGCCGTCTTCTGGCGCTCGATCTGTTGCGAAAGAATGCGAACGGAGGCGATGTAATCCTCCACCTGCTCGAAGGCCGTGAGAACGGTTTGCCGGTAGGCCGCGATGTCGGCATTGAACTGCGCCGTGTACTGGCGGAGGGTTGCTCTGCGCAGACCGCCGTCGAAAAGGGTTTCAGACGCCGAAGCTCCCAGCGACCAGAAGCGGGCCGGCGCGGTAAACAAGTTCGAGATGGCAGACGCCTGCCAACCACCGCTCGCCGTAAGATTGAGCGTGGGAAAGTAGGCGGCGGTCTCCACGCCGATGAGTGCGTTGGCCTCCGCCATGATCCGCTCGGCCGCCGCGATATCGGGACGGCGTTGCAGGAGCTTCGAGGGAATGTCGACCGGCACGGTCGGAACCGGCGTGGTGAGCACTTTTACGGGCATGGAAAATTCGGCAGCCGGCTTGCCTATCAGCATGGCGATCGCGTGCTCATAGATGGCGCGGTTGGTGGCAACCCCTACAGCGGTCGCCTCCGTGTTGGCGAGGGTCACCTCAGCCTGCGCTACGGCTTCCGGGCTGTCGATTCCGGTTTCCACCAGGGCGCGCGTGAGCTCCAGCGATTTCTTCAGCGCCTCGATGGTTTTGTAGTAGATGTCCTGCAGGGCATCCTGGCCCCGCAGCTGGAAGTAAAACTCCGCCAGGGACGCCTGCTCGGTCAGCCGCTCGTTCTCGAGATCCGCGGCGCTCACCTGCGCGGCGTACCGGTACTCACGGACGGTGTTGCGGATACGTCCAAAAAGATCCGGCTGCCAGGAGACGCCGAAGGGCATTGAGAATACGTTAAGGTTGGTGCCCGCGCTGCCGCTGCTCGTGGTGCCGCTACTTACCACGGTACCGCTTCCGAAAGCGCCCGACGAGTGCGACCGGCTAGCGGACGGAGTTGTAGTCAAAGTCGGGAAATAGCTCGCGCGCGCGATGTTGACCAGCTCGCGCGCCGCCATGAAATTCTGGAAGAACTGCGCGATGTTCTGATTATCGATATTCAACTGCTCTTCGAGCGCGTCGAGCTCGGGCTCACCGAAGACCTCCCACCATTTTCCTTTCAGTGCGGCGTCCTGCGGTAGCGCCGGTTGCCACGCACCCGCGTCCGCGCCAACGTAGGCAGCGGGGGAGCTCTCCTTGAAGGCCGACGGAGTGCCGACTTCAGGCTTTACATACCGGGGTCCTACGCATCCCGCAATGAGCGCAACGGCAGTCGTAGCGAGTGCGATGAGGGTGCTCTGACAGCTGGTGCTCATGGTCTCTCCCGCGGTCTAACCCGCGGCCTCCGCAAGTTGTCCGCCTCGACGCCGCCCCTGCACCTTAAGCCTCAGAGTATCCATCAGGAGGTAGATCACGGGGGTGGTATAGAGGGTCAGAACCTGACTGACAATCAGGCCGCCGATGATCGAAATACCCAGCGGGCGGCGCAGCTCCGAGCCCATGCCGGTGCCGACGGCGAGCGGCACGGCTCCGAACAGAGCCGCCATGGTCGTCATGAGAATCGGCCGGAAGCGCAGTGTCGCGGCCTCGAAGATGGAACTGCGCGTGGTCTTGCCCTCGTTGCGCTCCGCGCTCAGGGCGAAGTCGATCATCATGATCGCGTTCTTCTTCACGATGCCGATGAGCAGAATGATGCCGATGATCGACATCACATCGAGCTCCGAATGCGCGAGCTGCAGCGCCAGAATGGCGCCCACGCTGGCCGGCGGCAGAGTGGACAGTATCGTCAGCGGGTGGACGAGACTCTCGTAGAGCATGCCCAGCACGATATAAACCGCGATCAGCGCCGTCAGGATCAGGTAGGGCTCGGTCGTGAGAGACTGCTGGAAAGCCTGCAGCGTCCCGGAATACTGTCCGTGGATCGTCGTTGGCATATTGAGCTGCTGTTGAACGTGCTGGATTTCCTGTGTCGCCTGGCCCAGCGAGACCCCCGGAGCCAGGTTGAAAGACACGGTGACGGACGGGAACAGACCGGTATGGTTCACCACCAGCGGCGAGGTGGCCGGCGTGTAGTGCGTTACGGTGTTCATCGGGATCGCCCCCGAGCCCGTGCTGGGGACGAGATAGACGTCGTCCAGGCCCTGCGGCGACTGCCAGTACTTGGGAGCCACCTCCATTACGACGTAGTACTGATTGAGCTGTGTATAGATCGTGGAGACCTCCGATTGCCCGAACGCGTTATAAAGCGTGTTGTCGATGACCCGGGGCGTGACTCCGAGCCGGGCTGCCGTCGGCCGGTCGTACGCCAACAGCGCCTGCAGACCCTTGTCCTGCTGGTCCGTGTTCACGTCCTGGAAGCCAGGAGCCTTGCGCATCGCGCTCAGCAGTTGGGGGCCGTACTTCTGTAGATCCGCCGGATTCTCGGCTTGCAGAGTGTATTGATACTGCGCGGGGGACTGCCGCCCGCCGATCCGGATGTCCTGCACTGGTTGCAGGAACGTGTTTGCTCCCGTCAATCGCGTCAGCTTGGGGCGCAAGTCGTTGATGATCTCCGCCGCGCTCTTGGACCGCTCGTTCAGCGGTTTGAGCGAGATGAACAAGTTCGCGGTGTTGGTGGCGCCCGCGCCGCCAGTGAAGCCCATTACGTTTTGCACGCTGGGGTCTGCTTTGATGACATCGACCGATTGCTTCAGGGCGTTGCGCATCCAGGCGAAGGACGCGTCCTGCTGCCCCTGCATCCCGCCTGTGATGACGCCGGTATCCTGCTGTGGGAAGAACCCTTTCGGAATCTCGGCGAGGAGCAGGACATTCAGTCCCAGCGTCAGCACGAAAACGATCATGATCAGCGCGGGATGGTCCAGCACCCAGGTCAGACTGCTTCGGTAGCTTCCGAGCAAACGCGTGAACATCCGCTCGCTCCAGAGGAACAGCCGTCCGTGCTTTACGTCCCTTTCGGCGTGCAGCACCCGCGCGCACATCGTCGGCGTCGTGGTCAGCGACACGACCATGGACACGAGGATTGCGGCCGAAAGCGTCAAGGCGAACTCGCGGAACAGTCGACCGATGATGCCGCCCATCAGAAGTATCGGAATGAAGACGGCGATGAGCGAGATGCTGATGGAGAGCACCGTGAAGCCGATCTCCGCGGCGCCTTTCAGCGCCGCCTGTACCGGGCTCATGCCTTGCTCGAGGTGGCGTGAGATGTTTTCCATCACGACGATCGCGTCATCCACAACGAACCCGCTCGCGATGGCAAGCGCCATGAGCGAGAGATTGTCGAGCGAGAAGCCGCACAGGTACATGATCGCGCACGTGCCGATGAGCGAGACCGGAACCGCGATT
Source organism: Gammaproteobacteria bacterium (assembly GCA_028293765.1). GTDB lineage: Bacteria > Pseudomonadota > Gammaproteobacteria > Steroidobacterales > Steroidobacteraceae > 13-2-20CM-66-19. The sequence continues at coordinate 27,526 of JAQGOG010000046.1, forward strand.
GCCGGAATGAACGTCGCATAGACGTTGCGGAGGAAAATGAAGACCACCGCGACCACCAGCAGCACGGAAATGACCAGCGTGCGCTCGATATCGCTGACCGAAGCCCGGATCGTGAGCGTTCGATCCAGAACGGTGATGATGTGCTCGCCGCGCCGGAGCGAGGCCCCGAGCGAGGGAAGGGCCGCTTTCACGGCATCCACCGTCTCGATGATGTTGGAGCCCGGCTGCCGGAAAATGATCAGATTGACGGACGGCTTGCCATTGAGGAACCCGGCCTGGCGCACCGTCTGCTGCGAATCCACGACGTCGCCCACGTCGGTGAGCCGCACGACGCCGCCCTTGTTATAGCCAACCACGAGCGGCTTGTAGTCGGCTGCCTTCGAGATCTGGCTGTTGGTGACGATATCCGCGGTGGAGTTGCCGTTCGCGAGCTGCCCCTTGGCGAGATTCGAGTTCTGGCCCGAGATGGCGGTCGCTACGGAGGGGAGGCTGATTCCGTAGTGCGCCAGCTGGGCAGGATTCAACTCCACGCGCACGGCCGGAGACGATGCGCCCACCACGTTGACCTGCCCCACGCCTGCAATCTGGGAGATGCGCTGCGCCATGACGGTCGAGGCTTCGTCGTACAGGGTCGGCACGTCATAGATATCGGACTGCAGGGCGAGCACCATGATCGGGGAATCCGCCGGGTTTACTTTCCGATAGGTCGGATTCGCGGGCAGATTGGCCGGCAAGTAGCTGCGCGCCGCATTGATTCCGGCTTCCACGTCGCGCGCCGCGCCGTTGATGTCCCGGCTGAGGTCAAACTGCAAGGTCACGCTGGTCGTGCCCAGGCTGCTGGAGGAGGTCATCTCCGTAATCCCGGCGATGTGTCCGAACTGCCG
>JAQGOG010000121.1 GCA_028293765.1 Gammaproteobacteria bacterium
CTGTGGCATTTCTACCGGCTATCCTCACCGCCTGCCCTTCCGTGATCGAAACGGTTCAGAGGGATCGAGCCGCGCCAGCGCCGTATCCCGGCGCACCGAAACGACGCACTTTCCTGCCCCCCATGGCCTTCGCGCTCTTGATTTGGAACTTGATGCCGTTATTGCGCAGCTCGTCCTCGCCCAAGCCGACCTTCGCGATTGGTGGGATCTGCCGATGGTCGACCACCGCAACTTCCATCCGGCGGGGGCCATCTGGTAACTCGCGACCTGTGCCGCGGTCCCGCTTCCAATGACGATTAAATCGTATGCTCGTGCCATGACGTGAGCCTCCCGAGTTGGGCCACATGCAAGGTCTTCAGATTCCCGGTGACGTTCGTCTGACCGATTCGGTCCCGATAAGCCTCAGGTTTGCGCCGGCCTTGTTGAGCCACAGCACGGTTGCGCCGTCTGTATTGGCGGGCACGGAACCGAGCCGTAGGAGCAGAAGACGCAACAATCGCCCGCCTTCGGCCGCAACAGGGTCCCGCAGCCTGTGCAATGATGGAAGTAGATGCACGCGTCGGTCGGCATCGTTTCGATCTGCCGATACCCACAGGTCGGGCAGGTCAGTTCACTCGTGAGAAGGATCTCAGGTGCCACTGCGCAGCCCCTTGGCCGGAAACCCCGTCTGACTGACGGCCGTGGCAAGCGCCTCAGGGGTCGCTTCCCTTGGATCGAACGTCACCGTCGCGGTATGCGCCTTCACATCAACCGTCCATTGTGTCTTGAGGGCAAAGCGTCCACGGAGGCATCATACCTCCGGCTAGGTACGCATCACAGCCACGCCATTGGCTCGCCCCAACCGTGATTAGATTCGGCATGTCGATCGATGAGAGCGGATTGGATCCGCCGCCTGAACCAGGATGCCAAGGTCATCGAGTCGCATGATCTTCGCCGTTTTGCGGAAAGTATTTGCGGCTCCGGGGGTTTGCGCCGTACGACGCGTAATCAGTATAGCGCCAGGTCCTGATGTCCCTGGAGACCTCCCATGAAAGCCATTGCCTATCGATCCCCGATGCCCGTCGACCGCCCCGACAGCCTCGTGGACGTCGAGCTTCCCGATCCTCGCCCTGCTGCCCGAGACCTGCTGGTCCGAGTCGAGGCCGTCTCGGTGAACCCCGTGGACGTCAAGGTCCGCGCCGGTGTCGCGCCGCCAAACGGCGAGCTCAAGGTTCTCGGCTGGGACGCTGCGGGCGTCGTCGAAGGGGTCGGCAGCGAAGCCACTCTCTTCAAGCCGGGCGATGCGGTCTTCTATGCCGGCGCGCTCGATCGACCGGGGACCAACAGTGAGTTGCACGTGGTCGACGAAAGAATCGCCGCGCGCAAGCCGATCTCCCTGTCCTTCTCGCAAGCGGCAGCGCTGCCACTGACCGCCATCACAGCCTGGGAGCTTTTGTTCGACCGTCTGGGCGTTTCATATGGCGTCAAGACGCAGACAGGGACCCTGCTCATCATCAACGGCGCGGGCGGTGTTGGATCGATACTGATCCAGCTCGCCCGGCGACTCACGGGACTGACCGTGATCGCGACGGCCTCCCGGCCCGAAACGAGTGCGTGGGTCCGCAAAATGGGCGCGCATCACGTGATCGATCATCGTCGCCCGCTCGATGAGGAGCTGAAGAGGGTTGGTATTCCCGAGGTGCAGTACGTCGCGAGCCTCACCGGCACTGACAAGCATCTTCCCGCCATCGTCAACGCGTTGGCGCCCCAGGGCAAGTTGGCGCTCATCGATGACCCGAAGACGCTCGACATCGTGCAGTTCAAGCGCAAGAGTCTTTCGGTGCACTGGGAGTTCATGTTCACCCGCCCGCTGTACCGGACACCCGACATGATCTCTCAACACAAGCTGCTGAGCGAAGTCGCCGATCTGGTGGATGCAGCGGTGCTGCGTACAACGCTCAATGAGGAATTCGGCCCGATCAACGCCGCCAATCTGCGTCGCGCGCATGCCCTACTCGAGAGCGGCAAGTCCGTCGGCAAGCTGGTTCTGACCGGCTTCTGATCGGATCTCACCAGATCCACCCGTTCGAACGACGTTCTGTTTGCGAAATTGACGGGCGTCAACGCGGCAACGCCGCGGTGCGTTTCAGACTGGGGGCGGGTTGGCGGTCCAGCCCACGGTCTCGCCGTGGCCGTCACCGTCTTGACCGGCGAGATTTATCCAGCACTGCGCTTTCAGATCACTGCGCTGGTTAGCGCGAAGGGCGGCGCGCACAACCTGGGCGCCGCGTTCCCACGCCAGGCGCGGTAACACCATGGCTGAAAATTCAAAGGAGCCATCATGGCAACAACGATGAAGGCGGCCCAGATTCCTAAGCCGGGAGCCGACTTCCAGATTGTCGAACGCGAGATTCCCAATCCGGGTGCAGGAGAGGTGCGCATCAAGGTTCAGGCCTGTGGTGTCTGCCACAGTGACGTGCTCACGAAAGAAGGCCAGTGGCCCGGCATTCAATATCCTCGCGTTCCAGGACACGAAGTCGCCGGCACCATCGACGATATCGGTGCCGGGGTTTCCAAGTGGAAGAAGGGCCAACGTGTCGGCGTCGGCTGGCATGGTGGACAGGACGGCACGTGTCTCGAGTGCCGGCGCGGAGATTTTCGCAATTGCCGCAATCTGAGAGTTCCCGGCATCAGCTATGACGGTGGATATCAGCAATACATGGTGGCTCCCGTAGAGGCATTGGCGGCGATCCCGGAAATTTTAGGTGACGCCGAAGCAGCGCCGCTGCTGTGCGCCGGAATTACCACCTTCAACGCGCTGCGGCACAGCGGTGCCATGCCTGGCGACCTTGTTGCCGTGCAGGGTATCGGTGGTCTGGGGCACCTCGGAATTCAATTCGCGAACAAATTTGGTTATACGGTCGTGGCGATCGGGCGCGGGCCCGAAAATGCAGCGCTGGCACAGAAGCTTGGAGCGAGCGTGCACATCGACAGCAAATCAATTAACGCCGCAGAGGCATTGCAAAAGATGGGCGGCGCACAGGTGATTCTGGCGACGGCGCCGAACTCGAAAGCCATGTCTGAGCTGATCGACGGTCTGGCTGCGAACGGGAAGCTCATGGTGATCGGTGCGAGTTTTGATCCCATTGAGGTCACACCGATGCAGCTCATTACTCGAACTCGAACGATTCAAGGCTGGGCATCGGGAACGCCAGCCGATTCCGAGGACACACTGCGCTTCGCCGAACTCACCGGCGTACGGCCCATGATTGAAACGTATCCGCTCGAGAGAGCGGCTGAGGGCTACGCGCATATGCTAAGCGGCAATGCACAGTTCCGCGTCGTTCTGACGATGTGAAATCGACCAGCCGCGGTCGTGGTTCCGCGACGTCCTCGATCGGCACCTCGGGGTCGAGGCGGTGTTGGTAGAACAGATCGATCGCGTCGACCCTGAGTCGCTTTGACGAAGCCTCTGCGACCGCCCTGATGTGCTCGGGTCGGCTGTCCAGGCCGGCGGTGGCCCGTAGCCATAGCTCATACTCATGCAGCCGAGGCCGAGCGCCGACACTTCCAGATTACTGTTTCCCAGTTTTCGCTTCTGCATAGCTCCTCCTTACCTCACGAGAGCAGTGCTCGCATCGGCGAGCCCGGATCGATTCAGTGCCTGAGCGATGCCGGCACCATCCCAGTAGTCGAGGCTTTCGCCCGAGCGTTGAGGGACTTCGCTGCGACCCCGGATTGCGGGCATGCGTCGGCACGCGATCTGATCGTCCTACCGCTGTCTTGCCAGATCGGTATCGCCGTTCCATGGGCCGCTACGCGCAGCAGTAGCCGCTCGTTGAGCGCTCACCAAGGTCGGGTTCACCGCTGCGGCCTTGTTGCCCCATTGACTGCGAACGTACGTGAGTACCGCAGCGATCTGCGCATCACTCAACTGGCTGCCGAAGGCTGGCATGGCACTGTTGTAGGTTGTGCCATTGACCGTCAAGGCGCCTTGAACGCCGTGGAGCAGAATCTGCACCAGGGTACCGTCCTGGCCGCCCACCCAGCTCGAGCCCGCCAGAGGTGGAAACACTCCGGGCAACCCGGTGCCTGCCGCCTGGTGGCAGACAGCACAGCTGCCGGCGAAGATTGCAGCGCCGTCGACGGAGTCCTGCTTGCCGTTCTCCGGCTGGAATTTCTGCCGTACTGCGGCCGATTGGCCGCCAGCGTCAATAGCGACAACGCGAGTCAGGTACGTGGCCAATGTATCTATCTGCCCAGCATCAATCGGCGCGCCGTAGGCGCTGCGCATCTTGTTGATCGTCTCCTTCCATTGCGCCTGAGTCCGTGTGGGCTGACGTAACACCATGCCGGCGGAGTGGCATATCAGACACTGGGAATTGGCGATCGGCTGGCCATCCCCCCCGGGGAATAGCGCATTGCTCGTGGGTAACTCGACGGTAACCTTGCCCCAGTGAGGATCAGTTTGGGCCGCGCCCTCTTCTTTCGAGCTCGGCAGGCTCGCCGCGCACACTGGCCGCGTGCCGAACACGAACGGCACCGCGAGCAGGATAGTTGCGCAAACTGCGCTGGAAGTTGCGAAACGCATGAGTGTTTCCTCTCAATTATTACGAGACTTGCACGGCAACGGCCTCGATCACGTTGCGCATGAAGCCGCTCGCATTCCAATTTGGGTGATCCGGCTGCGCAAGCCCCGCTGTGTTGATGGCCTTCACCAGCAACGTTTTCGGCCCCGTGCTGACGAAGCGCACGGGCAGTTCCCACTGACGGAAGCCATATTTGCCGTGATCTGTACCGAGCCGCGCCGCTTGCCAGTTGTGTCCAGCGTCCGTGGACACCAGGACTTTTGCAATACCGGTGTCGCCACCGAAGGCGATGCCACGCAGCTGCAGCGGCTGTGCACGCCTGACATGGGCACCATCCCTGAGGCTTGTGAAGAAGGACCGCGGCACCATTCGGTTGATCGGCACCATCTTCACGTCCTTCTGATCCGGAGTGACGTTCGCTCCAGGTGTATCCGGGATGACGTACGCCTTGCTCATCCAATAGTTGTCATCGGCCTTGTCGAGAACTTCGATGTCAGCGAGCATCTTCACCCAATAAGTGGCGTACCAACCGGGCACGACGAGCCGAATCGGAAAGCCATTCAACAACGGCAGCGGCTTGCCGTTCATCTCGTACGCGATCATGACCTCCCCGTCGCGAGCGTGATCTATCGCCAGAGATTTCATCAGAGTTGGAGTCTGCGGCAGCACGCCGGTATCGAGCCCTCTGAAGCGCGCCTGCAGTGCGCCGGAAGCGACGCCCGCCCGATCGAGTACGTCCTTCAGACGCACCCCTCGCCAGAGCGCGTTGCCCATCGCGCCATTGTCCCATTGGGCGCCGGTTACGCGCGGACTGAAAAAGCCACGCGAGTTGCCCGAACACTGGTTGACTGCTGCGATCTCAAATGGCGGAAAGTCGCGCACCAGCTCCTGCAACGTCAACGATAGCGGTTGACGCACTCCTCCTCTTACCTTCAACCGAAACTCAGCCGGGTCGATCGTGGTAGGAATGTTGGGCAAGTGCCAGCGAACGTAGAAGCTCTCATTGGGTGTGAAGACGCCCTGATCGAAGACTTCGAACGGGGTCTCCAGCAGCGGCGGGCGGCTCCGTTGCAGGATCATGGGCCCCTTTTGCGGAAAGTTACTCACGAGCTCGCGCCGGCCATTCGCAAAGGGAAGCTCAATGAGCTCACTTGCGCGCACCGACCGGCTGGTGATTGCCAGGAAGCCCGACAGACCGAGCGCCCCTGCCCGAGTGAGGAAGTTCCGGCGCGAGAACGGGGTGGCGTTGGGAGTTGATTGTTTCACAATGACTCTCCTGTTGCGAAAGCTGTCGTTCAGCTTTACTGCCGAACCGCTACCCGAGACGTCGTGTTGCTAGTCCAGCCACTTTCGCTCGCCAGGGCGTGCCTGCCAGCGCTTTCATCATCGGCACAGCGGCGTACGCGTGCCCGCCTTCGGCCCCGTTAGCCCGTAGCCGTGTGGGCCCTCAAGCTGTTGGGACGCTCTTGAGCTCAGGCCGCGCCATGGCGCAGTGCAATGCAAAGGACTAAGGGGACAATGTAGCCGGTGCTGGTTGCGGCTCTCCATGAAACAGCACGGTAAGTCCTTCTGCAATGGTCGGATGAGTGAGGATGGCATCACGCAATACAGTGTAGGGCGCGCCCGTCAGCATCGCGGTCTGCACGACCGCAATCAACTCGCCCGCCTCCGCACCGAATGCTGTGAAGCCCAGGATGCGATCGCTATGCGCGTCGACCAATGCCTTGAGGAAACCGCGCGGCTCGGAGAGCGTTCGCGTCCGCAGCACCGACGCCATGGGAATTCTGGCAATACGATAAGCAATGCCGGCACGCTGCGCCTGCGTTTCATTCAGCCCGACCCGCCCGAGCTCCGGGTCAGTGAACACACCGTAGGGAACCAGCCGGTCGCGCGTAGTTCGATTGCCGCCGTTCCAGTTATCCCGCACGATTCGAAAGTCGTCGAAGCCGACGTGCGTGAACTGGGGGCTCCCAGCGCAATCGCCCACCCCCCATACGTCATGCGCAGTGGTCTCGAGCCGTTCGTTAACGCGAACGTAGCCACTCGCATCGAGTTCGACGCCAGCTGTGTCGAGTCCAATCCCACGAGTATTGGGCTCACGGCCGGTCGCCACCAGAATGTCACTGGCATCGATGGCACGCGCACCAGCCGCAGTGCGCACCTCCATGCGGATCCGTTCACCGGAGCTGCCCTCCACGCGCGAGACCTGTGCGTCGAGAACTACTTCGATGCCTTCGTCCTCGAACAGTTGCCGCAACGCTTGGCTCACGTCTTTGTCCTCGCGCGCGGCAAGTTGCGGCCCCTGTTCCACGACGGTGACGCGAGCGCCGAACCGGCGCATGGCCTGCGCAAATTCGAGCCCGACATAGCCACCCCCGAGCACGAGCAGATGTTCGGGAACATGATCCAGTTCCAGGGCTTCAACGTGAGTAAGGGGCTTGCACTCGGCGAGACCCGGCACATCCGGAATTGCCGCGCGCGTCCCAACGTCGATAACGACCCGCTCGCCAACCAGAACCCTCACACCGCCATCCCGCAACGTGACCTCGAGGGTCTTTGGCCCAACGAAGCGACCCTCGCCGAGGATCAGCTCGGCCCCGCTTGCCTCGTATCGCTCGCGGTGCGTTGCAATCAAGCCATCGACCATCGCCCGTTTGCGCTGGCGCACGCCCTTCATGTCCACATGTGTTTCGCCGGTGCCGACGCCAAACTCCCGGCCGCGGCGGAACAGCGCGGCAACGCGTGCACTGTGAATGATGTTTTTGCTCGGCAGGCAGGCGATATTTGGACACGAGCCACCTATCAGGCCGCGCTCGACGAGGGCAACCCGGTGCCCGGCCTTGGCGAATGTCCAGGCGAGATATTTTCCCGCCTCACCACTGCCAAGGATGAGAATTTGGTAATGCTGGACCTCGGCCATGACTACAACCTCGCGGTTGGTGGAGATTACTCGCGGCGCCCTGCACGGGTAAACCGTCGACCTCGGCTCAACGGCCGAAAGCGGCGGCAGCGTATTTGAGGCCGCTTCTGATGCAGAGCACGACCCTTCGCCGCACTCGCCCCCACGGCGTTATCGGCGAAAGTGAACGTTCACCACTGATAAGATCTGATGCAACACTTCGCGGTGAACCGCCTCGATGCTGCCCATCTCTACAGGCTCGTACTCGAGCAGGGTTCCGCAGGAGCCCGGTATCACGGGATCGCCGACGAGGGTGTGCCGTTCCGAGACATCGCTGGCGTGATCGGCCGCCGCCTGAACGTGCCGGTCGTCAGCAAGGCCCCCGAGGAAGCATCTGACCACTTTGGTTGGTTCGCGCATTTCGCAGCGATCGACTGCCCGGCTTCGAGTGAGCGAACTCGGGAACTGCTGGGGTGGCAGCCGAAGCAGCCCGAGCCTGATTCCCGATCTCGACCGTGCGCGTTATTTCGAAGCCTGAACAGACTCGACGAGGAGTCCCACGTGTCGACCGCTTCACAGCACAACTTCATACCGTTTCGGCGGGCGCCGGGAGAATCTCGATCCGTGTACTGCGCTCCCTCAGCCGGGGATGGATTGCCTTGATCCGGACCGTTCCGGGCCTTTGCGTAGCGCGGATCCAGACGGCTGCGATGCCTCCCACGAGGAGGCAGGGATTCTCGCCGATGAGCTCGGCGGGACCGTCGAGTTCGAGCCGGATCGCATCTGCCGCATAGGGGCGGACGTTGCCGAACTCATCGGTCACCCGGAGCACGAGGCGAGTGGAATCCGCGCCGTCCGCGACCAGCCTCGGATCATCCGGCGTGAGGTCGAATTGCTGGTCGACACCGAGGCCCGACCAGGTCCGGACGATCACCTGCCTGCCGCCGATGTATCCCTCGATGCGCAGGTCTCCCCAGTTTTCGACTATATCGACTCGCATTTCCGTGAACACGAAGGGCGGATGCGCCAGGTGCGGAAACTGCTTGCGGTCTGGACCGCCTTCCACGAGGAGTTTCCCCCTGAGGAACAGCTTGAGATGGTCGCAATTCGAGCACACCACGATCCGGGACAGTCCCCCGGCTTCATCGCCCGGCGCCCAATGCAGGGCGAGTTCCACGACGACCTCTTCGGCGGGATCGCACTGCGAACGGTAGAAGCCGGCCGCGCGCTTGGGCTCGCGGAAGATGTCCGACACGCCGTGATAGCAGATCCGGTCGCCCGAGCCGAAGCTCGCATGCGTGTTGTAATCGAACGCGCACCACGCTATGCCGCCGGCGTATCGAGGATCAGACGCGAGCTGATCGTGTACGCGAGCATGACGCAGCGTGTGCTCGATCAGGCGGTCGGCGTCGTCCGTCGTCTTCGTATCGTAGGTGTGGCCGATGAACTCCGTGTTGAGATAACGGGGATGGTTCGGCGCCTGCAGCGGAAATCCGAAGTCGTTCAGGGTGAAGACGTCCTCGAGAAGCTCCGAATCCCGAAACGCGCGGATGCCGCCGGTGTGCCTCGTCGGATCGAGCTCGTGGGCCGTGCGGTTGGTGCGGGTGTAGAAGTCATGATCGTCCCTGGATTCGTTGATGCGGACACCCCAGATTACGATCGAGGGATGATTCCAGTCGCGGCGGATCATGCGGCGGACGTTGTCGACCGCCAGATCCTTCCACGAAGCATCCCCGATGTGTTGCCAACCGGGTATTTCCTCCAGAACGAGCAGGCCCAGCTCATCGCACGCGTCCAAAAAATGGCGCGACTGCGGATAGTGCGACGTGCGCACGATGTTGCACTTGAGCTCCTTGCGAAGGATCTCGGCATCCCGACGCTGCACGCGGCGCGGCATCGCCGGTCCCACGAAGGGGAAGGTCTGGTGGCGGTTGAGGCCCCGCAGCTTCACGATCCGGCCGTTGAGCTCGAAGCCGTGATCGGTGAAGCGCGCGGCGCGGAATCCGAAGGAGCGGGAGTCGCTGTCGATGACGCGCCCGTCGCGCAGGAGCCGAACGCGCAGGGTGTAGAGATTCGGGTGATCTAGATCCCACAGACGCACCGGGGGGAGCTTCTCAAAGCGCACGGTGCAGTTTTGCGGCTCCGCCGGCCGGGCGGATTCCGGGTCCCGCGCAGATGACGCCGACGCCTGTCCCAATGCCTGGGCGCGCCGCGATGCGTCCACGGGTCCTGATGCCCGCGCAATCACGCGCTCGCCATCGACCAGGTCGAGCTCCAGAACGAGATCCGGCCAGGCAGCTTCGAGGTGTTGGATGGAACAGTCCACCTCCAGCCCCGGACGGTCCGACATCACGTTCATGGGCCTGGCGAAGACGTTCTCGAGGAAACTGGAGGCGACGAGTTTCAGGGACACTTCGCGGTAGATGCCGCCGAAGGTCAGGTAATCCACCAAGTGCCCGAAGGGCGGGATGTCGGGCCGCTCGGTCGAATCGACTTCGACCACCAGGACGTTCTCGCCTTCGTAATCGATGTGCGGGGTGAGGTCGAACCCGAATGGCGTGAACCCTCCGCGGTATTCACCGAGGCGCACTCCGTTCAGCCACACGGTCGAGGCGGTCATCACGCCTTCGAAGTCGACGAGGACTCGCCGGCCGCGCGCCGCAGGCGGGAGTCTGAAGTGCCTTCGGTAAACCGATACGAACTGGTATGCCTTGTCCTCGAAACTGCGCCAGGGGAGGCAGATATTGGCGTGGGGGAGGACGACGCGTTCGAACCCGGAATCATCGAAATCCTTCTCGTGCGCGCCGTCCCCGGGCGTGCGGCTGTAAAGCCAATTGCGATTCAAGGGCAAAACCGACCGGTCCGCGGCCGTGCGGGGGGCCGCTTCCAGCCCGGCGCCGGAGAACGCGGTTGCGCTGACGAGTGAGCCTGTTGTCTTCAGGAAGTTGCGTCTGTCCATCAGCGTTCGTTTACTCCCCCGTACCGCTTTCACGAGATTGCGCGGCCTGTCGACGTCTCAGATATTCGAAGCTCGTAAAGGTCGCAGACGCGAGGGTACAGCGTGCGAGTTGCTACGATCGTCTCAGGCGCAGCCGCTCAGGCTCACACCCACCCGCCGTCCACTACATAGTGTTGGCTCGTGCACGCGCTCGCCTCTTCGGAGGCGAGGAACACGATGAACTTCGCGACCTCCACGGGCCGTAACTGACGTTTCAGGCACTGGCGCGCCATGATCTCGGCCTCGCCCTCCGGCGTGACCCATTTCTCGAGCTGCCTCTGCGTCATGATCCAGCCGGGAGCGACGGCGTTCACACGGATTCCGAAGGTGCCGTAGTCGCGCGCCAGGGAGCGGGTAAGACCCAACACGGCGGACTTGCAGGCCGTGTAAGCCGCCATGCCGCCCTGGCCGGTCATCCAGGAGATCGATCCGAGGTTCACGATCGCGCCCGCGCCTGCCGCCTTCATGTCGGGCAGGACGGCCTGCGCACAAAAGAATTGATGCTTCAGGTTCACGGCAATGCGGCTGTCCCACACGGCCTCGGTAACCTCTTGCGTCGCATGGCGCTCGTCGTGAGCGGCGTTGTTGACGAGCACCTGGATGGGCCCGAGGCGGCCCCTGATTGCGGCAATCGTGCGTTGCAGAGCCGGGATGTCGGTGAGATCACAAAGCTCGAAGTGAACGGGCGTGCCGGCTTGCTCCAGCGCTTTGGTGACCGCACGCGAGGGTTCGACGGCGATGTCGATGAAAGCCACCTGCGCCTTCTGACGCGCGAACTCGCGCACGATCGCCTCTCCGATGCCGGAGCCGCCGCCCGTCACGAGGACCACCTTGCCCTGGAGATCCGGATAAGTCGCAGCCATCGGTTTACACAGTCCTCAGTGGAGTCCTTGAATCAGTGGGATGCCCTCCGCTGAAGCGCAGGGCGACCTCGGCAGGCGGCAGGCCATGCACGTCGGTACGGAACGCGAACAGATCACCTGCAAGCGGCTGCGCCTCACGCTCCGCCGGGGACAATCCCACCCATGCTGTTGTCGCGTATACGGTGCGGAGGTCCTCGCCGGCGAAAGCGATCTTCGTGACGTTCGCACACGGCAAGCGCATGGTGGCAAGCAACTCGCCCGCCGGAGAGTAACGGCGCACTCCCCAGCCACCCCATAGAGCGATCCAGACACACCCTTCCGCGTCCACCGTCGTTCCATCGGGAACCCCGGCGCCTTGCTCGATGCGCGCGAAGACACGCTTTCCCGAGATGGTTCCCGGCGCAGGCCGGTCAAACGCGTAGATAACGCGTTGAAGGGAATCCGTGTGATAGAAAACACGCCCGTCAGGGCTGAAGGCCGGACCGTTGGTGACGATGTAACCGCTGTCGAGCGAGACGACCCGGCCATTCTCGTCCAGGCGGTAGAGCGCGCCGGAAGCTTCCGTCTCCGGATCATGCATCGAGCCGAACCACAGAGTGCCGTCCGCGCACACACAACCGTCGTTCAGACGGTTGTCGGTAAGATGGGGCTCGACGTCCGCGAAATGGACGAATTCCCCGGTCTCGGGCTCGAAACGGTGCAACCCACTTTTCAGCCCAACAATAAAACCGCCGCCACGCACGGGGACTATGAACCCGGGCAGCTCGGGTGCAGACCATGCGCGTCGCTCGCCCGACGCTGGATCATAGCGATGCAGCTGCCGGCCTTTGATGTCGACGAACCAGAGCGCAGCGTCGCGAGGAACCCATATCGGCCCCTCGCCAAGCTCTGCCCCGACGGCGCAAATGTGTTGGAGTTCCATACGCTGCTATGCCATCACGCCCATGCGGCGGCACGCCGACGCGCCGCGAAACGATTGAAGACCAGCGGTATCCGCTACTTGGCCGACGCGACGCGTTCGAAGACGAGCGCCGCCGCCTGGAAATCACCCGCGAGCTGCAGATCAATGCCCCGCGACATCCAGTAAGCACCGCTGGCTTCCTCGAGCGAACCCTCCTCGAGTTTGCCGGCAATGGCACGTAGTCGATAACGCCCCTCCGGTTCGAGGCCCCGAAGCTGAATGCGCGGATACGGGTAGAGCATACTGCTCGAGTGCAGAAATGCGAACAACACGGCCTGCTGTCCGTCCGCCGAAACGGATTCGGTCACGGAATACTGGCTGCCGCCGCGCGGCGAGAGCAGGCGGAACAGACGTCCCTGCTGCACGGTCGTGCGGATCGTCTTGTATTCGGCGACGAGCCGGGCAGCTGTCTCGAAGTCCTGGGCATTCCAGCGCGTCAGGTCAGCGCCAATGCCCAGCGACCCCTGCATGGACGAGAGAAAGCGATACTCGAGTGAGGTGCTGCGGTGATTGACCCAGTTCGGCGAGTCGGTCACCCAGGCCATCATCACGGCCGGGGTATAGGCGTGGGTGAAGCCGTCCTGGATGCTGAGACGATCGAACGGATCGGTGTTATCGGAGGGCCAGACCTCGTCGGTGAGACTCATGATGCCGAGGTCTACGCGCCCGCCCCCACCGGAGCAGGATTCGATTTCCAGCTTGGGATGGCGCTCGCGCAACCGTCGCATGATCCAGTACAGATTCTCGACATAATCGACATAGACCTTTTGCTGGTCTTGGATTTTCTGCTCGGGCCAGCCGGGCTCCGACCAGTTGCGGTTGTAGTCCCATTTGAGGAAGGCGATGTCATTCTGCGTGAGCAGCTGGTCCAACGCGTGGAAGACGTAGTCGCGCACGTCCTGGCGCGCGAGATTGAGCACGAGCTGGTTGCGCGCCTCGGTACGCGGGCGGCCCGGAAAATTCAGCACCCAGTCCGGATGCCGGCGATACAGATCGCTGTCCGGGTTCACCATCTCGGGCTCCACCCACAGGCCGAAGTCCATGCCGAGCGCATGGACTTTGTCGATCAGCGGCTGCAAGCCGTTCGGAAATTTCCGGCGGTTCACCGTCCAGTCACCGAGGCCCGCCTTGTCGTTGTCGCGCGCGCCAAACCAGCCGTCGTCCACGACGAAGCGCTCAACGCCGATCTTCGCGGCCATCTGCGCTAACCGGACTTGCCCTGCTTCATTGACATTGAACTGAGTCGCCTCCCAGGAGTTGTACAACACCGGCCGTGGGCGCGGCTGGGGTGCCTGCGGCAGGATGTGTGCAAGCTGGAATCGGTGCATCAGACGCGAGGCCTCACCCAGGCCGCCCGCGGTGTAACCGGCGTAGAACACCGGTGTTTCCAGCGCCGCACCCGGAGCAAGCCGATAGGAAAAGTCGAACGGGTTGTAGCCGCCGGTGATGCGCACTCTGTGCTTGTCGTCCTGCTCCACCGTGATGCGCCACGAGCCGCTCCAGGCGAGCTCTCCGAACCACACGGGGCCGGCTTCCTCGGCGGCTTCTCCATGCGACAGCGCAAACCAGGGATTGTTCTGGTGACCTGTCGAGCCGCGACGGCTTTCAAGGACTGTCTGGCCAGGAACCACCGGCCGGTGGTCGAGATTCGTCTCGGCGCCCCAGCGCCCGGAGAGCGAATACAGCACGTAATCCGTGGCGGCCGGCAAAGTCCAGGTCGCGGCCGCTGCCTGCACCACCACCAGATCCTTGCCGGTGTGGTTCTCGATGCGCGCGGAACGCGCCACGATGCCCGTTTCCGGATCGACCTCGTAGCCCAGCTGCACACGCACGTCCCGGGAGAGATCCTTCAGTTGCACGAGCAGGCGCTTGCCCTCGACCCGATAGGAGTCGTAGTGCAGCACCAGATCGCGATTACCGTCCGGGAAGCTCACCTTGAGCGCGGGTTCAACGAACAGCCCGGCGCCCCAGCCGGGGTACTCCTGCGGTGTCGTCGTGGACAGATCGAAGGAAGCGTGCCGTTTCTCCGCCTTGACCAGTGGCAGGACATCGCTGTTGGCCAGCCGGCCACCCCAGTGCACGGACTGCAACTCGCCGCGCTCGTTCACGCCAAAGGCGTAGGTTACGCTCTGCGAGTTCAGCTCGAATACGCGGGCTGCTTCCTCAACGCGGACAGCATCGCCGGGCGATGCTGCCTGCGCGGTGGCAATCGATGCCAGCACGAAGATCACACAGACGCGGGCACGGGTCACGGTGTCATTCTCCCCGGAACGTCAGGAGCGAGAGTTTACGCACGCCGTGCCCGAGTCTGGTCCGCAGATCAGAAGTCCACGCGCACGCCGATCGCGTAACGCCTTCCGTAGTTCTCGAAATCAACGAACTCGTTGCCGTAGCGGTCGTACTGCTGCTTGACGGCGTCGGTCAGGTTGGAGCCCTCGAGCACCACGAGCACATTGTCGGTGAACTTGTAGCTCGCCTGCGCATCTAGCTGGCCGTAGGCTTTCGTGTGCACCGTCGGCGCGGTCGAGGCCAGGAAGGCGTCGCGACGGTTGTAGGCAAGGCGCAGCCCGACCGGCCCCTTTTCATAGAACGCGATGAAGTTCTGCGAGTTGCCGAGGCCCGTGAGGGCGAACGTCTGCGTCGTATTCGCCGCGTCCATCACGGCGTTGCTGTGCATGAAGGTCGCATTGGCATTGAAGCCCAGCCCGTCAAAGGGCGCCGGCAGCCAGGTGAAGGTGTGCTGGATCGCGGCCTCGAGTCCTTCCGCATAGGCCGATTTCGCATTCGTCGGCGTGTTGAAGAGGAAGGTCGCGGTGTTGCCCGGGAAAGCCGCCGAACCTGAGGAGTTGGCCACCGGCACGGCGAGCGGGACGTACTCGTTGACGACGAAGTCGCTGATGTTCTTGCGGAAGGCGCCGAGGGAGACGTAGCCGGACCTATTGTAGTACCACTCCAGCGACAGATCGTAGTTGTCCGACCGATAGGGCTTGAGGTTCGGGTTGCCGCCGCTCGCCTGCAGCTCGCCCGGCCGCAGCACGTCGTAGCCGATCGTCGGCCGCATGTCGCTCAGGTTCGGACGCGTCAGCGAACGCGAGGCCGCAGCGCGCGCGATCAACTCGTCGGTGAGATTGATCTTGAAGTTGAAGCTGGGCAGGAAGTTGTTGTAGCTGTGCGAAGCCGAGACGTACAACTGCTGCCCGTTGCCGGCATAGACGGGATTGTAGATAGTCGGGTCGTTCGCCACCGGCAGCAGATCCAACAGCACCTTCGAGTATCCGAAGGCGGCCTCCTGCGTGTGCACATAGCGGCCGCCGAGGTTGCCAGACCAGGGCTTGTCGGCGAACGTGCCGCGGAAGTCCATCTGCACGTAAAAAGCGGAGATCTTCTCTTTGTTCTGATAGGAGCTGGAGTTGGGAACTGGCAGGAACCCGTTGGCTCCGCCGGAGGTCAGGTTGGCGGCCGCGGTTCCCGGCGGACTGCCGGTCGCCGCGTCCTCGGCGGCGAGGGCCGCCGGGCTCGAGAGGAACGCGAAGTACTGGCCCGGGTTGTAGGTCAACCACTGAGTGGGGAAGCTGCCGCCGTACCCCGCACCGAAGCCGCTGCCCC
>JAQGOG010000133.1 GCA_028293765.1 Gammaproteobacteria bacterium
AGGGGCCTCAAGGTCTGTGTGGAATTCTGCCGCTCCATAGGCAACTCACCCGCACTGCGCAGTTTTGCGAAACGTGAAGTTCTCCCCGGCCCGGTCGATGACGCGGGATTGGAGGCCTTCATACGCAACGGTACCGTCAGTCATTCCCACCAAAGCTGCACGGCCAGGATGGGTCGAGACGCCATGTCCGTCGTCGATCACCGTCTCAGGGTGTATGGCATCGACAGGGTGCGGATCGCCGACGGATCGATCATGCCGCGGGTCACCGCCAGTAATACAATGGCGCCTTGCGTTGTCATCGGTGAGCGCGCCGCTGAGATGCTGATCTCGGCTCACGGTTTGTGATCTGACCCGAGACGCTTGGCGGTCCGACTAATAGAGTCTGTCGTTCCTCCATCGGCATGCCTGTCTGCAGGGTGTCCCTTGGCATCATCAATGCCAACCTCCTTTGCCGCACTTGCGCAGGTCCCGCGCCCTGCTTCCGTTTCGAGCCGTAAACCATACACTTCGTGTTGAGGCACGCCGTTTCGTTGAGCCGACTGTGGTGAAGTGTCGGGGGTAACGACGACACTCTTCAGGTTCCCCTTTACCATCCAACGGAGACACCAACCCGCTGCACGAGCTTGGTGTTCTCGAAGGACTCGTACTTGACGCCCCGAAAGTGAGGAGGCCCCGTTCAATGAAGTCTCGGTGCCTGGTGATGTCTTTGGTCCTCTTGTGCGTGGGCGCTATCGATAAGTCGACGCCTGCCGCTGAGACGCTCGATAGAACACCCCGCACCGCCGTGATGTCGGCTTTCGAGCCGGAGTGGACGGAATTGAAAGCAACGCTGTCGGGTCGCGAGGATCATCTCGTCAATGGAACGATCTTTGCCACCGGCACTATCGAACACCAGCCCGTCGTACTCTTTCTGAGCGGCATCAGTATGGTCAACGCCGCCATGAACACACAACTGGCTCTCGATCGCTTCACCGTCAAAAGGATCGTGTTCTCGGGTATCGCCGGTGGTGTCAATCCGGATCTTGAGATTGGTGACGTTGTCGTCCCCGATGAGTGGAGCCAGTATCTCGAGGCGGTCTTCGCCCGGGAAAAGGCTGGACGTTATGTGTTACCCGGCTTCGCTGGGGAAGCACTGGCGAATTTCGGCATGATCTTTCCGCAGCCAGTGCAGATCGCGATGGGCAGGCATGAGCCGGAAAAGCACTTTTGGTTTCCCGTGGACGCGCAGCTTCTAAAGATAGCGCGAAGTGCGGCCGGCGCCGTCGTCTTGAACGATTGTACCCCCGAGCACAAATGCCTTCCCCACAAGCCAAAGATCGTGATCGGCGGGCACGGCGTCTCTGGCCAGGCGTTTATCGACAATGCAGCCTTCCGTAAGTACGCGCGCAAGACCTTCGATGCGAATGTTCTTGACATGGAAAGCGCCTCGGCAGCCCAGGTCGCCTACGCCAACAAAACACCATTCATCGCATTTCGCAGCCTGTCAGATCTGGCCGGCGGTGGAGCCGGAGAGAACGAGATGGGAACATTCTTCCAACTGGCATCGGACAATTCTGCAGCGTTCGTCAGAGAGTTTCTGAAAAGGCTGCCTTGACCTCGCCGGCCCGTTTGCAGCTAGGGTCCGAAGATCTTTACGCCCGAACCCGCTACCCCGTACTGTCCAAGAACTCGAACGACATCATTGGGGAGATGAGCAAGCGGGCTGCTCGATGACACACACTGACCGAGCGCCCGGTATACTCGGCTGCAATGTCTCCGCTTCTCCTGCCGCTTCAGATTTTACTCATAGTGCTCGCCGGTTGGGTCAACCGCCGTCAGCTGGACGTGATCGCATATCTCCAGGAAGAGAACTGCGTGCTCAAGGAGCGACTGGGTGGTCGGCGCCTTCGCTTCACCGATGCCGAACGTCGCCGACTCGCCCGAAAAGCCCAAGCGCTGGACGCAAGGGTTTGAGATGCACAGTACGTCCCGAAATATGCGCCTGCCCGCCCGCGCGCGTACCAGAAATATTCGATAGGCAGCCGCCTACGGCCAATGCACTGTGCAGCTCTGATACCTCACATCACGTCTTGATGGGCTGTTCCCGGTTTGACCAAAGCGCGCCTCCGTCATAAGGAGGATGCTCGTTTGAGTCACGCGGCCGATGGGCCCGTTCCCGGTGGAGGGAGTTTCGCGCCGGCGATTGGAGGATCGGCAAAGCAATCCGCATCGCCCCCGGCACTGCGCGGAAGCCTGGCTCCGCTCATCAGAGGAAATTGTTAGGCCAGATCATCGTGCGCCACATGTGAGCGCTGGCCGAGCCGTCGAACCCCAGGCCTTCCTTCGGCTGCCGGAAGTTGCGCCCGATGATGTCGGTGAATTGCTCCGGATCGACTTTCGAGTCGTCGTCGAAGGCATAGAGGTCGTAGACGGTGATGAGACGCGAAGTCATGTACCAGCGATGGTTGCGGGCTTCCTCGTGCGCCCGATGGATGTACTCCGGGCTCTCGTAGTCAGCTCCGAAGAAGCGGTTGTACGCGTCCGGATATTTGAAGCCGACGGATTCGTCGGCGAAATACCGCAGGGCCTGGTGGTACTTCACGGCCCAGGCGACTTCCTCGCTGACATACGGCGCGATGAGCTGCGCGCTCCAGTAACCGTGATCGGTGCGCAGGAGCGCGCCGATGGAGATGTCGTGCAGCAGGCAGGCGATGACGATCTTCTCGTCCTGCCCGGCGTCGAGCGCGGTTCTGGCGGATTGCAGCAGATGCCGATACGTGATCTCCGAGAAACGAGGCGGAAGAAGTCGAGCAGCTTCGGCGCCTTCGGCATGCGTGGCAAAGCGGGATTGTCGCCCATCATGAACACGGTACGCGGACCCAGTCGCTGCCACCCCTCTCTCTCGAGGTTCGGAACGCTTGTGCCGAGAGTTGCCACCGGCTGCGGCAGAATCATCCGCTCCCGGCCGGCCTGCGGGTACGCGGATGACTCGTTCAACTCGTTCGGTACCTGTTTTTTGTTCTCGACTTTGCCGTCGAGTCGTGTCCTGAACCCTTCACGGGGCAGCATTCGGTTTCTCCAGCTATCGGTATTCGCTTGCGCGGCCGTTACATGCGGCGCAAGCAATGCTGCCAGCGAGTCCCGGTAACGTGTGTTAAGAGGTGCTAGGAGCCGAATGATCGGCCGATGGCTACTGCCGCGCTTCGCGCCACAAATTACGAACGTAATCATGCGGCGCGCGGTTGAAATTCAGCCCACTCCGCGTCGCGATACTTGCGCGGCCGCCCATGCGGAAGAACGCACGATCCGCAGACTGCAGACGCGCTGTCACTCGAATCCGGGCGGTTGGAGCTGCACGTCCGGGATCAGGCAGGCCGGCAGATCGCGCTTGGAAAGGCGGCGTATTCGGCGGCCGACCGGAACGAGTCAACGTGCAGACCACCCGGCGCAGCCAGCATCAAGCGCTGGATGCACTCGCCTATGGGATCATCCGTAAGAAGGTGAACTACAGAAGCTCGCTTTCTCCTTACAAACGCCGAGTGGCCGAATCTGGCCGCTCGGTTTTGTGCGGGGGACGTTCAGCAATGAGCGTCACTACCGCGATCGACAGGTGCCTGCATTTCACCTTTTAACGGGCGTTGCGAGGACGCGTCCCGTACCATTCTCCGTCACTATGCGATCGATCTTCCAGACAACCCAGTGAGCACTGCCGCGCGACCAGCGGAAGATGACACGGACGCGCGTTCAGGAACAGCACAAATCGTGTCGGCCGCAGACGCGAATGTCGATGCTCACAACACATTCGCTTCGTGTGTAGCGAAAAGCTGCGGGCTATCTTACCGAGTTTCACGGCCGGTCGATCAGCGCATCGAGCTGCCGGACTGAGGAAATCAATGATGCCTGTTGACGATGCACAGATTGACCATGGCCGGATCGAGCTTCTCGCGATTTTCGCTCACGAATTGCGCAATCCGCTTGCGGCGATTGAACTTGCAGTAGGCGTTCTGGGAGAGCAAGCGACCGACTTGAGTGCCGTCGATCAGGCACGAGCGCTCATCAAGAGGCAATTGCGACAGATCGCCCGACTCACGGACGACCTGCTCGACGTGGCCCGCATCGGGACCGGAAAGTTGGCGTTACGGAAGCAGCGCATTGATCTGGCAAGCGTGATTCAGATGGCCATCGAGAGCTTGCGTCCAGTGATCGACGCAGGCATTTACACCCTGATCGTGCAAGTGCCATCGTGTGCTGTGTACGTGGAAGCAGACCCGATGCGACTTGCCCAGGTGCTGATCAATCTCATCGACAATTCCGCCAAGTACAGCGAGCGCCACGGACGGATCATGGTGAGCGTCGAGCGCGACGCCAATGAGGCAGTCATCCGCGTTCGGGACAAAGGCATTGGGATTCCGGCTGACGCTCTCCCGTATGTGTTCGATCTGTTTGTGCAGGGCGAGCATTCCATAGAAGCGTCGCGCGGAGGCCTCGGCGTCGGCTTGAATCTCGTCAAGCGCATCGTGGGACTGCACAGCGGCACCGTCGAGGCGCACAGCGACGGCCCGGGAGCGGGCAGTGAGTTCATCGTGCGCGTACCAGCGGCATGTAATTGAGCGACGCCGGGATACGGTATTTGCAAGCTCCCGGAGGCGGTGTCGAAAAAAGTACGGTTGCCCAGGCCGTTCGGTCGTGATGGTGGGGCGGACATCCGGGGCCTCTATTTTTTTCTTTAGAACGATTTAGATCAATCTATTAGCCCTCGACCGCGAGCTGGAAACGCTGGTCACACCGGACACCCTATTGCGATGGCACCGGAAATTAGTGGCATCAAAATGGAACTACAGCCAACGGCGTGGGCCGGGCCGGCCGCGCATCATGAAGACGATCGTCAATCTCATTCTGCGCATGGCGCTCGAGAATCGCTCGTGGGGATACACGCGGATCCGCGGCGCGCTGGCCAATCTGGGACATGAGGTTGGCCGAGGCACCATCGCCAACATCCTCCGAGAACACGGCATCGAGCCGGCCCCCGAGAGAGACCGGCACACTCGATGGTCGACGTTTCTTAAAGCCCACTGGGAATGCCTGACGGCGACCGATTTCCTGAGCGTCGAGGTGTACACGATCAAGGGACTGGTCACGTATTACATCCTGTTCTTCATCGACATCGCCTCCCGATCAGTGCACATTGCCGGCATCACGCCTCACCCTGACAATCGCTGGATGAAGCAGATCGCGCGCAATGTCACCGATGCCGAAGACGGTTTCCTTCGCGGCACGCGGTATCTGATTCTCGACCGAGATACAAAATACTCAGACGAGTTTCGTAATGCCCTCGTCCGCGAGGGCATTCACCTCATTCGACTCCCGCCGCGATCACCGAATTTGAATGCGTTCGCCGAACGCTTTGTGCGCTCAATAAAATCCGAGTGCTTGAACCGAATGATCTTCTTCGGACAGGCCTCCCTCCAACACGCGATTGGCCACTTCATGGCGCACTACCATAGTGAACGCAATCATCAGGGCCTCGCAAACCAACTTCTGCGGCCCGCCCCTATCATCGCGCCATCTCAGCCGGTGCATCGGCGCCAGCGCCTCGGTGGAATGCTCAACTATTACCACCGCGCAGCTGCCTGAGCGGCGTCGATCCTCTTTCTGGACAGTACGGGCTCTCCTGGTCGCAGCTCCACCACTCCTGCCGTACGTCATTTCGGCACCGCGACAAGCTGATACGTCCCTCGTCTATGAGTAAAGAGAAGTCAAGCGCCGCAGCATGCTCTGGCCGGCGGGTCATCGCTGACACAACGCACAAACGTTAATACATGAGAGACACGTAGGCTCTGAATTCCCTCGCGATCGATGATCGACCGCACGTCGATCGCAGGCGTGTTTACGATTGCGTCGGCGTTCTTCCGTCAGTAAAATCCCACTTTGATCGAATTCCCCTGCTGCTCGACCCGAAGGGACTCGTCCCTTTCTAGGAATGCGCGAAAGTCCTCAGGATGCAGTGGATCGAAGGAGCCCGACACCCGCCGTACGCGCCCTGCTGTTGGATCGATCGCGAACTGCACGGCGTTGTAGCGGTTGAATTGGGCCGCAACCTCTTCGATACTCGCATCTTCGAACACGAGGCTTCTGTGTTGCCACGCGATAGCGGCTGAGACGTTGGGCGCAATCCGCTTGGCCACTTCCCTTCGCCGAACCTCCGCTTCTTCGCCTGCAGACACTGAGACAATATCGGGAGGCGCAGCCAGGGCTCCCAGACTGGATCGGTCAACAGGCTCTGCGCTGCCCAATGGGGGAGGGACGGTGCTGGAGCCTGACGACACCTGCACGATGCCTTGGACGACCGACACCGTGGTCGTGCCCCCTTGCCGCTCGTACACGTTGAACTTTGTGCCGACCGCGCGAGCGGTCGCAGTATGGGTGTGGACGAAGAATGGCCTCCGCGCGTCGTGCGAGACGGTAAACAATGCCTCACCTTCAAGATCGATCACTCGCTCATGCTCGGTCATCGAGACGCACGCCCTTGATCGGGTATTCAGGACCATGGATGAGCCGTCGGCCAGCTCGTAGGCGGCCTGTTCCCCGATGCCCGTGGCATATGTGTTGCGATGGATGAAAATCCATCCCATCACGCCTGCGGCACAGATGACGGCGGTCGCCCCGGCCACCCACGCAACGCGCCCAGACCATGCGAAGAAAAGGGAGCGGCGGAGTCGGGTATCTTCGCGCAGAACGCGCCGCCCCTCGGCGGAGACTGCCGGGGCCGCGTGACGGGTCAATAGTTCCCGTATCCGGGCTCGCTGGTCCGCTCGCAGCTCGTCAACATCCTGCGACACGTTCACGATGTCGAAGTACGCCTGGACGTGTAATGGCGACCGCTGCAGCCAGGCAATCCATTCCCGCTGCTCGTTCGCGTCGGTTCCCCGCTCGATGTCGTCAAGGCGAACCAGCCACTGTGCCGCTTCGAGATAGACCTTCTGGTCATGCCGTTCGGGTATTTTCATGTGTCGGCGTCCGTTCCCTCAGTCCTGCGACTGCGTCAGCTTCAGGCGCTGCAGGGTGCGAGCGATGTAGCGTTTGACCTGCCGGGGCGTCAGTTGGAGCTCCGCTGCGATCTGCTTGTAGGAGCGGCCGTCCCACTTGAACATCACGAACACCTGACCGTAGACCGTCGGCAGGTCGCCAAGTACTTTGAGCAGCAACTGCTCGGTAGTGGTACCGGATGCGTCGTCAGCCATTTGGGAGCTATGACGTTGCGCGCTCAGGCTGTCCAGCGCTTCGTGATCGTGCGACACGGGCTCATGGGCGTTCTTTGCGCGATAGCGATGCAGCTCGGTCCAGGCGAGCTTGAATAGATACGCCTGCGGCTCGCGCAGCACCTGAGAGGGCGGATACTCCAGCAGGCGCAGGTAAACGTTCTGCACCAGGTCCTCGACGATCTGCAGCCTGCCGCGGGTGACGTTGGCGAAGAAGCTGCGCAACTCGTCGCGATGCCGTTCATACACCTGCCCGACATCCAAGATGCCGTCGTCCGGCCGACCTGCAGGTGCTTGCGATATCACCACTTTTATCCGCCGAATTCTCGCCCTGACCCCCTATAAGACCCGAAAAAGCCGGGTTTTGCCCCCGGCCGTGAGAATAAATATAGCGTGCCCCGGGGGTGGGCAATCCCGGAAGCGCGAGGGTCTTATGGATTGTAAAGAATCGAGAAGCTGCGGACCCGCTCATCGCGATCGCGGCCATGCGAAACATCAAAAGAAACGGGGAGAACAGATGCAGTATCGCAACCGGTCGGCACTCGGGGCTCTAGTCCTGTCTGCCAGCCTTGCCGTCAGTGCGCAGCAATCGCCACAGCCATCGGTGTTCGAGAGCGCCGTACCCCTGCGACTGAGCATTGCCGCCCAGCCGATCGCTGCGGCGATCAACGAGCTGTCGCGCCAGAGTGGCCTGCGCATCGTCATCGACAGTCGAACCGCGCACGGGGTGACCTCGACTGCCGTCGAGGGCAATCTGACAGTGGAAGCTGCACTCGCGAAGCTGCTCGAGAACACAGGACTCGCCTACGAGCACCTCGGAAAGAACGCGGTGGCCGTGGTCAAGGCGAAAGCAGCGGGCGGGCCCGCGCCCAGTAGTCCGACGGATGCGGCTTCGGCCCAGAAGAGCGAAGCGTCCGGGGACGGTTTCGGAAGCGGACTTCGATCTGCCCAAGCGGACGGCCAGACGCTTCGACTCGCACAAAGCGACGGTCAAGGGGCTCCCGCGTTCGGCGAAGGGGGAGAAAGAGCCGATTCGTCTGCACCGACGCACGATTCCACGAAACAGCTTCAGGAAGTAGTAGTGACCGGATCCCGCATTCCGCGCACAGCGCAGGAGGGAGCGCAGGAGGTCAAGATATATGCAAAGGAGCAGATCGAGCAAAGAGGACAAACAACCGACAGCGACATTCTCAATACGCTTC
>JAQGOG010000141.1 GCA_028293765.1 Gammaproteobacteria bacterium
GGGGTTACCGCGAGCTCGAATTCTGCGAACCGCCCTGCGCGAAGCGGCCTGCGTCATCCGAGAACACGATCTCTACACGGCGATTCTGCTGACGTCCCGCGTTGGTGGCATTGGAAGCCACCGGAAACGACTTGCCGAGCCCCTTGGCCTCGTACCGATCGGCAGCCACGCCCCGCGTGCGAAGTGCATCGGCTACAGCCTGTGCACGGCGCTGCGACAGCTCTTCGTTATAAGAGTCCGAACCGACGCTGTCCGTATGGCCTTCGATCATGACGCGCGTGCTGGAATTGTCTTTCAGGGCCTGGGCGAGGCGATCGAGATCGCGATCGGCACCGGGCTTCAGCGTGGACCGGCCGGTGTCGAACAGCACGTCGCTCAGCGTCATGACCATCCCGCGATCGGTCTGTTTGGCCTGCAAGGCCGACAGCTCCTGGCGCGCACTGGCCAGCTCGCTCTGAGCGGCCGCCGCGGTGTTCTTCGCCGTCTCGGCCTCGCCCTGCGCGTGTTGGGACTCCCGCTCCCGCGCCTGCATCAGGACGCGGTTGCGATCCTGCTCGCCTCGCGCCACTTCCTGTCGGGCATGCGCTTCGGCGACCCGCGCCTCGCCGGCCTCTGCATGCCGGAGTGCGAGATACGCGTGGTGATTTACTTCCTCAGGCGGCTTCTTCTGCTGCAGGGCGGTATCGGCCTGCTGCAGTTGGGCACGCGCGGCTTCGATATCCGTGCTGGCGGACTGTTGTGCGAGTGGATCCGCGGAAAGGGTCTGGACTTGCGCGCGCGCCTGCTCGAGCTGGTCGCTGCGCTGGGGGGCTGAGGCGCAAGCCGCGACGAGCGCGACGAGCGCTGCACTGATGATGAGTTTTTTCACGACTGACTCCATTGAATGAGGTGTTTGGCTTAATTGCGGGGGGCGCCGTTATCGCCGCGCTGGGATTCCTGTTTCAGGGTGTCGGTACCCTGAGTGACTTCCTGCGCGGACTTCTGCGCCGCGCCGCTGTTGCCACGAGCGTTGGCGAGGTCTGCGTCGACCTGGGCCCGCTGGGCGAAGGCGAGCGCATCTTTGTATTTCTTTTCGGTGACCGCCCGATCCGCGCTGTTCAACTCATCGTGCGCGCGCTGGAGGTCAGCCGCGGCGTAACGCTGTGCGTTACCCTTGTCCGCCTGCTCGACGACCGAACGGGCCTTGGTCAACTCCTCAGTCGGCTTGGGGCCGCCTTGAGTGGCGCAGCCGCCGGCCGCAATACATACGAGCGCCCCGGTTGCACCCAAAATGAACGTTCGCAATGACATGACATACTCCCCTGCATACTGTGACACACACGGTGCTTCCACCAATTTCGAGCGTATCTTCGCGCGGCAGCCGGCATCTACCTATCGGTGAAGCCCACAGTTACGGTGTCGCATTTACGCATTGCGACGTAGGAGGCCGCCTACTGCTCAGGCGAATGGGTTGCTGGAGTGCCTGTTTTGCACGATCCGGCGGTGGCGGGGGCGCGTCGCCTGCTGGCGAGACGCTCTGCTGCGCCTGCGCAACAGCGTGCGCAGCACCACTTGAGGCGCCGCGCCATTCAGTGTCAGAAGTTGTCCTGCGGCGTACGCTTCCAGTACCTGGGGGTGGATATAACACTTGCGGCAGATCGTCGGAGTATTGCCGAGACGGGCGGCGACGGCCGCAATCACTTCGTTCAGCTTTCGCTTGACTTCGCGATGCGTTCCAACGGGGTGCTTGCGCAACGTCGCGAGTGCCTCGATCGTTGCAAACCAGGTGCGGAAGTCTTTGGCTGTGAAGGAACCGCCGCTCGCTTCGCGCAGATACTCGTTGACGTCGTTGGAATCGACGCGATGGCGCTCGCCCTCGGCGTCGATCCACTGGAAGAGCTCCTGCCCCGGGATATCGGCGCAGCGGCGCACGATGCGCGCAAGCGCCGGATCGCTGACTGTGACGCGATGGACGATGCCGCTCTTGCCGCGGAATTCGAAATTGAGGGTGTCGCCCGTGACATTCACGTGGCGGTTACGAAGCGTCGTCAGGCCGAAAGAACCGTTAGCGCGTGCATACTCTTCATTACCGACACGGACCAGCGTCGCATCCAAAAGCTTGACGACCGTAGCCAGCACTCGCTCGCGTGGCAGTCCGGTCTTGCGCAGATCCTGCGCCACGCGGCGCCGGATTCGGGGCAGTGCGCGGCCGAATTCCAGGATGTGGTCGAACTTCTGCGCGTCCCGGTGGGAACGCCAGCGTGCGTGATATCTATATTGCTTGCGTCCACGCGCGTCGTGCCCCGTAGCCTGAAGATGGCCGCGCGCGCTCGCGCAGATCCACACATCCCGATACGCCGGAGGGATGGCGAGGCTGCGAATCCGGGCCAGGTGCGCTTCATCCGCCACTTTGCGCCCATCTGCGTGCAGATAGACGAACCCGCGGCCGCGACGCATCCGCCGGATGCCCGGGTCGCGGTCGCTCGTAAATAAGAGACCCTCGGCGGCTGCGGCCCGTAGCGACTCGGGTTGCGGTTCGGGTTGCGGTTCGGGTTGCGTTGCGGCGGGGCCGGAATCGCGCTTTTGCGCCATGGGAATCGACCTTGACGCTGCGCGTGTAGGACTCGTCTTACAGGAGCTTGGGATGCTTCCCAATCAGTTTGGCCCCCCCGCCGACTTTGGCGCGATCAGGCAGCAAGTACCTTGCCTATCAACGCAGCGACCTAAAATTTTTTGCCCTGGCTGCCGGGGCGTTACCCGAAGGGGACCAAATGGTGACGGACGACATGGTGGCCCTCGTGCCCCAACTGCATACATTCGCGCGCTCCCTGTGCCGCGACGGCGTACGTGCGGACGACCTCGTACAGGAGGCGCTCATGCGCGCCATCAACAATATCGAACGCTTCAAGCCGGGCACGAACCTCAAAGCCTGGCTTTTCACCATCGTGCGCAACGAGCATTACTCGCAGTTGCGGCGGCGGAAGTTCGAGGCCCATGGCGTGGACACGGACCTGCTGCCGGAACCGAGCGTGCCGCCGGATCATGACGGCAAGCTCGAATTGCGCGACCTGAATCTGGCTCTGTCGTCACTCTCGCCCGGCCAGCGCACCGCGTTGATCCTCGTGAGCGTGAGCGGCTTCTCGTATGAAGAAGCGGCGACCATCTGTGGATGCGCCGTCGGAACCATCAAGAGCCGTGTCGCCCGCGCGCGCGAGACTCTGCTGGAAATGCTGGAAGGGCGGCAGCCGTTGCCCACCGCCACGGCGGCGACCCGCGACGACGACGACGACCAGACGATCACGCGGCTGTCGCATGAGTACTCGCATATGCCGCGTGCCAATGCGCAACCGCCATCCCTCGGTGCCGTAGGGGGATAGTGCAGTCAGGGGCCAATCGGCGGCAGGTGCCGATTGGCTCGCGGCGCACCAGTCGTCCCCCTGAGGCTGCAAGCGCAACCACCGATCACCGATTCCGCTGCTCGTCCCTGGCATAGCCATTCAATCGACGGTCGCGTCGTAACGGCGGGCAGTGAAAAATGTCACGTTGCCTTAGCTCCCCATGGCAGTCTAAGTTGACTGCCTTTGAGGAGCCTGTCTGGCCCATGCTCCATGGGCCAGACAGGCTCCCAGGAGCGTTCTGCGCCGATGACCGCGCCGCTGTCCCAGGTTCTCATTCTGCTTGCGGGCTGCGTCCTTCTCGTGACGATCGCGCGGCGGCTCGGGTTTCCCACGACTCTCGCTTATCTCGTGGTCGGAGTAGCGCTGGGTCCGCACGCACTGGGCATCGTGTCGGATTCGGGTACGACGCGGCTGCTCGCGGAACTGGGCGTGGCATTCCTCCTGTTCACCCTCGGCCTCGAGTTCTCCCTGCCCCGCATGATCGCAATGCGTCGCGAGGTATTCGGCCTGGGCGCCGCGCAAGTGGGAGCCACGGCGAGCGTCTTCGCCGTCCTCGGTCGAGCGCTGGGATTGCCGTGGTTGACGGCGATCGTAGTGGGGGGTGCCATCTCCATGAGCTCGACGGCCATCCTGCTGCAGCAGCTCACGGAGCGCTCGGAGCTCAACCGCACCCACGGTCGTCTCGCGTTCAGCATGTTGCTCTTCCAGGATCTGGCCTTCGTGCCCTTTCTCGCCCTCGCCTCGGTGCTGATAAAGGGGCAGGATCATTTCCAGCTCAGCGGGAGCGTGCTGGCCGTCGTCGGCGGCATCGTGGCGATCGCGGCTGTGTTGGCCGCCGGACGCTGGCTACTGCGGCCCTTGTTCCACGAGATCGCACATAGCAGACTGCGCGAGCTGTTCACTCTCACCGTGCTACTGGTAGTGCTGGCTTCGGCATGGGCCTCCAATGTCGCCGGCCTGTCGCTCGCGCTCGGCGCCTTCCTCTCCGGGATGATGCTCGCGGAGACCGAGTACCGGCATCAGATCGACGCCGTCATCCGCCCGTTCCGCGACATCCTGCTCGGCGTCTTCTTCATCTCCGTCGGCATGCTGCTCGACATGCGCCTGCTGGCCAGCGAGCTCGGACTCGTCTCCGCCATGCTGGTCACGCTCGTCGTGCTCAAGGCGCTTATCGCGGCGCTCGTAACCCGGCCGTTCACCACCACACGGTTCAAAGCGCTGCGCGCCGGCATCGTGATCTCGATCGGTGGTGAGTTTGGCGTCGCCATCTGCACGATAGGCGTGCAGGCGGGCCTCATTCCGGAGAGGCTCGGAGAGCCGCTGCTCGTCGCGATCGTGTTATCCATGGTGCTGAGCCCTTTCATTCTGAACAACAACAAGACGGTTGCCCGCTTCCTGTTACGTGAAAAGGGTCCGCCCCGTACCGCGAGCGAGCGCGAAGACGCCGCGACGAGCCAGATCGCCCGCCGCGAACACGTGATCCTGTGTGGATTCGGCCGCGTCGGCCAGAATGTGGCGCGCGTGTTGGAGACCCAAGGGTTCGAATACATCGCGCTCGATCTCGATCCGGCGCGCATCCGCGCTGCACGCCAGGCCGGCGATCCCGTGATCTTCGGAGACTCGGCCGATGAGAGCCTGCTCGCGAAGATCGGCCTCGAAACCGCGAGCGCGGTCGTTATCAGCTTTTCGGATCCGGGAACTTCGATCGGCATCCTTCACAGCATCCGGCGCCTGCGCCCCGAAGTACCGGTCCTGGTGCGCACCGCAGACGACGCGCGCATCCAGGAGCTCCAGGACGCCGGCGCCACGGATGTGGTACCCGAGACTTTCGAGGCAAGCCTCATGCTCGTCTCGCACGTGTTGATGTTGCTGCATGTGCCGGTATCAAAAGTCGTCCGTACGATGGGAGACATCCGCAACAGCCGGTACGCCGTCCTGAGAAATATCGTTCGCCGTGGCGACGCGCGGCCGTTAGACGACACGCACGAGCACCGCGAGGAAATCAAGTCCGTGGTGGTACCCCCGGGCGCATGGGCGGTAGGCCGCACTCTCGGCGATGTGCGCAACCGTGGCGTGGAAGTGGCATTCACCGGCATCAGGCGCCTGGGGATCATGGGCCGCGAGCCCGCTGGCGATACCGTGCTGCGCGACGGGGATATCGTCGTCATCTACGGCCAGCCGGAGGAGCTCGAGCGCGCGGAATCCGTGCTGCTGGCGGGGTGAGGGTGCCAATCGGGTAAAATTCCCGCACGCGACGTGCCAGCCGCTTGCCCTTCACAGGAGACTTTCGCTCATGCACAAGAGTCGCCTCGCTGGATTCATCATCGATTGCCAAACCGACGATCTGGACAGCGCCGCCAGGTTCTGGAGCCAGGCGCTCGGATACGCCCTGAAGCCTGCGACAAATCCCGAAGACAGGCTCTATCGCCTGCTCGAAACGCGCCCCGACGAGCTGCACATGGAGGTCCAACAGGTCGGCCATCCCAGCCGCGTGCACCTTGATATAGAGACCGACGACATCGAAGCCGAAGTGGCGCGTTTGGAGCAGCTCGGCGCGAAGCGAATCGAACGAGTCCACACCTGGTGGGTCATGGAGGCGCCGACCGGACAGCGCTTCTGCGTAGTCCGCGCCCAGCGCCCCGATTTCGCCGCAAACGCCAACTTCTGGAACCGCTGAACTCGCACCCAGGTGCCGCCCTTGTGGCAGCGCCATGAGTCAGACAGGCTGCTGGCAAAGCGGTAGACTGCGCGGCTCATCGTGAGCCGCAGCGACATCCATTTTCCGCCGAAGCACGAGGCGTTGCGCGACGACGTGCATGCGCTTGGCGCGCTCGTGGGCGAGATCCTGGCCGAGCAAGGCGGCGATTCGCTCTTCGAGCTCGTTGAGCTCGACCGGGTGGCCGCCATTCGGCGCCGCGAAGGCGACGAACAGGCTCGCCTCGAGCTCGCGGCGAGCGTCCGGGACCGGCCGCCCGCATTGGCTCGCGACCTGGTGCGCGCCTTTTCCACCTGGTTCCAGGTGGTCAATCTCGCCGAGCGCGTGCATCGCATCCGCCGCCGCCGCGACTATTTCCTGAAGGACAGCCAGCGGCCGCAGCCCGGTGGCGTCGAGGCTGCGATCGGCGCTCTCAAGAGTCAGGGCCTCGAGCTGAAGGACGTGCTCGAGCTGCTGGGGAGCCTGCGTATCGAGCCCATCTTCGCCGCGCACTCGACCGAATCCACGCGCAAGACTCTTCTGCACAAGCAGCAGCGCATCGCGCAGCTGCTGCTCGATCGCCTCGATCCCACACTGACTCCGCACGAAACGCGCACCATCTGGAGCAGCATCCGCATCGAGCTGACGGCGGCGTGGCAGACGGAAGAGCATCCGCGCGAACGGCTCACTGTCGCGGACGAACGCGAGCAGGTTCTGTTCTATCTCGTCGAAATCCTGTACCGGGTCGTGCCAGCGTTCTACGAAGAGCTCGCGCAGGCGCTCGAGAAACTCTACGGCGTACAGGCCGACTCCATCGAGTTGCCCTCGATACTGCATTTCGGATCCTGGGTCGGCGGCGACATGGACGGCAATCCCGACGTGCATGCAAAGAGCATTCGCGAGACCCTCGCCCGCCAGCAACAGGTGATCATCAACCGGTACTTCGAGGAGTGCCAGGTGGTGGCGCAGCGTCTGTCGCAAAGCGCAAGCCGCGTCAGTGTGTCAGCCGAGCTGACGAAGCGCATCGAAGAGTACATGACGCTCTTGCCAGGCGCGCGCGCCATTACCCCGGCGCGCCACGACCGGATGCCCTACCGAGTGTTTCTCGCCCAGATCGGGGAAAGACTGCGCTGTACGTACGACGGCCGAGCGAACGGCTACGAAAAAGCGCAACAGTTCAAGGATGATGTCCGCCTCGTAGCCGCGAGCCTGCAGGCCAACAAGGGCGCTAACGCGGGTCTCTACTACGTCCGCCGCCTTCTGCGCCGGATCGAGACGTTCGGCTTTCATCTGGCGACACTGGATGTTCGCCAACACGCGAGCGTGCTTCACCAGGTCATCGCCCGCGGCTACGACGATCCGCGTTGGCTCGAGCGCTCCAGCACCGAACGCCGCCAGCTGCTCGCCGACGCACTCGAGCGAGACAGCGGTCCCAGCGTCGAACTCGACGCGCTCAGTAAACGCAATCTCGCTGTGTTCGAAGCCATCATGCAGGGTCGTCACCGCTACGGTCCCGAAGCGGTTGGCTATTTCATCGTGAGCGGCGCGAAGGGCGCGGACGATGTCCTGGCCGCTCTCCTGCTTGCGCGCTGGGCCGAGGTTTACGACAAACGCACCGGCGAAGTCGCCCTCGACATCGCGCCACAGTTCGAATCCGTCGCCGCTCTCGAGCGTTGCGGCGAAACGATGCAGGAACTGCTCGCCGACCCGCTGTACCGCCGGCATCTGGAGGCGCACGGGCGCCAACAGTGCGTACTGCTCGGCTACTCCGACAGCAACAAAGAAGTAGGCACCTGCGCATCCCGCATGGCCATCTACCAAGCCCAACGCGCGCTGGCTCAAGTACTGGCCGCCGCCGGCGACCGCCATGTCGTATTCCATGCGCGCGGCGGCAGCCTGGCACGTGGGGGCGGTCGCATCGATTCTCTTGTCATGGCAGCACCGGCCGGAGCGGTGAACGGCGTCTTGCGCATCCGGGAACAGGGCGAAACGGTCAAACAGGGCTACGGCCTGCGACCGATCGCCATGCGCACCCTCGAGCGAGCCTTCAACGCGCTGGGCCTTGCCACTTCCGCCGCCAAGAGGGGCAAGTTGCCCCCTGACTCGGCCGCCCATCTCGAATGCGCCACGACTGTCGCCGACGGCAGCCGTGAAGCATACCGCCGCCTGGTCTACGGGGATCCCGACTTCTACGAATACTTCCGTGCCGTCACCCCGATCGACGTAATCGAGCGCATGCAGATCGGCTCCCGCTCGGTACATCGCGAAGAGATCAAAGGCATAGAAGGCCTCCTTCCCGTGCCATGGGTGTTCGCCTGGACGCAGACGCGCCACATGATTCCCGGTTGGTATGGCGCCGGCACCGGGCTGCGCCTCGCCCTCGAGAAGCACGGCCTGCCTCGCCTTCGCGAGGCCTATAGCAGCTGGTTCTTCCTGCGTAACCTTCTCGACGACGTGGAGACAATGCTGGCCCGCGCAGACCTCGACATCGCGGAACACTACAACGTACTGGCGCCGGAACCGCTGCGCCGGTTCTTCGTAGCGATCCGCGACGAATACTCCGCCGCCCGCGAGCATGTACTCGCAATCAAAGACAGCCGCGCCCTGCTCGACACAGACCCCACGGCCCAGCGCTCCATCCAGCTGCGCAACCCCTACGTCGACCCCATGAACCTGATGCAGGTCGACCTCCTGCAGCGCTGGCGCGCCACCGATCGCCGCGACCGCGACCTGTTCGAGGCGCTGCTGGCCAGCACGGCCGGAATTTCTCAAGGCCTGCAGAGCACTGGATGATGAATGACGTTATTACCATTCGTCCGGCGACCGAGCACGAGATGCCCACCGTGCTCGCCTTCATCCGCGACCTCGCGGTGTACGAAAAGCTCGAGCACGAAGTCGTCGCTACCGAAGAGGGCCTCCACAAAGCGCTCTTCGGCCCGCGTCCCTACGCGGAAGTGGTGTTCGCCTGCGTAGCCGGGAAGCCCATGGGTTTTGCCCTCTTTTTCCACAACTTCTCCACATTCCTCGGCAAACCGGGAATTTATCTCGAAGACCTCTTCGTACGCCCTGAAGCTCGCGGCCGCGGAATCGGCAAGCAGCTACTCACGTGGCTTGCAAACACCACGCTCGAGAGAGGCTGTGGCCGCCTGGAGTGGGCTGTCCTCGACTGGAACGAGCCCGCCATCGGCTTCTATCGCAGCCTGGGGGCCGTCCTCAAGGACGAATGGCAGACCTTCCGTCTCACCGGTACGGCGCTGACGGCGCTGGCGCGCGAAAGTGATCCTGGCGAGAAGTGATACGAGCCGCGCCTATATGGCGCGGCGTGTCGAGCGAGGCTAGGGGCGCCTGTAGACGGTCCCGTTCTTCATCACAAACACCACGTGCGCCACGGCGTCGATGTCTCGCGTCGGATCGCCGGTAACCGCAATCAGATCCGCGAGCATCCCGGGCCTGACCCGCCCCAGCATCTGCTCCTGCCGCAGGACCTTCGCATCCGTCGCGGTTGCAGCCGTAAGTGCCTGCACCGGCGTCATCCCATCGCGAACCATCCATTGCAACTCACGATAGTTGGTTCCGTGCGCGAACACACCTACATCACTGCCGCAGCCAATTGTCACGCCCAGTTTCATCGCCAGCCTGAACGCATCGGCCGCTCGTTGCATGTCGGCTGTCGGCGGTGACTTGCCGGCCTCGTAGTGATCGAAGTACTGCGCAACCGCCTCTTCCGCCGTCAAAGTCGGAAAAAAAGCCACGCCTCGCGCGGCCATCAGTTTGAATACCTCCGCCGTGCCACCGTAACCGTGCTCGACGCTATCAACGCCAGCGAGTACGGCACGTCGCATGCCTTCCGCGGTAGCCGCATGAACCGACACGGGCCGGCCCGACGAGTGTGCCGTGTCGACCAGGGCCTTGAGCTCCTCCTCACTGAACGTTGTCTGGGTGCTTCCGTCCGGCCCCCAGCGGTAGTCTGCGTACACCTTGATCCAATCGGCGCCGCGACCCGCCTGTTCACGAACAGCACGGATGACCTCGGGAACCCCGCTCGCCTCCTGCGCGCCCTGCGGTGTGCAACAGATGTCAGGTCGCAAGCTACGAGGCGCCGGACCATACGCACCGGTGGCGACGATGGCGCGCGTCGCAACGAACAAGCGAGGACCCGGGATGAGACCGTCATCGATCGCGTGTTTGAGTGAAACATCGGAGTAGTCCGCGCCTTCGGTGCCGAGGTCGCGCAGCGTCGTGAAGCCGGAGAGGAGTGTTGCCTTGGCCTGCTCCCCCGCCCGCAGCGTGCGATACGCCACCGGCTCCTTGAGAACCTGATCGTTCCAGGAGGTCTCGTTATAAGGATGCAGGAACAGATGCGAATGCAGATCCATGAGGCCGGGAAGCAACGTCGCTCCCGGCAGATCGATCACCGGCGCACCCGCCGGTGCCACGGCCTTTTCCGGCCCGACGGCCAGAATATGGCTGCCCTCGACAACCACCACCCACGCGGCGTGCACAGGCTCGCCCTCCGTCCACAGTTGCGCCGGACGCAGGACGATGACACTTGAGGGAGCGGCTACAGCATCCAGTGCGGTCAGCAGGGTGGCGCAGGCGAATGCGGTTCGTAGGGTTTTCATGTTGATATTTGCGTCAGGCCGGAGGATTTACCCCGCCATTCTTGACGCAAAAATCAATTTTTGCACGCCCGCCAGGCGAGCTAGGAGCTCATCAGTACCGTCGTGTCGTAGCTCTCGAACCCCTGGATCGCGCGGGCATAGGCGTTATACACGAGCCGCTCGGCGACCTTGTCGGCACGCGGTGCCAGCAGCATTCGCAGTACGACATCGTCCGCGGGACGCGTGGCCTCTTCCGCCAGCAGTTGCTCGATGACACGTGTGAGGCGATGGAGGAGCTCATTGACGAAGCGCAGGTGGGCGCCGTCATGTACCTGGTCGACACCGGGCCCGTAAGTCCCGCGCGCCTCCTCCGCGAGCTCGTGGAGGAAGAGATTCAGCAGCCGCGCCTTATCGAGCAGCCGCAGCTCCGAGTAGTAGTCGATCTCCGATCTCAGATTCATGACCTAAGCCTCGAGGCGCATCGACTCATCCTGCCGGGAAGAAGTCGATGGGTTTGGTCGTGGTGATGCTCTCGACGTCCTTGGCTTCGAAGCGGAACAGCTTGACGAGCGAAACGATCTTGCTCTCGAGCTCCTTGTCGTTGAGCTCGCTCGAGACGATGCGGCACATGGTCACCTCGCCGCCCGGCGCGATCGTGAATTCCAGCACGAGCTTGCCCTGCAGTTCGGCGTTGCTGCGGGTGGCACGGTTGTAGAGGGCGTAAATGGTGCCCTTGTTGCGATCGAAGATCGTCTCGATCTCTTCGCGCGAGCGGGCCGCCTTGCCGCTCGAGCCGGTGCGTGTCGGACCACGGCTGTCGAGGCCGGAACGTGCGATGGACGAGGTCACCGACGTCGTGTCATGGCCCGTGAGCGAACCGGCGCCGGTGCCGAATCCCCGGCTGGAGTTCGAGGAAGTGATGCCGCTGCTGCCGGCACCGACCTTGGAAGTGATGAGCGAGCGCTCGGCATGCGAGTCCGCGCCGACGGCACCGGAGAGGTTCTTGGTCTGCATCGGCGTGAGATCCATCTTCTCGCGCAGGTCGGCGAGCTCATCCTTGAACTGGTTGAGCGACTTCTGCGCCTTCTCGTGCGCCTGCTGCTTCTGGTCCACCGGCGGCGCGACCGGGATTTTCTTCTCCGGCACTACCTTCGGTTTCTCCTCGACCTTCGGTGTCGGGGGCGGCGGTGGCGGCTTGGGCTTGCTCTCGATCATGACCCGGGCAAGCCGCTGCGGCACTTCCGTCTCCGCCGCGGTTTTCTTAGGGCTCGGCAGCAGCGGAAACAGGATGCCAAACAGCACGAACAGGATCAGCAGCACCTGCAGGATCTTGCGAAAACGCGCGCTCGCCTCGGGATCGCCTTCCCAGGGCAGCTCGAACTCACGATAAAAGGGCGCGATAACCATTTCCGATTCCCAAAAACCGTTAGCCCGGCTTGAAGCCGGCGGCCACCGGCTTTTCCTTCTGCAGGACCGCCAGTGAGATTTTGCCGTAGTCGGCGTCGGTACAGGTGGCCATGACCTTCTTCAATACGTCATAGGGCAATGCCTTGTCGGCCATGATGGTGATCTCTCGCTGCGCGAGATCACGTTCCGTCATCGCCTTACCCACGAGCAGCGGGCGTTTCAGGGCATCGCGCAGGGGTCCGATGACCGCGTCCTTCGCGGCACGCACCTCCGCAATGCTCGCGACGAGCTCACCCTGCACGAACAGGTTGTCCTTGGTGATCATGACGACCACCGACTCTTTTGGCGCCTGCTGCGCGATCGACTGCGGAATCTCGATGCCCTTGCTGTTCTGGATGACCTCGACCTCGGTCGAGTACACGAGCAGGAAGGCGACGAGCGTCGACAGGATGTCGATGAGCGGGATCAGATTCAGCTGCGCATCCGCGCGATGCCGCAGGTGATGTTGCGCCATGCGCTTGGCGCGGTTCGACGTGCTCATGGTGCCTTGACCTCATCGGTCGCCGGCGCATCGCCGATGGAAACGTCCGGAAACATCTCTGCCTGCACGGTAGTCAGGCCCTGCTTCGTTTCCCACACGCGCACGCGATCCATGACCTGCACGAGGGTGTCGTAGGGAGTGTCCGACTCGAGCAGGATGGTCGCATCCGTCTTCTCGGGAAACTTGGCCTTGATCCGTTTCAGGTACTCGGTCAGCCCGTCGTAGTTATAGCCGGCCGGCGTGTTGGGCAGCGTCGCGAGCGGCCCGCTGTTACGGTCCGCGACCTGCAGCAGATCCTTGCGAACCATGACCTCGATCTGCAGGCCCGGCGGCGGCTCGCGAAACTCGGTCTGCGCAGCCGGCAGGTTCAGCTGCAGGACCACGGTTCGCGAGAACACGGCCGTCATGAGCAGGAAGGTGACGAGCACCGTGAAGATGTCGATCATCGGCACCAGCAGCAGCTCTTCCGGCTGCCGGTGGTGCCGCAGCAGTTTCCGCGTTTGAAAAGACCGACGCATGTGAGACTCAGCCCTGAATGCGCGAGTAGGACCGCACGCGCCTTCAGGCCGCCGCGGGGGCGGGCTGCTGACGCTCTGTGATCGCGTTCAGGAACTTCACGGAAGCCATTTCGAGGCTGTCGATCAGTTCGGTGGTCTTCGTCTGCAGGAATGCGTGCACGAACAGCAGCGGCACCGCTGTCATGAGGCCGAAGGCCGTGCAGTTCATCGCGACCGAGATACTCGCCGAGAGGAGGTTAGCCTTCTCCGCCGGATTGATGGTCGCCACGGCCGCGAACGCGCGGATGAGGCCCATGACGGTGCCCAGCAGGCCGAGCAGCGTCGCGAGATTCGCGAAGGTGGCGAGATAGTGCGTGCGCTTTTCGAGCTTCGGCAAGACCTCCATGAGGCTTTCCTCCATGGCCTTCTCGATGTCGTCACGACGGCGCGCCGTCGAGATGCGCGCCAGCCCGTAGTTGAGGATGTGGCCGATCGCCGACTCGGATTTCGACGTCACCTGCACCACCTGGCGGAAGTTGCCCTGCGAGAGCATGGGCACGATCTCGTTCCAGAGAGTGCGGTTACGGACGGCCGTATGTGTCAGGTAGATGTAGCGCTCGATGGCTATCGAGAGCCCGACTACGAACACAATGGCGATCGGGTACATGAAGTCCCCGCCGCCTTGAAAAAATCGCACGATCAAGTTCCAGAAACCCATCGTAGTCACTCCCACTCAGACGGAACACCGACCAAAACACACACACGCTCCAGCCTTGCAAAGCTGAATGACATAAGCCCAAAAAGCTGCGATCCAGTCCTCATCTTCGAACGCCTCGCGCAACCGCAATTCAGTGCTTGTCGCCCGAACCAGTCGCCGCCCCAGGCGCCGCGGCCGCAGCGTCGGGCTTCAGTGCATCGTAATAGCGGTTTTCGCGCTTGAAGACGTCACGATCGACCGGCTCGAGCACCTCGTCCAGCAGACTGTTCACCGGCTTGCCGATGAGATCGCCGAGATCGGAGCGCTTCCAGGGCACGATATATAGCACCTTCGGCAACTCCTGGTTACCGGTGATCTGGGTCGCATCGAGCTGCAGGCGGTCCTGCGCCTTCGCACCAGACTTGGGCGCCTTCGGATCGGGCGACGACTGCGGGCCCGCGGCCGGCATGCTGCTTTTATCCTGCGGCGCGCCTTTGCCCTGCGGCGTGGTCTTGTCACGCGCACCGGCCTTGGGGGCGCCCTTCGCTCCCGGCGCGGTGGTGTTGAGCGTAGCGCCCTCACCATTTCCCGCGCCCGATGCCGAGACGCCCACAGAAGTGCTCGATGAGCCAGGCGATACAGCA
Organism: Gammaproteobacteria bacterium; assembly: GCA_028293765.1. GTDB lineage: Bacteria > Pseudomonadota > Gammaproteobacteria > Steroidobacterales > Steroidobacteraceae > 13-2-20CM-66-19. The sequence continues at coordinate 14,460 of JAQGOG010000141.1, forward strand.
GGAGCAGGCGGCGGTGTTGCCGAGGTATTCACACCAGGCTCGAGGTCACCCGGTCGCGGCACCTCGCGAGCGGGAGCGGCAGGCGCCGGACTCTGCTGCGCCCAGACACCGGGCGCGGCAGCCGCCAACAGACCTGCGACGAGCCAACGAGCTCCGTGGTTTGCGACAGCTTTGGGCCGGGAGATAAACGCTCGGACAGTGACCGCATTGCGCATAGCCGTGTTGAACATGGTCATTCTCCCGCTTTGGGCGGAGGGGCCGCTGCAGCCGCGGGCTCCGCGGGGTTTTGTCCCGGCGCGCCTTCAGGCGACGCGGTAGGGTTTTGCCCGGGCGCTGCTTCCGAAGGCGCAGCGGCTGGCGCCGCAGGCCGCTTCAACGGAGGCTTGCCCGTCCGCTGTCGCAGTTCAGCGATCCAGCCACTGACAGGCTTCTCCTCGCCCGTAAGCTCCTTGTAACGCTCGAACGCCGTCAGCGCGCGCTCGGGATCACCGAGATAGAGGTCAGAGACCACCCCAAGGTTCCTATAGGCCGGCGCAAAGTTGGGATCGGAGGCGATGGCGTGCTCGTAGGAGGCCGCCGCATTCGGAAACTCGCCGCGCATTCTCTGCGTAGCGCCCAGCTCAGTCCAGGCGACGGCGTTGCCGTCGTTGCGCTCCACGGCCGTCTTGAGTGCTTCCTCCGACTGGTCGAGGTGACCGGCCTTGCGGTAAAGAATGCCGAGGTTGACATAGGGCGTTGCCAGCTGCGGAAACTGCAGCGCGAGCTGTTTGAATTCGAGTTCGGCTTCAGTGGTGTTGCCGGCGCGCATGAAGCCGACCGCCCGTTCGAAGTCGGCTTGCCCACGGGGTGTGAGAGCCACGGGTGGCGCATTGGCCGGGGATGACGGCGTTGCGGTCTCCGGGGCGGATTCCGAGGGCTTGATCGGCGTCGAGCCGCACGCGCTCAGGAAAATGAGCGCGACCACGGGCGCAGCGGCGCTGACGGCCCGCGACAGCGCTCCGCAAGACGAGCGCGACCTGGCCCGCCAACCGCCCGGCGTCCCGGCAGTCGTCAGGGGAACGTCCGCCTGGCGTGCCGCGATGTCAGTTGAGGCTAGTGACCACATCCTGCGTCAACTCCGTCTTGCCATAACGGGCGGGTTTGAGCTCCGCCAGGACCTGGAAGCTCTTCTGCACCCACTCGTCGTACACGCCATCCTTCGCCCGCGCCGTATTCAGCTCGTGCGCCTTGATAGCCTGCTCCTCGAACGGAAACACCTGCTCCTCGAGCAGCGAGTTATATTCCTCGAGCTCGGCCGCCTTCAGATTCTTCGGCCGCTCCGAGCCCATGACGTCCTTGGCGAGCGTTCGATAGAGCTCGGCCATCTCGTACGTCGAAGCGGTGGTGACCTCCGCAACCTGGTATTCAGCAGCCCGCTTGTAACCGTCCATCGCGCTCTCGAGCGCCTTGCGCTTGGCGACGAGGCTCTTCTTCAGGGGCAGCGTCAAACGTACGGTGCGAAATTCATCGCGCGCCGGCTGCGCAAGAGCGAGCTGCGCTTTCGCCGCGAGGAAGTGAGTGCGTTCGGTCCGCTGCGCGCCCGCTTGTGCGTCGGCCTTGATGATCTCGTGGTACCAGAAGTTGCGTCGGCCAACGTCACCGGTTCTGGCCGCGTAGTCCGCCAGCCGCTGGCGCGCCTCCTCGGCATCGACCATCGGGGTCGGATTCGTGCCGACGAACTTCTCGAGCATCGAAACCGCTTTCGGCACATTGTTCGCTTTTGCGTACAGGTCCGCCGACGACAGCAGAGCCTCCCTCTGCACTGCGCGATCTTCCGTGGGGCTCGCCGCAATCCGCTCGAACTCCCCAGCAGCCTCACCCGGACGGTTGGCTTCCGAGTACGCCACCGCAAGCTTGCGGGTCACGTCGGCCGCGTGCTCGTTCTTCGGGAATTCGCGACGGAAGTCCTCGAGAACCGTGATGGCGCGGTCCCATTGCTTTAGGACAATGAGCTGCGCGGCGGCGTCATACAGCGCGGTAGAGCGAATCTTGGAATCAGGAGCGACGCGCGCAACGCGCAGGTAGTCTTCCACCGCGCCGGCGGAATCGCCCGCCTTCTGCTTGGCCTCACCCTGTTTGTACACGGTGGCCGCGAGACGCTCGGTAAGGTCCGTGCGCATCTTCTCGTCCGCGCCCACGAGTTCACGCGCCTTGACGAATGCCGGCTCCGCCTTGTCGAACTCATTCTGGTCGAAGTGCGACTGCGCGATGATGGTCCAGGCGATGCGTTGCTTGGCGACGTCGACGGGCGGCTGGCGCGCCAGGACCGACTCCGACACAGTAATGGCGCGCGGCAGGTCCTTGGCCGCGAAAATCTCCTCCGCCGCACGCGTCAACACACCGGCGCTGTCCGGGTGCTCAGGGAATGTCTGCGCGAACTTCACGCCCGCGTCGGTGGCGCGCTTGTGCCATTCGACCTTTGCCGTATCGGCCAGGCCCTCCTCACCTTTCTGGTAGGCGACGAGCGATGCGTAAGCGGCGTTCGCCGACTTGTCGTTCTTCGGATAGCCATACGCGGTGCGCTCGTACTCGGCGGCAGCATCGGCGTACTGATGGCTCTCGAACAGCGTCTCCGCGAGCAGATAGTTGGTACCCGCCGAGTCCGGATCGTCCGGAAACGACTTGAGGTAATCGCGATACCAGCGGGAGGCCTCCTGGTAGTCCTCGATGCGCTTGGTCTTCTGCGCGGTCGCGTGAAAGTACGTCGCGACGTCCTTGAGGTTGATCTTCAGTTCCTGCACGACCTTCGCATATTGGGCGCGGTCGCGATTCTTCCAGAACGGCGAGCTGAAGTTGTAGCGCTCGACGAATTCATGCTTGCCGTCGAGAACGAGCTGCGTGAACCCGCCCTTCCCGTACGCATCGATCGCCTGCATGGCGATGGGGGGCGCGTAATCGGTATACGGGTCGCGCTTGACATAGGCGAGGTAAGTCGCCGCGGCGTCCTGGTAACGCTGTTTTTCGACGTACAGATCGCCGAGCCGGGCGTAAAGGAGATATGAGTACGGCGCCTCGCCGCGCCTCTTCAGGAACTGGTCGATCGACGCGGCACCATCCGCATAAGAGAACGTGATGGCCATGACGCGCAGCGTATCTTCTACGAGTTCGCGTTCCGCGCGCTTGAGGTCCTCGATCCGCGGCACTTTGGCGTTGCGGCCGACGGCGAGCCTCTGATCCAACACACCGGCGAACGAGGGCAGGCTTTCTTCCGTCAGGGACTGCTTGAACAGCGACCAACCATGCTTGTACAGGCTCTGCTCGTAGTACTGCGACGCCTTCCCGCGCTGGATGACCACCGCGTACGCCTTTTCCGCCTCCACGTAGCGCTTCGCGGAGAACAGCAGCTCACCGCGCCGGAACTGCACTTCGTCCATCTGCGGGCTGTTGGGATAGTGCTGCACGACGCGGTCGAGAGTGGTCAGCGCCTGCTCCGGTTGTCCGGTGGTCTCATACGCGCGCGCCAGCTGATAGAGCACCTGGTCGTTGCGGGCGTAGTCCGGATAGGCCTTCAGCAGCGTGGCATAGAGCTTGATGGCCTCGCCGCTCTGCAGATCGATCGCCGCGACCTCCTTCTCCATGCGCTCCAGGTCGCCCGCGTCGAGATTGAGATCGCCCAGGCGGCGCAGCGCTTCGGCCCGCAATTGCGGATCGGTCTTCTGCAGCTCCAGAAAGCGGCGATAGTTCTCCATCGCCTTGGAGGCGCTCGCGTCGACCTTCGAGTCCTTGTGCACGTCGACGTTGTGCGATTCAAGGTCCCTGATGGTGCGCGGGCTGTTGGAATCATCCGCATAGGCAAGCGGCGCCGCGCAGGCGGCCAGAACGAGCGCAACCGCTCCGGACACCGCACGTTTCATGGCTTCGGCTCCGCGGGCCCGGGCCCGGGCGGCGCCGGCTGCGCTTCGGGCGTCGGCGCTGGTTCGGGCGTCGGCTTATCCTGGTCTGCGGGTTTGGCGTCCGGCGGCTTGTCATCAGGAGCCTCGCCTCCCTTCGGCACGGCAGCCCCCTGCTCGGTGTGCGTGGCGTCGGTGTTGGCCGCGCGATCGTACATCGTGGCCAGGGCGAACCGCGCCTGCACCTGGTAGGTCGAGAGGCGGTTTTTCTGCTGTTCCAGCTCCTGGATCGCGATCTGCGCCAGATAGACAGTCTGCTTCTTCTCGCTGGCAGCGAGGCGCACCTGCAGGGCGTCGATGCGCTCCTTCAGCGCCGCCACCCGGGCGGCGAATTCCCCAGTGTTCGTCGGCACGCTCTTGCGCGCGCGGTCCACCCGGATCCAGCGGCTCTGCGCCTCACGCAGCGCGAGATCGAGATCCTTGATGGTCCGATGCTGTTGCCACATGCGTGCTTTGAAGGAATCGTTCAGGCGGAAGAACAACACTCCCTTCACCAGGCGCAGCCGATCACGCAACTCGGCGTTTTCCGGCGTGTCCGGCGTCCCCGCGAGCGACGCCTCGAGGCGTTGGATCCGTGCCCACTGCTCCCGCTCGTCGGCCGAACCGAGAGCAGCCACATCCTGCCCCTTCTCGATGGTGTTGACGCGGGTTTCGAGGTCCACGCGGCGCTGCTGCAACTTGTCGGCGGCGCCAGAAGCCAACAGGGCGTCCGCGCGCGGCAGACGCTCGACGTAGGCCCTCTCGCGCGTGTCGATCATGTCTCCGAAGGCTTCCATGCTGTCGTCCCAGCGATCGAGCATGTGCCCCATGAACGTGAGATCGCGATAGTTCTTCAGGCCTTCCTGGAAATCGTGTCCGGCCAGCAGCGTGTACAGATAGCGCGACTCGGGCGCCTCGGGCACCTCCTTGAGCTGCCAGAACCACCCGTAGCGCGCGTCCTTGTCCGTCGCCAGCGCCTGCTCGAGCAGGTTGCCGTTGCGGATGCGCTCGATCGCCCCGTCGAGGCGCGTGTCTTCCGCGTTGAATGACTCGACGGCGTTCTCGTAGTACTCCGCCGACTGAGCGTTCGCGTTCAGCTTGCCGAACGCGTAAGGCACCGCGAGAAAGGACTCCTGCACGGCTGCATCGAGGACGTTGCGTCCCCGCAGCTCCAGCCACGGAGCCAGCGCAGTCCGGTAGTCGCCCAGCGCGGCATTCGCCCAGCCCGTGCCGAGCAGCGCCTTGTTGGAATAAGGACCGTTGAGCCGGACCCGCTCGAGGGCCTGGCGGGCCTTCTGCGGCTGCTTGGCCTGCAGATAGGCGAATCCCAACGCGAGGTTGGCGCGATCCTTGAGAGCCAGCATCTCCTGCGACTGCGCATACATGGTGCCGACACCGGTCAGAAACGGATCGGCATCCGCGATGCGGTCCTTGCGAACGAGCGCGACGCCGAGATTGAACCGGGCGTAGGCAGACCAGATGGATGCGCCGCGTGCGGTGGCGAGCAGCCGGATTGCCTCGTCGAAGTGTCCCTGGTGCATCAGTACGTTGGCGAACAGATGCTCCCGCTGGGCTTCCAGCTCGGGCGACATCCTGCCGTTGATCTTACGCAGCGCCGCCTCGGCCTTGTCCAGATAGCCGCGCGCGTACCAGATCTGTGCGACGTAGAACCAGGCCCGGTTACGCACTCCTGTCGGGACATCGTCCGTCAGCAGTGTCTGGAAACGCTCGCCGGCCTCGTTATGCATGCCGAGCGAGAGATAGAGGCCGCCGAGCAGCAGCTGGCCTTCGGCCTCGTGATGCGAGACGAGATTCCAATGCTGGTAGGCGGTGAGGCGGGTAAGCGCCTCGAAATCGTCGTCCTGGTAGAAGTAAAAGAGGACATCGCCGTAATGCAGGTCGCGGATGCGCGTGTCCGGAAGCTTCTCCGGATCATGCCGCCGGGCGCCGGCCGGAGCGGCTGCCATGGCGATAGCGGCAGCCGCGGCGGCTACCGCGAGCAAACGCTTGAGGACGCGACCTCTCAAGTCTTATTCCCAGTCCTTGATCTCGAATTCCGGCTGCTGCTTGCGCTGCCGGTCGTTGATCTTGAGCTCCAGGTACTTGGCGCCGATACCCTTCTCGAAAGCGATGGTGGCGCCGCGCTTGTAGTCCCGCTCGTTGGGGCCCTTGCCGCTGAAAAAGGCGACCAGCTCATGCTGGCCGACCTTCAGATTGCCGAGGTAGAGGCGATGGACGCCGCCCTTGAGGAGGGCCTCGACCTCGCGCGGCGTGTAGAGATAGTTGATCACTTCTTTCTGGTCGATCTTGAGCTGGACGGCGTCGAGCGCGAAGAAGTCGCCGACATCCATCGAGAGGAACACCGCCACCTGCGTGTTGGCGGGGAACAGCAGCTCCTCCTCGAGGACGAACAGATCGCGGTTCAGGTCGACGACGTCTTTCTTCAGACCCTGCACTTCCTGATCGAGCCCGCGCGTGTCGGCGGCATCGGCCGGGCCAGCCTCGGCGGCAGCGTCGGTGGCCGGCGGCGCTGTTGCTGCGGAATCCTTCTCGGCCGTCGCCGCGGGAGCCGTGGAGCTCGCCGGTTTGCCTGCACTTCCGCCGCCCCCGCCGGTGCCCGGGTTGACGCCCTTATTGGCAGCAACAGGCGCGGCGTTTTGTGCGATCGCCGGACTGGCGGCAAGCAGCAGCCCGAGCGCGGTCGCTGCAAGAGCTCCGGCCAGCGACCGGCTCCACCCCGCAGCCGGAAACAGACGACGCAAGACGACGTAAAGCATATTTCTTCCGATCATTCGTTCAGCAGAGTACGCAGCTGCCGCAGGTATAGATCGTCGCTCTTTGCGCTGTAGTCACGCAGGACGTAGCGCACGGTACCGTTACGATCGATCAACACGGTCATCGGCAGGTTGTCGACCTCGTAGCGGCGGCTTACCGCCTTCTGCGGATCCAGCAGCAGCTGGAAGCTCGCCGCCTGCCCGCCATGCGCAAACTCGAGCGCACGACTCTGGTCGTCGTCCACGTTGATCCCGTACATCTGCAGGCCGGCCGAGCGGTAGGTGGCGAGGCTCCGATCGAGAGCCGCGAGCTGCGTTCGGCAGGGCGTGCAGCGGCTGCTCCAGAAACTGATGACGACCACATCGCCGCGATGCTCAGACAGCCGTACGTTGCTGCCGGCGACGGCGCGCAGCGCGAAATCCGGCGCCTCGTGTCCCAGCAGGAAGTACACCGGCTGTGCCAGCGCTGCCACACCGAAGCCGAGCGCAATAATGCCGGACGCCGCCGCGCCGGGCGCCGCTCCCTTGACGCACTGCCACCACAGACGCACACGACGCAACACTGGGCCTTTCGGCCGCTTCAAGCTCAAAAAATATCCTTGACGCTGGAGAGGATGCGACCGGCTGCCGCCGTGCGGGCAACCCTCGCACAGCCTACTTAACACTGTCAACGAACCGGATGGAGGTTTCCGCGGGTAAGCGCATGAAAAGCAAGCACGTGGGACGGTTTGGGTGCCCTGCAGCGCGCGCTGCGAGCGCAGGTCATCTATCGTGCCGCAAGCGGCGGCAGTAAAGAATATGCCGGAGCGTCGGCTTTGCGCGACAAGCGCAAGGCCGGGCTCCGGCAGGAGGAGCGTCTGAAACGTCGGTTACGTCCTCAGACGATTGGCGCGAACGCTGTCAAGGCCATCTGCGAGACCGTTGCTCCCAGCCCTTGCTTCGGGAACACCGTCTGGAAATTCGCACTCGTCCCCTTCAGGGCCATGTAGTTGAGGATCGCCGTCTCGGCCAGCTGGGTGACCGAATTGGCCGCGGCGCTGGAAGTACTCACCACGTTGCCATCAGCACTGAAGTAGCCGATCTGCTGCTGGGCGGCGCTGAGGAGCTGCGGCCGGCCCTGTGGACTGTAGACCAGGGTGAAGGTCGAGGCCGTCGACTGGTTGTCGCCCTGCCAGGCGAGCTTGTTGCGCCCGGCGGTACTGGTGTCGATCATGCTGCTGGAGCTCAACGACCCATCGCTGAACACGTAAATCATCACCGGCGAGCCGACACGCTGCGCGTACTCGAGAATCGCACCGATCATCTGACCGGCCTTGAAGTTGCGGGTCTCGCCGGTGGCCCGCGTACTGTCGTGATAGTCGTACCCACCGAGGGAGATGGTGCCGGCACCCGCGAACCCACCGAGAACCAGCTTCATGACGGCTGCGGTCTTGGCGACGTCGTTGTCCTTGAAGTCCGCGGCCGTGAAGATCGGCGTTGCACCACCGATGATGTTGGTGTCCTTGGTGGGATCCAGTTGCGATGCGGTCAACGAATCGGCCGCGTTTGCGGTTTTCACATAGGCGCAACGCACTGATTTCTTGAGCGCCGCATCCGCTGTCGGGTCCGAGCTCAACATTACGCCCGGCGTGACCCCGGCTGGCGCGCTGAGCGCGCCGCCGACGGCTCCCTCGAGCGCTCCGCCGCTGATCCGCGCCTGCGACTCGAGTATCGCCGTGTTCACGGGATCGACCGTGGTGGCGGTGCTGCCCGCAAGACCTACGGCGTCAGCGGCCGTGGCAATCTTGGTCGGCGTCAATGTGGCATCGACCTCGTTGGCCGGCGCCATCGAGTTGCCGCCGGAAGCGCTGTTCTGGCTACCGATGAGAGTCACTACCTGGCCCGTCGCCCCGGCCTTGGCGATGCCGTAGATGGGATTGTGCGGGTTGTTTCCAGTGTCGTTCTGTGACAGCGCACAGAACACCGCACCGTTCGTACCGGCCGCGGTAGCCGGCGTCGTGGCCTTGCTCATGATGCCGCGCAGAATGGCACCGTCGGAGTGCCAGGCGATTCCCAGAGCCGTACTGATGAAAGCGCTCGACGTCGGGACCATGTTGCCCGGTATACCGAGCTTGCCGTAGCCCGCGGTCGAGAGGAAGTTCAGCTGCGGATTGGTCATTCCGTTGCCCTTCTGCCCGACGAGGACTTCCGAGCCGACGAGATTCGCCCCGCCGGCCAGATCGATTGCAATGAACGGCAGCCCGCCGGCGGCGGCCGCGCCCTTCACCCCGCACTCATCCTTTCCCAGGTTGAAGATGTCGGGCGACAAAGCCGCATTCGCGGTGCCCGACTTCAGCAGTGCTCCCACCCAGGCCGGTGCGATCACCATCGCCGGTGCGCTGATCATGCCGGCGCCCAGGAATTCGCGGCGAGTGGTCGGACGCTTGTGATTCTCATGCAGTAGCGGCTCGCCGAGAGCGTGGGGCTTGGCGGGTTTTTTAAGAATGAACATGTGGATTCTCTCCTGATCCGATCACTGCAACGAGACCGCGGCGCTACCGAGGACGGCGCTGCACGCCGCTTTGGTCGCCGTGGAAACGGTGGTGCTGGCGGTCAACGTGGGAATGCGCGTCAGCAGCGCATTCACCTCGTCCGTAACGGCCGTCGCCGTCTGCGGGTAGATGCCCGTACCGACTGCTTTCGCGAGGAGCGCATTGATTACGACCCCGCGATTAGTGCCGCCTGCCGTGGTCCCGAAGAACGTGGACGCAGTGGTGTTCGCGCTGATGGCGGCATCGAGTCCCGGGCCGAAGAAGGCATCCCGGGCGGCCTGGGTATCCACGAGCTGGCCGCAGTAGGCCGCGGCAAGCTGCGAGATCGCCGTCTGGTGCGAGGGGAGGAACGCATCGATCGCCGGACCGGCAGGCAATGACTGCTGCACTGTGGCGTAGGTCGTTGCCGTCGCCGTGTTCGTGATCGGTATACCGGTGATCGTGGCCATCGCCACGTTCAACCTGTCGAACGTGGCCACGCCCTTGTCGGGTTTCGGCGTGTCGTCCGGCTTCGCAGCGGTCGCCGTGAAGACCGGCTCGACGTACGGGTGCTGGAACGTGCCCAGTTGGTCGAACGTGAGATAGAACAGGTCGGTGGCCGGACCCGTGGCGAGCGGGATCACTGCGCCGACGTTCGACAGCAGCTGTCCATTGGCGGCCGTGTAGCTCGCCCCTCCAACCATCGCGTTCACGGTCGAGTACGACTGGCCCGACGTACTGACTGTACCGTTCACGCCGATCCGGATTCCCCTGATGGCGAGGTTACCCGGCGCCGCGTTGGGATTCAGGCTGATGAACGTGGGAGTGTTGAACAGGTAGCTGTAGTTGTCGTACTGGCTCGCCTGCATCATGACGTAGGACTGCGGGATTCCCGACTGGGAGCTCACGTCGAACAGCAGGAAGTAGCGCTCGCCGACGCCCGCGGCGAAGTTCTGCTGCACCTGGGCGGCCGTCAGCGCGCGGCTGTGGATGGCCGCGAACTTGATCGTACCCAGCCACTGCTCCTTGCCGGTCGTCTCCGCACCCATCACGAGCGCGAAGGTGGTATCCCACTTGGCGAGCGAACCGCCCTTGTTGGGATCCGCATCGCCGGTGAACATGCCGTTCACGTAGATCTTCTGACCGTTGACCGGGTCGTAGGTCAGCACGAGGTGCTGCAGAGCCGCCTGGGCGTTCATGTTGCCGGCAGCAGTGAGAAGCACCGGTGCACCGTTCGTGTCGGTCTTGTCGCTTCGCGTGCTGGCCTGGTACTGCATCCCGTGCTGCGCCAGCGTGGCGTTGCGCGTCTTGTCGCTGCCCGAGTAGCTGACGATGTACGCCTCCGTCTGCGCTACGTTCGCCGGGATTGCCCAGACTTCGATGGAGTACTCGCCCGTCGCGGTGATCATCTGCGCGAGCTTCTGACTTGCGGCCGTCGGGGCCTGCGCCTTGCCGCCCGCCGCGACGTTGATACCCCAGCCGCCGACCCACGTGACGGCGCCGGACAGAGCCAGGTCGGCCGACGGATTCACGCCACTGGTATCGTAGGCGGTGCCCCCGGTGCCGGTCTTGAACTCGTATTTGGCGACGAGGTTCGCTTCGTAACGGTTGGCGCCCGAGGCGATCGTGCCCTGTGTGAGCGAGAGCGCCTTGGAGACGATCAGGCCCGGATCGATGGTGGTGGCGGTGATGCCGCCGGCCATCGTCTCGATCGCGGCCAGCATCGCGGCGGAGCTCGCAGCGCAATCCGCCGGCCCGCCATTGGGTCCCCAGCAATGATGGAACTCGGTTCCCAGCCGCACCACGAACCGCGACTGCTGCGGGGTGTTGAGGTCGATCTTGGGTTGCGCGGCCGCGTATGCCTGGTCGATCTGGTCCTGGGTCGCGCCTCTCTCGGGCGCGAAGTACGGCGCCTGCGCGGTGGGCGAATCGGCACGATGGCAACCAGAGCAATACACCGAGAGGTACGGATACCAGATGTTGGTATTGAAAGACGACGAATCCTTGGGGAACACCTTACTGCTGCCCACCGTCTGCGCGGGGGGCGGTGTCAGGATGACGCCCGTGCTCGAGGCTGCGCCAGCGCCGATCCAGGCCTTGATCCAGGTCAGCAGGGTGTCTTTGCAGGCGCTCGGATCGGCGACCCAGCAGTTGTGGCCGCTGGCGACTTTCAATACCAGCGTCGACTGGTCGGGCTGCGTGAAATTCACGAGCGGGCTGGCCGCCTGGTAGGCGAGGTTCACGTCATCCGAGCGCGCGAACATCGGGGACTGGCCGCCCTCGTGATGGCAACCGCCGCAGCGGTTGCTCACGCGGATGTTTTCCCAGAGGTTGACCTTGAAAGACTGGACATCGGCGTTCGCGGCCGCAGGTCCGGTGTAGCTGTTGGCGGTACTCGTCCCGCCGGTGGTCGGCTGGTTGACCTGGGTCGCAGGGCCGCCGGCGCTGCAGGCGACCACGGTCGTGACCAGCGCGACAGCCGCAGCGGCTCGCAGGGCTCGCAGGCCCGTAGAGATGAGCTCGAAGCAGTTCATGCATGCTCCTGTGTTCATTGCGGCTCTCCCCTACGATCCCGGACAGGCCGCAGCGGACTGCTGGAAGACCTGTTTGAGGTTATAGGCGGATCTGAAGCTCGCCTTGATGGCTGCGACCGTCTGCAGGTCCGCCGTGCTCGTCGGCGCCCGGAAGCACACTGCCTGGAAGACTTTCGTGACCTGGCACTGCGCGAACTGATCGCTCGCGGCGATCTCCTGGCCGAGGGACTTGGCGCCCACGCCGCTGCCGGGCAGGGCCGTATCCCAGCCGAGCACCGAGTTGGGCCCCTGCCGCCAGCGGTTCGCCCAGCTGTTGTCCGGAGTCACGAAGCCCTGCGGGAAGTTCGCCGAGTTGATCAGGTACTTCGGCTGTACCATGTTCGCCGTGTAAACCAGCTTTCCGGCGGTGTTGTCGTAGTTGTAATAGGCGAACGCCTGGGCCATCGGATCCATGCCGCTGTGGCAGCCGATGCAGTTGTTGAGGAAGATGCGGCTGTCGCCGCCGGACGAGCGCGCCACGTCCTGGCGGATACGGTCGGGCGGCCGCGTCGTATCCATCAGCGATTCCATGTCGTTGCACATGTGATTTATCATCGTGAAGCGGAACATCGCGCGATTCGTACCCGCTATGAAGAACGCGGAAGCCGCGCCGCGGGTCGTGAGCAGCCCGGCTGTTGCCTCGGTCGGCAGGCCATAAGCGGCCGACTGCGTCGTGGCTACCAGAGTCGCCTTGAGGTCGACACCGTTTGTTTCCGCCATCGCGTAGTGATTGTTGTTAGCGGACGAGACCGCCGGCAGTCCGCTGGCGTTGCTCGTATAGAGAACGTCGGCAGAGAGCGCGGTGTTGAACGGCACGTTGTCGCGTACCATTCCAATGACGGTCGCCGCGTAGTCATTGAGCGGCGCGAAGACCGTCTGGTCGCGGTTCGTCCAGGGGATCACGAAGTTCTTCAGAACTACGTTATAGAACGACGGCGCGTCGGTGGCGATGGCAGCAGCGTCGAGCAGGCCCGGCTGGCCCGGCTTGTTCGAGATCGCCGTCATCATCTGGGTGAGCACGGCGGCCGGAGCCGGCACCCCGGCGATGCGTTCGTATATCCTTTCGGCCTGCTCTGCAGGACCGGCTGATGCGGGCGTCGCGATCTGCGCGAGCACAATCAGCGCACACACGGTCCGGGCGGCTGAGGTGCGTCGCGCCAGGCGCGAGCTGCTGTTGCTGCTGCTGACTGTCTTGGTATTCATATATAGCGCCCGTCTACTCCCACGATTGCCGATGCGCGAGCTGGACTATACGGCCCCGAAATACCCGCACCGAATGTCTGTCTCGGCTCACGTCGCCAGACGCCGACACATTTGCTGTTAGGCCCGCCGCAACCGCCAAACTGCCGCAAATTGCGAGTCGGGTCACGGCGCCCGGGTGACCAAAGGACTAACTAATAGCCCGCGATCGCTGGTGCACCAACGCCGCAGTAGAGAACAGGTAACCGCGCCCGCACGCCGTGACGGATTCAGCACAACGGCGAAAACCGGCCAACGGGGCTTTGAATTAAGTTACATTCGTCCGTCGCGGGGAAGGCGCAGGCGAGTCGATCTGGAGTTTCTCGAATGAACATGCAGCGCGGATGCGTGCAGGGTCACACTCGACAGGACAGGCGGGCACTGCGCTTGAGCCGCTTTGTGGCGCTACCGTCGATGGTCGTCTTACTGGCGGGCTCTCTGGCCGCCTGCAGCGGCGGTGGCAGCGTCAATCTCGGTAACAGCCAGGTGGCGGACCCCGCCACCGTCGATTTCCCGATCTTCTACGTGAAGCGCACGATCCCGACGCAGACGGACGATGTGCGCCTGATGCGCGACGCGTTCCCGCAGGCGGATCTCTACAAGCGCGACAGCGCTTCCCCGAGTGCGACGGAGACCAACATCACCGTGCGCGTGCGCACCACCACCCCTACTGCGGTGTACGACGTGAAGGACGTCGATACATCGACCGATGGCAAAAAGGTCGTGTTCGCGATGCGCGGTCCGCTCGCGCTGAAAATGAAGCAGAAGGATCCCCCGTCCTGGCGCATCTGGGAATACGTCATCGCCACGGACACCCTGCGGCAGGTGATCGATCCGGCGATCGACCCCGATCCGCTCACGGTGAACGACGTGTCACCGCATTACCTGCCAGACGGCCGCATAGTGTTCTCTTCGACGCGCCAGTCGCAGTCGAAGGGCATCCTGCTGGACGAGGGCAAGCCGCAATTCGAGTACCAGGACGAGTCGCGCACCGAGCCGGCCTTCGTGCTGCACGTGATGAATGACGATGGCACGGGCATTCACCAGCTGTCGTTCAACCAGAGTCACGACCGCGATGCGACGGTACTCTCGAACGGCCGCCTGTTGTGGACCCGCTGGGACAACGCGCCGGGCAAAGACGGCATGCATCTGTACTCGGCGAATCCCGATGGCACGGATCTCCAGCTCTACTACGGCGCCAACAGCCACATGACGGGCACGAATGCCACCGTCGTCGAATTCCTCAAACCCCGCGAGATGCAGGACGGCCGCATTCTCACGCTCGCCCGCCAGTACACGAAAGTCGACTTTGGCGGCGACCTCGTCATCATCGACGGCAACCGCTATGTCGAGAACACGCAGCCGACGCTCGCAAATGCCGGGCTCACCGGCCCGGCGCAGTCGCGCGCCACTCCGAATCCGGTAGTGACCATTCCGGGCCCCTCCCCGGGAGGACGCTTCAACTCCGCCTTTGCCCTGTGGGACGGCACGAATCGTATCCTGGTGAGCTGGGAGCAGTGTCGCCTGCTCGACGCCACTACCGCGGCGATCGTTCCCTGCACCGATTCGCGGCTCGCCGATCCTGCCGTGCAGACCGCGCCGCCCCTTTACAGCGTGTGGATGTTCGACCCGAACAAGAACACGCTGCTGCCGATCATGCAGCCGGTCGAAGGCGTGATGGTGACGGACATCGCGGTCACACAGCCGCGCCCGCTGCAGAACATCATTCTCGACAAGCTCGCGGGAGTCGATCTCGACCAGGACCTCGTCACCGCGGGTGTCGGCGTGCTCGACATCAAGAGCGTCTATGATTTTGACGGTGTCGACACTGCCGTACCGAACATCCGAGCGGTCGCGGATCCCGCCCAGACGCCCCCCGATCAACGCACGGCGCGCTTCATCCGCCTCGAGAAGGCCGTCTCGATCCCGAGCATGGATGTAGTGAATCTCGCCGGGGCCGCCTTCGGCGCCAGCAATGTCATGCGCGAGATCATGGGTTACGCGCCCGTGGAACCGGACGGCTCGGTGCATATCCAGGTGCCGGCCAACGTCGCCTTCCAGATCAGCATCCTGGATGCCAATGGCCGGCGTATCTCCCCGATACAGGCCGCCTGGCTGCAGGTACACCCTGGCGAGAAGGTGACCTGCAATGGCTGCCACAAGCCCGCGAGCGCGCAGTCACCGATCTCGCATGGCCGCTCCGGACTGTTCGCGGCCGTTTACGGTGGAGCCGCGGCAACGGGGACACCCTTCCCGCACACAATCGCAACAACCATTCCCGGTCCCCCGCCCCTGCCCGCCTTTCTGCCGAGTGCCGGTGAGACCATGGCCGAGGCTCGCGCGCGCCTGACGTGCGTCTCCGGCTCTGTCTGCAGCATGGTGCCGGACGTCAATGTGCTCTATGCGGATGTGTGGACCGACCCCGCGCAGGCTACACCGGGTAAGCCGATCACCCTTCGCTACGATGCCGCGATGGGGTTCAAAACACTGCCGCCCACGAGTCTTGGCTGCGAAAGCAAATGGGCCGCGAACTGCCGCATCGTGATCAATTACCCGAAGCACATTCAGCCGCTGTGGGATTACCTCCGGCAGACCAAGGATCCCGTGACGAACGCCGTCCTGACGGATCACACCTGCTCGCAGGCGGGCTGCCACAATACGGTAAAGGCGGACGCGAGCCCGATGGCTCCCGCCGGCCAGCTCAATCTGACGACCGACCCCTCGAACCAGGAACCGTTGCAATTCGTCTCTTATCGCGAGCTGCTGTTTCAGCATAACCAGCAAGTAGTTAACATGGGGGCCCTCGTGGATGTCCCGGGGCCGCTGGACGCAAACGGCAACCCGACGACCCTCACGGTGGGACCGTACCTGAATGCGGGTAGCGCGAACGGTGGGCTCTCGGCCCAGTTCATGAGTCGCTTCGCAACGGGTTCCGGAAGCACGCATGCGGGCTGGTTGAGCCCTGCCGAGCTTCGCTTGTTGTCCGAGTGGCTGGATATTGGCGCGCAATATTTCAATAACCCGTTCGATCCCGCAGTACCTGTCAATTAGGACGAGCTTGCGAAGTCTTGCGGTCGCCGGCCTCCTCGCGCTTCTTGCGCTATTCGCCGCCCCCGGGGTGAGCAGCGCGCGGGAGCGCGCGCAGGTGTTCGTGACCCAGCCCTACCTCGAATTGCATTCCGGGGCGGGGCGCGGCTATCCGGTGTTTCACGTGGTGCCGCGGGATGGAAGTGTGGACGTGCTGTTCCGCCGCACCGACTGGTTCAAAGTGCGCACCGAGCGCGGTGTGGAAGGCTGGGCGTCACAGCAGGACATGCTCAAAACCGTGCTCGCCGACGGCTCGCCGTTCACATTCGATCTGGGCGATCGCCAGGGCTTCACGTCGCACAGATTCGAGCTGGGCATGTTTGCAGGGCAGTACGGCGGGGCTACGCTGATCTCGTCGTACGGCTCGTACTCGTTCAACTCGCAGCTCGCCGCGGAACTGTCGTTGGGACAGTTCCTCGGCAAGTTCTCGAACGGGGTGACCGGCGACTTCGGGCTCACGCACGTGCTCGTGCCCGAATGGCGGCTGTCCCCGTTCCTGATGCTCGGCACCGGGTTCGTGTACCTCGAGCCGAAGGCGACTCTCGTGCAGCCGGCGCAGCGCTGGGAGCAGACCGCCTACGTGGGCGGCGGTTTACGGTTCTATTTGACGCGCCGCTTTTTCGTGCGGGCGGAGTACAAGAGCCATATCGTATTTACTAAGCGCAATCAAAATGAGGAAGTAGACGAATGGAAACTGGGATTCGCGTTCTTCTTCTGACGGTGGCGCTGGCTGCGCTGTCCGGCTGCGCTTCGGTGCGCAACTGGTACCACCATCGTGCGGAGGTGCGGGACGCGAATGCGGCGGCCCGCGATGAGGCGAAACGGGCCGACCAGCCGCCCGATGACGACGCCAACCCGCGCGTGGTCGAGCCGGAAGTGGAGCGCCGCAAGATCAAGGTGCCGAAGATAAGGAGCGCGAACGTCGAGCTCGGCCTCGATTACGGCGCCCTGTCGATCGAGGATTTCGGCACGAATCCGAGCTACGGGGCGACCATCGCGTATCACGTCACCGAAGACTTCTTCTTTCAGGGTGAATTCGGCCGTTCCAAGGCGGGCCGCACCAGCTTCGAGACGCTCGGCGGCAATGTACAGCTTCTTACGTCCGCTCAGAGGCGCTTCACGTATTACGATCTGTCACTCGGCTACAACTTCCTCCCGGGCGAGGTCTTTCTGGGTCGTGGCCGCGCCCTGACGAGCGCGTTCTATCTCTTGGGCGGCATCGGCAGCACTGATTTCGCCGGAGACAAGAAGTTCACGGTGAATTTCGGCGCCGGCTTCCGGGTGCTGCCATCCGATTGGCTCGCGGTGCACATCACGGTGCAGGACCGGGTGTTCCAGTCCGCTCTGCTGGGCGTCGACAAGCTCACCAACAACATCGAGATGCGCATCGGTACGACCGTCTTCTTTTGAAGGTTTGCAGAGGTAACATGAAGAACCGGATCGCAGGAATCGCAGCCGCGCTGCTCGTCGCCGTGCCCGCGCTCGCCGCGAGCTCGAGCAGCCCCGCGCCGCAATTCGCGCTCGCCGCCCGCGGCGGCAGCGAAGTGAATCTGGCGCAGTACAAGGGCCAGGTGGTGATGATCAATTTCTGGGCGAGCTGGTGCGGACCTTGCCGCACGGAGATGCCGCTCCTCGAGAGCATCTACAAGAAGTACCACAAGGCGGGCTTCACGCTGCTCGGCGTGAACGTCGAGCCTGACTCAAAGGCGGCGGACGACTGGCTGAAGCAGACGCCGGTGAGCTTTCCGATCCTTTACGACAAGGAAAGCAAGGTGAGCAAGCTGTACGACGTGTCCGGCATGCCGAGCACGGTGATCATCGACCGCAAGGGCAATCTGCGCGTGCTCCACCACGGCTACAAGCCCGGCGACGAGAACGAATATCTCGACAACATCCAGAAGCTGATCCGGGAATGAGGCGCAAGGTGTAGGAGCCCATCATGAGAGTTAGAGCGATATTCCTGGCGGTGGCTCTGGTGGGGCTCCTCGAGGGCTGCGCGCCGATCGAGCCGTGGGTGAAGCCCTACGAGCGCGAGCACTTCGCGGACCCCATCATGTCATTCAACCGCGACCCGATCTCGGGTACGTACATCGATCACGTGTTCGAATCGCGCGAGGGCGCCCGCGGCGCCACCGGCGGCGTCGGTGGTGGTTGCGGATGCAATTGATCGAGAGCGTGATACGCGTGCGCGCACTGTCTCGCGCGCCACTCGGCCGGTGCCTGAAGGTGCTGGCCGCGCTTGGCGTCGTCGGCACGCCGGCGATCGCAGGCGTGCTGCCGGAAGACCGCGCCGATGCCATGTACCACAACTACAGCGGCGGCGGCATCACGATCCAGGGGCCCTCGGTCCTCGTGCGGAAAAAGATCGGCGACAACTTCTCACTGTCCGCGAACTATTACGAGGACATGATCTCGAGCGCGTCGATCGACGTGAAGCTGTCCGCGAGCCCCTACAAGGAGAAGCGCAAGCAGGAGAGCTTCTCCGTCGATTACCTGCACGGCAAGTCGACCTACACCGCGGGTTATATCCACAGCAGCGAGCCCGACTACAAGTCGGATACGGCCTACTACTCGGTCAGTCAGGACATGTTCGGCGATCTCACGACCGTCAGCCTGAGCTTTCGGCGCGGCTGGGACAACGTGTACCGCGACATCAAGGACCCGTTCACCGGCAGGCTAGAGAACGATCCCACGTTCCATCAGCGGGCCGATCATCGCGGCTACTCCCTGGCGTTGAGCCAGATTCTCACTCGTAATGCGATTCTCAACCTCAACTACGAAGCCATCACCGATCAGGGCTACCTGGCCAATCCCTATCGGAAGATCCGCTACTTCGATCCCACCGTGCCGGGCAAGGCCTTCACCCTCGCGGACCAGATCTACCCGGGCACCCGTACGAGCAACGCCGCTTCCGGAACGCTGAAGTATTTCCTGCCCTACCGGGCGGCGGTCAGCGGCCAGTATCGTTACTTCAGGGACACCTGGGGCATCGTCGGACACACGGTTGAGCTCGACTACACGCAGCCGGCCTTCGGCCACTGGATTTTCGACGGCAGCGTGCGGTTCTACCGGCAGAATGCGGCGACCTTTTACAGCGATCTGTTCCCCCGGGCGAACTATTCCAACTTCATGGCCCGCGACCGGGAGCTGGCAGCTTTCCATAGCCTGACCCTCGGCTTGGGCGCCTCGTACGAATTTCACGTGCCGCGCGCGCCGTGGATCAACAAGAGCAGCCTGAACATCCACTACAGCCGGATGATCATCGACTACAGCAACTTCCGTAATGCCCTGTATGCCGGCCAAGACGGCTTCTCAGCGGGCAACGAGCCGCTCTACCAGCTCAACGCCGGCATCCTGCAGGCGTTCGTCTCGATCTGGTTCTAAAAACTGAACCGCCGCTGAACCGGCGCATCAAACACCTCGCCTGGCCCCACTGCGAGCGCAGCTGAGTTAAGCTGCGCTCCTTACCGCCGGGCAGCGCCCGCATTCGTACGCGAGTGCCGGCGAGAACGGCTGTCAACAAACGAGGGGATCGAAGTATGCGTACCCGCACCAGTTTTCTTACCGTGCTAGCCGGCGTGGCCCTGGCCGCTGTAGCTACGGGAGCCCACGCGCAGGCGCGCGAGGAAGGCAAGCTCCTGATGGCGAGCCAGGTTCTCGAAGAATTGCGCGATGCACGCGACCAGATGATTCCGGACCGGCTGCTCGAGCGCGCCTACGGCATTGCGGTCATACCTGACATGACGAAGATTGCGTTCTTCGCCGGCGGCCGCCGCGGCCATGGCGTCCTCGTGGTGCGCGACAAGGACGGCCGGTTCACAAGTCCCGTCTTCATCACGATGACGGGCGGCAGCTTCGGCTGGCAGTGGGGCGCGCAGTCCACGGACATGGTGCTCGTCTTCACATCACGGAAAGGAATCGAAGGCATCACCGGAGGCAAAGTAACCTTGGGCGCGGACGCGTCAGTGGCGGCGGGCCCGGTCGGACGCCAGGCATCGGCCAATACCGATACGAGCTTCAAAGCAGAGGTGTACTCGTATTCGCGCACCCGCGGCGTCTTCGCGGGTATTGCCCTCGACGGGACTGCGCTCACTATCGATGACAAGGCGAACAACGCTTTCTATAAGAAGTCGGACGTGCTCGCGTCAGATCTCATTTCCGGCAGCGTGAAGAGCGAAGATCCGGCAGCGGCGCGCTTCATGAGCGCGGTGTCCACAAGCACGCGAGGTAGCGAGGAATCCGCGTCCGCTGCACCCCCGCCGAAGGCTGCTGCCCCTCCTGCCGCACCCCCGCAGCCGCGCCCGCTGACGAGCGGAGCGCAGACGTTCCCGGCCGAAGACACGCAGCCGGGACGCGAGCCGAAGTAACCCGATCTCCGCTGCTCCGCTCTGCGCCGCCCGACTCTGACGGCGCAGACACCCTTCCTCCTGAGAGGCTCCGCTCGCCACCTATTGGTGCGAGCGTGTCCTGGTTTGGTGCGAAAGCACCGGGCTGTGGGGCCTTATACTGCCGCGCGGTGAAGCGGCCCCGGCCTTGCATGCCCTGAAAGCCCGTGCGGTTTCGCGGGCAAAACCTAGAACACTCATACTGCCGCTGACCATCGGGTGGGAGATTCTCAGTGTCGATCCATGTCGCGCTCAATCACGTCACACACTATCGTTACGATCGGCTCATCACACTGAGTCCGCAGATCGTGCGCCTGCGGCCGGCACCGCACTGCCGGACCCGCATTCTCTCGTACTCACTCCGGGTCGAGCCCGCCGAGCACTTCGTCAACTGGCAGCAGGATCCGCAGGCCAACTATCTCGCTCGCCTCACCTTTCCGGAAAAGACACGCGAGCTGCGCATCGCGGTCGATCTGGTGGCCGAGATGGCCGTTCTCAATCCGTTCGATTTCTTCCTCGAGCCCTACGCGCGGCAGTTTCCATTCGCGTATGAGGCTACCGAGCAGCGCGAGCTCGCGCCCTACCTGACGAAGCTGGCTTCCACCCAGCTGTTCGCGGAATTCCTGAATTCGATTCCGCGCGAGCACGCGAGCCTCATCGACTTCCTCGTCGACATCAACATGCGGCTGTCCCGCGACGTCGGGTATCTCATCCGCATGCAACCCGGTGTGCAGACTCCTGAGGAGACCCTGGAGGAAGCTTCCGGCTCATGCCGCGACTCGGCGTGGCTGCTGGTGCAACTGCTGCGACATCTCGGGCTGGCTGCGCGGTTCGTGTCCGGCTATCTCGTCCAACTCACGGCCGACGTGAAATCTCTCGATGGGCCGTCCGGGCCGACGACCGATTTCACCGATCTGCACGCGTGGTGTGAGGTGTACCTGCCGGGGGCGGGCTGGATCGGTTTCGATCCTACTTCCGGGCTGCTGGCCGGCGAGGGCCATATTCCGCTTGCGTGTACGCCCGAGCCGTCTTCGGCGGCTCCCGTGTCGGGACTCGTCGAAGAAAGCGAAGTCGAGTTCGAACATACGATGGCGGTCCAGCGCATCTGGGAGGCGCCGCGTGTCACCAAGCCCTATAGCGAGGAGCAGTGGGAGGCCGTAGAGCGGTTAGGGCATGCGGTGGACGCCGACCTGAAGGCGCTCGACGTGCGCCTCACCATGGGCGGCGAACCCACATTCGTCGCCAGCGACGATCCGGACGGCGCGGAATGGAACACGGCCGCCCTCGGAGAGACGAAGCGCGTTCGCGCAGCGGAGCTCTACCATCGCCTGAAGGAACAGTACGCGCCGACCGGGCTCATGCACTTCGGGCAGGGGAAGTGGTATCCCGGCGAACCGTTGCCACGCTGGTCGCTGAACTGCTTCTGGCGGCGTGATGGCGCGCCGATCTGGGAGAACCCGGACCTGTACGCGGACGAAAGCACTAACTACGGCGTCACGGAAGCCATGGCAGAGCGCTTTCTGGCGGGCGTTGCTTCGCGCCTCGGTCTGTCGCCGGCCTTCGTGTTTGCTGCCTATGAGGACGCGTTCTATTACATCTGGCGCGAGCGACGTCTGCCCGTAAACGTCGACCCCTTCGAATCCAGGCTGGAGGACGCGGTCGAGCGCACGCGGTTGGCGCGGGTTTTCGAGCGGGGGGTCGACCGGGCGGTCGGTCACGTGTTGCCCGTCTCACGGAACGCGAGAGGTACTGCGTGGCAGACCGGACCGTGGTTTTTGCGCCAGGAGCGCTGCTACCTCGTCCCGGGCGACTCGCCGCTGGGTTTGCGGTTGCCGTTGGACAGCCTGCCCTGGGTGAAGGCTGAGGATTATCCCTATGTGTCACAACCCGATCCGAGCCAGACCTTCCCTCCCCTACCTCGCCCGGCGACCATCAGGCAACAGCTGCGGGAAGCCGGTGACCTTCGGGCGAGCCTTGCCGAGGCTGCCGTACGTAGCGGTCACGCCGATACCTTCACGACTTCGGCCGCTGGTGGGGACTATCGGGGCGCGGTTACCCAGAACGCGACGCGTGGCGACTCCGCCAACGACGTGACTGGTGCCCGTGACACCGATGTACCGACGCTGCGCGCTCCCCTTCCGCGCGAGTCCGCTGCAGAGATAACGCGGACGGCGTTGTGCGCCGAGCCGCGCAACGGCGTGTTGTATATCTTCATGCCTCCGGCGAGCCGACTCGAGGAGTACCTGGAACTCGTAGCCGCAGTAGAGGCTACGGCGGCAGCCTTGTCGCAACCAGTCATCCTGGAAGGTTACGAGCCGCCACGCGATCCTCGGCTGAACAGCTTCCGGGTCACCCCGGATCCGGGCGTCATCGAGGTGAACATTCATCCATCCGGGAGTTGGGACGAGCTCGTCGGGCGCACCACTCACCTTTACGAGGCCGCTCGGCTGTCGAAGCTCACGAGTGAGAAGTTCATGCTCGATGGCCGGCACACCGGCACCGGCGGCGGTAATCACTTCGTGCTGGGCGGCGCGACCACGGGCGATTCGCCCTTCCTGCGCCGTCCCGACCTGTTGCGAAGCCTGCTCGCCTACTGGCACAACCATCCGTCGCTGTCGTACCTGTTCTCGGGCTTGTTCGTCGGACCGACCTCGCAGGCGCCGCGCGTCGATGAAGCGCGTAACGATTCGCTCTACGAGCTCGAAATTGCGTTCCAACAGGTGCCGCAGCCCGGCACGGCTTGCCCCCCCTGGCTCGTCGACCGCCTGTTCCGCAACCTGCTGATCGATGTCACCGGAAACACCCATCGCGCCGAGTTCTGCATCGACAAGCTGTATTCGCCCGACGGGCCGACGGGCCGCCTCGGATTGCTCGAGCTGCGGGCGTTTGAAATGCCGCCGCATGAGCGCATGAGCCTCACGCAGCAGCTATTGTTGCGATCGCTGGTGGCGCGCTTCTGGCGCACGCCCTATGCGCCAACGCGGCTGACCCGCTGGGGAACGGAGCTGCACGATCGCTTCATGCTGCCGTACTTCGTCGAGCAGGATTTCGCCGATGTGCTCGTGGAGCAGAATGCCGCCGGCTTCCCGCTGCGGACAGATTGGTTCGCCCCGCATTTCGAGTTCCGTTTTCCGAAGTACGGCGACTTCGCCGCGCGTGGCGTCGAGATCGAGCTCCGACAGGCGCTCGAGCCCTGGCACGTGATGGGCGAGGAAGGCGCAACTGGCGGTGCCGTACGGTACGTGGACTCCTCGGTCGAGCGGCTGCAGGTGAAAGCAACAGGACTCGCTCCCGATCGCTATGTCCTGGCCTGTAATGGGCGGCGCGTCCCCCTCCGACCCACTGGAAATGTGGGCGAATTCGTCGGCGGTGTGCGCTATCGCGCCTGGCAACCTGCGTCGTCCCTTCATCCGACGATCGGCGTGCACGCGCCGCTCGCGTTCGATGTCGTGGATACCTGGATGGAACGCTCGCTCGGCGGCTGTCAATATCACGTGGCGCATCCCGGCGGACGCAGCTACGCGACATTCCCAGTCAATGCGTTCGAGTCCGAAAGCCGCCGCCGGGCGCGATTCTTCCGGATGGGGCACACACCCGGACACCTCGCTCCTGCACAGGAAGCGGCGAACCCGGACTTTCCGTTTACGCTCGACCTCAGGAGGGTTTGACCCACGATGAGTGCTGCACGGCCGGACACCGTGGCGAACGGCTGCCTCGCAAGCTACATTTCCGACCCGCGCCGCTATGACGAGCTGCTCGAGCCGACCGGTGTGGTTCGTCCGCAGTGGCGCCCGCTCATCGACCGGCTCACGGACAACGATGCGAGAGCGGTCGCCCGGCGCGGGCTCGAGCTTACGCGGCGTCTGATCGTCGAAAACGGCGTCACGTACAACGTCTACGCGGATCCCCAGGGCGCCGACCGTCCCTGGGCGCTCGACCCGGTTCCCTTCGTCATGACCGCCGTCGAATGGAAGAGCCTGGAGGGCGGCCTGGCGCAGAGGGCGCGGGTTCTGGATGCGCTGCTGGCCGATCTCTACGGGCCGCAACGCCTGCTGGCCGAAGGCATCGTCCCGCCCGAGCTGGTTTTCGGTCATCCCAACTTCCTGTGGCCCTGTCACGGCGTCGTCCCGAAAGGCGGCAGCTGGCTGCAGGTCTACGCCGCCGACCTCGCGCGCGCGCCGGACGGACACTGGTGGGTGATGGCGGACCGCACGCAAACCCCCTCCGGCGCCGGTTATGCGCTCGAGAACCGCGAGATCGTCGAGCAGGTGCTGCCCGACGCGATCTCCGCAGTGGGGGCTCGGCGCATTGGCGGATTTTTTGGCGAGCTGCGGGACCGGCTGCTCGGCTCCGCCGACGATGGCGAGACTCCTTTGGCCATCATCCTGACACCGGGCCCCTTCAACGAGACGTACTTCGAACACGCCTATCTCGCGCGGCAGCTCGGGTTGCCACTCGCAGAGGGCTCGGATCTCACGGTCCGAAACGACACCGTCTACCTCAAGACCTTGGGGGGCTTGCGGCGCGTTCACACCATTCTGCGCCGTCTCGATGATGACTTTTGCGACCCGGTCGAGTTGCGCAGCGATTCCGCGCTTGGAGTCGCCGGCCTGCTGGGCGCCGTACGGGCCGGCCGCGTGCAATTGGCCAACGCGCTCGGATCCGGCGTGCTGGAGTCCGCCGGTTGGCTGGGCTTCCTGCCCAGGATCGCCGAGCGGCTGCTGGGCGAAAAACTGACGCTGCCCGCGTTGGCGACGTGGTGGTGCGGCGAGGAACCGGCGCTCGACTACGTCGTGGCCAACCTGGATCGCCTCGTCATCAAGCCCACTTGGCCCAATCAGCGCTTCGAACCGGTATTTGGCCGCAGCCTCGAAGGCGCGGCTCGCACGAATCTCATAGAGCGACTGCGAACCCGTCCCTACGCGTACGTCGCGCAGGAACACCTGGCACTGTCGCAAGCTCCCGTCTGGAGGCCGCACGGCGCGCTGGGCTTCGCTGCCAAAGCCGTTTCCATCCGTATGTATGCGGTTGCGTCCGGATCGGGCCACAGTGTGATGCCCGGCGGACTTGCACGTATCGCCACCGACACGGCCGTCGACGTGGTTTCGACGCAGCGAGGCGGCGGGAGTAAGGACATCTGGGTCCTGGCAGATCCCGCGGACAGCGACTCGACAACGATCCACCGAGGGGGCTCCCGCATTGCCGTTCGCCACGACGAGGTTCCATCCCGACTCGTCGAGAACCTGTATTGGTTCGGTCGCTACTGCGTGCGTTGTGAAGACAAGGCGCGCCTGCTGCGCGCCACCCTCGGGGCGCGGATCGACGCAAGTGTCTGGAAATCGGCGGTGAAGATCTGCCGCGACACCGGCCTGATCGCGCTCGACGCGGAGCCGACGGCGAGTCTGCGAGACGAACGCAACTCACAGGGAGTGGTAGCGGACGTCAGGCGCCTGGCCTGGTGCGCCTCGCAGGTCCGCGGAAGGCTCTCTTCGAGTTACTGGCGCGCGGTCTCCGACATGCAACGCCGCTTGCAGGAAGGGCTCGCGTCACGCGACGAGCCCCGGGCCATCCTGGACCGATTGTTGCTGTCTCTCGCGGCGCTCGCGGGCTTTTCGTTCGACGATATGACGCAGGATGCGGGCTGGCGCCTGCTGCGCGTCGGCCGGAGGCTCGAACGTCTGCAATTCGGGGCAAGCGTTCTGGCACAACACATGGCATCCGACACAGCGATCCGACAGAGACATATCGAATGGCTGCTCGAGGCTAACGACAGCATGCGCGTGTACCGCTCACGCTATGCCGTCGCACCGCGCCTCTGGCCGACACTCGACTTACTCCTTCGCGACGCCGAACATCCGGGGGCGCTCGCCTTTCTGTCGCGGGCAGTTGCCAGGGACCTTGCCGCACTGTCCGCCTCGTTAGCCACGTCTTCGGCCGCATCTCTGGTGGCATCTTTGGGCGGCGAGGCAGAGGACGCCCTGGATGAAGTCATTCCTGACCTCGGCGATGAGGAGTTGCTGACACTCGAAGGCGACGGCCGCGATGCCGAGCGGGCGCGACAGTCGCTCGCTACGCGGCTGCGTGCCCTCGCCGCGTCCGCCGGCAAGCTATCGGACCGGTTGTCGATGCGGCACTTCTCCCACATCGACCTCAACTCGCAGGCCCTCGCCATATGAGCGGCACCACCCGCTATCGCATTCGCCACGAGACCGCCTACGTCTACGGCAGCGATGTAGTGCATTCCCATCAGCTGCTGCACCTGGTGCCGCGTCCCGCGCCCTACCAACAATGCCTCGAGCATACGATCGACATCTCTCCAGCCGCCTACCGCCGGCATGAAGAATTCGATGCGTTCGGCAACCCCGTCACGCGTGTCGAGTTCGAGCACCCACACCGGCGGCTCGCAGTCACCACCGACATGGAGGTAGAGGTGCATCCACGACCGTCCGTGCTCGCGGCCGATACGGTCGCGTGGGAACGGCTGGCCGCGCGGCTCACCTACACTGGCCGGTTCCCGGCGCGCGAGGACCTCGAAGCGAGCCGCTTCCGGCATGAGTCACCCTATGTCAGGGTGAAACAGATGTTTACGGAGTATGCGGACGATTGCTTCCCTGCGGGACGCCCCATTCTGGCGTGCGCGCAGGCCGTGATGACCAAAATCAACAGCGAGTTCAAATACTCGCCCGGCGAGACGACGATCGCCACCCCCGTCACCGAAGTGTTGAAATTGCGGCGTGGCGTGTGCCAGGACTTCGCACACCTGATGATTGCGTGCCTGCGTTCGCGAGGCCTCGCCGCCCGCTACGTGAGCGGCTACGTGCGGAGCCTGGTCGGCTCCGCCGCATCGCACGCGTGGGTCGCGGTCTACACACCGCCCTTCGGATGGCTCGAGCTCGATCCCACCAACGACACTATGGTCGGAATCGACCACATCGCCGTGGCATGGGGCCGCGATTTCGGCGATGTCTCACCCCTGCGCGGCATCATCCTCGGCGGCGGCAGCCATCGGCTGTCCGTGGCCGTGCGGGTCGAGCAGTTAGACGGCTGATACCTGCGACCGCCGAGCCGGCAGACTACTGTCGGAACACTGTCTTCTGCCACGCGTCCAGCGCCTGTACGCGCCCAAACCAATTCTGCAGGTTCGCGTACTGTGACACCGGCGCCTTCGCCGGCCCGGCGCACCCGAACGTCGCGGCGAGCGACAGATCCGCAAGAGTCAGCGCCTCTCCCGAGACCCACTCACGGTTGGCGAGGTGCGCATCGAGAACCGTTGCAAATTCGCGCAGCAGCGTCTCACCCCGCTTCACCTCCACCGGATCGGGGGCGCCGCGACCGATCATCGGCTTGATCAGGTTCTCCCAATTGAGCGTCCCGATCGCGGGCGTGAAATGTTGGCTGCACCAGAACAGCCAGCGGTTGACGTCGGCGCGGCCCCGGACATCTGTGGGGTAGATCGTCTGCCGCGGCGTCTTGTCGGCGAGGTACTGCATGATGGCGCGCGATTCCCAAAGGTGGAAATCGCCATCCTCGAGCACCGGCACCCGGTGGTTGGGATTCATCTCGAGGAACTGCGGCTGGCTTTGCTCCTGTTTCTGCAGATTGACGAATACAAGGTCCACCGGCGCACCCAGGTGCAGGGCCGCCATAACGGCGCGACGTGCGTTCATGGATAACGGATGGTGATAGAGGCGCATGAGACTCTCCCTTGATGTGATGTCCGGCGATCATCATGGTCCAGGGCCGCGACAGTTTCTGTCAGGAGCCCTCCGTAAGCGTCAGCGGTCCGGAGGGAGGTTGTGCTCGCGGCGCCACGTTTTCGCCAGGACGGCACGCCGCGTGGGATAAGGCGTGCGAGTGGAACTGATCGCGACGATCCGATCCGAGCGAAAGTGGCGAAAGCCGTTGCGTAACTCGCACCATGCCGCCAGCAGGCGCTTGCCTTCGAAGAAGGCCAGCGCGATGGGCCAGACGACCCTTTCGGTGGCTGCACCCGCCTTGTCCACATAAGTGATGGTCAGCTTGTGCTCGCGACGCAGGGCCTCGCGTATCGTTCGCAGCCCGGTGGGTTGCTCGGATGCACTCCGGAACTGCGGCGCCCACAGGCCGGTGTCGGCGATCTTGTCGCGCAGATCCTTGGGCGACGCCGTACCGATTTTGACGAGCGCCGTGACTGCGGCCTGCGCCAGGGAAGGATCGCCCTGCCCTTGTACCCAGCGCGCGCCCAGCACCAGTGCCTCCAGCTCGTCCTCGCCAAACATCAGGGGTGGCAGGAAGAAGCCGGACCGCAGAAGGTATCCGACGCCGGCTTCGCCTCCGATCGGCGCGCCGAGGTCAGTGAGAGTCTGGATGTCGCGGTATACGGTCCGGACAGAGACGTCGAGCTCGCCAGCGAGTCGCGCCGCCGTCACTGGCCGCCGGTGGCCTCGTAGCGCGTCCATGAGCTTGAAGAGACGGGCTGTACGACTCATCGAAGCGCCTTGCGGCACTGGCGCCAGGCGTTGGAGGTCGCTTCACACATACGGACTTTCGGCGATCCGTTGGTGCTTGAGCTTGAGGTCGCTATTTACCAGCCGCATCCGCTGCGCGAGCCAGCGTTCGTAGCGGCGGGTGACTTCTACGATATCCACGGGCATAACATTAAGGGAGACCGGTGCCCGCGACAATCGAGGTCACCTCGCCCGCGGGCAAAACGGGCATGATTGAGACTATTGGGGTGCAGCAACCCGGTCGCGGCTGCACGAATCATGTGCATGCGGGACGCGTCACGGTATGGGAATTTTTGAGCTGGTCATTACGCTGCTCCTCGTCGGAGCGGTGCTGGCGCTGTGGGCGGACAAGGCCGGAATACCTTATCCCGCCCTGCTGGCGCTCGCCGGGGCGGCACTGACATTGATTCCCGGCACTCCGCAGATCGTGCTCGACCCGCGCCTCGCGTTGGCGTTGTTCGTCTCTCCTGTGCTCCTGGATGCAGCGTTTGACGCCTCACCGCGCGACTTGAAACAAAACCTGGTGGCGGTAAGCAGCCTGGCACTAATCGCTGTGGGCATGACTATTGTCGCGGTCGCATTCGTGGCCAAGCACCTCGTTCCGGGAATAAGTTGGCCAGCGGCCGTCGCTCTCGGAGCGATCGTAGCTCCCCCGGACACGTCCGCGGCAACGACCGTGCTGCGCCGGTTGCGGCCGCCGCACCGCCTCATGGTGATACTCCAGGGAGAAAGCCTTTTCAACGACGCCAGCGCGTTGCTGGTTTACCGCTTCGCAGTGGCCGCCGCGATGACCGGCACGGTCTCGGGCTGGAGCGTCGTGCCAATGTTCCTGATCACCTGTGGCGGCGGTGTCGTGCTGGGAATCGTGCTCGCGAGGGTCTACCTGTGGGCGACAACCCATGTCGACGATATCCCCGTCTCGGTCATTCTGCAGTTCATCGGCACATTTGCCGTCTGGCTTCTGGCCGATCATCTAGGCTTGTCCGCCATCCTCACGGTAATCGCTTACGCAATGACCCTCGCCCGGCGCGCCGGGCGCGTTGATGCACGCCATCGCATCTCGTCTTACGCGGTGTGGGATGTGGCCGTATTCGTACTCAACGTCCTCGCATTCGTCATGATCGGCCTGCAGTTGCGCGGGATCGTGACACGCATGAAAACCTCCGACTGGCACACCTATCTGGTGTGCGCGGGAGCCGTCTGCCTTACTGTCGTCGTGGTCCGGATCCTGTGGGTCATGGTGATGGGCGCTGTCGCTCAATGGAAGATCCGGCATTTCCACGGCAGGCAATCCATGACCATGCCCACACTCGGCGGCGCTCTGATCGTCGCCTGGTGCGGCATGCGTGGCATCGTGACGCTCGCTGCGGCACTGGCACTACCTGACGGCTCACCGACGATGGCGTTCCCCTACCGCGACCTGATCATCCTGTGTGCGTTCTGCGTCGTGCTGACGACGCTCGTCATCCAGGGAATGACGCTGCGCCCGTTACTGAAATGGGCTGGACTCAAGGATGACGGCTCCGTGGACCGGGAAATCCAGTTGGCACGTGCAGAGACCGCGCGCGCGGCACTGAAAGTGCTGGCAGGCCACGAATCGCGCCCAGCGATCGAAACACTACGGCGCGGCTATGAGGCCCGCGTGCGGCTGGGCCAGGGTCAATCGGTGGCTAACCAGCACGAGCACGAGGGGTCGAACCTCGGCGACCTGCAGCGACGCGCGGTAAACGCTCAAAGGGAAGCGCTGATCGATCTGCGGGCGCGCTCCATCATCGGTGACGACGCCTTTCACGCGGCCGAGGAAGAGATCGATCTGCTCGAGCTCGCGGCGGACGAACGGATCCGGCCGCAAGCCTGATGCCCTGTGGCATCATTTCCAGCCACATGATGCTCAGAACCATTGCCGCCACCCGATATGTCACGCCGCTGCACGAGGGCGGCTCGCTTCCGGCCATCGTCGAAGCCGATGATGATGGCATGTACGTGCTCAAATTCCGTGGCGCGGGTCAGGGACCCAAGGCGCTGATCGCCGAGCTCGTAGCCGGCGAAATTGCGCGCGCGGCCGGCCTGCCGGTGCCGGAAATCGTGCTGATGGAGCTCGATGCGGATCTGGCTCGTACCGAGCCGGATCCCGAGATCCAGCACCTGATCAAGAGCAGCGCGGGTCTCAACCTGGCGCTCGACTACCTGCCAGGCGCCGTAATGTTCGACCCCGTAGCTGAGAAGCCCGCGGCGGACCTGGCGTCCGAGGTAGTGTGGCTGGACGCCTATGTGACGAACGTGGATCGCACGGCCCGCAATGCCAACATGCTCATGTGGCACCGGCGACTACGGCTGATCGACCACGGCGCCGCCCTCTATTTCCACCACTCGTGGGACAATTACCTCGAGCGCAGCCACGACGCCTTTCAAAGAATCAAGGATCACGTCCTGCTGCCCTTCGCGGGCTCGTTGCGTGCAGCAGACACGAAGCTGAGCGCGCTGATCACACCCCCGGTCATTACAGACATCGTTGCGTTGATTCCCGATGCGTGGCTCACCGACGGATCGCCATTCAACACGCATGAGGAATGGCGGGGCGCTTACATTCAATACTTGTCGAGACGACTGGAGCAGCCGCACCTGTTTGTCGAGGAGGCGATCGTTGCGCGCTCACTGCTCGTATGATTACGCCGTAATACGCGTCGTTCCACGAGTCGATCGTGAAGAGTTCGTGAACGTCGGAGTAATCGTCGCGTGCCCCGCGAAAGGATTTCTCGAAGCGCGCATCGAGCTGGATGAAGCGCGCCTGCTGGCCTTCGACCCGACGTTGGATCTCGAAGCGATCCGCGTCCACCTCGCCAGCATCCCCCTCATCTGCGCCGGCGGACCCCACGCCGGCCCCATCGGACAACTCTCGCAGCGCGAACGGTTTCACTGGCTCGTAGCCCCACGCAGCACGACCATCCAGATGTCCCGCGTCCACACGGGTCGCTGCACCGAACCCGGCTCACTGTCGGAAAAGCTGCTTGAGAAAATGGTGCGGCCCCTCCGCGCGCGATAACGACCGCATATCAGCGCGCGGACACGAGCGCGGCCGCGCTTGCGTCAGACGGTAGTCCACCGTCAACTGCCCGGCGGTCGCTCCAGAATCAAATTTGCCAGGCCGTCATAGTTGCCGCCGAAATGGTGGCCGCCGGGCAGCTTGATGACGCGCGCATGCGCGGCCCCGACCTTGGGGCAGATCGAATCGTCGTCCCCGTCGCCGTACAAACACAATGTGTCGGCCGCCGACATCCTGGCAATCTCGCCACCGATGGGCAACTCATCGTTTCCGGACCCGATCCAGTTACTGACATGAAACTCGAACGCCGCGGTGGCACCGATTCCGATCAACGCCGTCTGCTTCACCAGAGCGCGTGACTGCGGCGGCAGGCGATTGACGGCGAACGGCAGTACATCCGCGCCTTGTGAATAGCCAATCAGCAGCGCGCGCTTCTTCTGCCAATGCGACGCGTAGTAGCGCAGCATTCGATCGATGTCCCCGGCCACTCCCGCCGGCGTTCTGGCGGTCCAGAAATAACGCAACGAGTCCAAGCCCGCGACCGGTATGCCGCGGGCCGCGAGCACACTCGCCACGTCCTTATCGAGCCCCGCCCAACCGCCATCTCCCGACAGCAGGATCGCAAAGGTGTCGCCACTTCCCGTAGCGGGCACTTCCACGATCGGCAGATCCGCCAGGCTTGGCGGTGGCGCCTGCAAATGATGCGTTTCCGTCGCCGCAACCGCGGCAAACGCCGCATTGAACTGCGGCAGCCAACGCTTCATCCCCCCGTAATTGTGAGCGACGCCGGGCAGCTCGACGAAACGGGCCCCGGGCGTCCGGGACACGAAAGTCCGGGCTTCCGCCGCGGAGCACACCGCATCGGCGGCGCCGTGCAGAGCAATCCAGGGTGCGTGTAATTCCTTCGGGGGCAGCAGTCGCGCACCGCCACCGTCCGCTCGCGTCGTAAATTGCAGGTCCGCGGCCTTGCACAGCGGCTTGTGCAAATCGAGATCCGCGCAAAATGACAGCGACAGTGCGCCGGTGAAGGTGCCGGGAGGGGCCTGTGCGATAGCGGCGTACGCCAGCGAAGCACCCGCCGAGTGACCGATCAGAATCGGCGTGAAGTAGGTGGGGACCTTGTAATACGCCTGGACGAAGTGACTGAGGTTCTCCAAATCGCCGACCGGAAACACGCAGTCGCCGCCATCCTTCTCGAGGCTCTCGAAAAGATCCGCTACATCGACCCCGGCTACCAACGTTCCAGTGGCTGCGAGCGAGTCTGCTATGGAGCCCAGCGTCGAGCCCCACCCGCCGTCGCCTGACAGAAGGATGGCGAAGTGGCGCACTTCGCCCTTCGGGCGATAGATGTGCACATCGCGGAAGCGCCCGTGGGTCAGCGTCTCAGTCTGCGAAAACGTTTTCGAGCAGCCGGTTGTGCCGATGGCGAGCATACAGAGCAGCGCGAGCGCGCTGAGAATCGACGCAATCCGCACTATCGCGGCCCCTTCCGGGGCCGGTGCGAGCAGGCGCGAACTGGTGTGGTCATCACGCCAAAATTGTAATGGATGGCCTATCCCAGGCGTGTGAAAAAACGTATGGGGCCCGGCCCCTGCTTCGGGCGAGAGCGCCACCGGGCAGCGCGTAACCGCAGGACCGCCAACGCGCTGCCAAGGGCGCTCAAGGTCAGCAGATCGATACCACCGCCGCCGGGGCCACTGCTTGGGGCAGCTGACACCGTGACCTGTGCCGTGGCGGAGGTAGTTGGATCGGCGGCGGATAACGCCGTTATCGTCACCGTGGCGGGCGATGGGATCGCTGCAGGCGCCGTGTAGACTCCTGCCGCGCTGATCGTGCCGACGACCGCGTTGCCGCCTACCACACCGTCGACTTCCCACGTGGCGGCAGTGACCGAAGTGTTCGTTACCGTGGCGGCAAAGGCGGCTGTGCCTCCTCCCGCATTCACAGTGGCGGTAGCAGGAGATATTGCCACGGTCACCAGATTCAAAGCGGCCAGACAGGAGTTCGCGCCCGCGGTCGCCGGAGCGGTGCTGGCTACCTGGGTCGCGCTGACTGTTACGTCCGCCGTGTCGGTCCGGCCGGCTTCATCCGTGACAGTGAGCTCTACCTGGAAAGAACCCGACGACGGCGCGACGACTGTCGCTGTCGACGTGTTGGAAATGACGCCGTGAGTAGAGAGGTTCGTCCACGCGTAAGAGGCTATGTTGTGAGTGCAGGCGGCGGCGCTGCCGGCGCCATTGAGGGAAACGTTCTGACCCGGGGCGGCACTCGCGGGCAGCGCCACGGCGGCAATCGGGCGCAGCGCCGCCTGCACGGAGCCGTCGGCATTCGCCATCCCGGCCCCGCAAGTCCGCGTCGTACAACTACATTCGAGCGTCTGCGAAGTATCGGTGCTGCTCGTGGGTACGTGACACACCGGCGGAGTACTCGTGCCGCTCGTCGTTGGAAACGGCTTCGTGGCGCCCTCCTGCAGACGGGCGATGAGTTGCGCGGGCGCCAGATTGCCGTTCAGGCTCTTCATGAGCCCGGCGATCCCGGCCACGATCGGCGCGGAGAAGCTCGTTCCGAGGTTGGTATTGATCTGGTCCGTGTAGGCGTTGGCGGCCGCAGCGGTCGTTCCCATGTTAGTCGTGGTGTTGAGCGAGTACAGGCACGGGCCACCGCTCGTGTTCACACAATTACCCGCCGGCGCGCTGAGCGCAATCTCGGTACCCAGGCTGCTATAGCCCACCTTGGTGCCCGCATGACGTAGTCCGGCGATCCCGGCCGCTCCGGGGCAATTGGCCGGTGACTCGACCGGACCGCCTGCGTTGCCCGCCGACACCACGACGAGCACTCCCTTCGCGGCGAGTTGGCCGATGACCTGCGCGTAGGCTGCCGAACAGGTGGTCGCCGAGCCGAGGCTCAGGTTCTCGATCTGGGCCGGATAAGGGTTGTCCGGCACGCCATCGACGTGCACGCCCGCTGCCCACAACATCGCCGGAATGATGTCGGAATCGTGGCCGCCGCATTTCCCGAGCGCGCGTAGCGGGAGAATCCACCCCTTCCAGTTGATCCCCGCAACGCCGGCGGAGTTGTTGGTAAGCGCGCCCAGAATGCCGGCGACACGGGTGCCATGCCACGAGCTGTCCCCCACCGTGCAGCTCTGGAAATTTGCGGTCTGCAGGTCGGCGCTCGAGATCCAATCGCCGGGGTCGGAGGGGTCCGCATCGCGCCCATCGTTATCGTTTGCAACGGCGATATCGGAAACGAAATCGTAGCCCGGCAACAGACGGCCGCCGGAGTTCGCGCGCAGCAGGTCCGGATGGTCGAAGCGAACGCCGGTGTCGATCTCAGCGATGACGACGCCCGCGCTTCCCGTCGTCGTATCCCATGCGCCCTCTGCGTTGATCGCACTCGGCGTCGTGGTTGCGTTCTGGAGATACCACTGTCCTGTCTGCCCGGCGTACAACGGATCGTTCGGCATGGCATGCGGGTACCGCCACTGATCGGGCTCGGCGTACTCGATCGCCGGGTCCGCCCGCAGTCGCGCCAGGCTCTGCTCGAGCGTTTCGCCGGAAGTCTGCGGCGCGAACTGCAACAGGTGCATGGAGCCCGAAATTCTGCGGGTCTGCTTCAAACTGAGGCGGGCGCGCCCGGCCAGAGCGGCGACGGTATCGTCCGTAGTTGATACGGACGACGCGGGCGTGGCCGCCCGCGCGGCCCGGAACTTCACGATGACGCCGTGAACAGTTCCATCGCCTGCAGGGGCGGCAGCCTTACGGACCGGATTGTGTTCGGTGGCGAGCCCGGCAGGGCCGGCAAGCATCACGATCAGGCCGGCCAGCAGAGCGCGGTGCAGAGTTCGACGCATATCGATGTTTCCTCGCGGCGCCGTTGAGGCCCCGGCTTGTGCGCTGCAAATTACCTGAAATTGCGGCGCACAACAGGCCCCCTCCGTCACAACTTCGCGGCGGGGAGGAACCCGCATCCCTGCGGTCAGTTACTGTACTGGTAACGCAGCAAGACGGACCTTGCCCCACACCATCTGACTACGAGGGGCACCGTGCGTGATCGGGGAGAGTCCCCAGCATCTACTTTCGCGACGAGCGGGAGCCTCGGCGCCTTGATGCGCGCCATCGCCGGGGCCTTTGCTACGGTTATCGGCCACGAGCGCGAACGGAGTGCATTGCGCGCCCGGCTCGCCAAGATCGCCAGCATCGTGCCGGTCGCGATTTTCGAGGTCCGCACGACGCCGGATGGGCAGGTCACCATGCCGTATTCCACCCCGGCGATCTCAGACATCTACGGCCATACGCCCGAAGAACTCGCCGCGGACGTGTCACTTACCGCCTCGCTGAGCCACCCCGAAGACCGGCCGCGAGTCGAGGCCGCCATGCGCGAATCCATGCAGCAGATGACGCCGATGCATGAAGAATGGCGCGTGCGTCATCCGACGAAGGGAGAAATATGGGTAGAGGTAAGCAGCACCCCGGAGGCGCAGGCCGACGGCAGCGTCGTCTGGTATGGGTATTTCCACGACATCACCGCACGTAAAAGGATGGAAGAGACGCTTCGCGAGCGCGTCGTCACTCAAAAAAAACGTGAGCGGCAGATTCGGTTTCTCGCCTACCACGACGCCCTTACGAGGCTCCCCAACCGTACCCTGCTGCTGAGCCGGCTGCGTCAGGCGATCGCCCACACACAGCGTAGCAACGAAACGCTGGCCGTCATGTTCCTCGACGTCGACCGTTTCAAGACGATCAACGACACACTGGGGCACCCAGCGGGCGACGTGCTCCTCCAACAGGTCGGCCGGCGTCTGACGGAAACCCTGCGCATAGGCGATACCGTGGCACGGGCGGGTGGCGATGAGTTCCTCGTGCTGGTCCCGGGGCTTCATTCGCCCGAAGAAGCGAGGCCGGTCGCGGAACATATCCTCGCAACGTTATCCGCGCCGTTCAGCGTGGCAGGTCAGACCCTTCGCGTCACGGGAAGTGTCGGCCTGAGCGTCTGCCCCCGCGATGCCGTCGACGTCGAGAGTCTGATCAAGTACGCCGACACGGCGCTATATCTGGCGAAGGAGCAGGGGCGCAACACATTCCGCTTCTTCAGCCCCGACCTGGACGCGAAAGTGCGAGCGCGAATGCACCTCGAGAACGATCTGCGTACCGCCGTCGATCACGACCAGTTCCTGCTGCACTACCAGCCCCAGATCGATCTGGCGACCGGCAGGATCAGCGGCGCGGAAGCCCTCATTCGCTGGCTCCATCCGCAGCGGGGCCTGCTGCTGCCGAGAGCCTTTATTCCTGTGGCGGAAGAAACGGGGCTCATTCTTCCCATCGGCGAGTGGGCACTGCGCGCCGCGTGTCTGCAGGCCCGTGCCTGGCGCGACGCGGGCCAGCCGCGACTGCGTATCTCGGTGAATCTTTCGGGGCGGCAGTTGAATGGAGCCGACATCGCGGGCACCGTCCGGCGCATCCTCGCGGAAACCGACTGCGACCCGCGGGTGCTCGGCGTGGAAATCACGGAATCGGCTGCCATGGAGGATCCCCGGGAAGCGATCACTGTCATCCGCGCCCTGCACGACCTCGGCATCGAAGTCACTATCGACGACTTCGGCACCGGCTACTCGAGCATGGCTTATCTGAAGCGCTTCGCGCTGGACCGCCTGAAGATCGATGGGACCTTTGTGCACGGCATCCCGGACGACAAGGACGACGTGGCCATTGTGCAGGCCACGATCGCCCTCGCCCGCCAGTTCCGGCTGAAGGTCACCGCCGAAGGGGTCGAGACAGCGGCCCAGAGATCGTTTCTCGAGGCGCATGACTGCGACGCCGTCCAGGGATTTCTGGTCAGCCCACCCCTGCCTGCGCAGGATCTGCGCGAACTGCTCGAAGCCGCTATCGTTTGAGGATGCTGCCGATCTCCGAGCGATCGCTCTCCTGTCCGTTGCTGTTGTAAGCCGTCAGCGCGAAGTACCAGGTGGCCGGTGTCAGGTCGCTGAGCATATAACGCACCAATCC
Organism: Gammaproteobacteria bacterium; assembly: GCA_028293765.1. Taxonomy (GTDB): domain Bacteria; phylum Pseudomonadota; class Gammaproteobacteria; order Steroidobacterales; family Steroidobacteraceae; genus 13-2-20CM-66-19. The sequence goes on from JAQGOG010000141.1 coordinate 52,470, forward strand.
CGGATTTGAGATCGTGACGAAGTGATCCAGCTGCGCCAACGTCGTCCCCCAGTAAAGGCGATAGCCAGCGAGGTTGGTCAATACACTGCCATCAGCATTCAGTGTCGGCGGGACCCACCCGACGGTGACGGCGCCACCGCCCGATGGAGGAGTAACAGGCGGCGGGGGCGTCGGCTGGCCTGCTGTCGCCTGCACGGAGATCCCGAACGCCGGCAACACTGCCTTCGAATACCCATCGTATACCGTGATCATTATCCCGGAATATGCGCCGGCATCCTTCGCTGCAGGCGTGCCGTAGAGCCGCCCGGTGGCGCTGTCGAAAGCGAGCCATGCGGGTTTGTTCGCGATGACGAATGACATTCTCAGACCATTGGGATCCTGCGCCGTCGGCTGAAACGAATAGGTCTGGCCGGGCGTCGCCGAGGCGGCCGCGCTGCCCGAGATATTCGGCGGACTGTTGGGGAGCGGCAGCACCGTTAGCGCGAATGCCGGCAGCGCAGTGCGCAGGGCCCCGGCGCTGGCTGAGATGACGATATTCCTGAAAGTGCCGACGTTGCCCGGGGGTATCGGCGTGCCGTAGAGCCGTCCGGTGCCGGAGTCGAACGTTGCCCACGAAGGCTTGTTGGCCACCGCGAAGGTGAGCTTACTGCCCGATGGATTGCTCACTCCCGGTTGAAACACAAAATAGTGTGCAGCGGCGACGCTCGTGATGGGCGTACCCGAGAGCTGGGGTGCCGTTGCGGCAGCGGTGAATGGTGAAGACAAAAGCGAGACGGATGTCAGCGCGCAGAGAACCAGGGACCGCGGACGCAGCGCCGCGGCGATATTGACGGATAACATTTTGACCTGCCCCGTGAGAAAGTGTTTTACGAACTTTCAAGGGCAGCTAGGCACGAGCGCCCGATCTCGAGTGCGAGTCGAGATCCGCAGCAGCGTCTGACGGCACAGTATCCGCTCGATGGCGGTTGGCCGGCAGCCCCGCTATCTCCGGCCCGCCGTTGCGAACCGTGGAGATCGGAGGCTTTGCGTCCCCGTCTTGCAACGGGTTTGCCCTTGATTGCTGCGCAGTAAACTCGATCTCGGGCGCGGATGCAAAACGTCTCCCAACACAGACAACTTTCGTGCCGCGCTGTCACGAAAATGCATAGTTGGGTCGACTCGACTGCGGGCCGCCCGCGGGCGGGCATGCTGTTGAATCGCGGTGTTGTTGGCTGTGGCGCCCGGCCGTGTTCGGTGCAGTACCGGGCGCAGTGCCTGCGCGGCTGCGCAGGTCACTCGCTGACGAACTGCAACTCGACTTCGATGTTGAGATCGGCGAGCTTGCGCGAGATGCCCGTACTCAGAGTGAGCACGGCATTCTCGACGGGCGAGACTTCGACGAGCAGAGAGACTTGTCCGCTCTCGGCCTGGATGCGGCTGAGGAATTCCCGATGGCGACTCAACTGCAGGAGTTGCTGTGCCATGAACAGCTCCAGCGGGAAACCGGCGACGCCGGACGCGTCCCCCGGCAACGGGGCGGACCAGTACGAATCACGGTGCTCGCCGCCAAGCACGGCGCCCGTTGCCGACCGGCGCGGATCGCCCGCCTTCCAGCTGTGCAGAGGGGCGAAGCGCAGCGTTTCCGTCAGTACGGCAGGATCCAGATTCGGATGACGCACGCGAAGGGACACCGCGTACGTGAAAGCACTACCCGGCAGGACCTGCCTGACTCTGCTCGAAGCCATCAGTTTTCCCCTTCCGTTGGATCGCGAGAGTCGGATCTTAGCCCAACGCCGTGGGGCGGCGGCGTGAATAAAAGTGAGCCGTTTGCAATGCAATCCGATGGCCTGAAGACGCCCCGGGTCCGGGTACCCCCGTAGGCCGCCCCTCCCCAGGCTCCCTCGCCGCGGGCTCTGGCCGGGCGCCCCTGGCCGGGCGCCCCTAGCCGGGCGCCCCTAGCCGGGCGCCCCAAATTGACACGCCCTCGCTTCGTAAATGGGCCACAACGGCAACCGGGAGCCGCCTGCATCACGACAATGGCCATGCACATGTCGCCGTCGTTCAAACGCAACATCGCGCGCAGGAGTACCATGACGACGCTGGCCCGACAGTCGTAAATTTGACAAGTGCGGCGCGGGAGCTTCTGATGGCATCGTAAGCGCTTTGGCTGAAGAGATGATGTGGTGAGCGCAACAGGGGAACCAGTCGGAACCATTGAAGTGGCACTCGCTCACGCCGCTCGCCTGCTCGACCGCGATCCGCTCCTGGCTGGGCAACAGGCGCAGGAAATCCTGAAAGTAGCGCCCGATCGGCCGGACGCGATGCTGCTGCTCGGCGTTGCGCATCGCGCCGCCGGAGATCCGGCGGCGGCTGGTGCCGTGTTCGCGATCCTTGCGGCGCGCCAGCCCCGCTGGGCCGTCGCTCACTGCGAACTCGGACTCACGCTAGGGACACTCGAACGAGGCGAGGATGCCGTCGCTGCCCTGAGGCGAGCCGTGGAACTTGACCCTGACCTTGCCAACGCGTGGCGGGCGCTTGCCGATCATTTGGAAGCCATGGGCGATGACGCGGGCTCACAGAACGCCCGCGCGCGGTTTCTGAAGGCTTCGACGCGCGATCCGCGTCTGCTGAGTGCGGCGGCGGCGCTGTGCGAAAACAGGATTCCGGAAGCCGAAGGCCTGCTGCGGCAACACCTCATTGAGTACCCCACCGATATCGCAGCAATCCGCATGTTCGCGGAAGTTGCTGCGCGACTCGAACGGTATCGCGACGCTGAGAACCTCCTCGCTCGCTGCCTCGAGCTCGCACCCGGTTTTCACGGTGCGCGCCATAACTACGCCGTCGTACTACACCGGCAGGCGAAATCGGCCGAAGCACTCCCGCACATCGAGCAGCTCCTGGCTCTCGAGCCGCGCAATCCGACCTATCGCACCCTCAAGGCCGCAATACTGACCGGGGTCGGCGAGTACTCGGGCGCGATAGACATTTACGCCGCGGTGCTGACGGAGTATCCAAACCAACCAAACATCTGGCTCAGTTACGGGCACGCGTTGAAGACCGCCGGACGGCAAGCGGAGGGAATCCGGGCATACCGGCGCACCATCGAGCTTGAGCCGAGCTCGGGGGAGGCACACTGGAGCCTGGCCAACCTGAAGACTTTTCGGTTCGACGCCGAGGACCTGCAACGCATGAGCACCCAGCTCGCAAGGTCCAATCTGGCTGCCGACGACCGGTATCACTTCCATTTCGCGCTCGGCAAGGCGCTCGAGGACGACAAGCTCTACGCCGGTTCCGCGGGGCACTACCTGCAAGCCAATGCGTTGCGACGGGCCGAGCTCGCCTACGACCCGGCGCAGAATCACGCTCATGTGGAGAGATCGCGCGCCCTCTTCACGGCGCGGTTTTTCGCCGCACACGCCGGGGCTGGCGCTACAGCAACGGACCCGATCTTCATCGTCGGTCTGCCGCGCGCCGGCTCGACGCTGCTGGAGCAGATCATTGCGAGCCACTCGCAGGTCGAAGGCACGATGGAGCTTCCCGACGTCGCGGTCATCGCGCGCACGCTCGGCGGCACGAAGCAGAGAGGCGAAGCCGCACGCTACCCGGAGGTTCTGGAGGCGCTTGACGCGGAAACGCTGCGGGCATTCGGCGAGCAGTACCTTGCACGCACGCGCATTCATCGTAAACGAGGTGCCCCCTTTTTCATCGACAAGATGCCCAACAACTTCGCGCACGTCGGGCTCATTCACTTGATGCTGCCGAACGCGAAGATCATCGACGCGCGCCGCCATCCGCTCGGCTGCTGCTTCTCGGGCTTCAAGCAACACTTCGCCCGCGGGCAGAGCTTCACCTACGACCTGGCGGAAATCGGCGCGTACTACCGCGACTACGTCGAGCTCATGGCGCACTTCGACGAGGTGCTGCCGGGGCGCGTTCACCGCGTTTTCTACGAGCGTCTGATCGAAGACACGGAAGTCGAAGTGCGCCGCCTGCTCGAGTACTGCTGCCTGGACTTCGAGCCGGCCTGCCTGCGGTTCTACGAGAACGAGCGCGCCGTGCGCACGGCGAGCTCTGAGCAGGTGCGGACACCCATCTTCCGCGATGGCCTGGAGCAGTGGCGCAACTACGAGCCGTGGCTCGCGCCTCTGAAGACAGCGCTCGGCCCGGTGCTCGACGCATACCCCAACCTGCCGGAGTTTCGCGCAGCCCATTCCAACACCATCTGATCAGCATCGCACAATAATCACGGGAGAAGGCTTCATGCAGCGCAGCCGATTGAGAAAACTGAGACGAGCGGACCAGAACCGAGGCGTTACGCGCAGCGGGCTGTGGAAGCATGCGCCCATTGCCGCTGCGATCCTGGCAGCGATACCGCGCGTGCATGCGCAAACGGCCGACAGCAGCGGATTGGCGGAAGTCGTCGTGACCGCCGAGAAGCGCACCGAAAACCTTCAGGATGTCCCCCTCAGCATCACCGCGATCAACACGGAAAAGCTGGAGCAGTTGGGCGTCACGAACTTCAACGACTACGTGAAGTACCTGCCTAGCGTCGCCGCTCAGTCGGCTGCACCGGGCTTCGCCCGCGTGTTCATGCGCGGTGTGGCGAGCGGCGACAACGGAAACCACTCGGGGCCGTTGCCGAGCGTCGGCACGTATCTCGATGAAATGCCTATTACGACGATTCAGGGCGCTCTTGACATCCACGTCTACGACATCGAGCGGGTCGAAGCGCTGGCGGGCCCGCAAGGCACTCTTTACGGCGCCAGTTCCGAAGCCGGCACCGTGCGCATCATCACCAACAAGCCGGACGCGAGCGCCTTCAAGGCCGGCTACGACCTGCAGGGCGACACCGTCCGTGAAAGGGGCGGCTACATCGCTGAAGGGTTCGTGAATTTCCCGCTTGGGCCGAACGCGGCTGTGCGGCTGGTCGGATGGGCGGAACACGACGGCGGTTACATCGACAATGTGCCGGGTACGTTGACCTATCCGAGCTCGGGTGTTTGTATCGCGAACACGAACCCGCCGCCCCCCGGCTGCAACTCGACACCGGCACTGGCCAAGAACCGCTACAACCCCGTGGACATCTATGGCGGACGGGCAGCACTCAAGGTCGACCTGAACGACAATTGGACGATCACGCCGGCGCTGATGGCGCAGCAGACCAACGCCGACGGGATCTTCGCGGAAGAGCCGAGCGTCGGGGCTCGCAAGGTGACCCATTTCTACCCCGAGTACACGGACGACCAGTGGTGGATGGCCGCCCTGACGGTCGAGGGCAAGGTTGCGAATCTGGACGTGACCTACGCCGGCGGCTATCTGCATCGTGAGGACCGGACGGCGTCGGATTACACGGATTACTCGTTCTTCTACGACAAGAACCTCGGCTATGGAACGTATTTCGTCGACCCGCCCGGCAGCAGCAATGCACCTTTCGATCCGTCGCAGTACATCCTCGGCCGGGACGGCTACCGGAAGTTGAGCCACGAGCTGCGCGTCGCGACTTCGAAGGACAATCCCCTGCGCTTCATCGGCGGCTTGTTCTACGAGCGCCAGGAGCACTACATTCTGCAGAACTATCTCGTCAACCAGCTCGGCGTCGACGAGTCCGTGAGCGGCTGGCCACACACGATCTGGTTGACCGACCAGGTCCGCGTCGACCGCGACTATGCAGTGTTCGGCGAGTTGACTTACGACCTGACGCCGAAACTGAGTGGCACCGTCGGCTACCGGTTCTTCCGCTACGACAACTCGATCGACGGCTTCTTCGGTTTCGGCCCGAACAACGTCTACGGCTCGAGTACCGGCGAGAATGCCGCCACCCACGCGCCGGACGGGACACCGGGCGCCCCCGGATCGGCTTGCACTCATCCGGGAATTCTCGGCGGACCGTGCGTCAATCTCAGCAACGACGTGAAAAAAGACGGCTCGACGCCGAAATTCAACCTCACCTACAAGTTCGACGACGCGCACATGATCTACGCGACGGTCTCGCGCGGGTTCCGGCCCGGCGGCATCAATCGCCGCACGCAAGCGCCGCCGTTGCCGTCGCTCGCGACGTACTCTCCCGATTACCTCAAGAACTACGAGATCGGGTGGAAGACGAGTTGGCTGGACAATCATCTGCGCTTCAACGGGGCCTTCTTCTGGGAGGATTGGCAGGACTTCCAGTTTTCGTTCCTCGGCCAGAACTCCTTCACGATCGTGCGCAACGCCGGTGCGGCACGTATCAAGGGGGTAGAAGGCGACCTCAACTGGCTGCCGATGGCCGGCCTGTCGCTCACGGCGGGAGCCACGTTGATCGATCCGAAGCTGCGGCAGGATTTCTGCATCAACACGGATCAGAATGGCGTGCCGCTGCCGTTGTCGGGAGCGGGGGTCACCTGTCCCGTACTGAATGCGGCGCCCAAGGGAACTCAGTTGCCCGTAACGCCGAAGTTCAAGGGTAACGTGACCGCCCGCTACACCTTCGGGATCGGCGGCAACATGGACGCGCACGTGCAGGGCGCCTTCGTCTACCAGAGCATGAGCACGTCACAGCTCGCGCCTGCCTGGGCCGCCCTGATCGGTAATCAGCCCGCGTACGCCATTTTCGACGCCACCGCCGGAGTGGCCAAGGGCAACTACACGCTCGAGCTGTTCGTGAACAACCTGTTCGACAGGAACGCACAGCTGTACCGGTACGCCCAGTGCACGGTGTATTCGGGGTCGACGCCGGTCTGCGGCGCGAATCCGTATGCCACCATTACCCAGCCGAGGACGATCGGGCTGCGGTTCGGGCAGAGGTTCTAGGCCCGCACCGGAACAGCGCGGCGCACTTTCCAGTGCGCCGCGCCTCGCTGGTGGCGCCTCGCCGGCCGCGCCTCGCCGGCCTCGCCTCGCCGGCCGCGCCTTTTTGCGACCCGCCTCCCGTTCGAGAGATAGGTTTTTTGCCCGAAATCAGGCACATTGACGGCCTCTCCCTTCGAGTTCCCGTGGGCCACCATGGGAGGAGTCCTTTTTGAGCGAAGCCACCGCGACCTTGAGCCGAGCCGAGAACGCCGGCCGGACCACATTTTCCATCCTGGCCGCGATCAGCTTCTGCCACCTGCTCAATGACATGATGCAGTCGTTGCTGCCGGCGCTCTACCCGATGCTCAAAGGGACGTATGCCCTGAGTTTCGGGCAGATCGGGTTGCTGACTTTTACGTTTCAGCTCACCGCCTCGCTTCTGCAACCGATCGTAGGAGTCTTCACCGACCGCTCGCCTCGCCCCTATTCGCTCGCCGTGGGGATGGGCTTCACGCTGGTCGGTCTCGTCCTGCTCGCGTTCGCGGGAAATTACGGGCTGCTGTTGCTGGCTGCCGCACTGATCGGCACCGGCTCCTCGGTATTCCACCCCGAATCCTCGCGGGTCGCACGCATGGCCTCTGGCGGTAAGCACGGCCTGGCGCAGTCCGTGTTTCAGGTGGGAGGCAACGTCGGCTCGGCCGTGGGACCGCTGCTGGCTGCCTTTATCGTTCTGCCACGAGGGCAGTCCAGTGTCGCGTGGTTTTCGGGTGCCGCGATGCTGGGTATGTTCGTGCTGTTCAACGTCGGACATTGGTACAAGGCGCATGGCGTCGCACGCCTGAAGCCGCGCATCGTCGACGGGAAGGTGGAAGTCGCTCCGCGCCGTAAGGAAGTTACCGTGGCCATCGCGGTGCTTCTGGCGCTCATCTTCTCGAAGTACTTCTATCTAGCCAGCCTCAGTAGCTACTACACCTTCTATCTCATCAATCGCTTTCAGGTCTCGGTGCAAAGCGCGCAGCTGCACCTCTTCCTGTTTCTCGCCGCCGTCGCGCTCGGCACCATTGTCGGCGGCCCGCTCGGCGACCGCTTTGGACGCAAGTACGTCATCTGGGGTTCGATACTCGGCGTACTGCCGTTCACGCTGCTGCTGCCCCACGCGAACCTCTTCTGGACCGGGGTATTGACGGTGCCCATCGGCATGATCCTGGCCTCGGCCTTCCCGGCCATCGTGGTGTACGCGCAGGAGCTCATGCCCGGCCGGACCGGCACCGTCGCCGGACTCTTCTTCGGGTTCGCCTTCGGGATGGGTGGAATCGGCGCGGCCGTCCTCGGCAAGCTCGCCGACGCGGTGGGTATCGATCTCGTCTATGAGATGTGCGCATTCCTGCCGCTGATCGGCCTGTTGGCCGCGTTCCTGCCCAATGTGGACAAGCGCGAAGCGCGCAAGTCCTGAGGGCCGGCGCGCTGTTGGCGACCGGAACCGCTCCGCTTTCGACTTAGCGGGCCTCCGCCGCCGAGGCCTGCTTATCGGCCGCGTTCTTCTTTTGATCGGTGATGAGCACTTCCACGCGCAAACGCGTACCGCTCGCCTGCAGTTGATGCGGCACGCAGGTCGCCTGCAGGTCGATATTGCGGGTGGCAAACAGGGGCAGGACTTTCTGTTTGACCTGCTCCAGCAGCTCGCACTCACCCGCCGCATTGAGGCCGGCCTCCCCCTTCAGAAGATCGACCTTTTCCCAGCGGGCGGGGACGGTCTGTGCGTCCGCGCTCTTCGCGTCCGTAGCGGGCTGGAGGACGTTCATCTTGATCCTGACGCCGGGGAACGGGTCGGGTCTGTTCGGACCCCCCGCGCAGGGCGTTTCGTAAACCTTGAGATCGTCTTTACGCGCGCCCAACAGCAGCAGCATGCTCTTCACCTTGTCCCGCAAGCCGTCACACGTGTAGTGCGTCGTAAAGCCCTGGTAAGTGAACTGCAGCTCCTTGGGAGTCCATACCGCGGGCTGGTCATTCGCGGACGGGTCATTTTCGGTCGCAACCGCCCAGACCGGCGCACACCAGGATACGGCCGCTACGGCAGCCGCGAGCGCCGGTACGGCAACCCTGCGACAAGTCGATTTCCACATGAGAGCACCCTCGAGGATCTCTTTACCAGGTTGTTTACTCCAACGCATCAAGGGCTAGACCCGTTGACACGCGGCTCGTTCCACCGGGGTCGGGAGCCAAGCAGACGGGAACATGTTCCGTCACAATATCAGGTTATGCCGTCCACCCAGCAGAGGGAGCCTTTGCCAGCCAGGAGCCGCAATGAAGTTATTTCCACGCACTTTGCTCGATGAGCTGACCAGGCGGGCAACGGAAAGTCCGCGCGCACGGGCGCATCACAATATCCACGAGTCGGCTTCCGATCTCGTGCAGCGGTTCTTCGTCGCGGCGAACCGGACTTCGTACTTCCGGCCGCACCGGCATGTCACGAAATCGGAGCTCGCGATGGTGCTGCGGGGCCGGTTCGACGTCGTGATTTTCGACGCCGCCGGCAAAGTAACAGGCCGCTACCCGGTCGGACATGACACGCCCGACATGGCGTACGAAACACCGCGTGATACGTGGCATACGCTCGTCGCCGACACCGACGGCGCGGCGTTTCTCGAAGTGAAGGAAGGCCCGTACGATCCGACAACGGCCGCTGAGTTTGCTTCCTGGGCGCCGCCGGAAGGCGATCCGACAGCTGCGCGATTTCTCGAGTGGGTACGCACGGCGCAGGCGGGGGACATCCCGCCGGCGCTCTAGGGGCACGCGCCCTGCGCGGCTAGGCCTGCAGGAATTTGTTGAGGTCCGGTGTACTGAGCGCGTTGTCGAGGAAGCCGAAGGTACCGGCGTCCTTCACCTCGTGGGCAGCCGCTACGAGGCCGGTCATGGCGGTACGATAGAGCGAGGTCGCAAGGCTGATCCGCCTGACACCGGCCGCCGCCAGCTCGGCGACCGTGAACGACTTCCCTTTGATGGCGACCATGAAGTTGACGGGCTTCGAGAGCGCCGCGCATACCGCACGGACCGCGGCCAGGTCCGGCAGGGCAGGCGCGAACAGGACATCGGCACCCGCTTTTTCGAACGCCTGCAGACGGCGGATCGTGTCCTCCAGATCTGGATTCCCGCGCAGATAGTTTTCGCACCGCGCGGTGACGGTGAAGGGGAACGGTAATGTCCGTGCGGCCGCGACTGCCGCCGCAACCCGCTCCACCGCATGATCCATGTCATAAAGCGGTTTGTCCTGGTCCCCGCTGGCGTCTTCGATCGAGCCGCCCACCAACCCTGTTTCGGCTGCAAGCCGGATCGTCTGCGCCACGGCCGCGGGCGAATCGCCGAACCCCTTCTCGAGATCGGCGGAGACCGGACAATCCGTCGCCGCGACGATGACCCGGGCGTGAGCGAGCGCCTCATCGCGTGTTACTTTCCCGTCGACGCGCCCCAGAGTCGCCGCGCAGGCGCCACTTGAAGTCGCCAGGGCCCGGAACCCCAACCCCGTCAGGATGCGAGCCGAGCCGCCATCCCATACGTTGGCAATGACGAAGACGCCGGGCGCCGCATGCAGAGTGCGAAACTGGGCGGCCTTGTCGTGTTGGCTCATCATGATCGTCTCCCGTTACGCAGGCATTGCCTGCTCACCGTCGATCCAGGGGTGCCCCTCGCGGGGTCACTCCGTGCGACGCACGCGTCGCACCCTTACTAGCGCCTGCGCTCGCCGGGTAACGGCAGGCCGCGTGGCGGCACGGGCGTGGACTGCACGAGCGAGGTCGTCGTCTGACCGAACGCCAGAAACTGGTCGAGTATGGTATCGAGCCCCTCGAGGGACTCGAAATGAATCTTGAGGATGAAGCAGTCCTCGCCGGTCACGCGATGACATTCCGTCACCTGCGGCATGCGCTGCGCGAGCTCGACGATCTTCGCCAGCTTGCCCGGCATCGGCCGGACGCGCACGAACGCCGCGATCGGAAAGCCGAGTGCCCGGGGGTCGACCTCGAGACGGTATCCCTTGATGAGCTCCGCTTCCTCGAGCCGCCGGATCCGCTCGCGCGTTGCCGGTGCGGACATTTCCACGCGCCGGGCGAGCTCCGAGATCGTCATGCGCGGGTCGCCGGCCAACAGGCGCAACAACTGCACGTTGCGCGCATCCAGAAGCAGTTCCGAGGAGCGAAGGGACAAAGCCTATATCTCATTCTGAATTGAAGGCCACTCGATTATAGAACCTTCGATCCGGCATTCAATACCCGCCTTTGGACTGGCATCTTGTCGGGCATGGAAACCAAAGCAGCCGCGCCCGCTCTCGCCCGGCAGTACTTCACCGGCGGGGATCGACCCGCTGAGCGCAGTCTCACATCCCGGGTCCCGCCGCACTTGTTCTTCATGGGAAGCGCGGTCTTTCACTATCTCGGACCGGCCTTCGCGGTGCTGCTGTTCGCACACGTGGCTCCGTTGGGAGTGGCGTGGCTGCGAATCACGAGCGCGGCAGTAGTGTTCGCTCTATGGCGCAAGCCATGGCGTCAGTGGACCGTCATGGATATCCCGGCACGCCAGACAGTGATCTGGCTTGGCGTCGTGCTCGCGGCAATGAACGCGAGCTTCTACCTCGCAATAGATCGTCTGCCGCTCAGCACCGTGGGCGCGATCGAGTTCCTCGGCCCTATCGGCCTTGCCGCCGCCGGAATGCGCACGGTCCGCAATTTTCTGGCACTGGCCTGCGGCGCAGCCGGTGTCTACTGTCTGACACAGGCCGGCCTGACGGATTTGCGGCTTGTCGGCGCGCCGCTGGGATTTACGTTCGCGTTCGTGAATTGCGGGCTCTTCGTCGTGTATATCGTCCTCGGCCACAAAATCGCGCGGGCCGGCGGCCCCGCGGGAATCGATCGACTGGGCGTGGCGATGCTCGTTGCGATGCTGGCGGCGCTGCCGATCGGGATATGGGACGCGGTACCTGCTTTCGGCAGCCCCACATTGCTCGCCGCCGCCGTAGGAGTCGGAATCTCATCGTCCGTCATTCCCTACGTCTGCGACCAACTCGCGATGGCGCGGCTGTCTCGGGCAACCTTCGCTCTCCTGTTAGCGTTATTGCCGGCCACCGCGACCGTCATCGGCGTGCTCGTGTTGCGGCAGATACCGACGCTCGCCGAGCTTGCGGGCGTGGGACTCGTGATCCTCGGTGTTGGGATTCACAGGGAAACCCGCTGACGACTGTGCCAGAATTGCACTCGTCCGCGCTCTTACCTGCAAGAGCCGTTTGAGGAGAGAGTCGAGTGCGAATTGGATCCGGCGCTGGGCTGAGCTTCCCAAAGCGCGGCTCAGTAGGAGCGGTCTTCAGCGCGCTAGCATTCGCCGCACTGGCGCTGGGTGGAAGCGCAGACAGCGCCAGGGCGGCCGCAGCGATGGCGCGGGCTGCTGGGACCGTCTGTGGTAAGGACTCCGCGGCAGCGCCTGCAATGACGCGTCTCCAGGCGTCCATGGCACAAGGAAGGTTCGTCACGTACCAGCCCACCTCACTGCAGGTGGTGAATGGGCGGTTGACGCACGCTGATCCGGCGAGTATTCGTACGGATCTGCAGGTGTTGCGCCCGCGATTCGACTCGTTGATCACGTACGGGTCGATTAACGGCGCTGAAGCGATTCCGGCGATCGCCGCATCCCTCGGATTCCGGGCAGTCATCATCGGTATCTGGAATCCCTTCGATGCGACGGAGCTGAATGCCGCTATTGCCGCGGCGAAGGACAATCCGAAGTTGGTAACGGGGTTGTCGCTCGGCAACGAAATGGTGTTCTCTCACCGTCGCACCTTTGCGGATCTGGCCAAGCTGCTCGAGGCCGTTCACGCGCAACTACCCACCCTGCCACTTGCCACGACTGAGCCGTTCCACATGTTCTACGAGACTGCCGCGGCGCCCCTGCTCGAGCGCGCTGATTTTCTGCTCGTGAATGTGCACCCGATCTTTGAGCCGTGGTTCCGGACCGCACCGGACGGCGACGCCGCGCAGTTCGTGGCGAACGTCGTATCTAAGTTGGCGCAGAGCTACTGTGGTCCGATCCTGGTGAAGGAAACTGGCGTCCCGACGCTACCGGAGAGCAGCGGCTTCACGGAAAAGAGGCAGGCCTCTTTCTACGCAGAATTGCGTCGCCGGCTGTCCGCATCCAACGAGCGTGCTTTCGCGTATTTCGCAGCATTTGACGCACCCTGGCGTCTCCACGACGTGAGCGCCGTCCCGGGACAACCCCCGAAGCTCGAGGAAGCGCATTGGGGCCTGTACGACGCAAGGCGACAACCCAAACCGGTTGTCGCCCAGCTTCCGTTACTCGAGCGGCAGACGCCCTGACGAGGCGCACGCGCTAACCTTCAAGCATCCAGGCCGTGCCCCTCACGACATTGCTCGTCATGTGCCGGTGGTCACCGCCCGGTCGCGAGCCAGCGCACCCGAGCGGAACGCGCGGTTGACACCCGAGACCAACGCGAGAAGCGACGCCGTAATGATGTTCGAGTGACGACCAACGCCATAAAGCACGACGCCCGCGGTCGTCGAGACCTCGACGTAAGCAACAGCCACCGCGTCACTGCCCGTTCCACACGAATGCTCGCCGTAGCCAACAACGTCAATCGGCAGATTGAGAGCCCGGACCGCCGCGTCGATGGGCCCGGTGCCACTCCCGTGTAGGATCACTGGAGAGCCGTCATCCTGGATCTGTAGCGTCATCCTCTCGCGATCGGCCCCATCGCCCGAGGTCGTCAATTGATGGGAGCGATAGACCATGGGCCCGGTTGCCGCGAGGTATTCGGCCTCGAACAGGTCCCAGAGCTCCCGCGAGGTGAGCTCCTTGCCCGAGGTGTCGGCTGCCGACTGTACCACCCGGCTGAACTCGATCTGCAGCCGTCGGGGCAACACGAGTTGGTAGTCGCGCTCGAGCAGGTAGGCGACACCGCCTTTGCCGGACTGGCTGTTTACCCGGATGATGGACTCGTACGAACGGCCGAGGTCGGAAGGGTCGATCGGCAGGTACGGGACGTCCCAGATGCCGGCCGCATCCCTGGCCGCAAGTCCCTTCTTGATCGCATCCTGATGCGAGCCCGAAAATGCCGTAAACACGAGATCGCCCACATAAGGGTGGCGGGGATGGATCGGCAGGTGCGTGCAGGCTTCCGCGCAATGCGCGATCGCGTTGATGTTGGAAAAATCCAGCCCCGGCGCCACGCCCTGGGTGTACAGGTTCAAAGCGAGCGTCACGATGTCGACATTGCCGGTGCGCTCACCGTTGCCGAACAGCGTGCCCTCGACGCGTTCGGCGCCCGCCATCATGGCCAACTCGGCCGCGGCCACGCCGGTACCGCGATCGTTGTGGGGGTGGACACTGATTATGACACTGTCCCGGCGCGCGACGTGGCGGCAAAACCATTCGATCTGGTCGGCATAGACGTTGGGAGTCGCCATCTCGACAGTTGCGGGAAGATTCAGGATCGCCTTGCGTGTGGGCGTCGGGCTCCAGACGGCGGTAACGGCGTCGCATATTTCCACCGCGAAATCCAGCTCGGTGCCCGTGAAGCTCTCGGGGCTGTACTGGAATACCCACTGCGTCTCCGATTGGAGGTCGGCGATCTGTTTGATGAGCTCGGCGCCTTTGACGGCGATAGCGACGATACCCGCCCGATCCAGCTTGAAGACCACGCGCCGTTGAGTCGTCGACGTCGAGTTGTAGAGATGCACGATGGCCCGACGCACACCGCGCAGGCTTTCGAAGGTGCGTGTGATGAGCTCGGGCCGCGCCTGCGTCAGGACCTGCACGGTCACATCATCAGGAATCCGGCCGGCGTCGATCAACTCGCGCATGAAATTGAATTCAGTTTGCGAGGCCGCCGGAAAGCCGATCTCGATCTCCTTGAAGCCGATGCGGACCAGTTGCTCGAACATCCGCAGCTTGCGCGCCGAGTCCATCGGCTCGATGAGCGCCTGGTTACCGTCGCGGAGGTCGACACTGCACCAGGACGGCGGCGCCGTGAGCGTGCGGCTGGGCCAGGTGCGGTCGGAAATCCCGATGGGAGCAAACGGCCGGTATTTGCCTGAAGGCGTGCGTAACATGGTGGGTCACTCGGTAAGGCAATGCGACCGAAAGGGGTTCGCACCGCGAAAAGACTCGGTTCGATGTAGTAGGAAGTCCGGTCTTGTTGGCGCCGACCGTTGGCGCGTGGGTTTATTGCGCCTGGCGGCGCAGAAGCGCGAGCGCAAGCAACAGCGGCGAGAGCGCGCTGTTACGCAGGAGGGAGTTGGTGTTCGCGCGACAGACCATACTCCAACCCTACCATTGGCCTGTTCCGCGTACAAGCATCCCGTATGAATCGCCCGAACTGCTGCGCTATGCTGTAGCCGGGGCGAGACTCCACTCGCCCCATTTAAGCGCATGACAACCAGTCGACGCCGGGCAGCCCCGAGTCGACCTTGACGAACGAGCGGCGCCGCGCGTCGGCGAGCCGCCACGAGGGGGTTTGCCGAAATGTGGGATCAGGTCTACACGCCGGTCGCCGGCAGCTTGGCGGCCTCCGCGGCCTGCGCGGCACTACCGATTCTCGTCATGCTGCTCGCCCTGGGCGTGCTGCGGATGGCCGCCTGGAAGGCCGGACTGTGCGGGCTTCTGACCGTCGCGATCATCGCGGCCACGGTGTACGCAATGCCGCTCCGGCTGGTCGCGAGCGCTACGATATACGGTGCGGCGTTCGGGCTATTTCCGATCGCCTGGATCGTCTTCTGGGCCGTCGTGCTCTATCGTTTGACCGTCGACACCGGGCAGTTCGAGATCATCAAGGACTCGGTGGGTCACCTCACGCGTGACCGCCGGCTGCAAGCGCTGTTCGTCGCATTCGCGTTCGGCGCCTTTATCGAAGGAGCCGCGGGATTCGGCACTCCGGTCGCGGTCGCCGCCGCCATGCTCACCGGCCTTGGGTTCACGCCGTTCTACGCTGCCGGGATCTGCCTGCTGGCCAACACCGCACCGGTGGCCTTCGGTGCTATCGGTACCCCGCTCGTTACCCTCGCGGGCGTGACGAGTCTTCCGTTGAACGTCCTCAGTGCCGGTGTTGGGCGCATTTGTGCGCCGATGTCACTGTTCATTCCTGCGTACCTGATCCTCGTCATGGGAGGCACGAAGGGTCTGCGCGCCGTCTGGCCGGCAGCGGCGGTGTGCGGTCTGTCGTTCGCCGCCACGCAACTGCTGGTTTCTAACTACATCGGTCCTTACCTGACTGACATCCTGGCATCGATCGCGGCGATCTTCTGCCTGTGGGCGCTGTTGCGCGTCTGGAAACCGAGCGATGACGTCGGTCCGGTGCTCGAGGAAGTGGCAGCAACTACGGGGGTACTGCTACGCGCGTGGTCGCCGTACATCCTCCTTGTGATCTTCGTGCTGCTGTGGGGCGCAGCGCCGGTCAAAGCCCTCCTCGACAAGGCGACTCTGGTGCTCGCCTGGCCCGGTCTCGACGGCGCAATCCGACGGCTGCCGCCCGTCATTCCCAATGCAGCGCCCTACTCCGCGAAGTTCACCCTGAATCTGCTGTCGGCCTCCGGCACGTCGGCGCTGTTCGCCTGCATCGGGACGGCACTGCTGCTGCGCATTCCGCTGGGGCGCTTCCTGGGCGTTATCGGGCGTACCGCGCGGGACTTGTCGCTGTCGATCCTGACAATGGCTTGCGTACTCGCGCTTGCCTACCTGATGAACTATTCGGGTTGCACGGCGACGCTGGGACTGGCGTTTGCGGCGACGGGCATGCTCTTTCCCTTCTTCAGCGCCCCGCTGGGCTGGCTGGGAGTGTTCCTCACGGGCAGCGACACATCCGCCAATGCCCTGTTCGGGAATTTGCAGGTCGTCACCGCCAACAAGCTCGGACTATCGCCCGCGCTCATGGCGTCCGCTAACTCGGCCGGCGGCGTGATGGGCAAGATGATCAGCCTCCAGAGTATTTCCGTGGCCGCCGCGGCCACAGGGATGGCCGCGTCCGAAGAGGGGAAGCTGTTCCGGTTCACCCTCAAGCACAGCATCCTGCTCGTCTGCATCATCGGCCTGATCGTGACCGTGTATGCGTATGTGCTGCCAGGCTGGGGTGTCTGACACCCCGCACCTGAGTCGCTACGCGGCGGCCATCACAATCTGCGCAGGGCGACCGGCGGCGGCGTGTACTGATAGAGCCAGGTTTCGGACAGGGGCTGTCCATCGGTCGACAGGAACAACCGCAGGTTGACCGGCTCGACACTGTCGTCGGTCAGCGCAAGATCGAACATCGCGCGGTAGCCCTTGATCGCGTGCAGCGGACGCACCGAGGTGATTTCGACTCGCCCCCGGGATGCGGAAATGACCGGGACGAGGCGCGCGTTCTCTCCGAGGCCCAGAAGCTCCCCGCCCGCGAAATCCACGACGAAACGCCACGAGAAGTAGGCCCGCTTACGCCCGATGACGCCACCGATACCGGTCCGTGTTGCGAACACTCTGGCGAGATCGACCGTTACGGGATTTTCGCGGCACCAGTAGAGCCGGTAGGCGTACAGCAACTCCTGCCCGCGCTGCGGCTTGTCGGCTGGACTCCAGAACGCGACGATGTTATCCGAGGTCTCGTCCTCCGTGGGAATCTCGACCAACATCACAGCGCCCTTCGCCCACGTGCCCTTCGGCTCAACCCAGACATCCGGCCGTTTCTCATAGAACACACCGTCGTCCTGGTATTGCTCGAAGCGCCGCTCCCGCTGCATCAGGCCGAAGCCGCGGGGATGCTCATCGGTGTAGGAATTGACGCGCAGGCCGGCGGGGTTCATCAGGGGACGCCAGATCCACTCGCCGGCGCCGTTACTGATCTGCAGACCGTCGGAGTCGTGGATCTCCGGACGCCAGTCGTTGTCGACGCGCCGGTCATTTTTCCCGACCAGAAACATGCTGGTGCCCGGGGCGATACCGAGGCGCTCGATCTGCTTGCGCGGATACAGGGCCGCGTCGATATCCATGGTGAGCGGCTCTTTCGCATCGATCACGAACCGGTACGCGCCGGCCACGCTCGCAGAATCGAGGAGACCGTAGATCGTGAGGAGGCTCGAGTCCTTCGCCGGCCGCTCCAGATAGTAGGCGACGAAGTCTGGGAATTCCTCCGGCGTGGCTGCGCCGCAATCGATGGCGAGCCCGCGCTGGGACATGCCGTATTGGCGGTCGATGTCGACCGCGCGGAAATAGGAAGCTCCCTGAAAGGCCGCGAAATCGCGCACCCAATCGGTATGGAACAAGAGGCGGAAGCCCGCGAAGCCCAGCTTGTTCGTGCTCGGAATCTCGTTGCTGCGCAGGCCGCTGTTGCTGTAGTCGAACATGCCCGGGTCGTAGAGGATTTCCTGCGCCGAGCCGTTGTCGACGGCATACATCCTGACCGGCTTGCGGATCTTGAAGCCGAGGTGGAAGAAGCGCACCTGGAACCGCAGGCCCTCACCAGCCCAAAGCGAGCGCTCATCGCGGAAACGGATGGCCTGCCAATGATCCCAATCGAGCCGCGCGATCGGCTCCGGGAGGTGCTCGGAC
Source organism: Gammaproteobacteria bacterium (assembly GCA_028293765.1). Taxonomy (GTDB): domain Bacteria; phylum Pseudomonadota; class Gammaproteobacteria; order Steroidobacterales; family Steroidobacteraceae; genus 13-2-20CM-66-19. The sequence continues at coordinate 70,788 of JAQGOG010000141.1, forward strand.
GGCGGTTGATAGGCCGTCCCGGCGAGCGAACGGGCCATCCCCTTCAGCCGTGCGTAGTCGAACGGCTGGCGCGCGGTGGCTGGGGCCGCCGCGCGGGCGTCAGCGGCTTCACTGGCGGCCAGCCAGGACAAAGGGGTCGCCGCGGACAAAGCCGCGGCGGTCCCTTGCAGGAACTGGCGGCGATCGGTCAGCGGGGAAGTCGGGTTCTCGGAATCGTCTTCTTGGATTGGCATGGATAGGTTTTGGGTTTTCCAAAGCGCGGGCCCTGTCTTCACCGCTCAGCAGGCGCCGTTCCCGGCGGCTTGCGACCGGCCCAATCGTGCAGTATGACATCGTCCGCCGGCGCTACTTGAGGCTCATCTCCACCCGGACCTTGTCGCCGGATTCGGTCCTTGGCGGCCCGTTGATGACGAACACGCGCGAGCCGTCGATGCCGCCGTCCGCCAGCAGCGCGTCCCGAATCGCTTCCGTGCGCTTTTTGCCGAGCTCCTGGAGCGCCACGTCCGGCACTTCGATGTGAGCTATCAGCGCCGCCTCGAGCTCCGGGATCGCGGGCTCCACGGGAGGCGCATCCTTCTTGCTTTTTGCGGTCTGGATAGCCAGCGCCAACGGTGGTAGCGGAGCGTTCTTGCCGAGCTCCGCTTGATACTCCGCGAGCAGCAGGCGGTAATGCTCGAGAGGGTTGCTCAGAGCCGCATCCCTCGCCGCCTCATCATCCTGCTTCTTCGGCGGGTGCTCGCTGCGCTCCCGCGCCAGCAGTTTCTGCCGCAGCACCCGCGCCGCGAGCACCGGACGATCGAGCTGCTGTGAAAACACGATCGGGAGATCGAGCTGCAGCTGCGGGCGTTCTTGCAGCGCTTTCGTCAGGCCCGTGAGCTTCTGCCTCGCGGCATCGTCGACCTGCGCACTGCCCGCCGGGAAATCGATGAAGTTCATCTCCTCGCCGCCCCCGAACAGGTGCCCCAACAACGCGAAGGGCGCTGTCGCCACTTTGACCAGCAGGTTGACGACCGCCTTCCAGAGGATGGACCCGAGCTTGAATTGCGGATCGTCGAGGCTGCCGCTGATCGGCAGCGGCAGGTCGATGACGCCGTTACGGTCCTTGAGCAGCGCCACTGCCAACCGCAACGGCAATTTGACCGCATCGGGACTGTCCACGCGGTCGCCAAGCTGCAATTGGTCGATCACGAAACGCTGCTCGGCAACGAGCTTGCGCTGCTCGACCTTGTAGGAGAGATCGACAGACAGCTTGCCCTTGTCGATCTTGTAGCCGGCGAAGTGCCCGGAATACGGAGTCATCGTCGTGAGCTCGAGGCCCTTGAAGCTCATCTTGATATCCGAATAGACGGACGCGGTCAGTAGGTTCACCTCACCGGCGATGTGCACGGGGGCGTAGCGATCCACCTTGCCGTCGAGCTGCACCTTCGCGCGCGAGCGCGGGTCGGAGGACAGCCCGTTGATGCTGCCGTTGAGTGTCTGGATACCGACTGCGAAATTCGGCTGAATCCAGAAGTCGGCATAGTTAGCCGAGCCATCGAGAATCTGGACGCGGCCGATCGAGATCGGCATGACGGACGCGTCCGGTTGGGCGGACCTGGAGCCGGCGCTCGCTGCAGAGGCTGTCTTCGACTTACGCGAGTGTCGCGCGCTCTTGGCTTCAGTGGCGTTGGCACTGGCGGGCTTCCCCTGTACGCCTTTCGCCTCGGCTTCTTTGGCCTCGGCACTTTCCGCGTCAGCGCCATTCGCACTGAGTTCCTTGGCGTCGGCACCCTTCGCGTCACCGCCATTGGTACGAGCCACGATCGCATCGGCGATCTTGGCGTCGACACCATTCGCATCGCCGAGCGTCAACCCCGGGCCCTTTTCGGCACCCGTGGCGTCCTGTTGCCCCGACGTGCCCTTATGCGGACCGGCGAGCACTTCGGCAACGTTCACCGTTTGGTTTTTTGCAATGATGACGCGCGCATAAGGCTCACGCGCAACGATGCTGTCGATGCGCAAACTCGCGGGCTGCGAGCCGTACTGAATTCCCGTCGCGCGCAGATCCTTCCACTTTATGAAGGACTGCTGCAGCTCGTTGTCCACCGTCCGCAGACCGGTGACCTGAGCATCGCCCTGCAGCGCGACGCTGCCGTCCGCGGGGTGTTGGATGTCGAGCTTGGTACCCAGGCGGCCGCTCTGCAGGGTCATCGCCGTACGCTGTGCGATGAAAGGCTGAAAAGTGGTGAGATCCAGCTGCGCCAGCTCGATATGGGCGGCAGCCTCTCCCGAGTGCGGCGAGAATTGAGCGGTAGCTTCGAGGGTGCCGGTGCTGTTGATGGAGGTTTTCGCCGTAATGTCGAGGCGGGCCGCCGGCGTCGTATTGAAGCCGGTGACGTGGACGCTGAGCGGATCGAAAACGAGCGCGACGGCAGGCGTGACCTCGCGATCCTCCGTGGAGACTTTCAGGCCCTCGACGCTGATCTCGGGCACCGAGACAGTCCAGACGGGCACCGGTCCGGAGGTCGTGATCTTAGCCGGAGTCGAGTCGGGCTCCTGAGCTGCAGTCGGGGGCGCAGACGCGCCTGCGGTGGTACCCGCTGCCGCCGGTGTTGTCGTCGTGCTTGCCTGCGTCTGCTCGCCCGCCGCAATCACCGCCGGCGCGCCTGTTGGCGTCGTAAGCTCGAGCAGATTCAGACGCCCTTGCGGACTCAACCAGGAATTCACCTCGCCGCCGGTGAGGGCCACCTTGCCGACTTCCACCGAGTGCGCAGCGAGGTCGAGCCGCGTTTCCTGAATGTCGAGCCGGGTGAGCGCGATGTAATCCGCCGCACCGTGCAGCGGCCGCAACTTCAGATCCGTAACGGCCGCAGCGTGCACATTGACCTTGAGGCCTGCCGTGGCGCCGGCCAGATCAAGGTCATAGTCGCCCTTCAGGCCGATAATCCCCGCAGGGACCTCAAGCGGCAACGGCTGCTGCAGATAGTTCCAGATCGTGCTCGCCTGGAGGTTCGTGATCGCGAACGCGCCGTGCGACGCCAAGGGCTCGAGAAGGATGCTGCCATTCCAATCGAGCCGCTCTCCCTCGGGCGATGCGGCGGTGAGCGAGTACTCGTTGCCGGTCCTGGCACGCGTGCTGAAATGGCGCAGCTCGAAAGCGATCGGCTTGAACTCCGCGCGGAACGGGGTCGGGCGGCTCCGGTCTTCGAACGTGCCGCTACCGGCGACAACTGCGAGCCGGTCGATGAAGAGCCGCATAGGCTCCTGCGCCTTGCTGGCAGGTTTGGCCGGCGGCGAGCTCGCAAACCCTTTCCCGAGGTCCGCGACATTCAAAGTTCCGTCCTTGCGCACCACCGTGCGAAACGACGGCCGCTCGAGGACGATCGCACGGAAGCTCGGACCCAATCTCCAGAGGCTCGCGATCTCGAGGTCGACGTGCAGCCGCCCGAAGGCGATCATCGCCTGCCCGTCGGTGTCCGGAAGCGAGAAGTCGGCGACGTCGAGCGTAAACGTAAACGGATTGAAGTGGATGTCGCCAATGGACAGCGTGCGCCCGTAGTGCGTGCTCACGAAACTGTTCAGGCCCGAGCGCAGGAAATGCGGCACGGCAAGGAATCCGGCCGCCGCATACGCCGCAACCAGCAGGACGACGATGGCGAGCGCTATGGCGTAGCGTCTGACTCTGCGAGTGAACATCGGCCTCCCCTTTTGCGAGCAGGCGTCCTTCACGACTCTCGCCCCAGCCTATCCTAGAGGATTGGGGCTGGCTCGGGCAGTCCTGACGCGCTTCAACCTTGTTTCGAAGGGAAGGGCACTGGCGGCGGATTGAGCGCGGCGAAGGTCCTCTGATGCCAATACGGATAGCTCGGCCGCACCTCGCTGGCCGCATCGAGCTTCGCCATCTGCCCGGCGTCGAGCGCCCAGCCCACCGCACCCAGATTCTGCTTCAACTGCTCCTCGTTCCGCGCGCCGACCACGATACTGACGACGCTCGGCCGCTGCAAAACCCACCGCAGCGCGATCTGAGACACGGTCTTGCCGGTCTGCGCCGCAATCTCGTCGAGAACGTCAATCGTGTCATACAGCTTGTCTGAGCGCGCTCCGGCGAGAAAATCCGCCTGCGCCAGGCGGCTGCCGGACGGGAGCGGCTGGCCTCGCCGCATCTTCCCGCTGAGCGCGCCACCTGCCAACGCGCTCCAGACGACGGTGCCGACCTTCTGATCCAGCGCGAGCGGCATGAGCTCCCATTCGAACTCGCGCGATGCGAGGGAGTAGTACACCTGGTGCGCCACGTAACGCGACCAGCCGTAACGCTCGGACACGGACAGCGACTTCATGAGGTGCCAACCAGAGAAGTTCGAGCACCCGATGTAGCGGATCTTGCCGCTGCGCGTGAGATCGTCGAGCGCGCTCAGCGTCTCTTCAACGGGTGTGAGCGCATCGAACCCATGCATGTAGTAGACATCGATGTAATCCGTGCCGAGCCGCCGCAGACTCGCCTCGCAGGCGCGCACCAGGGCATGGCGCGACGAACCCAGATCGTTCGGTCCGGAGCCCATCGGGAAAGTGGCCTTCGTGGAGACCAGGACCTCGCTGCGGCGTCCGGCGATGGCTGCCCCCAGAACTTCCTCGGAGCGGCCACTCGAGTACACGTTTGCGGTGTCGAAGAAGTTGACGCCGCTCTCGAGGCAGATATCGACGAGCCGTTTGGCTTCCAACACGTCGGTCGAGCCCCACGCCTTGAAGAAGTCGCCCACGCCGCCGAACGTCGCTGTGCCGAAGCTCAGCACCGGAACTTTCAACCCCGAACCACCGAGCTGTCTGTATTCCACGCGTTGCCCTTCCGAGAATTTCCTCAATCGTACCGGGGCGGTGGCCGCGCACAATCCCCCAAACGAGACATTTGTCCCGGCGACGTAAGCGGCGCCGCTCGGCGGCGCGCCGCTACGCTACTTGCCCGATGCGTCAGTCGACCGCGTGACGCCGGCGATAATCCGGTCGCTCAACTTTCCGAGGGCAACGCTCATGGTCGCAGGGAGGCTGTCGGGGCAAGCGCCAGTGGTGGACACATGTACGTCCTCCGTGGTCGCCTGTACAGGCTCGGGATGAGCCGTTGCAGACGCAGGTGCACCCGCCGTTGCACGCGCAGTTGCACCCGCCTGCTTCGGCGTCCACGCTGCGCGCAGTGTCACGTTGCAATTCGTGTCACCGTAGAACTCACGAATCTCGACGGACAACGAATGTTGCCGGCCCGCGGGCGACGTCTCATCCGCGTTTGCTACCGTGCTCGAGGGAAGCCTGCGAGCCAGGTCGTCCGACAGGACGCGGCGGATCATCTCATCGAGCGGCGCCGCCCAACGATCCTCCTCCGAGATCTGCAGCCGATTTACATCCATCTGACGCACGAGTTGCGGCCGGTCGATCTCGCCCGGAATCGTGACGCGGTAGATGAGCACCGAGCCTGCGCCGGGTTGCGGTGCGGGACCCGCCTCAGGAGCCGTCTCGCTCAGTGTGTAGAAGCGGGTCGGCGGACTCGAGGAGCACGCGCCGATCAGGGCGAGCCCCGCGATTGCAAACCAACGGAAGGTCCAGCCGCTCACTGTTTGACTCCTTGGCGTCCGCGAAGCAGGGACTCGGGATGGCGATCCAGGTAATCGGCAAGCACCCGCACGGAGCGGGCGGCATCGGTCAGCTCGCGCATCAGCTTCGGCAGATCCGTGTCCGCCGGAGTATTGGAGCTGCCTCCCATCATTGCCTGCACCGCCGTCAATGTGCCCGTGGCCGCATCCGCAGTATCGCGCAGACTCTTGACGAGAGACTTGATGTCGGGCTCCACTTCGCCCGTGATCTTATCGAGATGCGTCAGCGTCGCATCGAGCGATTGCAGCGCATGCCCGAGTTGCGGACCGGAAGTCGCCCGATCGAGGTTCTTCAGAACGCCGCGCAGGCTTTGCAGGATCTCGGCCAGATCGCCGGAAGCAACGGTTGGAAATTCCGCATCCTTGCCAACATGCTCGATGTGCGCGGCGGGGGCATTCGGCGCCATGTCGAGTGTGATGAGCTTCTGCCCGGTCAGGAAGCTGAGTGCAGCGACCTGCGCCCGCAGCCCCTGCGCCACCAGCTTCTCGAGCCACTCGCTCGCGACGGCACGCGCATCGGCGCCCGCCGGCCGTGGCATATCGAGTATCTGGACTTGCTCTGGATCCACGGAGAACCGCACGCGCGTGACGAGCGTGTGGCGCCGCTCATCGTATTTCAGGTGCGCCTCCTTCACCTCCCCTACCTCGTTGCCCTGCAGCTCAACCGCCGTTCCGGCTTCAACTCCGCGCAGGTTGCCTGGGAAATCCGCGACATAGGCCAGCTCCGGACCGTGCGGTGTACTCTTGGCACGTCGTTTGTTGTCATAGAGTTGGAAGGTGGCCCCCGCGGGGCTCGGTGGGCCTGCCAGGGCGGCATTCGGAGTCTCGAATTCGATGCCGCCGGAGAGCAACTGCTGCCAGGAGTTGGCTCTTACGCGTACGCCCTGAGCTCCGACGGACACGTCGACCCCACCCGCGTTCCAAAAACGCGTCTCGGGGTGCACGAGATTCTCATGGGGCGAGCGGATGAAGGCCGTCACCGTCACATGATTCCCATCCCGTTCGAGGGTGTAGTCCACCACCTCTCCGATCGACACACCGTGGTAAGAGATCGGTGAGCCGCGCGTGAGCGAGCCCAGATCGGGTGCTCGCAGCGCGTAGGAGCGCCCCGGAGTATCCGGCGGCAGAATCGGGGGCTCGTCGAGAGCGATGAAGTGTCGCCGTGGCTGGCCATGTTTGCCGGGATACATCTCGATGTAAGAACCCGACACGATGGTGGACAGTCCGGAGATGCCGCCAACACCCACGCGCGGGGCAACGATGTAAAAGCGCGCTTCATCGTTCAAGTAGGGTGTGGCCAGGCGCGTCATGCGCGCATGGACGATCACCCGCGACATGTCGGGAGTCAGTTCCATGGATTCGACGGTGCCGACGTCGGCGTTGCGATGCTGAACCTTCGTCTGGCCCGCCTGCAGCCCCTCCGCGACCTTGAAAGCGATCGTGATTTCCGGGCCCCGATCGGCAAGGGATCGCCATGCGAGCCAGATCACGATGCCCGCCGCGGAGATGGGAACGACCCACACCCATGCAAACCACCGGCGGGGTCGCACCCGTGCCTCGACTTCCTTCGGGTCGTCCGTTCTTTCAGGCGTTTCGGTCATGCCTTCTCCCCGGCTCGCGGCCGCATGCATCCCACATCAGGCGCGTATCGAAGACGCTGGTGGCCACCATCGTGATGACGACCACCGCGGCAAAGGCCACCAGACCGTCGCCGGCATGCACCTCGGTCAGCGCTCCGAACCGCAATGCCGCGATCAACACGGAAACAGTGAATACATCGATGTTCGACCAGCGGCCGACGAGATCGATCATTCGATAGAACCGCGTGCGTCCGACCAGCAAGCGGCCGGAGCGGCGGTAAGTAGCTAGCAGCATCCACGTCAGTCCACAGAGCTTGAGCAGCGGCAGGATGATACTCGCCACGAACACGATGATCGCGAGCGGCCAGAGGTCGTTTTGGATCAGTTCCAGGACGCCGCTGAGAATCGTATTCTCCTCCGCACGCCCTAGCCGCACCGTCGTCAGCACCGGCAATACATTGGCCGGCACGTAGAGCAGGAACCCCGCGATAACGAGCGCCGCAGTGCGCTTGATTGCGTCGGGCTTACGAACGTGAAGCTTCGCCGCGCACCGCGGACAAGTCCTGCCCTCTTCGGTGCCGGCGACGATGAGGTCGCAAACGGTGCAGGCGATAGTCTGCGTGCCCCTCTTCCCCGCATCTTCCACGGATAGCGCCGCCCAGACGGTCCGCTCATCGAGCTGCGTCAAAGCGAGCAGAAACGCGAGGGACGCAGCCAGCAGGCACCAGCCGCCCGCGCCGATTTCGATGGTGGCGACGACCTTGATCCGACTATAGGCAACGAAGCAGCCGACCAGGTAAACCTCGATCATCATCCACGGCCGCACATACTTCACCCAGCGGAATAGCGTACCGAGCGGACCGCCGAGGCCAAAGCGCAGCGAACCCAGAACCCACGTGAGCAGGCCGAGGTAGACGTACGGCAGAGCCACACTGAATAGGCCGACGAGGGTGGCGAGCGACCGGAACCCCCCGTTCCATAGCGCGCTCACACCCGTTTCCAGCCAGGTCTGACGCTGGGCCCCGAGGGACGCGACCGTCCCCAGCGGCCAAATGAGCGCCGGCAGCAACAGAAGGAGCGCCGCGAACGTCAGTGCCAGCGGCGCTGTCACGCGACCGGTTGCAGGTCCGGCAAGCATCCCATCGCAGCGCCTGCACACAGCCCTCTGCCGCCGACTGAGGGGCGGCAGTACCTGCATGAGGCCGCAATCGGGGCAAGCGACGCGCTCGGCAATAGATCGCGGACTGGGCCGTGTCAAAGTCTTCTTTCTGTAACGCAATGTCGCCAGTGTAGAACGTCTGCCAAGCTTCCTGGGTTCCGCTTGCGGTCGTCCTGCGTGACTGGTCTGCGCCTCATTTGGCTGGCGCTGCCCCACGCTCCTTTAGATCTCGCACCATGTAGTCGATGGCATGGGTCCAGGCGGCGTCATTGTCGCCACGGAAGTCGTATGATTTTCTGTCGGCGATCTGACCCGTCGCCACATCGTGAATCTCATATGTGAGCGTCAGGATGAGCCCGCTGACGCGATTCACCCATGCAACAAGCACTTTATCCGCCCCAAGCTGCCTGCCGATCTCGAGATCGCAGCCGTTGCAGTCATGCAGATAAAGCTGCTGCGATTTCAGTTTGTCGATGAGTGCTTGCGCCGGGGCAGTGTCGCTTACGCGGAACAGGCCGCTGCGTGCGAGCTCCTGCCGCAACCTCGCGCTCGCCATTCGCAACCGTGCCTCATGCTCGGCCCTGAGCTCCGGGCCGCCCGGATCACCAGTGAGCTCGATGTCTAAAACGACGAGCCGCGGCGTCGGCGGCGCGGCGGCGGCCATCGTGCCTGTTGCGAACAGGGCGACCAAGCACATCGCGGCTGGAATGAATATCCGCATCACTGCCTCCCGTAACTCTGTGGCGGCCCGGAGTTGCCCCTGGCCGCAATCTCGCGAACCGGGCTGCAGCCAGCACTCTACTGGCCCGTCACATTGATTGCGACACGGCTAGCCGATTACGTTCAGTTCGCAGCGGCTGGTTGCGAGCGATCCGCTCGTACGTAAGCTCTGACAGGTCTAGGCTTGCGGATCGGTCATAGAGGATCAGCTCGGCCACCTCGCGACCGATCACTGCTCCCTGCTGCTCACCGTAAACCTAGCGAGCGCCTTGGGCGCGCGCTTTGCGCGCGGCGGGCGCAAAGCGCTTACTCCCAACCGGTCTTCGAGTTGTAGGGCATCGTGAACCCCATTGCCTCGATCTCGTGGATCTTGCCACCCTGCACTTTGTAGATGTGCGCTGCCGGCAGATCGAAGGGCTTGAAGGGCATGTCCACGCTCTCGACGCCAGCAACGCCGACGATCTTGAGAGACTTCTCCTCCATGGGATGGCGGAACTGCGAGAGTCCAAACACGAGGCCGGTTTCGACGTCCGCGATCTCGACGCGGCGCGGCTCGATGCGCTTGATATAACTCATCACTTGCGTGTTGAGTTGAGCGGCACAGCCCATCGCGCCCATGGTACCGCGACCCGGCGTCGCGGGCGGCGGGTTACCGGTCGTCTGCATGCCGTTTTCGCGGCGGAGGCAATCGTCCGCGAATGGAGCGGCGCTGCCGTCGTTGTTGACCAGCGCGTCATAGTAGGAAGCGCCGATCTTCAACAGTGCCTGTCGTGAGCTGCGCTCTGCGGGCGGAACCGTGGCGAGCAGGCCCGCGCGCGGCGTTTGCAAGTTGGGGAGGCTCGTTTCCCTCAGGTTGCGGGCAACGAGATGTTCTACCTCGGTGATGCGGCCCCGGCGTACCTTCAGGCGCAATCCGAGCTCCACGGGCTTCTCGCCCTCCTGCATCACGCCGATGAACCCGATTTGCTGCGCGACCGCATCCGGGACATAGATCTTGAAAGTCGTCGGCACGGCGGACGCGGTTTTCCAGAATCCCTCGCCGAGCTGCATCGCAACCGTGTTCTCGACGAACTTCGCGCCGGGTTCGATCCTGACCCGCGCAGGATCGTGCGCCACGAGCGCGGCCAGGTAGGTATCGACCAGTCCCTGCAGACAGGCTCGATCGCACGATTCGGATGCAGCGGCCTGCGCAAGGCTCTGCAGGCTCGCAAACACCGCCGCAGCGAGAATGATCTTCGACGACCGCTTCATTACGCTCCCCTCGATGCGAGCTCCCTCATCGCGGTGGCGATCGAGGGAGCACGAGGCTTCTTTGTCGCGGCTTGGCCGCTACTGCTACCCGATACCGTAAATGATCGTCGGGAAGGCTACCGGCATGACACTCGAGAAATGCGGGACGTCGGCCACCAACGTCTTACCGTGCTCTTTGCCGGCGGCATCGAATGCCTTCTGATCGTTGATGTAGATGTTGACCGTGCCGATGTAGGCCGGCTTGCCGCCCGTCTGCCCGCCGACCCCTTTGCGGAGCTCGAAGCGCTTGATCGCGTCCTTTCCATAGAGGCGCATGATCAGGGGCATGTGCCCTTTGCGGTAGTAGTCGACGTCCCAGCGCACGTCCGCACTGTTCGGATACAGAATCGTCAGGCAGGTGTCCCCGAATTTCATCGCCGCACGGGGCGCACCCATCATGCCGTGCACTTCGTCGAACTGGATCATCGGCATGGAGTTGGTGAAGTGCGGCACGTCGGCGACCAGTTCCTTGCCATGCTCCTGGTTGTTCGCATTGAAGGCATCGAGATTGTTGATCCAGATGTTGACCGCGGCTGAGAACGCCGGCGGCGGCGGACCACCCGCCGGAGCGGGAGCCGCCGCGGGAGGCACGGTGCGCAGCTCGAAGCGTTTGATGGAGCTACCGTACAGCTTCATGATCAGCTTGAGGTGGTGATCGCGATAATAGTCTGGATCGAAGTGCACGCCCGCGCCCGACGGATAGAGAATCGTCATGCAATGGACGTCTTTCGCACTGTCGGCCGCCCGCACGCCCGCGGGCAACGCCGCGCCAAAAACCGATGCCAGCAGACCCAGGGTGACGACCGAGCCCGCCCCCTGCATCACTTCGCGACGGCTGTAGACTTCAGGCTCACCAGACCGGTGAGCATCGTTCTTCGGGACATCGTTCATGGATCGGCCCTCCCCCTTCAATATTGGAAACGAGTCTAGCCGACGTTGCTTCAGCACACATCGGCGCCATCGGCCCCTGGTTACCTGATGGTCACCGCCCCTGCTCGAGGCGCATAGCCACCGGCATGGTGGGCCAGGGCGTCCTGCGGGACTGCCTGCTCGATGCGGCGATCCAGGCCTAGCGCTGCCGTTTTGCCGCTGCACGTTTGTAGACGGCGGTGTCGAGTCGCTCCATGTAGCGCCCGCTGTGGGCGGCCGGCGTGAAGCCGAACTGCCGGTACAGCCCGTGCGCGTCTTTCGTAACGAGATTCCAGCGACGCAGGCCCTGCAGCTTCGGGTGGTCCATTGCCATCGCCATCAGCGCCTTCGACAGCCCTTGCCCGCGGTGCTCTTCGAGCACGTAGACGTCGCACACGTAACAGAACGTTGCATAGTCGGAGATGAACCGGGCCAGCCCGACCTGACCGCCCGCCGCATCATAGGCACCTATACACAGCGAACCGCGCACCGCCCGCTCGATGACTTCGAACGGGATCTGTTCCGACCAGTAGGCCCGCCGCAGGTAGGCATGCATCGCGTGGAGGTCGAGGCGCCCGGGGTCGTCCGAAACGGTGTACGGGCCAATCGCTTGCGTGAGATACGTATCCATCGGCTTGCGCCTGCAATCCTATGTTGGCTCGACTTCGATGCGCGGATCGGCGAGCCGCTCGAAGTCGCGCAGGCCGAGCTCGGTCGCGTAGGGGCGGATCATGTTCAGCATGACCAGGTAACCGCGGTGCAGGGCCTGCTCGTCCATCTGGCCCGTCGATTCGACGAAGTTGAGCCAGTGATTGGTCAACAGCCAGGTGTTGGTGGTCAGCAGCGCGAACTCGTCCGGATGACCTAGCCGGCGGATGTATCCCCGGGCGAGCAGGCCGTCGAGAAACTTCTGGCCATCCCGCGTGCGGCGCCGGCGCAGATCGCCGAAGCGGCGGCGCAGGACCGGGTCGTCCCGCAGCAGCGGCACCAGCTCGCGGTAGAAGAAGCGATAGCGCCACATCAGGCGCAGCTCGCGAAAGAACAGGAAGGACAAGTGCTCCATGGACGGATGCACCGGGTCGTCCTTCCAGCGCGAGTCGATCTCCTCGGTAATCTGCAGGAACAGGTCGAGGATGAGATCGCTCTTGCGCCGGTAGTGGTAGTTGAGGTTTCCCTTGCTGACACCGCAGGCCGTGGCAATGCGGCCCGGCGACACCTTGCCCGTCCCATGCGCATTGAACAATTTCAGTGCGGTCGCCAGTATCCTGGCCTGTGTTTCTTTCGTCCCCATGCTGCAGCGCCGCTGCCCTATTTGACCGAGCCTCTCATTAGGCTAAATGGCCTAAGGTTGCAACTCCAGGGGATTTCGTACGGGACACAATGGCTCGGACGCTCCTTCGGACCAGCCATGCAGATCGAGAATTACAGAATCGGCATCGAGTCCCCCCGCGCGCTCGCGCCGCCTGAGCAGGCAGACGCGGCACGGTGAAGCTCGCCAGCGGACATTTGGACGCGTCTCCTCAGACGCCGCTGCCCGATACGGTGGGGGCCTCCGTCAGCGGTCTGCGCATTGCGTTGATCCTGATGGGTGCGACGATTGCCCTGCCAGCGTTCGTCATGGGTGCAACGCTCAACGGCGCGATGGGCACTCGCGGCGCCATCATCGCCAGCATCCTGGGCGGATTCGTCTTGGCCTGTATCGCTGCGGCGGCGGCCATCGTCGGCGCGCACTCCCGCCTCAGCAGCTACCAACTGATCCTGCGCGCGTTCGGCTCACGCGGCGGTAAATGGATAAACGGCTGCCTGTCGGCAGTGATGGTCGGTTGGTTCGCGGTCGTGGCCTCACTGTTCGGGGACGCGGCCCTGCGCGCAGGCGGCCACTTGCTGCCGTTCAGCGCCGAGGCGTGGCTGGCAATCGGCTGCATCGTCATGACGGCCACGACGCTCTCCGGATTCCGGGCGCTCGATATCCTCGCCTCGATCACCACGCCGATGAAGATAGTGCTGCTTGCAGCAACCGTCTACGTGTCGTTCTCGAAGACCGGGGGAGCGGATTTGTGGATCCCGCCCGCGCAGCCCGGCTTGAGCGGACCTCAAGGCGTATCGTTTGTCGTGGGTGGGGTCATCGTAGGCGCGTTACTGACACCAGACCTCGCTCGCCTGGCGACCAGTCGCATACAGGCGGCGCTGGCCTGCTTCCTGGCCTTCGCTGTGGGGCAGCCGCTGGTGCTCGCGCTGGCTGGAATTCCCGCCCGTCTGGCTGGTGAGTCCGACCTGGTGCGGATCATGTTGAGCCTGGGGCTCGGCCTGCCCGCCATCCTGGTCGTGATCCTCGCGGCCTGGTCGAGCAACGCGTACAACCTTTACGCGATCACACTCGTCTACCGGACGTTTTCGCGCGCGGCGACCTGGAAACTCGCGCTCTTCGGCGGATCTCTCGGCGGCGCGCTGGCTCTGTTCGGCCTCGCCCGTCGCCTCACACCCTTTCTGCTGGTGTTGAGCGTCGCAATCCCGCCGATCGCGGGTGTCTACCTCGCGGCTTATTACATCGCCTGGGCTTTGCACGAGACGCCCGTGGCGCGCTCGTGGCGGCCCGACAGTCTGGCGGCCTGGCTGACCGGTGTCGCCGTAGCGGGACTGGAAACACCCTTGGGTTTCTCGATCACCGGCGTGACCGCCCTGGATGCCCTGTCCGTATCGATGCTCGCTTACGCGGCATTCCACTTTCTCTTTTTCCGTCCAGGGCTAGCGCAGCAAGCCGCGGCGCTCGCCCATGCTGCGTGTCGAGGAAATACCAAGTGAGAGAGGCGGTTCGAATCGGCATCGATGTGGGTGGGACCAACACCGACGGCGTTTTGATGAGTGGCACGGAAGTTCTTACCAGCACCAAGGCGGCAACCAGTCAGGACGTGCGCAGCGGCGTGGTGGAGACGGTAACCAGGCTGCTCGACGACTGGAAAGGCCCGCGCGATCGCATCGAAGCCGTGATGATCGGAACGACACAGTTCGTCAATGCCTTCGTGGAACGCCGTGGGCTGGAGCCAGTGGCTATATTTCGCATAGCACTGCCGCGAGGCAAGGGCGTCCCACCGATGGCGGGTTGGCCCAGCGACCTGGTCCAGTCCCTGGGCGCACACATCTACATGGTCCGTGGCGGCGCTTTCTACACCGGCCGCGAATACATCCCGCTCGACGAAGAGGGCCTGCGCCAAGCGGCGCTCGACGCGCATGCCAAGGGCGTGAGGTCGACGGTGATCTGCGCCACCTTCGCCCCGATGCGGCCCGAGCTGGAAGTGCGCGCTGCCGCCATCGTCAGCGCAGCGATGCCCGACACCCGCATCACGTTGTCCGCGGAGGTCGGCGGTCTGGGCCTGATCGACCGTGAGAATGCGAGCATCATCAACGCTTCCCTGGCGCTTCTCTCGCGTCGTGTCGTGACTTCGCTCACTGCCGCGTTCCGGGATGCCGACGTCCGGGCTCCGATCTATCTGAGCCAGAACGACGGCACATTGATCACGACGGAAATCGCTGAGCGCTTCCCGATCCTGACCTGCTCGGCGGGGCCGACCAACAGCATCCGTGGCGCCGCGTTCCTCACGAATATCGAGGACGCCATCGTGGCCGACATCGGCGGAACTACGACCGACATCGGCTTTCTGTCCAAAGGGTTTCCACGCGAGACGACCGCACCCAACCACATCGGCGGCGTACGGACCAACCTGCGCATGCCCGACGTGCTGTCGGTCGGGCTCGGTGGCGGCAGCATCCTGCGCCACATCGGCGCTGGCGAAGCCCTGACGATCGGACCGGATTCAGTCGGCTTCCGCCTGCGCGAGCAGGCGTGGGTCTTCGGCGGCAACACGTTGACGACGACCGACATCGCCGTGCGCGCGGGTCAGGCGAAAATCGGCGATCCGTCGCGAGTCGCACATCTTCCCGACAGCCTCGTCGCGACGGCGCTCGACAGGATTCACCACCGCATCGAAGAAGCGATCGATCAGGTCAAGACGAGTGCCCGCGCCATGCCGCTGATCCTGGTCGGTGGCGGCCACATTCTCGTTTCGCGGCAACTCCGCGGCGCCTCCGAAGTGCTGCGACCACGCTACGCCGAAGTCGCCAACGCGGTGGGCGCGGCGATTGCACTAGTGAGTGGGCGGGTCGAACGCATGTACGACCTCGCTGCGAGCGGCCGCGCGGGCGCCTTGGAGGCGGCTAAGAATGAAGCGATCGCGGCAGCGGTCCAGGCAGGTGCCCAGCCGGGCGCCGTTGAGATCATCGACGTGTCGGAGATGCCCATGACCCACATGAAGTCGGGGTCGGTGCAGATCCGCGTACGCGCCGCGGGACCGCTCGCGGCACTCGCATCGACGGCAAACCGGGTTCCTGGAGCGGGGATTTCGCGTTGATCAGCATCAAGACACCCACCGATATCAAGGACCTCGCCCGCGGCGCCGTGCTGCTCGGAACCGGCGGCGGCGGTGACCCCTACATCGGCGAGCTATTCCTGCAGGCGCAACTGGACAAGGGCCGCACGCCGAATATTGTCCCGGTCGACTCGATCGCCGACGACGCCCTGGTGATCACGATCGCCGGCGTCGGCTCGCCGCCCGTCATGCTGGAGTACCTCGTCAGCGACGATACGCTGCTCGAAATCCTTGCGCGCATGGAGACACTTCTCGGGCGCAAGGTGGACGCGCTGATCAGCGCGGAGATCGGCGGCATCAATTCAATGTTTCCCCTCGCGCTCTCCGCGATGACCGGGCTTCCCGTGCTGGACGGCGACGGCGTTGGCAGAGCCGTACCGCGCACCGAGATGTGTACCTTCAGCATCTACGGTTGCCTGGCGACCCCGGCTGTCGTACTCGATGAGCTAGGTAATTCCGTGGTGTTCGAAACCATCGACGATCTAACTGCGGAAGCCGTGCTTCGCTCGATTACGGCCGCGTTGGGCGCGAGCCTTTTTGGCGCCTTCTATCCGATGTCTGGCGCGCAGGCGAAGGCAACTGCGGTCCGCAACACCGTGACCCAGACACAGGAGATCGGTCGCTGCATACGCACCGCACGCGACGGCTCGGGCGACGTCTTCGCCCAGCTGCTGGGTTATCTCAACAGCCGCCCGGGACGCTGCGCACATCTGCTGTTCGACGGCAAGATAGTCGATGTCACGCACGAGACGCGGGACGGGTGGCATTGGGGGCGCGTGACGATCGTGCCACTCACCGCCTCGAAAGACGTCTTCACGGTCGACATTCAGAATGAGTTCACGGTGGCACGGTTCAATGGACGCACAGTCACCGTGATGCCGGACCTCATCAGCATTCTCGACCGCGAGTCTGCGGAACCGATCACCGCCGAACGCCTGGCCTATGGCCAGCGAGTCAAGGTCATTGGCAGCAGCGCGGATCCGCTGCTGCGTACGCCGAAGGCGCTGGCAGTGATGGGGCCGCGCAACTTCGGCCTCGACGAGGACTTCATCCCCATCGAACAACTGGTGTGACCTGCTTTTCGCTCAACACCCATCCGAATCATTACGCCAAGACGCCGTGCCACCGCCATGACTCGCACAACAAGAACAACCTCGCACGGCGCAACCCCGGAAGCGCCACCGCGTGAACGAATCTCGTCACGCGGCATTCAACTCAAAGATTACGGGAGCTTGCCTAAGATGAGTACGTGTCTCAAGAAACCAGGGGTTCCACTCGCCAGCGCAGTGGCGGTTGCATTGTATTGGGCAATTGGAAGCCCGGCGCAGGCGCAGGAGACTGCTCCCGCACGCGCCGCGGATCAGGACGCGACCGGCGTCCAGGAAGTCATCGTGACGGCACGCCGGCGTGAGGAGTCAATCCAGGAAGTGCCGGTCGCCGTTTCCTATCTGTCGGGAGAAACGCTGGCGACAGCCGACGTCCGGCGCGTTACCGACCTGACCGCGATGGTGCCGAACCTGAGCATCAATTCAGGTTATCGACAGGGATCGCTTTGGATCACCTTGCGCGGCATCCCTTCCGTCCAGGGCGGCGAGCCGCCGGTCAGCGTACTCATCGACGGCGTACAGGTGCCCGGCCAGGACTTCATCAATGAGGAATTGGGCGCCCTGCAGAGCGTGCAGGTGCTGCGCGGTCCTCAGGGCGCACTCTACGGTCGCGGGGCTATCGGCGGCGCGATCCTGATCGAGACGCTGCGACCCACGAACGATCTGAGCGGCGAGCTCACGCTCGACTACGGCAACCACAATGACGAGCGCGCCATAGCCTCCGTTTCGGGCGCGCTCATGCCCGATCGGATCTTTGGCCGCCTGACCGTGCTTGCCCGCAAGACGGACGGTTTCCAGCCTAACCTGACCACCGGGGGCTACGCCGACAAAGGGAAGGGAATCAACGTCAATGGCCGGCTGCTGTTCGATCTCGACGACGGCCTCAGCATCGATCTCAATGCCCGTCGCCAGCACGGCCTCGACGGCGCCTCCTACGAGTATCTCGTCGACGATATCACCCGGTACGACTACGACAACCATACCGCCGGCGACGTGAACAACCCGAACGTCACGGACGATCATACGATCACGAGCGTCTCGGCCAAGATCGACAAGAAGCTCGACGGGATTACGCTGACGTCGATCAGCCAGTTTGCGAAATCCGTCTCCACTGTGCGGGGTGACGGCGATTTCCAGGCGCAACACCTCGTGTTGCAGGACAACCAGATCAGCATGAGGGCCTTCAACCAGGATCTGCGCATCGCTTCCAACGGCGAGGGGCCGCTGTCCTGGATGGTGGGCGCGTTCTTTCAGGACCGCACGGACATCAACTACCTGCTAGAGACCGCCGATCCGCTCGGACCGCTCGACCCGACCAAGCCCATAGCCAACAGCAACTCGTATGGCAAGAGCCGCGCCTGGGCGGTATACACCCAGGCGAGCCAGAAGCTCCCCGGCGGCTTCGAGCTTTCGGCGGCGGCGCGTTACGATAGCGACAAGCGCACTTCGTACGACGCATTCGATGCGGACACGCGCACCGGCGCGACGTTCAGCCAGTTCCAGCCTGCGGGGACCCTCAAGAAGGATCTCACTGCTGATGCGAATGTGTATGTCACGATAGGGCGTGGCTTTCAGAGCGGCGGCTTCAATCCGTACGCGGACGCCGTCACGCTCGGCGTCGCTCGGCTCTTCAAGCCCGAGACGAGCACGAACTACGAGATCGGCGCCAAGACCCGCTGGCTCGACGGCAAGTTGACGGCGGACGTCGCCGCCTATCACACCGACTTCAGGAACCAGCAGTTCTTCTTCATCAGCGTCACCCCGATCGCGCGCGACGTCTACAACATCGACAAGACGCGGATCAATGGCGTGGAAGCGGAAGTGAACTACACCATCATCAGGGACCTCGCCGTAAGCGCGAGCCTCGGCACCAGCGACAGCTCGATCCAGGAGTTCCAGGGAAGCAGCCGGTTCAAGGGCAACCAGTCGCCGAACTCCTACAAGTACACGGCCAACGCCAGCGTGCAATATTCGCCGAAGCTCACGGACCAGGTCTCCGGACTCTTCTATTTCGATTGGCAACGCCGTGGGTCGATCGACTTCGACGTGCAGAATCAGTACAACGTCGGCCCGAGCGACACGTTTAACGGCCGTCTGGGCGTGAGCGTGGACAAGTACCAACTCTCCTTCTACATGCGCAACATCACGGCTGAGCGCTTCCCGGTGCTCTTCCAGGCAAACGCAGCCGGCCCGGGCGTACATGGACAGTTGCTCAACATGCCCCGGACATTTGGCGTCGAAGTGCAGGCGTCGCTTTAAACCCGCTGCCGGATTGGCCGCGGGCGTCGACCCTGACGCCCGCAGCCCGAGTTCCCGATCGACCGACCCGTTGCGGCCCCGGTCGAGCCGTTAAACCTTCAGCCCGATCGCGCGCATCAGCTCGATGCCATTGCTCTTCGTCACCACCCCGGGGCGCAGAGTAAAATCGAAGCTCATCTGCCCGTTCATGAGCTCGTCCTGGAAATGCACGTTGCGAAGGGTGCCCGGCGCGAGCCCGCCGATGTCGGTAAGCGCGAGGTCGTGAGTACTGACGAGGCCGATCGCGCCCTGCTCCACGAACGCCCGCACGATTCCTTCCGCTCCGATGCGGCGATCTCTGGAATTCGTGCCCTGTAGCAACTCGTCGAGGAGAAAAAGCAGCGGCAGATCGCGCCCGAGCAGATTGTAGATCTCGCGCAGACGCGTGATTTCCGCGTAAAAGCGCGAGCTGCCTTCGTGCAGCGAGTCGTTCACTCGGATGCTCGCACCGACCTGCAGCGGCGTCAGCCGCAGTTGCCGAGCCCGCACAGGGGCACCGGCCATGGCCAGAACGGTGTTGATTCCGACAGTGCGCAGCAGCGTGCTCTTACCGGACATATTCGACCCGCTGACAAGCAACACGCGCGTGTCCCCATCGATGCTTACGCTATTGCGAACGCACTTTGCAGCCGGAATCAACGGATGCCCCAGCTCGGAAGCGGCGAACGCTGCCGGCCCTTCTTCGATGAACTCCGGAAACGGATTCTCGGGATGCTCATAGCTGTAACCGGATATCGAAAGAAGTGCCTCGAACTCTCCCACCGCGCTGACCCACCCCCGAACGACCTTGCCGTGATCGCAGCGCCACCGCTCCGCCGCGAGCGCGACGTGGACGGAGTACATCAGTGGAGTATTCAGCAGCCGTACTAGCGGGTTTTCCCGAGCGGCGGAATAATCGACGATCCGGCTCAGGCGGGCGATGGTCGCGGAGGCCGGGTGCGTATGCGAAGAGAGCCGCCGCACCAGTTGCTGCAGCAATGGGGCGGAAAACGGGCCGCGCTCGATCCGCAGCAGCAGCCCTGCAAACAGCTTCAGATCCCGGAATGCGCTCTCCGTACCGTGGATCGCCTCCGCGAGGGCTCGTCTGATCGAATAGATGACGCCCACTTCAGCGAGCAGGATGAGGAGAAACGGGGCTGCAAATGAGCGGACGCTCCATACGACCGTGCCCGCTATCGCCAGTATGGGCAACAGCAGGGCGACCCATAGCAGCCATCGATGTGGTAACCGGTTGGGCGACTCCGCCCAGGCCAACAGCGAATCGGGGCGCACTCCGACCTTGGCGTCCTCTCCAAGGGTCGCCACTTCCTCGCGAAGATCGAGCCGCTCGCGCAGATCCGCGACACTGGCCTGCCGCTGCTTGATTTCCTCGAGCGATGCCGGAGACAGCAGCCACTGCGCCAGGGTGTCCTCACCCATCTGGGTGCGAGCGAGAGACAGAAGCTCGAACAGGCTGCCTTTGCCGAACAGGTCGAGATCCGCCGCATAGATGTGGTGGGCAACGTCGAATCGCTCACCCTGCTGCCCCTGACCTATCCAGCGATCCTCGATGCGAGCGAGCGCCTGCCGATAGTAGGCCGCCGCACGCTCGGCGCGGGCGCGGGCGCGGCGGACCGACGAGTGATACAGCACCAGCGCGGTAAAAACCGCGATCGGAACCAGGAGCCACGCAGCCGTGAACACCCGCTCTAGGGCGCCCCACGCAACGATCGCAGCCACTGCCCCGAGCGCCAGGCGACCGCTCCCAATGTGCGCGTGTAGTTTGTCGAGGCGACTTACGGCCGCTTCGCGGACACGCAGGCGTCGGGCGTACTCTTCTGAGACAGACATGGCCGCGAAGGTACTCCGTGATTTCGGGCTGACCCGCGATCATCGCACGCGGGCGCCATCACAGTCGCGCCAGACCTGACGCACAACCTTCATCCGGAGTTCGCGCAACCTTCACGCGCCGCGCTTAATCTCCATCCCGCGCCATTAGACGCGCACCAGTCTCCCTTTTTACGGAGACGCACATTGAGCGCCGGCTGACAGGAAGTCGGCCGGCGCTCCGCACCCTTGAGCTGCCGACCCTTTGCTACCGGCCGTTACTCCGGGCCGAACGCGGAGGAGACACGCTCGAGAATCTCGCTGACCTGTGCGGCGGCTCCCGCGGGATCCTGCGCATGCAGGCGGGTCAACAACCCCCGGTGCAGCCCCGCCAGCGACTTCAGACTGCGGCCCTTTTCTGCCAGCTTACGCAGGGCAATGCGGCCGCGGATGTCCCAGAGCAGCGAGTCCCACACGCTCAGGAAAGTGCGGTTGCCGCTGCCTTCGACCAGGCGGCGGTGAAAGCGCAAAGCGGCGTCGATGTAGCGCTCCGAGTCATTGGCTTTCACCGCAGACTCCATCTCTCGCAGATGCTCGTCGAAATCCGCGAGGAGCTGCGGCGAATACGGCGCCGCCAGGCTCACAGAGCGCATCTCCAACATGGTGCGCAGTTCGTACGACTCCCGCATCTCGGCCGAATCCGCGCCTCGCACCCGCGTGCCGCGAAAGCGCTCGCTCGTAACGAGACCCGAGCCTTCGAGTTCGCGGAGCGCCTCCCGGATCGGCGCCTGGCTTACGTTGAATTCACGCGCGAGCAAGAGCTCCTTGAGCTGCGTGCCGGCGGGGTACGTGCCGTCGAGGATTCGCGCCACGAGCAGTTCGCGAATGCGGTCACGCATGCACGTGCGTTTGAGAGCCCCCTGGCTGGCGATATTCATAGGCGCGCCAGCTGATCCCGTGTCCAGCCACCACCCGTCGCACGCACCAATGCAACGGCCGCATTCAGTTGCGCGACCCGTGCCGAGATCGCATTCCGCTGCTCCTGCAAAGCCGCGGTATGCGTGGTCGTCACTTCGACATAGTCCGCAACGCCCGCGTCATAGCGTTTGTCGGCATGGTTGGCGGAGCTCTGTGCCGAGGCGGATGCGGCTTCGTCGGCCTTCAGCTCGTCAGCCAGATGGTGTAAGGCGGCGAGATTGTCCTCAACTTCCTGATAGGCCGTCAGCGTCGTCTTGCGGTAATTCGCGAGCGCTTCGTCATACGCCGCCCGCGCCTGGCGGTTCACCGCCGAGCGTGCGCCAAAATCGAGAAGCGGGACCTGCGCGGAGGGTCCGACCGACCAGAAGCGGCTCGGTGCCTTCACCCAACTCGATGCCAGCACACTCTCAAAACCGGCGGCTCCGGCGAGCGAGAACACTGGGAACCAGGCCGCCCGCGCGACACCGATCTGCGCGTTGGCGGCCGCCATGGCGCGCTCCGCACGTGCAACGTCCGGGCGCCGCTGCAGCAGCGCCGAGGGCAAGCCGCTGTCGACGGGCGGAACGCCACTCGCAAGGCTTGCCGGCTCCAGGGTAAACGCAGATGGCACCTGGCCCAGGAGAACGGCGATGGCGTGCTCGAGCTGCGCTCGCTCCCGGCGCACCGAGGAAAGCTGAGCTCGCGCGCTTTGGCGCTGGGTGTCGGCCTGGTCAACGTCGGTGGCAGCTGCGATGCCTTCCTGGTAACGGTTGCTCGTAAGCTGGTAGGCGCGGTCGTAGACTTTGATCGTGTCCTCCAGCAGTTGCCCGGTGGTGTCGTCACCCCGCAGTGTGAAGTAGTCGGCCGCCAGTTCCGCCTGTAAGGAAAGCTGAACAGCCGCGGCGTCCGCCGCGCTTTCCTGCGCTTGCGCGCGAGCCGCGGCAGCCGCGTTACGGACACGACCGAAGACGTCGATTTCCCAGTTGAGGTCCAAGGAGGTGACGAAATCGTTTCGTGTGACCGGTACACCGCCGAGAAGCGCTGCCAAAGGCGAGTTACCCGAGGTTCGCCCTCGACTGGCCGAAGCGCCCGCCCCGACCGTGGGAAACTCGTCGGAGCGCGCGCGGCTGGCGATAGCCCTTGCCTGCTGGAAGCGCGCGACTGCCGCCTGCAGATCCGGGTTGGCAACATCGAGCTGCTTCTCCAGCGCATTCAACTTCGGATCGTCGAAGACTTCCCACCAGTTGCCGCGTTGCTGCGCGTCGGCGGGCTGCGCGGGCAGCCAATCGCCACTCTCCTTGAAGCTGGTGACCTCCGGGGCAGCGGGCGGATCGTATTTCGGCGCGAGCGAGCACGCGCCCAGCAGCGCCGCCGCTATGCAGAGCATGAGGCTCCGGGGGCTCACGACTGCGCAACCTGCCCGGCCTTCGGCGGCGCCACGCGAATTATGGCGCCGTCCGTGAGCGAGTCGGGCGGGCTGAGGATGACATTGTCATCCGCCTCGAGCCCCTGCGTGATTTCGATATCCGAGCCATAGTCACGACCGATGGTGACGGGCTTCATCACGACGTGCTGGTTGGCGTCGACCGTGGCGACGTGCAACCCATCGCTGCGAAACAGAAGGACGTTCGCCGGCAGCTTGAACGACTCGCCCGTCACCCCGGGAGGCAGCTTGAAGTGCACTTCCACATAGGCACCGGGCAGAAGCTCGCCGTTCTTGTTGTCGATGCTGAGCTGCGCGAGCAATGTGCGCGATGCCTGATCGATCGCGCTGGAGGTGCTGTCCAGCTTGGCCGTGTAGGTCTTGCCGGGACGGTCGGGGAACTGCAGGTCGGCGCTCAGGCCCGGCTGCATTGCCGCGGCATAGGTCTGGGGCACCCGGACATACAGACGCAGGCGCCGCATGTCGGCGACGCGGAACAGTTCCGGTCCCGTGTTGATTCCCGCGCTGATGAGCTGACCGACGTCGGTGTTTCTCGCGGTCACCACGCCATCGAAGGGCGCGGTGATCTTCTCGAAACCGGACAGCTGGTGCAGGCGCTGCACATTCGCCCGGGCAGCCTGCATCTGCGCATCGCCCGATGCCGCCAGGCTGATCTTCTCGTCGGCCTCCTGCTTCGAGACGGAATCCGAGGAGCGCAGATTGCGCCACCGCTCGGCCGTCAGCCCCGCGATTTTCCGATTGGCTTCGGCCGTTGCCAGGTCGGCCTGCGCCTGCCGTAGCTGTGAATCGACTTCCGGCGATTCGATCTCACCGAGCAGCTGTCCCGCCTTCACCGGTGTTCCGATGTCGACCAGCCAGCGCTTCAGATAACCGCTGGTGCGCGCGTAGATGGGCGCCTCGTAGTGCGCCTGGATGTTGCCGGGCAGGATGAGCTCGGTCAGCTCGGACTGCCCCTGCGGCTTGGTGGTGGCAACCGTAACGACCGCCTCTTTCTCGGTGGAGTCTTTGAGCTTCGCCGACGCGTGATGCGCGGACAGCCCGGCCCACACGAGGATGATGAGGGCCACAACGCCCAACGTGGCGCCCACCCGGCCCAGCTGCCGCGCAGTCCCTGCTCCGGGTGATGCCAGGGGGTGCCCTGCGCCCACTTCGTTCGACCGTATCGGTTGATCCATGATCATCTCAATTTGAGTGTCTTGTTAGTGTCCGCACGCGAAGGCGCTCAGCGCGCCGCGCCGGGGGAAAGAGTCGGTGCCGACTGGCCGCGCCGTCCGTGTATTGCCGCAAACACGGTAGGCACGAATACGAGAGTGGCCACTGTCGCAAACAGCAAGCCGCCGATGACGGCGCGGCCGAGGGGCGCGTTCTGCTCGCCGCCCTCGCCCATCCCCAAGGACATCGGCAGCATGCCGATGATCATCGCGAACGCCGTCATGAGGACGGGACGGAAGCGCGTGAAGCCCGCATCGTGCGCAGCCTGCAGGGCGGAAGCGCCTTCGTTCATGCGGTCGCGAGCGAAGCTCACTACCAGAATGCTGTTCGCGGTAGCCACGCCCATACACATGATGGCGCCTGTCAGTGCGGGCACGCTCAGCGTCGTCCCGGTAACCAACAGCATCCAGGCGATGCCGGCAACCGCCGCCGGCAATGCCGTGATGATGATGAACGGATCGAGCCAGGACTGGAAATTGATGACGATCAGCAGGTATACGAGCACGATCGCGCCCGCAAAGCCGATCGCCAGCCCGGTGTAGGACGCGGTCATCGTCTGTACCTGGCCGCGCACGACGATGTGGGTGCCCTTCGGCAGCTTGCCTGCCAACGCCGCGATCTGCGTCTTGATGTCCTTGTCGATTGCACCGAGGTCACGGTCCTGCGCGGCACCGAAGATATCGATGATCGGCTGCGCGTCGTAATGCGAAACGACGGCGGGACCGAAACCGCGGGTGATCGTCGCGACACCGCCCAGGATCTGCTGCTGCCCGGTCGTGCTGATAGGCAGATTCTGCAGGTCCTGCAGCGTCGTCATACGGTACTGCGGCGCCTGCGTGACGAGCGGATACTGCAGCCCGGTCTCCGGATTCAGCCAGAAGGTCGGCGCGATCTGCCCACTTCCCGACAGCGTCAGCAACAGGTTGTTGGCGATGTCGTGCTGGCTGATGCCGAGCTGCTGCGCACGGCTGCGGTCGGTCACGACACGCAGCTCCGGCTGATTGAACGCCTGCTGGATGCGCAGATCCACCAGCCCCGGCACGTGACGCAGGGAGGTCAGGAGCTGGTTGGCAATGTCGCGATTCTTGGGGCTCGGGCCCGCGATCTGGACGTCGATGGGCGCGGGAGCGCCGAAATTCAGAATCTGGCTGACGATGTCGGCCGGCAGAAATCCGAACGTCGTGCCGGGGAACTCCTGCGGCAGACGCCGGCGCAGGGTACGGACATAGTCGGCCGTGGGTGCGTGGTCCGCGGTAAGCGAGATCAGCACGTCGGCATCCATGCTCCCGATCGTTCCGGAATTGCCGTAAGTCAGATTGATGCTGGATACCGGAAGACCGACGTTGTCGACGACGCTGGCAACTTCGCGTGCGGGAATCACCTCGCGCATTGCCGCCTCGATGTGATCGACGAGCGCCGCGGTGTCCTCCACGCGCATCCCGGTCGGTCCGCGCACATGTAGCTTGATCTGCCCGCCGTCGACTTCAGGGAAGAAGTTTCTGCCGAGGAACGGGTAGAGCGCCATCGAGGCGAACGCGACTCCGAGGAAGAGCGGCATGAACACTCTGCGGTGCTCCAGCACCGTCGTGAGTATGGCCTGGTAACGGTCGCGAATGGCCTCGAAGCGCGCCTCGAAACCGCGCTGGAAGCGCTGCAGCGCGTTCGGATTCGCAGCTGCGGCACGCTCGGTGGCCGCGGTACGCAACCAGTATTTGGCGAGAGTCGGAACCAACGTACGCGACAGGATGTAAGAGGTCAGCATCGCGAACACGACGGCTTCGGCGAGTGGCACGAACAGGTAGCGCGCCACGCCCGACAGCAGGAACATCGGCACGAACACGATACAGATCGAGAGTGTCGAGACCAGGGCGGGGACCGTGATCTGCCGGGAGCCCTCCAGGATGGCGGGCTCGACGTCCAGGCCCTCCTCCAGATGCCGGTTGATGTTCTCGATGGTGACCGTCGCATCGTCGACGAGGATGCCGACCGCGAGGGCAAGCCCGCCCAGAGTCATGAGATTGATGGTCTCACCCAGGGCGTCGAGAATGATGATCGACGAGAGAATCGACAGGGGTATCGATATCGTGATGATCAGGGTGCTGCGCCAACTGCCGAGAAACAGCAACACCATGAGCGCGGTCAGGGCGGCCGCAATGATCGCTTCGGTGACGACGCCTTTGACGGCGGCACGAACGAATACCGACTGGTCGCCGGTCGCAGCGATCGAGGCGCCATCCGGCAGCAGCTCGCGCACCCGCCCCAGGCGCGCCTTGATCTCATTGACGATGCTGAGCGTTGAGGCCGAACCCGTTTTCTGGATCGACATCAATACGGCGCGCCGGCCGTCCACGCGCACTACGTTCGTCTGCGGCGGGTGGCCGTCGTGCACGAAAGCGACATCGCGAATGTAGGTCACATTGCCGGTGGTCTGGCTGGTCTGGCTCCTGATCGGCAGATCGTTGATGTCCTGGAGCTTCAACGGACTCGAGTTGAGCTTGACGTTATATTCGGTGTTGCCGATTTTCTGCGTGCCAGCCGGCACGATCAGGTTCTGATTGGTGATCGCGTTATTGACGTCGTTCGCGGTAAGCCCCTGCGCACGCAGGGCATCCGGCTTCAGGTCGATCTGGATCTGCCGCGTCGCCCCGCCGTACGGATAGGGAAGCGAGGCACCGGCGATGGTCGCAATCTGCGCGCGAATGACCTGGTTGCCGAAGTCGAACAGCTGGGATTCGGTGAGCTTGCGGCTCGACATCGCCAGCTGGATGATCGGGACGCTGGCAGCGTTGTACTTGAGGATCAGCGGCGGCTGCACGCCCGGCGGCATGTTCTTGAGCGACAGCTGACCGAAGGCCGTGACCTGCGACATCGCGAGGTTGATATCCACGCCCGGCTGGAAGAACAGCTTGATGACCGCATTGCCGGGATAGGTCTGCGACTCCACGTGCTCGATGTCGTTGATGATCGTCGTGGCATAGCGCTCGATCTGCGCCGTCATGCGCCCGGCCATCTCGTCCGGCGGCATGCCCGAGTACTGGAACGCGACTCCGATGATCGGGATCCTGATATCCGGGAAGATGTCGGTCGGCATGCCCTTGTGCAGCGGCGTGCCCAGGATCGTCAAAGCACCCAGCAGCGGCAGCAGCAGCGCGAGGACGATGAAGGTATAGGGGCGCTTCAGCGCCACCTCGACTATCCACATAACCGCACCCTTGGGACCCGAGGGATTGAGTAGGGTCACGCCGCCAGCGCGGCACGACACGCACGGCGCCCGCCGTACCACCGGAATCAGCCCTGTGCGCCTCCGATATAGTCTCGATTATCGATAATCTCAAGGGGAAGGCAAGTAAACACGCTTTCATGCGGCACTGCGCAGCCGCAGCTGACGCCGCGACAGCAGCACGAGCGCGCCCATCCCTCCCTAAACAACGAGGCCGAAAACACCGGCTAGTTGCCGGGCCGTCCCGGACGAGGCCCTCGCCTCATAATCGGCATTGTGCGTACTATCCCGCCCCCATCAATTCCCGCTGGCGCACAGCGCCGATTCAGGAACTGCACGATGATGCTCGCCGCGACCCGCTGCAAGATCGCTTTCGCCGGCTTCACGCTCGCTGTGTTGGTTTGTACGGCGCCGCCCGCACGCTCGATACCCGCCGGCTCCGGGCCCGCGCCAGAGGCGCAGAAGGCGGCGATTCTGCAGGTGATCGCCAGCATGCAGGATGCCTGGAACCGGGGCGATTTTCGCGGCTACATGCAGGGGTTCAAGAACCCGGATGTCATCTTCGTAGCGGGCGGCAGATTCCAGGACGGCTGGCAGGGCACGCTCGACCACTACATCCGCGACTACGGCGCATCGCCCGAGACGCGCGGCACCCTGCGCTTTTTCGACATCCGCATCGAGATGCTCGCTCCGGATGCCGCGCAACTCATCAGCCGTTTTCAACTGGTCCGACCGCAGCACCCGCAATACGGAATCAACACCCGCCTGATGCGCAAGCTCGATGGCCGCTGGGTAATTGCGCTCAACCATGTCTCCGCGAGTGAAACGCCGCCGGCTGCGAGTCCCGCCGGGACCCGGCAGCCGTAGCGTGGACGCTCAACCGACGCAGCAGGCCCGCAGTGCTTCGAGGACCGCGTCGGGGTGCTCGCCCAGCCAGTTGCGTACCGGCAGGTCCTGCATTTGTGCCGCCATCACCCACTGCACAGCCATGGCTCTGTCACCGTGCTCCAGGGAGGCCCGTGCATTCTGGATGCAGTCATGCCCGGAAGCGTTCAAGCGCTGGGCGTGGGCGAACGGGGAAAGTGTGCCGTCGCTGAAAGTGAGCGCCACTCCGAACGACTCGAAATACGCCGCGCACAGCCTGGGCCGCAGGCAACTGCCGTAATCCCGCCAGGAGATCTTGACAACGCGCAGAGCGTTTTTTACGCCACCGTCGCTCTGGGCCAAGGCGGGCGCCAGCGGTGCGGTCAGAGCGACTGCGCACAGTACGGCGAGCACGCTATGTGTAACTCTCATCTTCATCCTCGGCAGCGGCAGCAGTCGGCGCGAATCGCGCGCCGGATCTTACCTTACCGCCGCGGCTGTGAGAACGTTACGTCGGCGGCCTGCGACAGCCACTTCAGGCAATCATCCAACACGGCCGAGGCGAGACCCGCCCCGGCAAGCGCTGGGCGCCGACCTACTTCAACAGGACGCTCACGCCCGCGAGCACATTGAAGCCGGGGCCGGGCTCAAAGTAGCGGCCGTTGCCGTCGTCGACGATCACCGAGCCGACGTAATGCCGATTGAGCAGATTGTTGATGCGCAGGAACGTGTTCAGACGCATGCCCCGCAGCTCAGCGCCGTAGCCGCCATCGGTGCCGAAGGTTGCGTATCCAGCAGCGGCGACGGTATTCATATCGTTAACCGCCACGGTGCTCACGTACTGGCCATTCACCCCAAAGTGCCAGCCCAGCTCCTCACCCCAGCGCACGCTCGTGTAGACATCGTTCTTCGGAACGCCCGGGAGACGGCTTCCGGCCGGAATCAACGCGGTCGGATGCGCGCAGGGAGCGGCAACGCAGGTCAGATACGCATCGACATAGTTCGCCTCGAGATAGGTATACGCGAGCTGCAGGTGCCATTGCGAGGCAAACCGATAGTCGAGCGAGACTTCCGCGCCCTGGCGGCGCGTGCGCTCGCTGTTCTGATAGGTCGAGCGGCCGCCGATGTTGGTATTCACGACGATTTCGTCATGGGTAAGGGCGCGGAAGACGGCAACTTCCGCGTTCAGATCGGGGTTGACCTGCAGCTTGGCTCCCAGCTCCGTGTTGTTGCTGCGCGCCGGCTTCAGGCCCAGATTCAGGCCGGTCCCGCCATCCGCGCGGTACGCCAGTTCCGAGCCGAGCGGCGTCTGGAAACCCTGCCCGTAGGATGCGTACAGGTGCAGCCAGGGTTGGGCCTTGAAGACCAGTCCCGCGACGGGTGCGGTGGCAGCGTAGGAAATCTTGCCGCTGTCGTTCGGATTCGTCGCCGTGATGAAGTGATCTTCCGAGTCGAACCGCACATCGCTGCGGCGTACGCCTGCCATCAACGACCACAGCGGGGCGAAATCCCACGTGCCCTGCGCATACTCGTCGCTGTCGTCCACAATGTTATTTTCATCGCGGCGCAGTGCGCCCTGCACGCCCGGAGTGGTGCCGACGAAGTTGTTGTACCCGCGGCGCAGCTCATTTTGCCGGTCGTATGCCACGCCCATCACCCAGGTGAGTGGTTGACCGGCTAGCACGCCCTGCCACGACCACCGCGCGTCTGCGCCTCCATAGTTGCGATTGAGCTTGACCACACCGCCGGCACTGGTCGGCGCCCCCTGCGTGCTCGCGGGGATCGACAGGAACTGTTCCACCGTGCGATGACCGACGTATCCGAGCACGCGCAACGACTGCGCGTCGGTGATGGTCAGGTCGTAAATCAAACCGCCTTGCTGCTGCTGCAGACTCTTGCGCGTATTGAACGCCGTAGCGGAGGCATCGGTCTGTTCCGGGTTGGCCCTGAACTGCGCCTGCGTGATTCCCAGCGGATCCTGGGCGCCCGGTCGTGAGACGACGTTGGTCACGAGCGTCACACGGTTAGTATCGTTGAGCGCGTAAGCAAACTTGCCGTTGAACGATTCGTTGCGCGCCTTGCTGTGATCGCGATAGCCGTCGATCGAGAAATGCGTGAAGTCGATGTTGTAGCCGAGCGGCCCCGCCGCGCCCGTGACGTTCACCCCGGCACGGAAGGTGGCGAAGCTTCCATAGTCCACGGCGGCGCGCAGTTGCGGCGGACCTTTGCCATCGGCCGTGAAGATCTGAATGACGCCGCCCGAGGAGTTGCCATAGAGCGCGGAAAACGGTCCGCGCAGGATCTCGACGCGGTCGGCGGAGTCGAGATTGAAGTGCGACACCTGCCCCTGTCCGTCCGGACCGGTGGCGGGAATGCCGTCCTGATAGACGCGCACACCGCGAATGCCGAACGCCGAGTTGGCCCCGAAGCCGCGGATCGAGATCTGCTGATCCTGCGCGTAGTTATTGCGATTGCGCGCCAGCAGACCGGGCACCGTCGCCAGGTCATCCGACAGATTCACGCCGAGGGCGTCGTAGCGCAATTGTGTCCCGGAGACGGTGCTGATCGCCGCGGGGATATCGAAGGACGCCACCGCTACCCGAGTCGCGGTTACCGTCACGACGGCGAGCTCAGAGGCGGCGCCGGTTGCCGCCGTTGCCTCACTCTGAGCCGCAGCTGCCGCTACTATGAAGGCGACCACTGGGATCAACCGCGACGAGTGTCGCTGGAGAGGGAAAAATTCGGACGTCTTGCGCGCGCTCACGAAGAAAAGTGGCTGCCGGGTAGGGTCATGATGAGCCGTCCTGCGTGGTCTTTTTTTGAGGGCGCATATCATCGACGGAAAGCCAGCCCGAGGCACTAGCGAAAATCGCTAAAATGACCCATGCACGCCAAATCTCACGCTGAAAAGCACGGCCGGATAGCCAGGCACACCGGCATTACTTCGCAGGGACACCCATGGACGGTGCTGACGGGCGATGTTGCTGTGGCGCTGAGTGAGATCGAGACGGCATCCGTCGACTGTGTAGTCACGAGTCCGCCTTACTACTGGCAACGGGACTATGAGGTAACAGGTCAGATCGGGCACGAGAGCACGATCGATGGTTACGTGACGGCACTGGTCCGTGCGTTCAGCGAGCTGCGCCGCACGCTCAAGCCTACCGGCAACTTCTTTTTGAACCTCGGCGATACGTACTACTCGGCCAAGGGTCGCCCACACGGGAAGGACGGCAAACACAACGGCCGGCAGATGATGCGCCGGCACCTGCGGGCCGTGGATGGCCCCGGCCTCGGCCTGCCGCGGAAATCGCTCATAGGAATTCCATGGCGAGTCGCACTGGCGCTCCAGGAGGATGGCTGGACGTTACGCAGCTCCATCATCTGGCAGCGGCCCGCGTCGCTACCGGAGCCCACCGCTCACGACAGGCCGTGGCGCACCTTCGAGCATGTGTTTCTGTTTTCGAAAGGCGCCCGATATTGGTTCAACCGTGGGGGCCTCGCCGGCGAAGAGGACGTCTGGAAGATCATCGCGCGGCCGGAAAATCCCGGCTCGCATTTCGCCCCCTACCCGCGCGAGCTCGTGGAGCGCTGCCTGGATTGCGGGTGTCGCGCGGGCGGCGTCGTGCTCGACCCCTTCGTCGGCTCTGGAACGACTATGGTCGCCGCGCTATCCCGGGGGTCTGGCGCAATCGGCGTGGACCTGAAGCCCGAATACAGCCGCTACACCGCGGAGCGGATCAATCGGGATTTCGGCCTCCGGGCCACCTAAGCCCGCAGACGCGGCGGAAAACGGCGGCCAGCAGCAGCCGCGAGCTGCAGCATCGGGCACCTGGTCAGAGCTTCGCGACGAGGGCCGCGAGCTGATCCGCGCACTGACCCCAGCCGGTGTGAAAGCCCATCTCCTCGTGCGTCTCACGATCGGCTTCCGTCCAGTGGCGTACGCGGGCGGCAGATCATGCCGCGCGACGCCCGGAATTGCCCCAAGGCGGAGCTCGTTACGCCCCTGATCGCGCCCGCGGCGGCAGCCGGCCTCGCCAGGAAAGCGCGACCCCGACTCCCTGGCTCGGATAGAATGCCCCTGCCGGACGGGGGACAGGCTTGAACTTTCCTCACTTCGCCGGCATTGAAGAGCCGCCGCCACAGGCACGCGTGCGATCGTAAGCCTGGCCCGGCACTCCACCACTATCGACCCACTTTGTGGCACGAGCCAAGCGTGGCTGTAATGGCCGCATTCCTCGTGTTGATTGGACATACATGCTCTCCACTTCCAACGTCGCGATCCAGTTCGGCGCCAAGCCGCTCTTCGAACAAGTCACCGTCAAGTTCTCCGACGGCAACCGCTACGGCCTGATCGGCGCGAACGGCTGCGGCAAATCGACTCTCATGAAGGTGCTCGGCGGCGAGCTGGAGCAGAGCGTCGGCGACGTCATGCTGCAAGCGGGCATGCGGCTCGGAAAGTTGAACCAGAACCAGTTCGGCTATGAAGACGAGCGTGTGCTGGACGTGGTGATGCAGGGCCACGTGGAGATGTGGAAGGCGATGACGGAGCGCGACCGCATCTACGCCAACGCCGAGGCCACCGACGACGATTTCATGCGAGCGGCCGAGCTGGAGGGAAAGTTTGCGGAGTATGACGGTTACAACGCGGAGGCCCGCGCCGCGAGCATCCTGTTGGACGCCGGCATTCCCGAGTCGCTGCACAACGGGCCGATGCGCGAAGTCGCGCCCGGCCTGAAACTGCGCGTGCTGCTCGCACAGGCGTTGTTCTCGCGGCCGGACGTGCTGCTGCTCGACGAGCCGACCAACAACCTGGACATCCATTCGATCCGTTGGCTCGAGCGCGTGCTGAACGACTACGACGCCACCATGATCATCATCAGCCACGACCGGCACTTTCTCAACCAGGTCTGCACGCACATCGCGGACCTGGATTTCCAGCAGTTGAAGATCTATCCCGGCAACTACGACGACTTCATGCTGGCATCCGTACAGGCGCGCGCGCGGGTCGAAGCCGCGAACGCCAAGGCCAAGGACCGGATTTCTGACCTGCAGGAATTCGTGCGGCGGTTCTCCGCCAACGCCTCCAAGGCGCGTCAGGCCACTTCGCGCAAGCGGGCGCTCGAGAAGATCAAGATCGAGGAGGTCAGGCCGTCATCGCGGCAGAACCCGTACATCCGCTTCGAGCAGACCAAGAAGCTCTACCGCTCGGCGGTCGGCGTGGAGGAGCTGCGATTCCGTTATCCGAACGCGGACGTCGACGTGCTCAATAACGTCAACTTCAGCGTGGAGGCGGGCGAGCGCATTGCCATCATCGGGCCCAACGGCATCGGCAAGACGACGCTGATGCGTTGCCTCGCCGGCGACCTGAAGCCCTCCGCCGGCCGCATCAACTGGGTGGAAAACGCCGAGCCGGGCTACATGCCACAGGATCCACAGGCCGAGTTCGCCGACAAAACCGACTTGTTCACCTGGATGTCCGAGTTCACGGGCAAGGCGGACGACGACCAGATCGTGCGCGCAACGCTCGGCCGGCTGTTATTTTCCGGCGACGAGACCAAGAAATCCGTGAAAGTGCTCAGCGGCGGCGAGAAGGGCCGCATGATCTACGGGAAGCTGATGCTCACGCGGCCCAACGTCCTGTTGATGGACGAGCCTACGAACCACATGGACATGGAGACCATCGAGTCACTGCAGATCGGCCTCGAGAAGTACCCGGGTACGATCATCTTCGTATCGCACGACCGTGAATTCGTCGGCTCCCTGGCCACCCGCATCATCGAATTGCGCCCGGACGGCAGCATCGCCGACTTCCGCGGCAGCTACGACGAATACCTCAAGTCGCAGGGAATCGAGGTCTAGCGGCGCGTTACCGGTCTCACTTTGGTGCGTCCAGCGCAAATTGGTGCGTGACGTGAGGCCTCGCCGGCGGTGAGTCGCGGCCGCTGGTGATGGATTCGGTGCAACGCGCCCGTTATTCTTCCTGCAGCGCCAATCCCTTGCGCGTCGCAGCGCAGTCCCGGCGGCATTCACTTTTGAAAGGACGGGCACGGTGGCAAAGATTCCTTCCGGAGTGGGTCCGCACTTTCCGCAAGTCGTCGTCCTGGTCGGCGCGACCGGCGATCTGGCCCGGCGCAAGCTGCTGCCCGGTCTGTTCCATCTGGCGAGTGCCGGATTCATCCCGGGCTGCCGGATCATCGGCGTGTCGCTGGACGACCTCGACACCGGCTCCTTCCGCACGTTCGCGCGCAAGGCACTCGATGAATTCTCCACCCGCAAGGTGCTCGACGCCGACTGGAATGCCTTCGCCGACGCTCTCGAATTCGTACCGCTGGCCGCCGGTGCCGCCGCGCTCAAAGCGGCCGTGGAAAACGCCGAAAAATCGTTCACCGGCGAGAGCCGCCGGCTGCATTACCTCAGCGTGCCGCCCAGTGCCGCGTTATCGGCGGTCCAGCTGCTCGGGGAAGCCGATCTCGTCGAGCGGTCCCGCATCATCATGGAAAAGCCCTTCGGGACCGATCTGGCGAGCGCGGTGTCGCTGAACGCCCGGCTGCACGCAGTCTTCAACGAGGACCAGATCTTCCGCATCGATCACTTCCTCGGCAAGGAGCCGGCGCAGAACATCCTGGCCTTCCGCTTCGCCAACGGCTTGTTCGAGCCGATCTGGAACCGCAACTTCATCGACCACGTGCAGATCGACGTGCCGGAGACGCTGGCCCTCGGCAAGCGCGCGGGGTTCTACGAGGCAACCGGTGCGTATCGCGACATGGTAGTCACTCACCTCTTCCAGATCCTCGCATTCATGGCGATGGAGCCGCCGACGGCCCTGGAGCCAGCGCCCATCAGCGAGGAAAAAAACAAGGTCTTCCGCAGCATGTTGCCGATCGCGCCGTCCGATGTCGTGCGCGGGCAATACACGGGCTACCGTGCCGAGGAGGGCATCGACCCGGAATCGGACACCGAAACCTTCATCGCGTTGAAGTGCTCCATCGACAACTGGCGCTGGGCCGGCGTGCCCTTTTTACTGCGCACGGGCAAACGGCTCGCCGAAGGGCAGCGGATCATCTCCATTGCCTTCCGCGAGCCGCCCAAGAGCATGTTCCCCGCAGGGTCGGGGGTGGGCGCCCAAGGCCCCGACCACCTGACGTTCGACCTCGCGGACGCCTCGAAGATGTCGCTGTCGTTTTACGGCAAACGCCCCGGACCGGGCATGCGGCTGGACAAGTTGAGCCTGCAGTTCGCAATGCATGACACCGGCCTCATCGGCGATGTGCTCGAGGCCTATGAGCGCCTCATCCTGGATGCGATGCGGGGCGACCGCACGTTGTTCACGACCGCCGAGGGTATCGAGCGGTTGTGGGAAGTATCGACACCGTTGCTGGAAGGGCCCCCGCCGGTTCGGTTGTACGCTCCGGGCTCCTGGGGCCCGAACGCCATCCACCAGCTCGTCGCTCCCCGGGCCTGGCGACTGCCGTTCGAGCGAGTCTGGCGCGATCCCAACCGCCTGGGCGCCTGACTCGTATCAGTAGCTTTCGTCATCCTTCGGAAAGGCGGCTGACTTCACGTCGGCAATATAGCTTTCGAAGGCGCCTTGCATGGCATCGTGGAGTTGCGCGTAGTGCCGCAGGAAGCGGGGCGCGAATTCCTGGTTTATACCCAGCATGTCGTGCGTCACCAACACCTGCCCGTCGACGCCGGGGCCGGCGCCGATGCCGATGACCGGGATGGCGAGTTGTTTGGCGACGCGCGCGGCGAGCTGCGCCGGAATCTTTTCCAGTACGATGGCGAAGCAACCGGCCTCCTGCAACAGGAGCGCATCCTTCACCAGCTGCTCGGCCTCATCGTCCGTCGTCGCACGCACGACGTAGGTGCCGAACTTGTAGATCGACTGCGGCGTTAGGCCCAGATGACCCATCACGGGAATCCCGGCCGACAGAATGCGCTTGACGCTGTCGACGATGAATTCCCCGCCCTCCAGCTTCACGCAATGCGCGCCGGACTCTTTCATGATCCGCACGGCGCTCTGCAGAGCCAGCCTGCTGTTGCCCTGGTAGGAGCCGAAAGGCATGTCGACGACGACCAACGCTCGCTGCACCCCGCGGACCACCGCAGCCGCGTGATCTATCATCTGGTCGAGGGTAATGGGGACCGTGGTCTCGTACCCATGAATCACATTGGCGGCGCTGTCGCCCACGAGCACGACATCGATGCCAGCGCCATCGAGAATACGAGCGAACGAGAAATCGTATGCGGTGAGCATTGCGATCTTCTCGCCCCGCGCCTTCATTTCGGCGAGACGTGCCGTCGTGACCTTGCGCCTCTTCGAGACTTCCACGGGGGGTGCGGATTGGGTGGACATCGTAACGACTCGCTAAGTTCCAGGGCGCCTCGGGTCCCGATAGGGAATTTTGCCATGGAAACCGGTGCAGCAATGGCGTCGAGCCGTTATTGGTCAATTTTCGGTGCCTCTGGACGGGACGGCACCTCGAGCCCCGCCTCCGCCCTGCGCCTGCCACCCTTGGTGCGCCTTGCGCGACTTGAAACCTGCCGCTCCCGTCCCAATCCTCCGGCACGGTGCTTGCTTGTAGCAGTGCCGGAGCAGTGCGCGCTGGTCACCATCGGTCGCGCGCTGGCAAAATAGCTAACGAATCGTTGAGGCTGATGCGCGAGCCTCGAGGTGCTCCTTGCCGTCTTCCACCGCAACGCCTTCCGCCCCTTTCCAAGCACCTCACCGTAATCCACGCGCTGCGCCGCCCCTGCAACCGACCGTCTTCTATTTCGCCCGGCTCGGGGATATGGTCATGTTGACGGCGTTGTTGCATTTCCTGCATCGCCGCTATCACCAGCCTTGCCGGATCATCGGGGCCGGGTCCTGGAATGCCGCCGTGTATCAGGGCAACCCGGATGTTTCGCAGGTCTGGTCGTTTGACCGCCATCTTCCTTTCCCACTGACCCTTGAATGGCTGCGTGTCGCGCGCGCACTGCGTCGCAGCGCCCCAGGCCCGATCTATGTCTGTGAGCACCACTACCGGCAGCTGCCGCGAATACGGCGAATGCTGGCGTTCAGCGGCATCGATCCAGCACGATGCGTGTTCATCGACGATGAGCCTGGAAGCGATGCACACTCGGTTGACCGCCTGGTTCGCCTCGGTGAGCGTACGCCCGCGGCATTACGCGAAGCTGACTACCCCGTGCCGCCCGCGGCGCCCGTGTGGGCACCGCGATTGAGGGTTCTCAACAGCGAGCGGGACGAGCGGGACGCATGGGTCGACGCTCGGGGTTGGTCTGGGCGACAGCTCATCATGGTACAGCCGGGCAATCATCGCAGCATGAGCCGACAGCGCGAGCGCTGGCGCCGTCTCAGTACCGACGACAAGGCCTGGCCGATTGAGCGGTGGGTGGAACTGTTGCACAAGGTGCACGCACGTATGCCGAATGCGCTGATCGTCCTGCGTGGCTCCCAGGAAGAAACCCCCATGCTGGACCGGATTCGAGCAGCCGT
Organism: Gammaproteobacteria bacterium; assembly: GCA_028293765.1. GTDB lineage: Bacteria > Pseudomonadota > Gammaproteobacteria > Steroidobacterales > Steroidobacteraceae > 13-2-20CM-66-19. The sequence continues at coordinate 108,894 of JAQGOG010000141.1, forward strand.
CGGCCTCGAGGCTGTCGTGGTGGCCGGCTTGGGACTACGCCAACTGTTCGCCGTGTGCGAAGCCGCTCACAGCATGATCTCTGTGGATACCGGCCCCGCGCACGCCGCAGCGGCGTTAGGACTACCGCTGGTCGTCATGTATGGAGCCGAGTCCCAACGCTACTGGCTACCGCGCAGCCCCACAGGCTCCCCGGTCGTCGGTGTAGGCGGACCGCCGGAATCGGTGCGGGTAGACCAGATCCCGGTGGACACCGTATTCGAGGCGTGGTGCACACTCCTCGCGCAGATGGAAACCTCGCGGCGGCGGCAGCCCGCCAACACCGCGGCATTCCAGACCGACACCTCATTCGCGAAAACGGGAAACACCAGCCCACTTCGCGAGGGTGCGCGAGCGCAACCGGCCGCCGGCGTCACGGCAACGGGTCAACGGCACGCTCGAGGATAGCGACCTGCTGTCCGACCTGCCCCACTTGGTTGATGGGAGCACCGTCTGCCGGAACTGCCAACCGTTCTGACCTTCCTTGTTGAGTGCGCAGGGAGGGGCTGCAGTCACGGACGTGATGGAGCGCACTCAATTGGAGTGGTCGAAGAACAGCCGTCCATGCATCATGGTCGCCCGCGAGTGCGGCTCAATCGGCGCAAGGCCAGAAAAGGATGCACATCTCAACCCGTATCGGCCTGATCCTTTGCGTCACCTGCCTCTGCGGTGCGCCGGCCGGCTTTGCGAATGAGCCGCATATGCCCTCACCCGGGCAGTCGGCCAATGGCGACCGCCTGTTGGCGTGGGCACACCGCGCCCTGGACATGAAATCCCTGACGCGCGAGGCCGTCGAAGCAAGCCTCGGCCTGCGGCTGTTGTTCGACACTGTCAACGAGATCGATCATTCGGGGGTTCAGGCGAGGCGCTGGCATTTCAAGGTCGCCGGCGGCATCCCCGCGGGGGTGCTGGGCAATCAGGTGACCTATGACGTCTCTGCGGCCTTCGTGGCCAACAATGGCGTGAATCTCGTTTTGCCGCTCGACACGGCCCAGGTCTGCATCACCGAAGCGATGCTGCAGACCGGAATGGGCGGCAATTTCCTCCGGACAAACTCCACGCCGCGGCATTTCACACCCGGGCAGAAGGTGCCCGTCGGGATCCGACCGACACATGAAACCGTGGTCTACGCAACCGCTCGCGAGTTGACCATCGGCTTTGGATTCGACTTCACATGCGCATCGGAAATCTATATCCGCGACCCCCGGGGGCCCGACTGGAGACCTCTCGACGCGGGCTACGGGCTGCCTCGTTGACCAATCAAAGCGCAGCGAGGCGCGGCTCGCCGTGCTTGCCGTCCTGCAGGGGTGCCGTGAGGCCGGGTGAGTTTCCCGCCCGCCCCGTCGTCAATCGCGTGGCCGTAAACGTCTGCGGATGCTGCAGTTGATCACACGTCCACGCGGCTGACGACTTCAGGTTGCCGGCCGGGTCGTTGCACGAGGCCTGCGTTTCCCACGATCTGGCCCGTCATGCCCTGGGGCTGGGCGTTGATGAACGGGCCCTTCCGGGCGGGTGGGACCGGACTGCGCCGGGTCTTGCGCCACAGATCGTAGACTGTCAGAGCGCCCGTCAGAGTGGCGAGTGTGGCGAAGTAGGCGGGCGGACCGAAGGCGGCGATCAGACTGCCAGCCAGGACCGGGCCAATGGCAGCGGCGCCGCCATTCAGACGCAGCAGAGCGCTGCTTGCAGCGACCATTTGCGTGGGCTCGAGCTTGTCGTTGACGTGTGAAACGGCAAGCGAATACAGCGTCAGAGCGAATCCACTGAAAAGGGCCGCGAGGAGCAGGAATACGGCACGAGGCATCGCGCCGACCGCGGCAATGCTGCCCGCAACGATCGTAGCGAGGGTGCAAACGGCAGCAATCACTGTGCGGCGATCCATACGATCGGACAGCCTTCCGACGGGATACTGTGTGACCACGGCGGCGAGAATGCTCACAGCCATGAACGTGGCAATGCCCGAGTTCCCCAAACCACTGAGCCGGGCGTACACGGGTCCCATGGAGAAGATGATCGCGGAAATCATCCCTGACACGGAAACCGCGACGACGCCAAGCGGCGAATTGCGATACAGATCGCGATAGCGCACTTTGCTGGGGACCGCGCGGTCCGGTATCTGCTGTGCGGAAACGACTATGGGGACCATCGACAGCGAGATCAGCACCGACACCAGCATGAACGGGACGGGCGTGCTCGGGTTCGACAGAATCAACAGGAACTGTGCCACTCCCAGGCCGACGTACAACACAACCATGTAAACCGCGAGCAATCTGCCGCGGTTAGCCTGGCTTGCACGATCGTTGAGCCAGCTCTCGGCAACAACATAAATGCCTGCGAAGCACAGACCGGAGATCAGGCGCATCGCCGCCCAGATCGCCGGATGAACGAACGATGCCTGGACGAGAATAGCCGCCGACGCGACGGCCGCGAGCGCTGCGAACACGCGGATATGCCCGACCTGCCGTAACAGCCGCGGCGCGGCGACGGTGCCGAGGAGATACCCGAGGTAGTAGCAGGACATGACGACGCCGGTGACCGGCGTGGGAAATCCCTCGAGGGTCGCTCGTAAGCCGAGGAGCGTGCCCTGCAGGCCCGCACCCAACATCAGAACGCCCATCCCGAGAAGCAGCGGCCACGTTGTGGTGATCGTCCTTAGAGGCACGATGTGAACCGGAAGCGCGAGCGGTGGTTTGCGCAGCGGCTCACCACGCCGGACCAGCAGGTGCATGCTGCCAGATGAGCCCAAGAACGACAGCGAGGCCCTCTCCCAGCGCGATCGTCTTTGTGTATCGATACGAAACGCCCTGCTCCGGGTGGCGGTCGAGCAGGAAGAAGTCCGTGTCGCCGTCCGCCATCTCATCCGGATCCTCGTCCGGCAATGCGCCTTTCGACGCCCATGCTGGATTGGCAGCGCAGACGAAAGCCTGCGCTTCAACGGGACTGATCGGAAAGATCGAGACGACTTCCACCTCGGTCCGCCCGGCCTCGGACCATTTGCGCGCGAAAGTGGAGCCTCGCTGTCGAGAGAACTGCGGGTCGGAGACCTGTCGCGGTCGATGAGCGCCCCTGTCGAACACGCGGCGCTCAATCGCAATGGCCACCCGACGATCCAGATCCACGCCCGACCAGGTCAGCAGGCCGTCATTGACGAACTTGCCAACGAATCGCTTCACCATGCCTGTTTGAATCCGCGCAATCTCCGGGGGCAGCGGGTCAAGCGGCCGGTTCTGTAGCAGAATCTTCCCGGCATCGGATACGTCGGCCCCAGCCGCCGTGGCGGCTGATTCCGCGTCGGTGGCGATCGCCGATTTAGAAACAGTGCCGTTCTTTACTTCGCCGTACGGGTGATGCGAGCAAGACAGTTCCATGTCGGTCGAGGCCGGAGCCTCACGAGCCCCTGTCGAGGCGGGCCGCTTTTCCGGGCTTCCCGCACAGCCACCTAGAAAATTCGTGAAAAAAATTAGAGATGCCAGCGCGACGCAAAGCGCCCTGCTTTCACCCATACGGTGACCTCTGGTGATGACTTATGTTCCCGCAGTTCCTGACCGGTAGTGTACAAGAGCGGCCGGTGCAGCAGCGCAGGATCACCTTGGGAGGGCAGCAGTGCGCGCGCCAAGCGCTACCACAGCGGAGCAACCTGCGGCCGATGATCATCATCTCCAAACCTCCGTGCAGGTATCGAAAATACCTGCCATTCGCTTTTACCGAGCAAGGAGTTGGCAACCATGGCGTTCTCGGCAGCCTCCGGCCAATATCCGGTGCTGTCGAAATCGCCGGAGCTCGAGCGTCATTGGGATGACGGAGCACAATGCCCGCCACAACCCATAACGGAGACTTCACATGCAATACATGCTGCTGCTTTACGCGGATGCCAACCAGTTCCTCAAAATGACGCCGGCCGAGCAGACACAGGGTATGGCAGCCTATCAGGCCTTCACGGAGGCCCTGACGAAGGCAGGCGCCCTCAAGGGCTCGAATCGCCTCCAGCCGACCTCGGCGGCAACCACCGTGCGCAGCACGGATGGCAAGTCGCAAGTGCTGAACGGGCCCTATGCGGAGTCGAAGGAACAGCTCGGCGGCTATTTCCTCATCGACGTTCCCGATCTCGACGCCGCGCTTTCCTGGGCAGCCCGTTGCCCGGGCGCAAGCCACGGAGTGGTCGAGGTACGCCCGATTTGGGTCATGCAGTCCTGAGCTGCGCCCCGGCGTGAGCGCATGAGCTCCGGCGAAGGCGACGAGCAGGCACGTATAACGGCGGACGCGGTCGCGCGCCGTAGCTACGGCAAGCTCGTCGCCTTTCTCGCCGCACGCACGCGCGATGTCGCGTCCGCCGAAGACGCGCTCTCGGAGGCGTTCGCATCAGCGCTGGCGGATTGGCCCGTTAATGGCTGTCCTTCGAACCCCGAAGGGTGGCTGCTGACCGTCGCGCGCCGCAAGATGATCGACTTCGTGCGCCGACGGCGCAGCGGCGAAATGGCGTCCGGGCAGTTGCAACTCCTTGCCGAAGGCCTGGAAGATGCGGCGGCGGACGCGGCCAGGGACGTGCAAATCCCCGATTATCGCCTGGCGCTGATGTTTGCCTGTGCGCATCCGGCCATGGAGGCAGGCATCCGCGCACCATTGATCCTGCAAGTGTTGCTCGGACTGGATGCGGCAATGATCGCCTCGGCGTTCCTCATCTCCCCTGCGACCATGGGACAGCGTCTCGTACGCGCCAAGGACAAGATTCGCCAGGCTGGCGTTCCTTTCCGTATCCCCGAGACGGAGGAGCTCCCCGGGAGGCTCGGCGCCGTGCTGGACGCTATCTACGCCGCCTTTTCAGAAGGTTGGGCCGACTCCGGTGGGACGGATGTCGCCCGCCGTGATCTGGCCGAGGAAGCCCTGTTCCTGGGCCAGTTGGTCGCCGAGCTGTTACCGGAAGAACCGGAAGCTCTGGGATTGCTTGCGCTCATGCTCCACGCAGAAGCTCGACGCCCTGCACGCCGCAATGCTCACGGCGAGTACGTACCACTCGCCGAGCAGGATCCGTCACTGTGGACCTCGGCAATGATCGACGCGGCGGAAGCGCTGCTTCTGCGCGCCAGCGCCATAAGCTCGATCGGCCGCTATCAACTGGAAGGTGCGTTGCAATCCGCGCACGTTCATCGCCGCCTCACAGGCAAGGCCAACTGGGCGGCGATCGTGCAGTTATACGACGCGCTGTTGGCCCTGTCCGGCTCACCAGTGGTCGCCATCAATCGCGCCCTCGCAATTGCGGAGGTTCATGGCGCCGCCGCCGCCCTGGAGGCGATGCAGGAGTTAGCCGGCGATACGCGGCTCACCCAATACCAACCCTACTGGGCAGCACGCGCCGAACTACTCGCGAAGACGGACGCGCGCGATGAAGCCCGCCACGCATACGAAATCGCAATCGGACTCGAGCGCGACCCGGCCGTCCGCCGCTTCCTGCAACAGCGTCAATCGGCGCTGGCGCCGTGATCTCTTTTGGATGACGCGCTCCGAGGCGTCTCGAATCCGCCTAAAGCCGTTCGCGAATCGCCGCGGGCAGCAGCGCCTTGTAGCGACGACTCAGCCCCACTGTCTGTCCATCGCGCAGCACCAACTCGTAATCGCCGTGAAACAGGGGGCGCAACTCCGCAATGAATCCGACCCGTACGACGTGTGAGCGGTGGACGCGAAGGAAATCGCCGGCATCGAGCTGTGCGACGAAGCTGTTGAGCGTGTCGCGAATCAGATGGACTTTGCCTCCGGCATGCACTTCTACGTAGTTACCGGCGGCGGAAATCCGCTGGATGTCCTCGACCGACAGAAAGAACGCGCGCTCCGCTTCGCGCACGAGAATCTGCTTCACGGCCGCTGGCCGACCCGGAAGTCCCGCCAGCAGGCGGCGCACCCGTTCTTCGACATCACTACGATCGGGCTCGGCTAGCGCGGCGCGAGTCCGCTCGACGCTGCGCAGGAAACGCTCACGATCGAAGGGTTTGAGAAGATAGTCGAGCGCTTGCACCTCGAAGGCCCGCACCGCATATTCGGAGTAAGCGGTCGTAAACACGATCAGAGGCGACGCGACCGGCGTCAGCCCCTCGATGACATCAAAGCCGCTGCGTGTCCCGAGCTGGATATCGAGGTAGATCAGGTCGGGGGCGGCCGTCGTCACGGCGGCGATGGCTTCATCCACCGACGCAGCCTCGGCAACAACCCGGAAATCGTCCAACTCCGCCACAAAGCGTGTGAGCTTCGCGCGCGCCGGCGGCTCATCATCGATGATGAGTACTGAATAACTCATCCAGGCACCGGGAAACTGACCGTCACTACGGTGCCACACGGCACGCGTGGGGCAAAAGTGAGCGTATGGTCGTTCGGAAAGAGGAGCTCGAGCCGGCGGGAGATGTTGGAGAGGCCGGTGCCGCGCTCCAGTGGCGCCTCGGGGAGACCGATGCCATCGTCGCTGATCGTGTATTGGAGCCGCGCGCCTGTCCGGCGCACGTCAACCCGCAGCCAGCCGCGACCGTCGCGCAGCCCATGCCTGATCGCATTCTCTACGATCGGTTGCAGCAGCAGGCGGGGGACCTGCGCGGTGTCGAGACCGGGTTCAGCTTCCACCTCAAAAGCGAGCTGGCCGCGGAAGCGCTCGGCCATCATTGCCGCGTAGCCGCGGAGCCAACCGAGCTCGCGACCGAGCGGCACCTGAACGTGATGATCGGACTCGTATGCCGCCCGCAGCAGGTCGCCGAGCTGACTGATCATGCGATCGGCGGCTTCGACATCCTCGTGCATGCGGTTCGAGATTGCGTTCAGCGCATTGAACAGGAAGTGAGGCTCGATCTGCGCCGTCAGATGCCGGAGCCGGGCCTCGCTGAGTTCGGCCGCGAGCTCAGCTGCCCGAAGCTCACCGGCACGCCGCACCCGGAATTCGCGGACCGCAAACAGGACGATCAGGATCACGACATAGGTGATCAGGTCCTTCTGCAGTTCGTAGACTCCGCCGATCAACACGTTGCCGAAGTCGTAGGACTCCCCGACCAGCGCATAGGTGAGCTTGCGGATGAGCACCATTCCGCCGGTATGTACGATCGAGAAAACGACCGCGCCCGCGATGTGCGCGAGGAGAATGCGACTGCGCGGCCGGGCGTCGAGCTTGAAACGGCGTTCGAAGCGAACAATGAGCGGGATGAGGGCAAAGATGACTACGACGCTGCTCGACTCCCAGACGAACGGCTTCCAGGGCGCGAGTGCCGGGCGGACCGAGCGCAGATCGATGAGGTGGTTGACGCCCAAGTAGGCGCCAAAGAGCAGCGCCAAGGCGAGATACATCGGCCAAGCGGGGGCCAGCCAGCGCGGCGCGCGCGAGTCGGCCTCGCCGGTGTCGCCGGTGTCGCCGGTCGAAGTGGGCGGGTTGCTGGTCATCGCCATTCCTGCCTCGTGCAAAGCCCAGGCATGTCGGACTCGTATTCTAGTTGATGTCCTGCCAGGTCGGCGGCGCGATCGCCTTGGCACCTCTGATGGCGACGGGTGTGGCCGTGGGCGCAGGGGCCAGGCCGAACAGGGGCCTTAACGCCCTCACCCGGCGAATAGCCTCATAGCCCAGCAAGCACGCGGATACCGTCACGAACACCAGCAGGACGCCCTCGGGAATGGGAGCGAGCCCTGCCGGTTTCAGGGCATGAGCGATGACGACGATCACGGTCTGATGCAGGATGTACACAGGGAAGATTGCGGTCGTCAGGTAGCGGCGTGCCGCATTGTCATAGCAGAAGTGTCGGCGCGCAAATCCCAACGCGGCGACGATCGCAAGCCACTGCTCGGCGCCGTACACGACACGTTGGATGAGCTTGAGAATTTGCGGCGGCGCCGCGACATCGTCGCTGTAGATGCCAAAGTAGGCGCACAGCAGTGCCCAGCCGAGGACGGCCAATCCAAGCGCCGACCAGCGAGCGCGCTCGATCGCCGCCCATGGCGCTCGTGTACCAGCAAGTGCGAACCCGAGGAGAAACACCAACCCGTAACTGGCGTGGTTGTACCAGTCGCCAAGCAATGCGTGGTTCGCCGGAAATAGCCCAACGAGGGCCACACGGACTACCGCGAGATACAAGAGGGGCCACAGCAGTACGCCGAGACCGGAGAGCCTGCGCTCCGCAAACGCTCGTAGACGGGGAATCGAGCCTGGGAGCGCCCGGATGCCGATATACAACAGCAGCGTATACACCCAGAGATACGCGACGAACCACAAGTGGTTCCACGTGGGGAGGATCAGACACTCCGACCCGCGACAAAAGCCGTGGTAGCCGGTGATATAGAGCTTCCAGAACTCCAAATAGCTTCCAGGGTACGCCAGCTTCTCGACGACCTCGAGATACGACTGCGGCGGTACAATGACGGCCATACCGAAAAGCAGCGGCACGAGGAGTCGAAACGACCGCTGCCCAAGGAAACCGCGGGCGCCCTGTCGCTCGAGAAGATAGCCGGTCGCGACGCCGGAGACCAGAAACAGCAGGGATAGCCGCCACGGCGACGTCAACATCATCAGCGGCTCGATCGCATGCGAAGAACGCACGCTCTTCACGTGCCAGTCCCACGTCACGTAGTACATGCCGACGTGGTAGACGATCAGCAGCATGAAAGCGCCGATCCGCACCCAATCGAGATCGTAACGCCGCTTCCCCATGTCCCGTCCGAACCCTGCTTGCTCTTTCATACTGCCTCCCGTTCATCGCGTGGGGGCAGCATCGTGACCAACCAACTGCGGCGCAATTCGCCTGTGACGAGCGGGACCGCCCATGGGACGAGCGGGACGCGCGATGGTCGCGAGAACGAGTGAGTTAGCGCTCCGGCACGTCTCGCACGAATTGCGCCAGCTGGGGCCGCCGCACCATTGGTTCGCCTCCGGGCGCCGGCGAGAACGGGCACGCCGGGCAACCGTGGGAGCGGAGTGCCCGTCAGGCGACAGCCAGCTGATCCCTGATCGGCGTGCGCCGTATGCGCTTGCCCGTCGGTGCTCGACCGGCACCGTGTGATAAAAGTCGTGCTGCAGGTCATTCTCGCGGGTCCAGGTGACCTTGACCGGGTCGCGCCGGCAGCGAGCGCAGCAGCCCGCGACCTCACCCGGACACTGGCCGCCGATCAGCGTGTATGCGGTGAGCGCAATGCCGGATCGCATTCAATACAGCATGCCCTTGCGCAACCCGTCACGAGACGTTGTAGACTGCGATCGTCCCGATGCTTTGTTGAATGAAGTTGAAGCCGTTCAAACCGCCCGCTTTGCGCCTGCATTCGCCGCTTTCACTGTCCAGCTGCGCTTCACCGACCAGAACGACGTCTGTAAAGGAGAAGCATTCTCTTTCGCATCGATGCAGTCGTCAGCTTGGCCTGCCATTCGCCGTCGCTGCGTGGTCCGTTTTGCTCGTTTCGCTGCTCGCCGCGCCTCGATGGGCGCGCGCGGGAAACGTTTCGGAGCAGCTTGGCCTTCATTCGGGACGAGAGATCTATCAAGCGGCCTGCGCCGCCTGTCATGGTCCCAATGGTGAGGGCACACCGGAAGCCACAGCCGGTTTCGTCAAGCCCGATACATTCCCGCATTTCAATCGATGTGACGAGACGACCCCCGAATACACGAGAGACTGGACTGCGGTAGTCCGCGATGGCGGCCCCACTCGCGGGTTTTCGCAGATCATGCCGTCCTTCAGCGGTGTCCTGACCGCGCACCAGATCAATCAGGTCGTCGCCTACGTGCGCGGGCTGTGCGCCGAGAAAGACTGGCCCCGTGGTGAATTGAACGTGCCACGCGCTTTGGCCACCGAAAAAGCCTTTCCGGAAAGCGAGACGGTGCTGACTACCACGGTCAACACCCGAGGGCCGGCAAACGTCAGCAATGAGCTCGTCTATGAGCAAATCCTCGGCAAGCGCGATCAACTGGAAATCGCGGTGCCGTTCGGTTGGGCGCATCAGAACAGCGGCGCGCTTTCCGGAGGCCTCGGCGACGTCGTAGCGGGAATCAAGCACGTGATGTTCTCCAATGTACGCAATGACGACGACAAGCCTGTCTATGACAGCACCGGCTCCATACTGAGTGTTCAGGGTGAGGTATCCCTGCCCACCGGCAGCGTGGACAAAGGTCTCGGCACCGGCGAAACGAGCTTCAACGCCTTTGCTGCTTACGACCAGGTGTTTCGCGCACAGACATTCATGCAGATTCAGGCTGGTGCCGATCTGCCGTTGCATTCGCATAGGGCCCCGCGCTCCGCATTCTTTCGCAGCGCATTCGGGAAGAGTTTCAGCAGCGACGTGGCAGGACGCTTATGGAGCCCGATGATTGAGGTCCTTGCCAACCGCGAGCTGATCTCGGGCGCAAGGACGGACTGGGATGTCATGCCGGAATTTCAGGTCACCCTGAACCGTCGCCAGCACATTCGTGCCGCGCTGGGCTATCGCATCCCGGTCAACGACACCGCGAATCGGCCCAGGCAAGTGATGGCCTACTTTCTGTGGGACTGGTTCGACGGCGGGCTGTTCGAGGGCTGGCGATGAGGAGCCGCGTCATCATTGCCCTTCTCTGGGCAGCCGGCGTAGTTCTCAGCATCCCCGCATTGGGAAGAGACGGCGCGACCGCCCCCTATCCAGACAACGGGCCGCAATTCCAGACGTCGGATCGCTGCCTCGCGTGTCACAACGGGATGACCGCCCCCAGCGGAACGGATGTGTCCATCGGCATCGACTGGCGCACGAGCCTGATGGCCAACTCCGCGCGCGATCCCTATTGGCAGGCCAGTGTGCGGCGCGAAAGCATGGATCACGCGGGCTCGCAGGCAGCGATCGAAGACGAATGCTCCGTTTGCCACATGCCGATCGCCCGCTACCACGCGAAACTCAACGGGCAACCAGGGCAGGTGTTCGCAAACTTACCGCTGCAGTCGAACTCCAGACAGAACAAGGAGGCTGCCGACGGTGTCTCCTGCTCGGTCTGCCACCAGATCTCGACGCAGAACCTCGGCACCCCGGGCAGCTTCAACGGCGGTTTCGTGGTGAACGGCCCTAACGCGGCCGGCGTACGCCCCGAGTTCGGGCCCTTCGACATCGATCCGGGCTTGATGCGCGTCATGCACACTTCCACCGGTGGCTTTCAGCCCACGCGCGGCGATCACATCCGCGACTCGGAAGTGTGCGCGACCTGCCACACGCTGATTACCAAAGCGTTGAGTCCCGATGGCCACGAGATCGGCTCCCTGCCCGAACAAGTGCCCTATCAGGAATGGCTGCACAGCGACTACCGCACACAGCGCACCTGCCAGTCGTGCCACATGCCTGCGGTCGAAGAGGATGTACCGATCACGCGCGTGCTGGGAGTCAAACGATCGGGGGTGGCGCGCCACGAGTTCGTCGCCGCCAACTTTTTCATGCAGCGCATGTTCGGTCAATATCACGACGAGCTGAGTCTGGCGGCGCAGCCGCAGGAACTGGCGGCCGCGGCGGACCGCACCGAGGGCTATTTGAAGTCCCTGGCCGCAAGGATTTCAGTCTCGCAGCCGCGGATCCGGGCCGGCGCATTGGAAGCGGACGTGACCGTCGAAAACCTGGGCGGCCACAAGTTGCCTACTGCCTATCCCTCGCGCCGCGCCTGGCTGCATGTCGTAGTCCGTGACCGCGACCATCGAGTTGTGTTCGAGTCGGGTGCGCTCCATTCCGATGGCTCGATTCAGGGAAATGACAACGACGCCGATCCGGCCCGCTATGAGCCCCACTACCGTGAGATCCACACACCCGATCAGGTGCAGATCTACGAGTCCGTGCTGAAGGACGTACGCGGGGCGGTGACGACAGGTCTCCTGTCCGCGGTCGGGTACCTGAAGGACAACCGACTGTTGCCGCATGGCTTCGACAAGGGCACGGCGGCGCCCGAGATAGCAGTACACGGTGACGCACTGGAAGACCCGAATTTCACCGGTCAGGGAGACCGGGTACGCTACGTTATCGACTTGAGCGCCGCGCCCGGTCCGTACGAAGTCGAGGCCGAATTGTGGTACCAGCCTATCGGTTACCGGTGGGCCAACAACCTGAAGGCATACGCTGCGGACGAGCCGCGCCGCTTCAATGACCACTACGACGCCATGGCTCAGACGAGTGCCACAATGCTGGTGCGCGCGCAAGCCCGCGCAGAGTAGCAGCACGCATCGACTCTCGTTGTCGTACGGCTCAGTCGCTCGACGCGGGAGTTGGAACGATCGCGTGAGCACGCACAAAGGTCCAGGCGGCGGCGGCGAACACCAGCGCATTTGCGGCGACGACCGGTGTCGCGTCGATCAGAAATCCGTAGACGATCCACAGGACCGCACCGCACATCTGGACGGCGCGCAGTGCCGCCGGCCGCGCGAAGAAATATGACCCGACGAACACCGCCGTCGCCATCCAACCCAGAATCTGTGTCACCGTCGTGCTCCCTTGATCAAGCCATCGCCGCCACCGGCATCGCCGGCGCTTCCAGGATCCTGACACGATCGGTTCTGGCTCGCTCCCAATCGTGCAGCATCAGTCCATGCGACTCGAACAGCGAGCGGATCTCCGGGGTCCGCATACCCAGTACCTGATTCAAAACCGGGATGAGAACGCTGCAGGCGTTGTCGCTGAGCACGGTACTCTTGGCGATCCGTGCCAATTGCTTATTCTCGGAAACCGCGATCGTGAACCCGTCACCGTGGTTCACGTGCAGCATCACGTGAACGTCGGAGCTGCCGTCGCCTACGTAGATGACGCGGTCGGAGACGACACCGAGTCGCTGCTCCAGCTCTTCGAGCACCGCGACCTTGCCGTAGCCAGCAGGCACTCGCGTGATGGCGCGCACTTCGCCGGATTCAGGGTCGTGGTCGAATTCAGTTCCATAGATATGTTCGGGCGGCACGACACCCGACAGTGCTGACACGACGACTTCCCGGGGAGCGGCGGAGACGACATAGAAGGAAAAGCGGTACCCGTCCAGCCCTTTTTCCAGAAACCTCACCAGCTCCGGCAACGCAGCCTTGATCCGCAACCGCCGGCCCGTTTCGACCAGGTGCTCGCGCCACACGCCGCGAAAGTCAGGGTCATGACGGATGAGATAGGCCAGCTCACCCCCCTGCTGAACCAGGTTGCTGCGTCCCAGGCCGGCAACCTTGCGCTCGAAATCCGTCACGCCGAGGAGCTCGCTCAGCACGTGACCGGAGTCGTTGAAGCTCAGTGTCTGATCGAAATCAGACACGAGCAGATAGTGTTTTGGCAGCGGGGTCCGCATATTCAAACTCCTTGACCGTCAGCGAGCGCAGGCCCGTTGGTCCGATATGGACACGCCGCCAACATAGCAAAGGCCGCACGGCGAACAAGCGAACTGTGTCACTCCAATACCTGAGCATTTTTCACGCCCGATGCAAAATCGCGCGATTCACTCCCGTAGCGAACGATTGGGGCGCGCATGACGCATGCTACTGCCGCCGCCTGCACCGATATGTGCGGTGCGAATCGCATCTGCACCGTTGCAGCCCACGCGCGCGCCCCGAGCCGGATGCGGGGCCGGACCGCCAGCGAGCCTTGCCTACGCCGGCGCGGATATTGTCGGAAGCGCTTGGTCGCGGACCACGCTCCAGCTTGATGTGCCCTTGCCCAACTGTCGTAGAGCTTCGTAATTCAGGAGCCCGGGCGAGCGCTGCTGCGCTCACGCCGACTCTGCCGGGCCAACGAAGCCATGCTCTCGAACACTCCGTCGCGCCGTATCAGGCCATGCAACAGCGCCGCGCCGAAGTGGGCCAGGAACGTTGCGAAAAACAGATACGCCAGCCAGGTGTGCAGATGGCGAAGCGCGGCATACAGCTGCGCATCCTGCGGCAGGATCGGCGGCAACTGCAGCGGTCCGTAGAGCACCACCGGGTAGGGTTCCGCCGAGAGCATGCCCCAGCCCACCAGGGGCATGACGAACATCAACGCATACAACACGAAGTGCGAACCCTTGGCGGCAATGCGCTGCCAGTGCGGCATCGTGTCGGGCAGCGGCGGCGGCGGGTTGATCAGTCGATTGATGAAACGGACGACCACCAGGATGAGGATCGCAATCCCGAGCGGCTTGTGAATTGAGACCAACGCGTGGTAGCGCCCGGATAGCGAGGCGACCATGCCGACGCCGATGAACAGCATAGTCAGAACCATGACGGCCATCACCCAGTGCAGCCAGCGGGAGGTGGCCGGAAAGCGTGCCTGCTGCGTGCTCATGACTTGTTCCCCGCCCGTGCTATCTGCGTGGTCACTGCGCTCGGCGCCTTCTTCTCCTTCTCGCCGGCGCGCAGCGTGAACGAGCGCGCATAAGCCCCAGAGCGGGCGCTGAGGAGCGGATCATCCGAGGGCTCGATGCCGGCAGGCAGCACCAGCGGATCGTAGTTGATGTCGGTGCAGGACCCGCCGTCCTCGCCGGAGACGCCATCGATCGTCACCTTCCCGGCATCGACCTGTTGCCGGTCCGCGGGCCAGGGCAGCGTCGCATCGTCGGTGCGGTCGCCTGGCTGACCGATGGTGACCACCAGGCGCCATTGCAGCGGATGTTGATGAATCTGCGCGATCAATGCGTCAAACAGGTAATTCTTGTCCGCCGCCGCAGCTTGCGCCGGGGTCTCAGCCACTACGGGCTGCAAAGGTACCGTGGCCCACCGGACGGGAACGGATCGGCCGGCGGCGTTGACGAAACGGAAGGCATCGAGGCTGTTGAAGGTCGTATCGGCAAAACCGGAAGAAACGGCACGGGTCTTGATGATGGCCAAGGCGCGGACCGCCTCCGGATGACGCTCCAGGAACTGCCGCATCGCCGCCGGATCTGGCTTGCCCGTTGCCGGATCGGGTTTGGAGGCGAGGAGTTGGTCATAGAATCCCTGGGCCGAGTTCACAGGAAAGACCGGGATGTTGTTCATCCCAGTGCGCCATTCCTCGCCGCCCGCCGGCACGAAGCGCAGCGCCATGCTGCGCACTGTGGCGGGCGAATCCGCCTGCATCGGCATCCCCCCGGCCAGGGCGAAGCGGCCGATCAGCTGCACACGACCGGGCGCGAAGATCCCGGCTTCGGACAGAGAAACCGCCGCCCCAGTGCTCTCAAACCAGCCGGAGACACATACGCCCTTGGCGTGGTTGCGCCGGAACCCTGGATGAGTGCCGTTGACTTCCTCGAAGGCCCGCAACAGCCGGGCCGGTGTCAGGCGGCCGGGCGACAGCCACCCGCCCGCGTAGGCGAACGCACCGGCTACGCCCAGCATCGCGACGCCGATCACCGCGAGCCGCGTGAGCGTGGCAGCAGCGGTCAGCGGTCGCCCGCTTGCCTCGATCGCGCGCGTGTCAATTGGCATGGTCGCTCTCCCATAACGCAACGCTAAGAATTGACATCGATGCGGCCGCTGTCGGCCCGCTCAGCAATCAGCCCAGCCAGGCGGCCACCACGCCGTTGATGGCAGCGCCACCCCCGATCAGCCAGACAAACAGCAAGCCGCCGAGCAGCAGTGGCTTCAGACCCGCTTGGCGGATGGCTGAAAAATGCGTCGTCAGGCCCAGCGCCGCCATGGCCATGGCCAGTAGAACGGTATCCAGTTCGGTCGCCGCGCCGAGCACGTAATTCGGCAACTGCGACAGCGAATTAAACATGACCACGCCTATGAATGCGAACGCAAACCAGGGAATGGCCAGCTTGCGCTTGACGCCTTCCGCCGCGCCGGCGCGCTGCCCAACCATCTGTTCTTGCGCGGCATCGCGCGCGAGCCAAGCCGATAGCCCGATCAGGAACGGTGCCAGCATCATCACGCGCACCATCTTCGTGACGACTGCCGTATTGGCGGTGTCCACGCTGACAGAGCGGCCTGCGGCAAAGACCTGCGCCACTTCATGGATGGTCGAGCCGGCATAGATGCCAAATGCCTTTGGCCCTGTCGGCAACCACTGCCAGTGCAGGTTCACAGCATAGAGAGCCGGGTAAAGGAAAATCGCGAGCGTGCCAAACACAACGACCGTCGAGACCGCGACTGTAACCTGCCCCGCTTTCGCCCGCACCAGTGGCTCGGTGGCCATCACCGCGGCAGCGCCACAGATTGCGCTGCCGGCGCCGATGAGTATTGACGTCTCGCGATCGAGACCGAACCACCGGGTTCCCAGGATCTGGGCCAGGCCGAAGGTAGAGGTCAGCAGCAGCGCGTCGATGAGCACACCGGCGACCCCGACCAGCCCGACATCGTGCAGAGTCAGGCGCAGCCCGTAGAGAATCACGCCAGCGCGCAACAGAGTCTGTTTGGAGAAACCGACGCCAGTGTCGGCGGCTGCAGCGATGGCTGGATAAAAGGTATTGCCCAACACGATTCCCACGACGATGGCGACAGTGAGCGCGCTCATCCCATGCTCTTGCAGCCATCCGATTGTGCCCAGCCGGATGGCGAGCGCTGCGACCGCGGCGGTCAAGGCCAGACCGGGCAGGAGGCGGCATTTGTCCCGCAGCGTTCCCGCGAATCCACGCGCATCTTCGACAGGAGTGGGCGGCTGTCTACAAGCAATCTGCTGATTCAAGGCGTTCTCCGTGCTCTACGAGGCGCACTTTAAGAACACCGTGTTAAGCGGTCCAACGAATTATTATCGTATGATTAACCTATCTACCAGGTTATTCAGCGAGAAGCGGTCCATGCACCCATTACGTCTGACCCTGCGACAGTTGCAGATTTTCCGCGTCGTCGCGGACAGTGGCACCACCGCCGCTGCCGCGGCGGCAATCTCCCTATCTCAGTCCGCCACCAGCGCCGCCATCAACGAGCTCGAGCGCCTGCTCGAGCTGCAACTGTTCGATCGAGTCGGCAAGCGGCTGCAGCTCAACGACAACGGCCGTGCCCTGTTGCCGCAAGCCCTGGCCTCACTCGACAGTGCGGGTTGGATCGAGCGCTGGGCACTCGACCGCGAATCGCAGATCGGCACGCTGCGCATTGGGGCAAGTACCACCATCGGCAATTACCTCTTACCGGCAATCCTCGCCGGGTTTCGGGACAGTCTGTCGGAGGCGGCACGACCCAACTGGCATGTCCAGGTCGCCATTGCCAACACAGCGGTGATTGCCCGGCAGGTCGCCGCTTTCGAATTGGACCTGGGGCTGATCGAGGGGCCCTGCCACGAGGCGGAACTGACCGTACTGCCCTGGCTCGAGGACGATCTGGTAGTCGTTGCGGCCGCACGGGATCCGATCCTGCCCCGCACACGTAAACGGCCGGTGTCGTTGGCAGCCCTGCGGCAAGCCACTTGGCTGCTGCGCGAGGAAGGCTCCGGTACGCGCGAAATCATCAACCAGCTGTTGATTCCGCACCTGCATCACCTGCGCCCGGGTATCCAGTTCGGCAATCCCGAGGCGATCAAACGCGCGGCGGCCAGCGGGCTCGGCATTACCTGCCTGTCGCGCTGTGTGGTAGAGGATCTGCTCAATTCCGGCGTGTTGGTGGCACCGCCCACCGAGTTACCACAGCTGACGCGGCGTTTCTACCTGGTGATGCACGAGAAGAAGCAGCGTACACACGGGCTCGATCTGTTGATCGCTCATCTGGCTGCCGTGCCGGCTCAGCGGAATGTGACCGGTTTCTAACATCATCTATACTCAATCGACGATGAACAGCTTCGCCCCCACCGCCGTGTAGGAGCGATGCGATTCCGCGTTGTCCCCGACCTGGTAGCTCATTCCCGGCTTCAGGGTGAACCGGCGGCCATCTTCGAGTTCGGTGTGGAGCTCGCCCACCATGCATAGAAGGATGTGGCCCTTGGCGCACCAATGATCGGCGCGATAACCAGGGGTGTACTCGACCATGCGAACGCGTATGTTGCCGAACTGCCGAGTGCGCCAATACGCCAGCCCGCTCTCGCCTTTGTGTTCGGTTTGCTCGACATGAGCCCAGTCGGTCATGCCAAACGCGACGGCGGATATGTGCACCGGTGACTCCCTGCTGCGTGTAAGTAAGGCTCGGGCCAAAGCGGCCCGCCGCAGCCGTTGCCGCCCACAGAACGGGTTACGGTCGAAATTGGGGATCTTTGACCGTAGCTCCAGGTTGAAGTAACGTGCTCTATATCTAACGAGGCTTTGCCGATGAAGCAAGCCAACTTTGTCGTCGTGACCTGGGTGCTCGGCTGCGTCCTGCCCGTATTGGCCCAGGAACAGCACTCACACCCAGCGCCCGAGAGGCTGGGCACCGTTACGTTCCCGACCTCCTGTGCCCCCAGCGTGCAATCACGCTTCGAGCGCGCAGTCGCGCTACTACACTCATTTGCATACGCGGCCTCGGAGGAGGCCTTTCGGGCGGTAGCGGAGGCCGATCCCAGCTGCGCTCTGGCGCACTGGGGTGTGTCGATGTCCTACTTTCACCAGCTGTGGGACCCACCGGGGGCTGAGGACCTCCGCAAAGGGCTGGCTGAGATCAACCACGCCCGACAACTCGGCGCCGGCTCGACGCGTGAGCGGCAGTTCATTGCAGGCGCGGCCGCGTACTATCGCGATTCGGATCGTCTGTCGCACGTTGATAGAGCGAAGGCGTACGAACGAGCCATGGCCGATGCGGCGAAGAGCAATCCCGGCGATGCCGAAACGCAGATCTTCTACGCTCTCGCCCTGATCGCGACCGCGCCGCCGGCGGATCGGTCCCACGCCAATCAGAACCGCGCGTCTGAAATCCTCGAGCCGCTGTTCCGCAGCCTGCCCCAGCACCCCGGCCTGGCGCATTACCTGATTCATGCCTACGACAGCACGGAGTTGGCACCCCGTGGCTTGGCCGCTGCACGCGCGTACTCGAAGATTGCGCCTTCAGCGCCGCATGCATTGCACATGCCGTCGCACATCTTCACTCGTCTGGGTTACTGGGACGACTCGATCGCATCGAATCGCGCCGCGCGGACTGCCGCGCACACCGAAGGCGATGTGGGTGAAGAGTTGCATGCAATGGACTACTTGACGTACGCATACCTGCAGCGCGGACGCGAAATGGACGCCAGGGGAGTTGTCGATGATCTCCGCGCGCTCGGCGGGCTTCCGACCACCCAGTTCAAGGTGGGCTACGCCGCCACTGCCATGCCAGTGCGCATGGCAGTCGAGCGCCGGCAATGGGCCACGGCAGCTTCTTTGCCGCCTCCGTTAGAATCGGCTCCGCATGTCGCCGCCATCGTCTACTGGGCTCGCGCGATCGGCCATGCCCGTGGTGGACATCCGCAGGAGACGGACAGCGATCTGGCCAACCTCAACATCTGCCTGGAGCAGCTACGGGCATCAGGAAACAGTTACTGGGCGAAACAGACCGAGGTATTGAGCGACGAAGCACATGCCTGGCTCCTCAACGCACAGGGAATGACTGCTGCAGCGACGCAGCGAATGCGCTCCGCCGCGGACCAGGAAGATGCTGTGGAAAAACTCCCAGTCACTCCAGGTCCAATAGTTCCTGCGCGTGAACAGCTCGGGGAAATGCTGCTCGAGCTCCAGCGTCCACGAGATGCGCTGCGCGAGTTTCAATTGGCGTTGACCGGGGCTCCTGGCCGACGGGGGGCGCTTACCGGGGCTGCCGAGGCGGCAGAACGCGTCGGCGATGTTCGGACCGCGGCGCGGTTCCGAGCAGAACTGAACCGGTGAGACGGCGCCTCGTTCGCACCCGGCACACCCCCTTCCGCCAGCACGCGGCAACTATGCGACGGCGCGATCAGGGGGCTTTCGGATATCAGACGTTCAACTTCTGCAATACACCGAACTTTCCCGAATTGCTCACCGCCGATCTTCACCGGGCACTCCTGGGTCCTCCCAGATCGAAGCCCACAATCGCCATTATGGTGTTCACGTCCTCGGGACCGAGGTGCTCGACAAGCGGCGCGTAAAGCTTTTGCTAGAACCTTTGATAGTCCATTGCATCCTCTATCAGGAAAGCTCGCATAACGTTTTTGAGTCGATGCCGGCAGGCTAACCAGCTATACAGTCAATATCGACGCCGGCCACCGTCAGGCATGTGCACTGCCCACTTCACCGTCATAAAGCAGAAACAAATGGGTGGTTAGCTTCGCAGAGCCGATTTCTCAGCGAGGGAGTGCCCATGACCGCCGACCGACGTACGTTTCTGAGACTGTTGAGCACGGGTGCCCTCAGCGCGGCACTGTCGCCTAGCATTACTCGAGCGCTCGAAATCCCCGCGCAGCATCGTACGGGCACGCTTGCGGACGTCGAGCATGTCGTCATCCTGATGCAGGAGAATCGCTCCTTCGATCATTACTTCGGCACGCTCAAGGGCGTGCGGGGGTTCGGTGATCCACGGGCGGTCACCCTGCCATCCGGAAATCCCGTCTGGCAGCAGCCCAATGGCGGCGGCGATGTATTGCCGTTCCATCCGCCCGCTGCGAATCTGGGCCTGCAGTTTCTCCAGGATCTCGCGCATGACTGGACCAGTACACACGCGGCATGGAATGGCGGCAAATATGACCAGTGGGTGCCCAACAAGAGCGCCACGACAATGGCGTACCTTACGCGGCGCGACATTCCGTTTCACTACGCGCTCGCGGATGCGTTTACCGTCTGCGATGCCTACCATTGCTCGTTGTTGGGTCCGACGGATCCCAACCGGTATCACATGTGGACCGGTTGGGTAGGCAACGACGGCCGGGGCGGCGGACCCGTCATCAGCAACGCGGAAGCCGGCTATGACTGGTCTACGTACCCGGAGCTGCTGCAGGACGCCGGTGTGTCCTGGAAGATCTACCAGGATAGCGGCACGGGCCTGGACGCGCCGGGGTTCTGGGGCTGGACGAGCAACCCCTACATCGGCAACTACGGCGACAACTCGTTGCTGTACTTCCACCAGTATCAGAACGCGCAAGCCGGAACTCCGCTCTATCAGAACGCCCGGACCGGGACGAACATTGCCGCTGGCGGCACACTCTTCGACGTTTTCCGGGGGGATGTCCTCGCTGGGAAGCTACCGCAGGTTTCGTGGATCGTCCCCCCTGAGGCCTACACGGAGCATCCGAACTGGCCCGCGAACTATGGTGCCTGGTATGTCTCGCAGATACTCGACGCGCTGACCGCCAACCCGGAAGTCTGGTCCAAGACCGCATTCTTCCTCATGTATGACGAGAATGACGGCTTCTTCGATCACATGGTTCCGCCGACCCCACCGCAGTCACGCGCTGAAGGCTTGTCGACCGTAGGCACGAGCAACGAGATTTTTCCGGGAGACTCGCAAAACCCCACTGGCCCTTATGGGCTCGGCGTGCGCGTGCCCATGGTGGTCATCTCGCCGTGGAGCAAGGGCGGCTGGGTCAATTCGGAAGTGTTCGACCATACGTCCCTCATCCGGTTCATCGAGCGGCGCTTTGGGCCTGATTATCCCCGCCTGCGAGAGCCCAACATTACGCCGTGGCGCCGCGCCGTCTGCGGGGATCTCACATCCGCGTTCGACTTCGCGACTCCGAAGACTGCTCGTGTGTCATTGCCAGCCACGGGCGCTTACCTGCCACCGGATACGGACAGGCATCCGGACTACGTGCCCACTCCGCCGGCGGACCAGGCGTTGCCAGTTCAGGAACCGGGGCTACGACCTGCCCGTGCGGTGCCGTATGAATTGCATGTTCGCGCGGATGCCGCCGTCGCAAATGGCAAACTGACCCTTCACTTCGGCAATTCCGGCAAAGCGGCCGCGGTCTTTCACGTGCGTTCCAGCGGCGATGGGAGAGGCCCTTGGACCTACACGGTCGGGCCGCGGGCAGAAGTCTCTGACACTTGGGTTCTACCCACCAACGGCCAAACGGTATACGACCTGTCCGTCTACGGCCCCAACGGCTTCTGGCGCGCATTCAAGGGAAGTTTCTTAGGCGAGAATACAGCCAACCTGGAGTCCACCGTCCTCTACGACGTCGAACGCGGCGGTGTCACATTGGAGATTCGCAACCAAGGCGCTACGACCCGGCAGGTGCGCATCGCGGAACTCTATGGCAACGACACGCTCACACATTCTTTGCACCCCGGAGAGACCCTGAGCAGGTATTGGCGCCTGGAGAACTCCTTCGGCTGGTACGACTTCAGCATCGAATGCGAATCCGATGCCGGCTTCAGGCAGCGTCTTGCAGGTCACCTCGAAACCGGGGAAGACAGCATGAGTGACCCGGCGATCGGGGCCTCCGGGGCCTCGAAGGAAGACTAGGCCGAGTCTGATCTTCGCCTGGGCCTTGCCGGTCGGTCTGCGGCATCGCCGACCGACCGCCTGCGCGATCCAGGCGGCGGTCGCCCGTATCCGCGGGAATGCACGCACAGTATCGCTTTCAGTGCAATCCCCCAAAATCAGCGCCCGAACTGACCACTTGACAGATTGCAATAAGCGCGCAAACCCCCAAAACTTACGCCAACGGATGTTTCTCGAACTGAGAACAGGTAGTAAGTATGAGTGTCGCCGACATCTTGATGATCGTCATTATGAGTGGCATTGGGCTCAGCGTGGTTTATCTCGTAGCCGAGTTCTCCCGCTGGCGTAAACAGGAAGCGGCAGAGCGAAGCAAGGCCGCAGATTTCCGTGTGTTACAAGATAGAAGGGTTTCCCGCCCAGAGCGCGCCGTGTTTGAGTCACGGGTCGTTGCGGGTGAGGCAGGGGCCATTCCGGAAGCTGCGAGTGCCGATGACATCACTAACGAGAACGGGATTCGCCGAGGATCGCGCACCAAGGCGGCGTAACGCGCGCTCATGCAATAGCGCTTACGAGGGCCGAAGATCCCTTCGTTAGTGATGGGTTGCCGCGTCGGCGAAACGGAGTCGCCGCGCGCTGACGGCGCGCAGCGTGTGGGATATGCCGCCAACTCGACGCCCCTACTCCGTCGTCCCATCCCTTCCCGGATAGTCGCCCAGCTTGCCCGGACCCTTGACCGTAAAGACCACGTTGGCGGCATAGGGATAGAGCTTCTTGATGGGGGTATGCGTGTAGTTGAGCGCCTCCAGGCGAACCGTGCCCACAAAGGGCTGATCGGGCTCGACCAGTATGAAGCTCTTGCAGTAGCCGCTGTCAGTGAAGCCGCGGTGGAAGTGAACACGCGACTTGATCGCGAATGCCTTGAAGGTGTCTGGATCGATGCCGAGATCGAGGAAGTGCCGCGGCTCGACGATCTGCACCAGGTAGGGGCTGATGACGACGACGTTCCCGTCGCCGAATTTAACGCCCACCCAGAGTTGCGATCCGGCCGCCTTGCCCCCACCGTGCATGACGCCGCCGCTGACCGAACTGACCGTGCCCTTGATCCGCACCGGCTTACCGGCGGATACGTCGATCCGGCCGCCGATCTCCATGTCGAACGGGTCGCCGACCTTGACTCCTTTCTTGCGTAGCGTATTGATCGCGTCCTCATCGGCGATCGTACCAATCAGCGTGTTGCTGAGCTTCTGAGCGATGATTTGTTGCAACAGCCAGGTCGCCGCGCCGGTGCGATCGCTGTGATCCGCCAGCACGACTTTGCCCTGCTGCATCGCGTCTTTGGCAAGACGGACGCCTTCTGTATGGCTGACCACCTTCGTGTGGTGCAGGAGCTCGTCACGCAGACGCCACGCCGTGCCCGCTATGTCGTCGGCGATGTGATCGGCCAGCTCTGGGTTGCCGTTCGTCATGACCTGGAAGCACATTCCCGCATCGATGGCATCCATGAATGCAAACCCGTAGTAAAAGCTCACGTAAACATCCGGCTCGCGCGCCTCCCAGGTCAGTGCTCGCTGTACCAGATCCATCCAGGGCGACGCGCCGGTCCACTGGAGAACGGAAGGAGTGAGGATAGGCGGCTTGCGGGTGGCGCTGACGGGCTTGTATTGCCCGCGGATGCAGCGGATGAGCGTGCGGGCAGCGCGCTCTCCCTGCAGGTAACCATCGTAGTGGGGATAGTACTTGATGCAGAACGCAAGGTTGGCGTGCCGAAGGAATTCCGCGTCCTCGTTACCGTGCGGATCAAAAGTGCCCGCGATGAAGCCTTTGGGACCGATCACTTCGCGCACCCGCCGGGCAATCTCCGCTTCAGGCTTCGCAACATCCCGCACACCCATCGCGCCGTGCAGACACAGATAGGCGCCGTCGAAATGGCCCTGGGTTTTCAGATCGGCAATCATCTTGTTGAGGAAGTGATCGAACGCGTCTTTCGTGATCCACCCCGAGCCCGACCCTTTCTTCGATCCCAGGGGTGACTCGATGCCTACGAGCTCGACATTGCCATACTCTCTGGCGACGGTGACGAAACCGCCGATGTAACTCACAGGTTGCGAAGCCAGCAAGGCTTCCCCACGCGCCGGCGACCCTTCATAGATGAAGTCATCGGTCACGGTGTCATAAGGCAGAAACGTCACGGTCTCGTGCACGAAGTGCATGACCGCGATGCGAATCGGGCGAGCGTTGGCATTGGCTTTGGAGGACGTCTGGGCACCAGCGCCCAGCGGCACCATGGCAGCAGCGCCCAGGCCCGCGAGTGCTTGTCGTCGTTGAATCTTCACAAGCGTATCCTTTCTTTTGAATGTTGGAATCGACTGAATGCGCACGCACGCTCAAACCTGAGACGTCAATCCGCGCTCTGGCGGGCAGAGTCCGCGCGAACCAGAGTCTTTACCGGACGGCACGAGGGCACCTCCCAAACCCTACTGGTCGCTGTCTATCCGAGCCAATGAAAAGGCCGGGGAATCGCATAACCATTCGATATGCAATGGCACCCTCGCGCCAGGCGCCCTTTTCTCGCGCCATGAAATTATTGCGGGTCTGCATAACAGCAGGTTATGCGGAAGAACCGGCCGAGGCATTTTCTTTGGCGGCATGACCGCAGCAGGTTTCGCAGGCTCCGCAGGGTCGTTACACTGCTGCAACGATCTACGAACCATCCCCTGTCATGACAGACGTCTACCTCAACGGCATTTTCATGAACGCGGATCAGGCACGCATATCCCCAATGGACCGGGGCTTCCTGTTCGCCGACGGCGTCTACGAAGTCATTCCAGCATTCAACGGCGTCCTGTTTCGACTGAATGAGCACCTGCTGCGACTGCAGCGTTCCCTCGGCGCCCTGCAGATTCCAAACCCTCACGCTGCCGATGCCTGGCAGGCGCTTTGCAAGGAGATGATCGGACGCAATGGCGGAGGAAACATTTCCGTTTATCTGCAGGTCACGCGCGGAGCACCGGACAAGCGCGACCACGGCTTCCCCGTTCCCGCGGTGCCGCCCACCGTATTCATGGCGACCTCGCCCGTGGCGCCATCCGCTATAAGCAATTCGGCTACCGCCCCTGGCGCGGCCGCCATTGTGGCGGAAGACATTCGCTGGGCACGCTGCGACATCAAGGCTGTCGCGCTTCTGCCCAATATCCTGCTCCGCCAGCAAGCAATTGCCGCGGGCGCCGTCGAAGCGATCCTCATCCGCGACGGCTTGGTCACAGAAGGCTCCTCGACCAACGTGTTTGTGGTCAAGGACGGGAGAATCGCGACGCCGCCCTGTACCCCCAGGATTCTGGCAGGCGTCACACGCGAGCTGGTGGTGGAGCTGTGCCGCAACCATGAGCTTCCCCTGGTTGAGCGGGAAGTTACCAAGGAGCAGCTCTACGACGCGGACGAGATCTGGGTGACGAGCTCCAGCAAGGATGCGTTACCGATCGTAACCCTGGACGCTCGCCCGGTTGGCAATGGCCGCCCCGGAGCGCTCTGGAAAACACTGGCGCGCCGTTTCCTGGAGCTCAAGCGGGCCGCGTGCAGCATCGCCTAGACCGACACCGCTGCGCGACCTGTGCCGGCGGGTCCGACCGCTCAATGGATGGACCCGAGCAGTCCGCGAATTGCGCTGCAGCTGCACCTCGTGTGGGAATAACTGAGGGTTATGTCCGCCGGCCCTTTTTTGATTGGTGACGCTGCAGGGCCCCGGCTATGGTCTGTTGGCGGCGCTAAACGAACTGGCTCTGAACGGACTCTAATTCCACGCTTTATGACCACTACAACTACTCCCGCCATGACTACCAACGCGCCCAGCGCCCCAAGCTGGGGGCCGCCGTATCTGCTATATCTCGGGGACGCGCACGACGATCTCGCGATCAAGACCGCGCGCGGTCTGGCGGTTTGGCGTCCGCAATGGTGCCTCGGACAGTTCCGTGGCCCCGCCTGCAAGTCCAGTCTCGATCTGCCGGATCTGAGTTTCGCCGCGGCCCGCGAGGCCGGCGCGAACACGATGGTAGTCGGAATCGCCAATGCCGGTGGCGTGATGGCCCCGCAAACGGTCCGTGACGTGGTTGCAGCGATCGAGGCAGGACTCAATATCGCATCTGGCCTGCACCAGCGCCTCGACGCTCATCCCGCAATTGCGGAAGCGGCTGCGCGTACTGGGCGCGTGCTGTTCGATGCACGACGGTTCCCACACGACATACCCGTAGGCAAAGGCCTGCGCCGCAGCGGCCGGCGGCTACTGACTGTGGGCACAGATTGCTCGGTCGGCAAGATGTATACGACGCTGGCGCTCGAACACGAATTGCGCAAGCGCGGGATATCGGCCGATTTTCGTGCAACCGGTCAGACGGGCATTCTGATCGCGGGCTCCGGCGTGCCGATCGATGCATTGATCGCGGATTTCATCTCGGGCGGTGCGGAGTGGGTGTCCCCCGCACGACACGACGGCGGATGGGATCTGATCGAAGGCCAGGGTTCGCTGTTCCATCCGTCATATGCCGGTGTGTCACTAGGCCTGCTGCATGGATCACAGCCCGACGCGCTGGTACTGTGCCATGAGCCGCAGCGCCCTCACATGCGAGGTCTGCCACATTATGCGGTACCGGATTTGAAGACCTGCCTCGAAACCAATCTACAGTCGGCACGGCTCACCCAACCGGACGTGATTCCCGTAGGCATCGCGCTGAATACGTCGAAGCTGACGGTCAAGGCCGCTGCCGACGCTTGCAAGGCTGCCGAGGACGCGTTGGGGCTGCCATGTCAGGACCCGGTGACCATGGGTGTCGGCCGCATAGTGGATAAGCTCTTTTCATGCTTCGCGAGCTGAGGGTCACTCACGAGGCTTGGCCCCTGGCAACGCCCTTCCGTATTTCTCGGGGGGTCAAGGTTACTGCAGACGTCGTAGTAGTCGAGGTAACGCAGGACAATGCGCGCGGACGCGGCGAAGCAGTGCCCTATCCTCGTTACGGCGAGACTGTCGATTCAGTGCTGGAGCAAGTGCGTGGCATCACAACGGCAATTGCCGGGGGAATGACGCGCGAGGCACTGCAGGAAGCGATGCCGCCGGGTGCAGCCCGCAATGCCCTTGACTGCGCTTTGTGGGATCTGTCGGCATCTTTGACAGCGCAATCCGTGACCGCGCAGCTTGGCCAAGGGGCATTGCCCGCACTGACCAGCGCCCTCACCGTCGGCCTCGATACACCGGACGCGATGCAGGCCGCAGCGGTCCGGCTGCGAGCCGCACCCTTGATCAAAGTGAAGCTCGACGCCGGCAATCCCGAGGCGCAACTACGGGCCGTTCGGGCTGGCGCACCGAGCGCGCGGCTCATCGTCGATCCGAACGAGAGCTGGACCATCGAAATCCTCGAGGCGATGCAACCTGTACTCGTAGAGATGCGCGTCGAACTCATCGAGCAGCCGCTGCCCGCGAAAGACGACGAGGCGCTCGAAGGTTTTCGTCCCGCCCTGCCGATCTGCGCGGACGAATCCTGCCATGTCGCAGCCGATCTGCCACAGCTGCTGAAGCGCTATCAGGCCATCAATATCAAGCTCGACAAAACGGGCGGACTCAGTGGCGCCCTGGAGTTGTTGCAGCAGGCCCGGAACGCAGGCCTGCAGGTCATGTGCGGCTGCATGGTATGCACTTCGCTGGGCATCGCACCCGCGTTCCACATCGCGCGGCACGCCGACTTCATCGATCTCGACGGACCTCTGTGGCTGAAACAGGATCATCCGGGCGGCGCGCGCGTCGAAGGCGACAAACTCTTGGCGCCAACCGATGCGTTGTGGGGGAGCGGCGCCCGGCGGATACCTTGAAGGGGCGCCTGCCTGGCAGGCGTCTGCCGTGCCCCTGCCGCCGCCCCATCGGTGAGCGCGAGCGGCCCGAGTCAGGTGCCTGCCGGTTTTTGAACCTTTGCAGGCTCGCCGCCGCACTTCATCATTTCCACGACAGAGTAACGACACCGTTCTTGTAGTGCGCGGTAGTCCCGAACGGAGCGCAGAGCTCTTCCAGATCCTTGGCGATCTGAGCAGCCTCAGCCTCCGGCGCGGGATACGGCTGACCTCGTTTGATGCGAGTCTGCCCGAATCCCATGGAGATGGGATGCAGGCGGATCTCCTTCAATGTCCGGTCATTCGTATAGACGATCTCGGCAACGACGCTCTGCCAGTACTTGCGATCCGCGGGAAATCCCACGGTGTCGTTCTTTGAGCGCTTGTCGTAGTAATCACTGACCAGCGCACTGTCGCCCAGGCCCGTCTTCTCGTAGTTGTCCGCCGGCTGCAGCTCCACCAAGTCGTTTTCCATGATGAAGTTGCCCATCGAATAGAAAATCGGCTTGCCCTTGTAAATCTCGATTCCGCGCAGCACGTGAGGCCCATGAGCCACCATCATGTCCGCCCCTGCGTCGATCATCGCATGGGCAAATTCGACAGTGAACTCGGCAGGCTTACCGCGCTCTGCGGGCGTGGCCGACTCATGCGCGTGGATGCTCACCATCACCCAATCGGCCTGCTCGCGGGCATTGCGTACTTCGGCCGACAGTTCTTCGATATCTTTCTTGTTGGCCTTGGTGCTGACGCCGATCTCTTTGCCTACGACATACCTGGCGCCCGACCAACTCAGAGAGCCGTCTTTGCTTTCGTCGCCGCCGCCCTCGCCCATGTTGGCGCTGGCAGGACCTTTCAGCTTGGCGAGCGTGTCATACGTCTCCTGCGTGACCGTATAGGTCGTTGAATGGCGCAGCGGATTGATACCCGGCCGGCCTCGCATGTCCGGCCGCTGGGCGCCTGCGATGATGGCATCGGGGAAGGTGGCGGCCACGGAGATGAGCGCCACCCGGCCTTTCGGCGTGTCCAGATAGCCCGGGCGGCGAGCGAGTGCCAGGTTTTCGCCGACGCCGGCATACACGAACTTCGTCTGCGCGAGCGCCGCGAGGGTGCTCCGCATTCCGTCCACCCCATAGTCGTTTTGGTGATTGTTGGCGAGGCCCAGCAAGTCGAAGCCGGCCCACGCCAACTCATCGGTCACGAACCGCGGGGAACCCATGTAAGTGCCGCCACTCTGCTGCGCACCCGCAAGGTTGAAGTCGTGGATCTGCGTCTCGAAGTTGGTGAACGCTACATCTGCCTTGCGTATCACACCGAACATCTTATCGACGCCAGGCAGGCTGGATGTCGACAACCTCCGGTTGATGATCGAGTCGCCTGTGGCGACGAACACCATCTCGTTCTGAGCACCGGCGGCGGAGTCCCAGCCCGCCGCCGCGCTGGCGGCGGCAGCCGGCTGACAACTCAGCGCGACAACGAAGCCCAATGCGAATGCCGCACCGATCTGAGTTCTGGAACTCATCTTCAGAACTCCTTGGTGACCCGCACGGACCAGGTACGGCCTTCCGCCATGCTCTGGTAAACGGTTGGATCGTAGCCGGCGGGGTCCGAGCTCAGCGGCGGGGCTTCGTTCGTCAGGTTTATCACACCCAGACGCAGGGTGGTCTGATCGAACAGGCTGCCGTTTTTGGTCAGCTTGTACGAAACAAACGCATTCGCCGTGATCGAAGCCTTGATCCGGAAGTAGTTGACGCCATCGATTTTGTAGATATAGCTCGGATTCCCCAGCGCCGCGGCCGCCGCGGGCGTGATGCTGGCATTTATGTCGGCGTACGTGCCAATGTAGTAGGCGCTGATTCCAGCCGCCCAGATGTCATCCTTTGACCAGAGGAGATTAGCGGAGCCGCGCCAGCGTGTAGCTCCCTCGAGGCCGAGACGGTGCTCTATTGGAGCATTCGCTCCCGCTCTGCGCTGATACTTGTCGAGCCACGTCGCGTCGGTAATCAACTGCAGGCGCCCCCAGGAAAATCTTGGGGATCTGTAAGTCATATTCAGGTCGACGCCATCGATCGTCGCGCTGGCCAGATTGGAGTAAGGCGTGGCGGTGGCCAGCAGGACGCCGACCGGAGCAAGCCATTGCGACTGGGATCGCCCGGCATTGTAGGCGGCGAATGCCGCGCGATCCGCGTCGGTGATGATGGAAGAGCGCGTAATCAGCGGATTGCCCGCATAGGCACCGGTACCGCTGCCCAGATTGATCTGACTGAGAGGGATACCCGCCGCCAGGGCGGCCTGGGTTGCGGCCAGCAGACGCGCCGCATCGTCCTGCCCCAGTTGGGTCGCATTGGGAGCGGCGATCAGATTGGTCTGGTGGATCTTCCAGAAGTCGGCCGAGAGACTCAGGCCGTCCACGTAGGGAACATCAAACACCACTCCGAGGGTTCCGCCTTCGGACTTTTCGGGCTGGAGATTGGGATTCCCCGCGATGGTCGTCAGGCGCTGAGCCTGGCCATCGCCTGGTTGATTGGTCACCGGTCCCCGATAGGGATCGTAAGCCGTGCCTACGGTGGAACGCGAGGGATAGTTCAGCACGGCGAGATTCGGCGCGCGGAAGCCATGGTTGAATGAACCACGAAACATCAGTGCCTGCACGGGCCGCCAGTCAAACGTGAACTTTGGATTAGTCGTACCGCCGAAGTCGCTGTAATGCTCGTAACGCACCGCTGCCCCGAAATCCAGTCTGGCCAGCATGGGCAGCGCATTGGCGGCGGAGAAAACGGGGATGACCGTTTCGGCAAACGCAGCCCCGACCGTGCGGGAACCGATCACGTTACCGGCAGCGGACGCCTGCACGAAGTCATTGTTGGCGGGATCCAGGCCCAACGGGTTTGCATAGTTCAGCCCCGCGTACTGCGGCCGGGTCAGCGAGTAACTTTCGTAGCGGAACTCTGCGCCCGAGGCAAGCTGAACCGGACCCCCTGGAAGATCGAACAGCTCCCCATTGACGTGCCCATCCCAGGACGTGAGGACATCGGTTCCCTGCTGATGGAGCTTCTGGACGAACGAGCTCATCTGCGCCGCAGTGTTGGTGTACGGCTGATTCGGGACGACCTTGCCCCCCACTATCTGAAACGTGTAATTGAAGGGGTTGTAGGCGGTAGCGTCCGTCAGACGCGTAGCCGCCGCGAGTGCGCTCTCCCGAATGGCGTTTTGTGAAGTATCCGTCACGTGATCGATGGAATACATCAGCGCCGATTCAAAGGTCCACGTGCCGGCGATCTTGCCACGGGCCCCTGCAACAGCCCGCGCAAAATCCGAGTTGATTTGGATCGTCTCGGGTCCATCGTTCACAAAGCGCGTGGCATTGATGGTGACGGGCTGCGGCGTGCCAACCAGCCGCGGCGAACCGCTGGCGGTCGGTGCCCCGGCCGGATCATAGAAGCTCGTTCCATACGGGTTCCATGGATTGTTCGCGGGGACGACGAGCGGGACGTCTGTGTTGATTCCGTAGGCCACAGCGGGGCGCTGCTGCACCGATTCCGCCCTGTAGAGAGCCAGTTCACCAAACAGCGAGACGCTGTCGTTGAGCTTGTAATCGAGGGCATTGAACCAGTTGATGCGCTTCGTTTCAGGTTCGGCGTAACCGACCGAGTTCACGTCGTAGTAGGCGCCCAGCTGCGCTCCTGTCCGGGCCGGGGCGGTTGTCTGGATCGCGGCGCCGCCACCCGCCACGGGCACGAGATAGTTGACGGTTCGCGAGCTTCCGATCAGAAAGGAGGGATAGGCGCCGGAGGCACTTCGGTCAAAGAAGGCTCCGTTACTTGCGTTGAAGCCCGGCGGGGCCAGCGCCACTTTGTTGGAGTCCGTTGCATTGGGCAGGTCGGAGGACTTGATGGCCTGTTTCCAGAACAGGTTGAAGTTCGACGTCCAGTGAAGCTTGCTCTCGAAGGCATCGTTGCCATGCAAAAAGCTGAATCCGGCTTCCGAACCGGAGCCGATCTCGGTCACCTGCCCCTGCAGCTGGACCTGGTTGCCGACATATTTGTTGTCGGTGACGAAGTTGATGACGCCCGCCACCGCATCGGATCCGTAGATGGACGATGCGCCGTCCCTCAGAACGTCCACTCGGGAGAGTCCGACTGTCGGCAGTACGTTAACATTTACGGACAGTTCCGGTACGCCACCTTCGTTGGCCGATATTCCATGCGAGGCCACCCGGCGGCCGTTCAGCAGGACCAGCGTGTTTCCCGATCCGAGTCCACGCAGGTTTACGGCTGCAATGTCACCGCGTGCGCCCGCTCCGCCCTGAGTGGAGTCGTTGATGGGCACATTGACGACCGCGGGAAGCGAAGTAAGCATATCCGCAGGGGTGTTTGCATCCCGCAGACTCATTTGCTCGGGACCTAAGACGGTCACGGGAAGTGCCGCGGTGTCGGACCTTCTGATACTCGTTCCCGTGACCACGACTTCCTGCAATTCCTGCGATTCCTGTTGGGAACCCGCTGCGGCGCTCTGCGAATTCGCCGGCTCGGCAGCTGCTACGGTCTCTTCCGCGTGCGCACCCGCGGCGCCCGTTAGCGCAAGCAGTCCAATAAGACCTCTCACCTTCCAGGTCAGCGAGCTCGCTTCGCTGCGGTGAGAGCAAGGTAGTTCGTTCGGTATCAACACAGGACAACCCCCGATAATGGATGGCAACACTGCCTAATTCTTCGCGCGCGGAACAAAGCGCTGCCGTCGCGACGCTTTCCTCCCCGTCTCTCCCCTGCTTTCACGCTAGCAAGCACCCTTTGCGTCAGCCAATGAAAAAATCATGAAAAAGCATAACCTGCTGTTATGCACTCACTCCTGACGCATCAGTGCGGGGCGCTGCCGGTATCCGACGATCCATTTCGGTGCTTGCCGGAGTCGGCAACCGTCCGCATGCCTCGAAGTTGCCGCCGCGATTCATCGGGAGGTCATCCGGGCGCGACGGCGCCTGCTTCGCCGGCAGCGATCTCAGTGCAGCTGGAGGGATGGCCCGCGGAAGTTGAGTTTCAAACACACGCTGCGAGTCTGGACGGAACATTGAATGCATCCTGTTGCACCTGACCCACGCAGTTGAAAGTCGGCAACCGGGCGGGACGTATGGAGCGGCGGACACGCCGACGACGGCCGCAATCCGTGCCTCGATTAAAAATATTTTTAACCGCAGCGCGAGCCCCTGATCGACCCGCCTTGCGACTGAGCCATTCACACTGACGAGCTGCTGTCCCCGCAGCCAATGAAAAGGCTTTGGTGCCGCATAACCTGCTGTTATGCGCGCGGGGCATTTGCCCCATCACGCATCAGGGCGCCCCTTTGCGCTTTTTTTTGCTCCCTTTCGGTGCTTGGCGATACGCGTAATGTTAAGTGAGCGCAGCCGCGCGGAGCCACGCGGCTCACGCGTCATCGCAGTGGCTTACCGCGTGCGCATAGGTTTACGTCGCTTCGCTTTGCAGCATTTGCGTGCCAGGCTCTTCACGATGCGCTCACCGTCCCACGAGACGAGCGCGTCCGCAGCCGGCGCTCTCAAAGTGATGGCATAGCTCTTGCACCAGCTCGACCTTTGTCAGTCGGTTACTCCAGATGCAATCCCGCAAGCGCGTTTCAGATCCTGAGATCGCTCCCCTGGGGCTCGTCCATCTGCGTTATATCGAGATGTTTCAGGCCATATTGCAAGCGGGCACGCTGACGGACGCCGCATCGCTTCTGAACATCTCGCAACCCGCGGCGACCAAGCTGCTGCAGCAGGCCGAGCGGCGTTTCGGCTTTGCACTGTTTGTGCGCGCCAAGGGGCAGTGGCATCTCACCCCGGAAAGCCGTCTCCTGAAGGGGCAGATCGCGCGCATTTTCGATGACCTGCGCGACCTGCAGCGGCTGGTGTCGAATATCGCGCGGGCGGAGAAGTATTTACTGCGCGTGGTCTGTACTCCCACATTGGCCAATGCCGTCATCCCGAAATCGATGACCCTTTTGCGCCAGCAGCTCGGGCAGATGGCGGTCGAGCTGTCGACGCAGCACTCGCGCGAGATGCTGAAGTCCATCGTGCTACGCGAGGCGGACGTCGGTTTCACTTTGCAGGAGTTGCATCATCCGGACATCCACTGCGAGCCTCTGTGCCAGGGCCCACTGTCTTTGATCGCGCCGGCGGGGACCTGGTCGACGACGGACGCGTTGCAACCCATCACGATCGACTCGCTGGCCGATTCTTCTCTGGTCTGTATCACCAAGGCGGACAACCTCGGACGTCGGCTGGAGGCGCACCTCGAGCAGCTGAAGCCGCCCGCCCGCATTTCCATCTGGGTGCAGACCTACCAGATCGCGAAAGACCTCGTCTGCGGCGGCGAGGGGCTTGCGCTGGTCGATCCGTTTACTGCAGTCTCAGCCGGACCGGAGCTCCAGATCCGAGTCGTCGAACCGGTCGTGCCGATCGACCTGTACGCCGTCTATCGCATCGACGGGCCCCTCAACCGCGTGCAGAAGTCCTTCGTTCAGTGCGTAAAGACGGTGGCAAGCAACTCAATCAGCAGTCTTTCGAGCGCAGCGCCCAAGACTCATCCGGGCCGATGACGCGTCTCGCGGGCTTTCTGTGCCTGCTGCTGATGGCGCTCCCGGGAGTGGTGCATGCACAAAATCCCCACGAGGCCTA
Organism: Gammaproteobacteria bacterium; assembly: GCA_028293765.1. Lineage (GTDB taxonomy): Bacteria > Pseudomonadota > Gammaproteobacteria > Steroidobacterales > Steroidobacteraceae > 13-2-20CM-66-19. The sequence goes on from JAQGOG010000141.1 coordinate 143,614, forward strand.
TCTCACTCTGGACGTCGACAGAGTCAGCTTGCGGGGCGAGTGGAAAGTCAGGCTGCTCGACCTCGACTCCGCGCTGCAATTGGATGCCAACCACGACGGTGAGATCACGTGGCCGGAGATCGAGCACCGGCGCGATGATATAGAGAGTTACCTGGGGGCCCACCTCAGGATCCTGACGAACGGCGCGGATCTGGCCTTGAGCTTCGACAAGCTGATCTACGGTGCCCAGGGCGGCACGCCGTTCGTTCTGGCGCGGCTCGTGGGCGGCGCTACGAACGAGATCGGCAGGATCGATGTCGACTACTCGCTGCTCTTCGGGCGACCTGCCGACTATCGGTGCCGTCTCAAAGTCATCTGGGCCGGAGAAGGGATGCACGCGGCCGTCATCTCGGCGCAGAGCGGCATTGTGAGTTTCACCCGCGAATCGGCCGCCGGCGCCGGATTCCTGCTGTCCCTGCAGGCCGGCATATGGCACATCTGGACTGGATACGATCACATCCTTTTTCTGATCGTGCTGTTGATTCCAGCGGTATTTCAACGAACCGCGAACGGCCGCGAGGCGGTGCCGGATTTTGCCAGCGCATTGATCCGCGTGGTCATCATCGTGTCGGCGTTCACCATCGCGCACTCCATTACGCTGACGTGTGCAGCGATGCAGTGGATTCGTTTGCCCGGTCGTCTCGTCGAAGCCGCTATCGCGGCTTCCATTGTCGTCGCCGCGCTCTACAATTTCCTGCCGACGACCGCCGGCGGTCGCGGCGCGTACCTTGCCTTTGGCTTCGGCTTGCTGCACGGCTTCGGATTTGCCGGTGCACTGAGCGAGATCGGTGCGGAAGGCGGCCCGCTCTGGCATACACTGGTGGCATTCAACCTGGGCGTGGAAGCGGGACAGCTGGCTATCGTGGCCGTCTTCCTTCCTGTCGCCTACTTTTTGCGTGAGACGCGCTTCTATCGCACCGGCGTGCTCTATGGAGGCTCCTCCATGGCCGGCCTGTGCGCGCTGTTCTGGTTCTGGGGGCGCGCATTTGGAGCGGCCCCATGACCAACACGTTGCACGCCACCTGAGGAGACTTCCGTATGAGTTGGGGCAATCCCTGGATTCTCATTGCACTCGTCCTGCCTCTGCTCGGCAGCTTACACCTCAGGCGCCTGCAGCAGCGCGCTCGTCCACTTTGGCCGGCAATGAAACGAGTCGCCATCGCGGGTAATCGGCTCCGTCAGGCGGCGCCTCAGAAGACCGCGCCCGCGTTTCTCATCATGCTGTCGATAGCACTCGCGCTCGTGGCGATCGCACGGCCACGCTGGGGCGAACACACTGAAGAGTCATTCAGTCAGACGCGCGAGGTCCTGATCGCTCTGGATCTGTCCAGGAGCATGTGGACCGAGGATGTGGGTTCTTCCCGGCTCGAGCTTGCGAAGCAGACCACGGAAGACCTTCTCAACAGTCTGAAAGGCGAGAGCGTGGGCCTCATCGTCTTTGCCGGCACGGCCTTTGTGCAGGTGCCGCTCAGCCCCGATTATCAGATCATCCGTGAATTCATGCCGAGCCTCGACCCTGACTACATGCCGCAAGGCGGCTCCGATTACACCAGGATGCTCGAGGCCGCGCTGGAGGGTTTCGGCGAGAAGTCCGACCGGGACCGCTATCTCATCGTGTTGAGCGATGGCGAGAGCAGTACCCAGGGGTGGCAGAATCGCCTCGTGGATCTGTCGAAGCGGGACATTCACGTCGTGGGGCTGGGCATAGGCACGGATAAAGGCGGCTTCATCAATGACCAGAAAGGCGGCTATATGGCGGACAAAAATGGCGACGCCGTCCTTTCCAAGCTGAATCCAGCCACCTTGCAGACCCTGGCGAACCGGACCAACGGCAAGTACGTCAACGCCAGCGCACTGAAGACGATCGACGCGGTTCGCGCCCTGGTCAAAGAGACTGTCGAGACAGGCCGCCAGGGGCGTGTCGGCAACGAGGCTACCAGCATGCAATCGGAGCGGTTTCAATGGTTGCTGTTGCCCGCGGTGATGCTGGGACTGATCAGTCTGGTGAGAGAATTTCAGCGGCGGGCAAAGCCGCAACAGGTGCGTCAGGAGCGGCCGGATCGCCCGGAACGCAGTTTCCTCAGTCGCGCCGCCGTGGCGGCGGGGATGGCGCTGCTCGTGACGCTGGGCGTTACTCCAGAGGTTCGTGCTCACTTCGATTCCACGGCCGGTTTCGAAGTGAAGGAAGTGTTCGACAGCAATCCGGCCGAGCGCCTGCGGGCCATCGCCGATCATCTCGGGAAATTCGGTTACGACGCCTTCGACCTCCGCCTCATGGTGGAGGCATCGATCAAGTACGCAGTGGACGAAAAGAGGCAGGGCAATCCGCCCCTGGAGGGAGTCCTCCGGGACGCCGTCGCAGCCTCCCAACGCGGGGAGCAACTCAATCCCAAGCTCGCACCCTGGTCCTACTACCGGTCCCAGCTGACCGCACTGCTCGCACCCGACGCAGAGGACGCCTCCAACGGGCAACGGTCGAAGAATCCCAAGGAAGCCAATGACGAAGAGGACAACGGCCCCATGGTCATTGGCCAGAATACCCAGCACGGCGGCTCGGACTCCTATGGCGAGGGGGCGGCGTCAAAAGGGGACATGGCTCTTGGGGATCTCTCCGCCGATGACAACGTCATCCCGCCGCACAGGGAGCACAAGCCAAAGCCGCCCAAGAGCGTCCGCAATGCCACCTTCACGCATTCGGGAGGGGAAAGCGGGGGGGCCGAGGACCCCATCCTGGCATTCTCCAAGAAGAACCTGGCTGAGATCATCAAGCGGGATTCACCGGGCCGCCTGCATCAGATGATGGCGGAGGACACGCAGGAGCAGAACACGAGCGAGATGGACTGGTGAAGAGGTAACCCGCGATGAAACCAACACTGCGTCGATTCCTGCTCATACCGCTTCTGCTTCTGACGGTCCCCTGGTGCTTCGCTGCAGCGGCCGCTCAAACAGCCCCGGCAGCGCAGGCGCAAGCCGCTCCTCCCACGCACCTGGAGCCCCTGGCTCTGGGCCAGATGGCCGCCACACCGTGGTCTTTCAGTCCGGCCTGGTTCGTGCTTCTGGCCGGCGGCGTGCCAGGTGTTACCTGGCTGGGCCTCGCCTGGAAACGTGCGCTCGATGAGGATCCTCATCGCCTCCGACGCGCCGGCATCAGAGAGCTGCGGCGCCTGTTAGCCCGCGTCCGCCGGTCCAACTCCTCGCCCCAGCCTCTCGACCTGCACGGCTGGTGCCGCGCCGCCGCCAGAACCTGGGGAGTCCGGGTATCCGCTCCGACGGCAGGCGAGGTCGCCCGATCGCTGCATACACTCACGGGCGATGGCACCTTGACGACCACCTGGCGTGAGCTGTGGTCTGTCACGGAACGGGGCTTGTACGCCGCTGATCCTGCACCGCCGGCGGACTGGCTCGAGCGCACATCCTCGGCTGCCGCCAGAATCGAAATCCCGAAGCGTGAGCGATGGCTTCCGAACCGTCTGGGTCACTGGCTGCCGTCGATCGCGGCAGTGCTGGTCTTCATGGCGTGCAGCGCCTCTGGACCCGCCAGTGCTGCCCTGGACAAGCCGCAGCAGCAAGCCGGGCAGGCTGCGGTGCAGGCACTACAGGTCCACTGGAACGACTGGGCCGCGCATTACAACATCGCCGCCCTTCAGATACAGGAAGGCAACTGGAATTTCGCCGTTGCCCACGCCACCGCCGCCTTCCTGCAGCATCCGTCTTCCGCAGCCAACCGCGACAATCTGCGCTTCGCTCTCCAACAGGCCGGGACTATGGATCCTAACCTTCGACGCCTGCTCTATGGAGCCTGGTACCAGCGGTTTCCCGCCCTCCTCTCCCCGGCCGGATGGCAGCAGCTGGCATTGGCGGCAAGTCTGCTGCTGGCGGCCGGGCTCACTGCAATGGTCCTATGCCTGTATGTGACCGACAACCGCAGACACCTCGCGTCAGGGGGCCGCAGCGGGATCGCAGCGGGCGCGCTGCTGTTGATCACGGCTGTCATGGCCTGGAACGCCTACGGCGCCCTGAACAAGCCCGATGCCGGGATCCTTCTCGAGGGCGTCAACTTGAACCCCTCCCCGACCGAACTGGTTCCTGAGCAGGAAACCTTTCCGGCCACCGCCGGCTCGGTGGTGCTGCCTCACGGCTCGTTCCTGGGATGGCAGCAGATCAGCTCCGGCGAAAACGCTTCGGGTTGGGTACGAAAAAATGCCGTGATGCCCTTCTATGGGTCACCACGGCATTGAGTGCCGCCCCCGTTTGCTCACTTATTCCGTCGTGCCATCTCTTCCCGGATAGTCGGTCAGCTTGCCAGGACCTTTGACCGCGAAGGTCAGGGCCTGGTCGTAGGGATAGAACTTGCCGCGGGGCAGGTGCTTGTAGTCGAGTGCCTCGAGGCGCACCGTGCCCACGAACGGCTGATCGGGCTCGACTATGAAAAAGGCCTTGCAGTAGCCGCTGTCAGTGAACCCGCGGTGAAAGTGCACCCGTGACTTGATCGCGAAGGCCTTGAACTTGTCCGGATCGATGCCGAGTTGCAGGAAGGAGCGCGGCTCGACGATCTGCACCAGGTACGGGCTGATGATGACCACGTTGCCGTCGCCGAACTGCACGCTCACCCAGAGCTGCGAATTCGCCGCCCCGCGCCCGCCTCGGTTGACTCCACCGCTGACCGTATTCACCGTGCCTTTGACCCGCACCGGCTTGCCGGCGGACACGTCGATGCGCCCGCCGATCTCCATATCGAACGGATCGCCGACCTTCACGCCCTTCTTGCGCAGGGTGTTGATCGCATCCTCATCGGCGATCGTGCCAATCAGTGTGTTGCTGAGCTTCTGATCGATGATCTGTTGCAGCAGCCAGGTGGCCGCCCCCGTCCGGTCGCTGTGATCCGCCAGCACCAGGGGCCCCTGGCCCTTTTGCATCGCTTCCTTGGCGACCCGCACGCCTTCGGCATGGTGATAGACCTTCGTGTGGTACAGGAGGTCAGCGCGCATACGCCAGGCCGTGCCCGCCATGTCATCGGCAATGTGAGCGGCCAGCTCGGGATTGCCGTTGGCCATGACCTGGAAGCACATGCCCGCGTCAACGGCATCCGCGAAGGCAAACCCGTAGTAGAAGTTCACGTAGACATCCGGCTCGCGCGCCTCCCAGGTCAGCGCCCGCTGCACCAGGTCCATCCACGGCGACACGCCGGTCCACTGGAGAACGGAAGGAGTGAGGATAGGCGGCTTGCGGGTGGCGCTGACGGGCTTGTATTGCCCGCGGATACAGCGAATCAGGGTGCGGGCTGCGCGCTCTCCCTGCAGGTAGCCATCGTAGTGCGGATAGTATTTGATAGTGAACGCAAGGTTGGAATAGCGCAGGAACTCCGCGTCCTCATTGCCATGCGGATCGAAGGTGCCCACCATAAAAGCTTTGGGACCGATCACTTCGCGAACCCGGCGGGCAATCTCCGCTTCGGGCTTCGCCACGTCCCGCACGCCCATTGCACCGTGCAACGAGAGATAAGCGCCATCGAAATGGCCCTGGGCTTTGAGATCCTCGATCATCTTGTTGAGGAAGTGATCGAACGCGTCTTTCGTGATCCATCCCGAGCCGGAGCCCTTCTTCGATCCCAGAGGGGACTCGATGCCTACGAGCTCGACATTGGCATACTCTCTGGCGACCGTGACGAAGCCGCCGATGTACCCCGTAGGTTGCGAGCCCAGCAAGGCTTCACCGCGTGCCGGCGATCCTTCGTAGATGAAGTCGTCGGTCGTCGTGTCATAAGGCAGGAACGTCACCGTCTCGTGCGCGAAGTGCATGACCGCGATGCGAATCGGGCGGACGTTGGCGTTGGCTTTCGAGGACGTCTGGGCGCCGGCGGTCAGAGGCAGCATGGCGGCGGTGCCCAAGCCCACGAGGGCTTGTCGTCGTGGAATTTTCACAAGCGTATCCTTTTTTGAATGTTGGAATGGACTCGAGGAGAGTTGGCGCACTCGAGCTTCAGCGGCTAAGCCCACGCCTCTGCGCGGCGGGCACGGAAATGCGCGCCGTACGCGGCCACGCCCAGCAGACTCACCCCGAGCAACGCGAACAAGGGGAAGAGCTCCTTGGCTATCATGGGTGGGGGAGCCCCAAATTCGATCTTCTGCGCACCGTCTATCTGTGCGAACGCGTCCCGGACGGCGTTCGCATTCGTTGCCCGGAAGAACAGCCCGCCGGTCTTGGCCGACACGTCCTGAAGCATGAGAGTATCGACTTCGGACGGCTGCATTTCGGTGCCGATGCGATGCCCGGCAGCGTCGAACACCGGCATCGGAATGTTGCCTTCGGCGCCTGCGCCGATCGTATAGATCGGGACACCGTCCTCCAGCGCGAGGCTGGCAGCCACCCGCGGATCCAGCGAGCCCTTGTTACTGGCGCCGTCGGTCAGCAGAACGATGAAGCCGCCCTCGCGGGGCTGCGTCTTGTCCTTCGCACCCTCGCGCAAGCGACTGAGACTGACGCCGATAGCGTCGCCAATGGCGGTTCCGTCCTCGATCAGACCGATGGAAAGCCGGGCGGTCTGCTTGCGAAGCCAGTCATGATCGAAGGTCAGTGGCGCGAACGTGTAGGCCCGGCCGCCAAAGACGACGATACCGATGCGGTCGTTGGGACGTTCGTTGATGAAAGCCGCGATGACAGGCTTGATCGCCTGCAGGCGATTGGTGGTCTTGGTGCCGCGTTGAAAGTCCTCGGCATACATGCTCGTCGATAGGTCGATCGCGATCATGAAGTCATAGCCGCGTTTCTTGTTGTCTTCCTGAGGGACCAGGGCCTGCGGCCGGGCGAGCGCGCCGATGAGCAGCGCCAACCCGACATAAGCACACGCGAGCGGCCACCAGGTCGACACTGTGGGCCCGGGTGCATGCCACTCAGCGGCTGCCGGCACAACCAGGGCCGGCACCCCGCGTCGGCGCCGTATCCAGGCAACGATCGGGAGCAGGACCAGCAGCATCAGCCAGAGAGGGTCGTGAAACATCGAGCTCATCATGCTCAGGCGGCCGCGCCTGCGTGCCGGTGCCGATGGAAGTAGGCTACGAGCGCCTGCAATGGATCGTCCGTGTTGCGGATCTTCAGCCGGTCGTCGATGCGGGGAAAAAGGTGGGTGAAGTGGGCTTCACGTTGTCCGCGCCAACGCCTGTGAGCGGCCCGCTCGGAGGGCGATGATGTATCGATGGTGGTCAAACGGCCGGCCAGCGGATCGTAAGCAGCAAACTGTGCGTCTTCAGGCAACTCGGAATCCCACGGATCGTCCGCACGAATGCCGACCGCCTGATAACGCTGCTGCAGTTCTCGCCAGGCCTCCGGCATGGCGGCTGGCACAAAGGGTCCCAGCCACAACAGCACGCTGCCCCGCGACGCAATCTTTCGCATGAGTCGCCACTGCACCGGGCAGACAGACGGACCGTCGAGTGGCGGCGGCTCCTGGCCGAGCAGGAGCGAGGCAACGCGCAACGTGTCCTTGCGCCCCGGCAAGGCGCGCTGAAACCATGATTTGCCGGGCGAGCTATACAGCAATCCGACGCGATCCTTGTTGATCGAGCTGATCAACATGAGCAGCGCGGTGGTTTCCAACAGAGTCTCGCGACGAGTGCGCCCCTCGGAGCCGAACTGCAGGGCCGGCGAGTCCTCGAAAACGAAGATCACCGCCAGATCTCTTTCCTCGACGAAGCGCTTCCGGTAGGGCTCGCCGAGACGGGCGGTGACGTTCCAGTCGATATCCCGCGGATCGTCTCCCCACTGGTACTTGACGACCTGATCGAACTCCATACCGCGTCCGCGGAAGGCGGATCGGTAGTCGCCGCTGACACTGGTGTTCACCGCATGCCGAGCCTGCCATTCCAGCCGCCGCAGAAGCGCTGTCGGCGCGGAGGGCAGCGAGCTGCTGACGGGGGCACTAGTCGGGTTCATGTTGGGGCCGACTTCTAAGGCGTGTCTGGAGCACTCCCCGGGACCGGAGTGCTCTTCAGGATGTCCGCCAGAATGCGGTCGGCGGTGAGGCCCAACGATTCCGCCTCATAGGTCAGGCCAACACGGTGGCGCATGACGTCTGCAAAAACTTCCTGTACCGCCGCGGGGGTGACGAAATCGGTCCCACGCAACCACGCCAGTGCCTTACCGGCCTGAAAGAGGCCGAGACAGGCACGTGGTGAGGCTCCGTAGGCCAGCGTTTTTTCCGCACTGCTGGCGACCCTGCCGCCGCCGGAAGCGAGGGTCCGCGTAGCACGCACCAGCGTGACGATGTAAGCCTGAATGGAATCGGCGACGTGAATCCGGTCGACTTCCTCGCGCAGTTTGAGCAGTTCGGCGCCGCTGGAAACCGCTGCGAGCTGCGGATGCGACGTGACGTTGCCCCAGCGTCGCACCATCTGGAGCTCGTCCTCATGACTGGGATAATCCAGCAGCAGCTTGAAGAGAAACCGATCGAGCTGCGCTTCGGGCAGCGGATAGGTGCCCTCCTGCTCGACCGGATTCTGGGTGGCCATGACCAGGAAGGGTTGTGGCAGCGGATGCGTGGTGCCGCCAAGGGTGACCTGCCGCTCCTGCATCGCCTCCAGCAGGGCGCTCTGGACTTTGGCCGGTGCACGGTTGATCTCATCGGCGAGCACCAGGTTGGCGAAGATCGGCCCATGGTGCGGCGAGAAGCGGCCGTCGGCGGGGGAGAAGACCATCGTGCCCACGACGTCGCTCGGCAGCAGATCGGGCGTGAACTGGATGCGCTCGAATTCCGCGCCCAGGGCCTGTGCCAGGGACTTGACCAACAGCGTTTTCGCCAATCCCGGCATGCCTTCGAGCAGGACATGGCCCCCGGTCAACAGGGCGATCTGCAGCCGCTCGATGATCGGCAGCTGGCCCAGCACGGCCTTGCCGACTTCGGCGGACATCCTGGCAGACCACTGAGTTCCGGCGGCGGGCATTGGCACAGCCTTGACAGGAGCCGAGCTCATCGCGGCTGCACGCCGACGCAGGGGAGGCGCTGCGGACCCCGGCGAGCGGTGGTTTCACGCAAGTCCACGGCACGATCGACTGCGGCTCGCATCGATTCCTTTTCCACTATGAGGTTCATACCAATCAAGATAGGGAGCAACGATATCCCTAGGCCAATGAATTCAGCGCGAGTCCGCATAACCCGGCGTTATGCGGCAATCTCTGCCTGCCGGCCCGCGAGCTCGGACGCATCGCCCGTCAACTCCCCTTCCCACTTCGACACGATGGCGGTAGCGATGCTGTTGCCCACGACGTTGGTGGCCGAACGGCCCATGTCCAGAAAGTGGTCGACTCCCAGCAGCAGCAGCACCCCTGCTTCGGGCAGACCGAATTGCGCAAGCGTGGCTGCGACTACGACGAGCGACGCGCGCGGCACCCCAGCCATGCCCTTGGAGGTCAGCATCAGGATCGCCAGCATCATCACCTGCTGACCGAGGCTCAGCTCGATGCGATAGGCCTGCGCAACGAACATGATCGCAAAAGTGCAATACATCATGGAGCCGTCGAGATTGAAGGAGTAGCCCACGGGAAGCACGAAACTCGCGACCCGGTTACTGCAGCCGAAGCGCTCGAGCTCTTCCAGCGTCCCCGGATACGCGGCTTCGGAGCTCGCGGTAGCAAACGCCAGGAGAATCGGCTCGCGAATGCGGCGCACCAGCCGCATGACGCGTCGACCGATGACCAGAGCACCGAGGGCTATGAGAATCGCCCAGAGCAAGGCCAGCCCCAGATAAAACTCGCCGATGAAGAGACCGTACGCGCCGATGACACCGAGTCCTTCCTTGGCTACGGTGCTGGCCAGGGCACCGAGGACCGCGAGGGGCGCAAACACCATCACGTATCCGGTCACTTTCAACATTATGTGAGATACCGCATCCAGCGCGTCGAGCACGACGCGACTGCGCTCACCGAGCGCTGCCATCGCGGTACCGAAGAACAGCGCGAAGATCACGATTTGTAGAATCTCATTGTGCGCCATCGCGTCGAACACACTGCTGGGAAGCGTGTGCTCGATGAACCCGCGCAGAGTCATCGCACTGGCGGCCATCCCTGAGGAGGAGCCTGCTTCCGGAACCAGGCTCAGCGCCCGGCCCGGCGCAAAAAACTGCACCAATACCAGGCCGAGCACGAGGGAGATGAGGGAGGCGAAGATGAACCAACCGAGGGCTTTGCCGCCGATTCGGCCGACGGTCGCAATGTCGCCCATCTTCGCGACCCCGACCACGAGGGTAGAAAACACGAGGGGCGCGATGACCATCTTGATCAGTCGCAGGAAGGCAAAGGGCAGCAACCCCATGCCGTCCGCAAAGTGGGTTGCGGTCGCGGGGGAAGCCAGCACATGAAAGGCGTAGCCCAGCGACACGCCGATCACGAGGCCCGCAACGATGAGTAGGGTGAGTCGTTTGGAGTTCATTCAGTTACGCGTTTAGGGACCCAGCATTTCTAGCAGAGACAGCGGGAATTGGAACTGGAATTTGCAACACTGCGTGCCCTACGCCGGGGCGTTCGATCCCAATCTGACCCATCTTGGAGCAGGATTCCTGGCGCGTGCCATTCTCAACGTCGCTGGTGCGCCATCGCATGGGAGACGCAGCGCGTCGCCAGAACTTCGGTCGGATCAACGAGCGACACGCGCTGACCGCCTTCTCTCGTCAGCTCGCGATGGGAAAAGAGCAGCGGTAGCTCCGTGCACCCCAGGATGATGACTTCGACGCCTTGCGAGATCAGATGATCGATCGCAGCACCGATGTCATCCAGGCATTCCCCGCTCGTGAAGCCCGCCTTGACACCCTGCAGTCCGTAGATCGCAGTCATCACGCGTGTCTGAAACGCCGGCTGCGGCACTACTTCTGTCAGCCCTTGCTCCTCCAGTGCCCGGCGGTAGATGCCGCTCGCAATGGTGCCATTGGTGGCCAGAAGCCCGATCTTTCGCAACATCGGGAACGACTCACGCACGTGGCTCACCGTGACCGTCAGCATATTCATGATGGGGATGTCGAGGTGGGGCTGAATGCGCTCCACGAAAGCATGCGCCGTGTTGCACGGTATCGCGATGAGATCCGCCTCGCCTGCCTGCAGCTTCTTGCAGGTTGCGTACAGGGCCAGAGTAGGATCCACCCCCTGGCCGACGAGATGCTCGGTTCGGTCCGGAATCTGCGGATTCTGCTCCACCAGCACCCTGAGGTGATCCTGATCCCGCCGCGCCGGCGTGCTGCGCACCAGCTTCTGCAGAAAATCCACCGTAGCAGCGGGACCCACCCCTCCAACCACGCCCAGCCTGAACGGGCGCTGCGGCAGCGCGAAGCGCTCCGAAACGACATAACGCGCGTACACTCGGTGCGGGTCGATGATCGGCACGCTCACGGGAGCGATCTCAGGTACGACCAGTGTCAGCTCCGTGAGCCCGGGCAGTATGAGCTCGGCACCCTGCTCCACGAGGTCCGCGCACGCTTCACGCAGCAGCTCAATGGGGTGACCGCGCCGGTTTCCTTGCGCGATGCCGTTTTCGCCGTACACGGCTTCCGTCACAGCGTCCTGGCCGCCATGCCGGCGCGGATGCACGATCTCGCACTCATGAGGCGGAAAATAGCGCTCGAACAGGCGCTGCTCGCGCACAGGCTCCGAGGTCAGGACGCCGATGCGCCGTACGGACGAGAAATGGCTTTGGATGTGGGCACGCAGCGCTGCGAGCATGTCGGCGATGGGCAGCGGCGAGTTTGCCTGCAACTCTTCCATGAACGTGTGGCTCAGGAAGCACGGCAGGACGATAGTGCCAATGCCGCGCTCCCTGAAGCCACCGATCATGTCGAAGATGTACAGCTTGCGTGCCGTGGTCACAGTGCTGGGATCGGCGGCACGTGCGAAGGGACGCTGCTCGAACGCGATGTCGAAGCTGCCCGCATCGGCGTGCGCCTCGGTTGCCTCCACGAGCTTCAACAGGAAATCGGCACCGGCGAGCGGCCCGAGGCCGCCGATGACGCCCAGCGACCGCTCCCGCGGTGCTCCGGCCGCCCGCGTCATGTTTGTCCGTCAGCGAAGGGCTGCGCCATGCCATCCCAACCGCGGGGAAGGTGAATCATGGCAGCGGATGTTAGGGGCTTCGCCGGCGAACGCGATTCCGTTGCAGAATACCCCCATGCGAGCCGCGCATAGTTGCGGGAGGCGCGGCCTTGTCCGTGCGGCCCCGTGCCAGAGGATTTGCCCCGGGGCCGTCGCTTTAGTAGACGGATTGCAGATGCGACCAGAGGCGCCCGATCAGCTCGTCTCGATTGAAGGCATCGCGGTACACGCGCAATTCCAGCTCAACGGTCCAGGCGGCACCGCCGGCGGCGACCAGCGTGCCGCTCGCCAACTCGGAGGCGATCAGGCTTTTGGGAAGCCACGCAATGCCCTCACCCACGAGGGCCATTCGCTTCAGCACGTCGGCCATGTCCGACTCGTAGCGGGGAAGAAGAAACGGAGTGCTGCCCGCGCGCGCGAGCAGGAGCGCAAAGCAGCGGCCGAAGTAGGTTGTCTCTGCATACGAGATGTGTGGCAGTGGCTGCCGCACGGTTCCCGGTAACTTGTAGAGAGGGCCGGAAGACGCTTTGGGCTTGCAAACAGGCATCAGCACGTCGCGGCCTACCGTGAGACTTTCGTATCTCGACGGGTCGAGGTGTAACGGCAGATCGGGGTGCTGGTAGGCGAACATCAACTCACAATTCCCGTTGACGAGCATCAGCACCGAGTCATGCACGTTGGTGGGAGTAATTCGAGCGCGCAGCTCACCGAAGCGCCCGCTCATCGTATTGAGCCACTCAGGCAGGAAGCTCAGAGCGATGGTATGCCCGGCAACGATCTTGAGCCCGCTACCCGGTAAACGTTGCTCCGTACGGATGACCGCGCGCGTATCGACCAGCTTCTGCAGTACGTCTGCGGCGACTTCGTGAAACAGCCGCCCGGCAGCCGTGAGCGCAGGAGGATAGCCGCTGCGGTCGACGAGCTCTGCGCCAACCCATTGCTCGAGCGCACGTATTCGCCGGCTGAAGCCCGACTGGGTAATGTGCCGGGCCTCCGCGGCTCTAGAGAAGCTCTGGCTGTGTGCCAGGGCGATGAAGTCTTCGAGCCACTTCACTTCCATCTTTGGTTCCATCGGCGCTGACAAACTGGAGAGGGAAATAGTACTGCAACTGCGGCACCGTGCCCCGGATTCGGCGGTGAATCACGAGGACGCAGTCGGCGCGGCACAGCGCGCCGTCGTGTCGGGTCCTATTACCTACGCAGGTATCGGCCGGAGGCGATAGTTCATGCGGCGGAATACAATGCCCTTTATGGACCATACCAATCCCGCTCCCGACTCGACGCTCTCCGACGACGATGTACGCGCGTGCGTGCGCGTACTGCGCGCAATCGAGGCTGATCGCTCGCACCTCACGCGCCTCACGCAAGAACAGCGCCGCGACCTGCTGACGCTCGCCGGCCTCGTCGCAAAACCCGAGCGGCACGACCTCGTCAAGATGGCGAAGGCATTCCGACGCGCCGAGCGTGAGGCCGCGAAGGAGCACGACCGTAAGGTCATCGAGCAGGCGGGGCTGCGCGTCCAGCGCCGCTCGGCACTGTATGCGCCGCTCTGGCTCGAGCCGCCCAAGCCCGAGGGCCTCGACGATCGCCCCGAGCTCAACCAGGAGCTCTCCTGCTACATCTGCAAAAAGCCCTTTGCGAAGATGCATCGCTACTACGACTGCCTGTGCGATGCGTGCGGCGACTTCAATTATGCCAAGCGCGAGCAAACGGCTGATCTCAGCGGGCACTATGCGCTCGTCACCGGCGCTCGGGTGAAGATCGGTTTTCAGGCCTCCCTCAAACTCCTGCGAGCCGGTGCGCATGTCGTCGTCACCACGCGCTTTCCTGTCGACGCGGCCGATCGGTACTCGAAGGAGCCGGATTTTCCTGTCTTTCGCGAGCGTCTGCAGATCCACGGGCTCGATCTGCGGCATACCCCGAGCGTCGAGCTCTTCACACGGTTCCTCGTCGAGCGACTGCCACGGCTCGACTACATTCTCAATAACGCGTGCCAGACCGTGCGTCGACCGGCGGGTTTCTTCCAGCACCTTCTTGCCAGGGAAGCCGAATCGGTCGCCGCCCTTCCCGAAGCCTGGCGGGGTCCGCTCAGAAGTCACAAGGAGTTGCAACGGACCATAGAGGGATCACAGGCGCAAAGTGTCGACACGCTCGTCGCAACGACGGCGCAGTGGCATGGCGAGGGGCTCCTGCACAGTGCGGCGCTCTCGCAGCGGCGCTATCTCGATGAAGACTTTCGCGACGGCGAGGCGCTGTTCCCTGCGGGTCGTTACGATGAGGACCGACAGCAGGTCGATCTGCGCGAGGTCAATAGCTGGAGGTTGCGCATGCATGAGGTCGAGACGCCCGAGCTCCTCGAGGTGCAGCTCGTGAACGCCATCGCGCCCTACATTCTCAACGCTCGTCTGAAGCCACTCATGCTGCGGACGCCCGAGCGTCACAAGCATGTCGTCAACGTCAGCGCCATGGAGGGCCAGTTCTATCGCGCCACCAAGACCGACAAGCACCCGCACACCAACATGGCCAAAGCGGCGCTCAACATGATGACGCGGACAAGCGCGCCCGACTTCGTGAAGGACGGCATTCATATGAACGCCGTCGACACCGGATGGGTGACCGACGAGGACCCCGCAGCCCACGCGGCCCGCAAGGCCGATCTCGGCTTCTCGCCGCCGCTCGACATCATCGACGGCGCCGCGCGCATCGTCGACCCGATCTTCGTCGGGCGGCTCACGGGCACACACGTGTGGGGCCAGTTCCTGAAGGACTACAAGCCGGCGCCTTGGTAGGGTTCAGCCGAGCGAACCACTCTGGCAGCCACCCGCCGCTATGCCGCTCGGGCGGATTGATGATTACGAAGCCCGGGCATCCAGGCAGCGCGCCAACGCTTCACGCAGCGCGCGCAGCTTGGGTGGCTTGCTCAAGACATGGTCCACATGGGGCGGAATCTCCCCATCGGCAACCAGTCGCTGACCCCAGCCGGTCAACATCAATACGATGGTGCCTGGAGCAGCGGTCTTGATTGCGCTGGAGACTCGACGTCCGTCGACATAGGGCATGCCGAGATCCGTAACCACGACAGGGAACGGACTGCCCTGTGCTCCTGCGGCCAGGAAAGCATCGATGCCAGCCTGGCCACCATCCGCCGTCGTCACGTCGTGCCCATCCGCCTCCAACGTATCGCGAAGCGACTTGAGCACCAGCGGATCGTCATCCACAACAAGGATACGCAGCGGCGGCACGGCGGAAGCAGTGGTGGACACCGCCGCACCAACGCTGGGCGTGGTCGGTATCAAGAAATTGAGGCGCATGGTCGTGCCTTGACCGACTGCGCTGTCGATTTCGATCTCCGCGCTGTGACGTTGCATCGTGCCATATACCATCGCGAGTCCAAGGCCGGTGCCACGCTCGCCTTTGGTCGTAAAAAACGGCTCCAGGCATCGGCGGCGCGTGTCCTCATCCATCCCGACGCCGGCATCGATGACTTCGATCTGGACGAATTTGCCGGCCGGGCGCTCCTGCGCATGTGCCCCTTTTTCCCGCGAGACCCGGGTGCGCAACGTCAACGGGCCGCCGTGAGGCATGGCATCGACGGCATTGAATATCAAGTTGGTGAGCGCTTCCCGGATTTCATTGTCAGCACCCATGATCGCCGGCAGGTCCGCGGCCAGGTCGGTCCGCATCTCGATTGCGATGCCCCGCTGTTGGGCCATGTCATTCCAGCGGGCCCGCGTCAGGTCCACGACCTGCTGGACGAGACGATTCATGTCCACCGGCAACAGCATCAACTGTGGCTCACGTTGACGATAGAACTCGCGCATGCGCGCGACGGTTTGCGCAACGTCATCAATTGCGCGTTGAATCGTTTCGAGATGGCCACGGGCGCGTGGACTAAGACCGGGCTCCTTCTCCAATAGC
Organism: Gammaproteobacteria bacterium; assembly: GCA_028293765.1. Lineage (GTDB taxonomy): Bacteria > Pseudomonadota > Gammaproteobacteria > Steroidobacterales > Steroidobacteraceae > 13-2-20CM-66-19. The sequence continues at coordinate 159,637 of JAQGOG010000141.1, forward strand.
GATTCGGTGTAGAGAGCCACCGGGGAAATGGCATTGTTGATATCGTGCGCAATACCGCTCGCCATTTGACCCAGGGCAAGCAGACGCTCCTGCTGCATCACCGCTTTCTGCGTTTGACGCAGGTCGTCGTACGCCTGTTGCAGAGCGCTGTGGAGTTGGGCCTGATGGGCTGCCAGCGCAACGTGCTCGCTGGCTTGCCGCAGAAACTCGCATTCGCCGCTGCTGAAGCCGTGCGGTTTCTGGCGTGCCGCGATGAGGACACCGAACACCTTGCTTTCGACCAGTAGGGGAGCCGCGACCATCGAGCTCAAAGCCCCTCTCGCCAGGCGCTGGGGAAACGGGAACGGGACTCGAGCGATATCCGGCTCGTAAACCAGCTGCCCGCGCACGCAGCGCGACAGCCCGTTCTGATCGATCTCGATGCGAGCCTGCTCCGCCATCGCAAGCTCCATCGCCAGCGCTTCGCTGTGCAAGCCGACGCTCGTGACGATGAGACAATTCTCCACCGGGTCATAAAGGCAGATGCAGCAGAAGTCCACCGGCAGATGCTCTTCGAGCGTTCGGACGACGACCTGGAAGATGCTCTGGATGTCCTGACGCTCGCCGATCGCTCGGGTAATCTGCTGCAGGAGGTTCAGTCGGGCCAGTTGGGCCTGCATCTTGCCGTGCGCGAGCTTGCGGTCGGTGATGTCCCGGGCAATCTTGGATGCGCCGACGACCCGGCCCTGGCCGTCCCGGATTGGGGAGATGGTCGCGGAAACCTCGATCTTCCGTCCGTCTTTTCCAACCCGTACCGTCTCGAAATGGTCGGTGGTTTCGCCGCGCGCGATACGAGCCAGGATAGTAGGCTCCTCACTCGAGCGCTCCGGCGGGATGAGCATGGTCATCGGTTTGCCCACCGCCTCCTGTGCAGAATAGCCGAACAACCGTTCTGCGCCAGGATTCCAGCTGGTGATGATCCCATCCAGGTTTTTGCTGACTATCGCATCGTCGGAGGATTCGATGATGGATGCCAGCCGTGAATTGATCTCTGCCGCCCGCTTGCGCTTCGTAATGTCGCGCACGAACGCGGCGAATGACGGCGGTCCATCGCCAGGCATCCGGTTGATGCTCAGTTCTACGGCTACTTCCGACCCGTCCGCCCGCAGCCCCGTGAGTTCGATCCTTTTCCCCAGTACGGCCGCCTCACCGGTGGCGAGATACCGCGCGAGCCCGGCGCGATGTTGATCGCGTAATGCAGTGGGAATGATGACCTCGGCCAGCGGCAGTCCTATCACCTCACTACGGCGATAGCCGAAGATCCCTTCTGCCGCGGGACTGAACTCGGCGAGTCTGCCCTCGTGATCCATCGTCACGATGCCGTCCGGGGCCGTATCGAAGATTGCACGCATGCGCTCATGGCTCAGGGCAACTTGTGCGGTGCGTTGCTGGACTCGCAATTCGAGCTGATCTTTTGCGTCCCGCAAGTCTCGCTCGGCGCGCGTTCGGCCTGCAAAGTCCCGGCGGATCGCCAACAGCGCCAGTCCGACTATTCCGCAGGCGAGCAAGCCACCCCCGACGATGACCGCTTGAGCAGTGCCGGAGCTGCGGTTGGTCAGGCGTTCGCGCTCCTCGAGCAAGGACGTCTCGGTGCCCTTCATCTGATCGATGAGGCGGCGAATCCGGTCGTGAAACCGTTTGCCCCGCCCCGTGAGAACTGCGCTTTGCGCAGCCGCGAAGCCTTGGTTTTTCCGCAATTCAATGACTTCGCGTAAGGTCGCAAGTCGGTCGTTCACGAGCGGCACCACGAAGTCCAGGCGCCGCTGTTGATCGCGGTTGTCCGCCGTCAACTCGCGCAGGCGCTTCACTTGGCCGTCAACGACTGTGGCAGCCTGCCGATAGGGTTCGAGATAGCTTTCATCGCCCGTGATGACGTACCCGCGCTCAGCGGTCTCCGAGTCAGTTGTGGCTGCAAGCAGCCGCTCGATGCCGCTGAGAACCTCGTGGGTGTGCGCGACGCTCGTCGCGTTCTGGTTCAGGCGCACGACACTGAGATAGGAGACGACCCCGACCACGGCCAGGCACGTGAGCGCAAACCCGAAGCCGAGCCGCACTTTCCGCTCAGTAGACGCCAGTTCCACAGGTGGCGATGCGGCACTTTCGCTGGCTTCGTTCATACGCTCCTCATTGCTTCGTGCCGCGCCCAATGGATGAAGGCTGCTGCGGACGGGCTGGGGCGCTGATGCGTGGGATGGACGGCGTAGTAGCCAAATCGTGCTTTGACAGCAGGCCCTGGCAGTCGGGCGAGCTCGCCGCTGCGTAGATAGGGCTCGGCGAGGCGACTGCGGGCGAGGATGGCGCCCAGCCCGGATACCGAAGCGCGCATCGCGTCAGTCGAATCCGTAAATGTGTGCATTTCCGACATTCCCACGGCGGGAAGTCCGGCCGCCCGAAACCAGTCGGGCCATCCCTGGAACGCGAGATCAGTGATGAGCGGCAGTTTGGCGATCGCCTTGACCTGCGACAGTCCACTGATCCCCGGTAACGTCGGCGCAGCTGCCGGGAATAGCTCTTCTGACGCCGAGCGCCGCTTCCAGCGGTCCGCACATGATGACTCACCGCACTCGCAGTCAGATCGAGTTCTTCGGCGGCGTGCGCGAAGTTCTGGTGGCGAGCAGCCACGACAAACACGCCGAAAGCAGGTAGGGCAGCCGGACGGAGCGCCATGTGTATAGACACAAATCAGATTTGCTACTGACCCGAACATTATGCTCTTGCTCACGACGGCCGAGGAGCAATAATCGGGACTCATCAGTACGGCACTACGGCCGCAGGAAAAAGCGATGCTCGACAGGCCCCAAACTCTCCCATTCCATATTGTCGACGTTTTCGCCGTTGAGCCGCTGACGGGCAATCCGCTCGCCGTCGTGGAAGGCGGGGAAGATCTGACTCTCGACCTTCTTCAGCGAATAGCGCGGGAGTTCAACCAGTCGGAGACCACGTTTCTCATGCGTCCGACGCGACCGAACGCAGACTGGCGCTTACGCTCTTTCACGGCAGCGGGGGCGGAAGTGTTCGGCGCGGGTCACAACGCACTTGGCGCATGGTGGTGGCTTGCCGAAGCGGGAAAGCTCGCTCTTACCGCAAGCGCGACGGTATTTCACCAGGAAATAGGTGACCGCGTACTCCCCGTAACCATTGCGCAATCGGGAGGGCAGCTCGAAAGAGTCGTCATGGAGCAGGAAGCGCCCATAGCCCGCAGACAGTTGGAAGATCTTGCCCCGCTCGCAGCGTCACTGGGCTTGGCCGTGGGCGACCTGGTGGTGGACCGTGCACCCTGTCAGGTTGTTTTCACCGGCGCGCCTCACCTGATGGTGCCACTCCGGAACCGTGAAGCGGTCGACCGGATTCAGCCCGACGCCAGAGCCTTGCTCGCCGTGCTGCAAGGTGTCGGCGGCGAAGGATGTTATGTTTTCAGCCTGGATCCGCGGCAGACCGGCGCTGTCGCCTATGCTCGGTTTTTCAATCCGACGGTTGGGATCCGGGAAGATCCCGCTACCGGCACCGCTGCGGGCCCCTTGGCCGCGCACCTGGTGGCACATGGCCTGGCCAGACCGGCGCAGCCGATCGTGATCGAACAAGGGACGGCGATGGGTCGCACGAGCCTGATCCGGGTAGAGGTTCGCGCCGACACCGTAAAAATCTCCGGCCGCGGTGTTGTGGTAGCCAGCGGCCACCTGACCCTATAGCGGGCGTAAAGATTCGAAACCTGAAGGTGTCGCAGACCAGCTCGTTTTGCGACGACTCATCCGCGCGAGTAGTGTCCGCCAGTGTGCGATACCTCGCCGTTCCCCGGCTATCGTTCAGATTCATGAATACTGATTTCGTATTTCCGCTCTTTGAGCGGAACATTGCGAACAATACACTGCTTTGGTTCCGGTCAATGGCGCCGGCCCACGGGTCTAATCCCGCCACGAAACGTAGGAAAGCAATGACTCCCGAGATCAAGCACGTCACCGACACCACTTTTGACAGTGAAGTCCTCCAATCACCGGTTCCGGTTCTCGTCGACTACTGGGCCGAGTGGTGCGGCCCCTGCAAGATGATCGCGCCAGCACTCGACGAGTCGGTCGCGACTTATGCTGGGCGCTTAGGAATCGCTAAACTCAACATCGACGAAAACCCGTCGGTACCCGCTCGATATCATGTGCGCGGCATCCCGACGCTCATGCTTTTCAAGAACGGAACGGTGGCGGCTACGAAGATCGGCGCTCTATCCCGGTCGCAGCTGACGGCATTCATCGACGCTAACTTGTGACCCTTCCCGTGAGGCAGTCGAACTCGCCTCTCGAGACCATTGAATGATCACTGCACTCTGGCCGGCATCGCCGGGCCGGCCAGAGTGCAGTCCCGCTTATTCGTACGTGCCAGCCATCAAGATCAAACCGTCGCGCACCGCCCAGTACCCGATCTTGTGCTCGATCTTCCCGCTGTTCGGGTTCTCCCGCCTGTAGGTGACCCAGCCGTCAGGCTGCGACTTGGCTGCCTGTATTGAGCGCTCGCCCGTCGCTCGAAGGGGTTCGAAACTCGTGTTTCGGCTCTGCTATATTCGATGTCTGCGAGCTGCGCACTTATTGGGGGATGAGATGAACCGATTCGAGCAAGCCGTATATGACTGCATGAAGCCTACCGCGAAGCTTCTGGAACGAACGACAGACCCGCTGCATCGGGCAATCCTTCTCAACTTCTGGCGGCATGTGCACCTGGAGGGCGCGGGAGAGTACGACAAGATCCTGGCGCCCGACATGGTGGTGGATCACCCCGTATACCGCGTGACCTGGGGTGCGAATCCGACCGTCATCGAAGGAAAAGAAGGCGTGCGCGCCTTTTACAACAGCGTCGGCGAGGCCGTGCTGTGGCACTCCGATGATCGCCTCGCAGTTGAGTCCTGGGGGATCTGCGATGAGATCACCTTCCATCAGCTCGCCATGGGCTCGGACCTCAGGCTCATCGGCTATGAAGTCGCGCACGCAGACAGGCTGTATCACGTGCACAGCCGCCAGGCATTCATCTGGCCTTACGACGAGCGGGCCCGACTTGTCGGCGAGCACCTGTACGAGGACAAGACCAGCCTGCGCATCGAGGAAGTTGCTCAATCGGAAGCAATCACGCCTGCGCGTGTACGCGAGATTCACCGTGAGCAGCTCGGCAAGCTCGAAGCGGAGCGCGGGCCCAACTTCTGGGTGCTGGGTAGAGGCGCCACCCACCTGTAGCAAAGTTACCCAGGCCAACCAGGTATCTGCAGAAAACTTAAGTATCTATGTCGTCAGAGACGGCGGGCCTTGGGCGGGCCTTGAACAGGGAAACGCCGCAGCTTTTGGAACCCGCAGCTTTACCTCACCCAGTGCGCGCTGGCACTGGCCGGCTCTACCATTAACCGCATCTGATCCCTGCGCTTCCCTTCGTCAGCGCGCAGCACTCCCAGCGCCGCCGGTGTATCGTCCGACATGTGGTCTCGCTCATGGTTCGGCAGCGTTGTGCGCTGACTCCTATTTGACCAGCGTGAGGCCACCGCCTCGGGAATGCGCTAAAGAAACGTTACGTCATTCCCAGGGCCGCACCATATCCGCGTGTCACCTCACAACGCCATAGGAGCAGCCTGATGAAGAGAATCGGTGTCCTGGTTTGCCTCGTTTTAAGCCTGGTAACGCAGGCCTTGGCCCAGACGAAGCACATCACCCCACCCGTAGAGGAATTTGGGTTCGAGCCGGGAACAGATCGCAAGCTGGCGGACTGGACGCAGCTGACGGCCTACTACCAGAAGCTTGCAGCGGAGTCGGAGCGCGTTCGCTATCAGGAGCTCGGCAAGACGATGGAAGGCCGCCCGTTTGTGATGCTCACCGTCTCCGCGCCCGAGAATCTCGCTCATCTGGCGGAATATAAAGAAATTGTCACCAGGCTGTCGGACCCTCGAACGACCTCGCCGGAGGAGGCGAAGTCTCTGGTCGCTCGTGGCAAGACGGTCATGATCATTACCTTCAACATCCACTCGACGGAGATTGCGAGCGCGCAGACCGCTGCCGCATTTGCTTACCGCATGGCGAGCTCAAACGATCCGGACGTGATGACGACGCTCCAGAACGTCATTCTGCTGCTGGTGCCTTCCCAGAATCCGGATGGCGAGCAACTCGTGGTCGATTGGTACAAGAAGACTCTGGGTACGCCTGCGGAGGGCTCGAATCCTCCGGTGCTCTACGCGAAGTACGTAGGCCATGACGACAACCGTGACTGGGTTGGACTGACGCAGCTCGAGACACAGCATACGGCCAGGGCGATCAACGAATGGCATCCGCAAATCCTCTACGATCTGCACCAGCAGGGCGCTGACGCGCCCCGTATCTACTTGCCACCATGGGTCGACCCCATCGATCCAAACGTCGACCCGCTGCTGGTGTCCTCGATGAATGCTCTGGGCATGCGAACAGCGCACGACATTTCATCCACGGGAAAGGCGGGCGTGTTGGTCAATGGCGTGTATGACTTCTGGTCGCCGCTGCGTGACTACATTTCACTCCACAACGGCTTGCGCATTCTGACGGAGTCGGCGAGCGCCAACCTTGCTTCGCCGATCGAGGTTCCGTTTGAGAAGCTGGGCACGGGCATCGGGTACAACGCGAAGGTCGCAACGTGGAACTATCCGGATCCGTGGAAGGGTGGGACCTGGCACTTGGGCGACATTGTCGCGTATCAAATGGTTGCTCTGGAGTCGATGACGAAGACTGCAGCCATTGACCGTGAGCGCTTCCTCACGGACTTCTACACGGTGAGTTCGCATGCTGTGCACCCGTCGTCGGGTCCTTATGCATATGTGATTTCGCCGCAGCAGACCGATCCGGCTATGACGGTGCGTTTGGCCAAGACGCTGTTCGATGCCGGTGTCGAGGTAATGCAGGCGACCTCCCCATTCCAGGCGGGTGGCAAGACTTACCCCGCCGGCAGCTATATTGTGACTCTCGATCAGCCGTATCGCAGTTTCGCCAAGACAGTGCTGGAGCGGCAGAACTATCCGGATATCCGCGAGTATCCCGGCGGTCCACCGCAGCGTCCGTATGATGTGACATCGACTTCACTGCCATTGTTCTTCGATGTGAAGGCCGATGCGATCGCTGAGAAGTTCACTGCGGAAGCGCACAAGCTCGATGCGATTACGCCTGTCGTGGGGCAGGTGGAGCCTGGCTCCGCGCAAGGCTATCTGCTCGACGACCGCAGAAACAGTAGTCTGTATGCGCTATTTAGCCTGCTGAGCGAGGGTGTGAAGGCCTATCGCCTGACCGATCCTGGTCATGATCCGGGAACCATCTACATCCCGCGGCAAGCTGGACTCAGCGCGAAGCTGGCTGCTGCAGCGAAAAAGTTCGCAGTGGACTTCAAGCCTGCAACAGCTGCCGTCGCCGGCAGCGCGCTAAAAATGGAAGCACCCCGTGTCGGCCTCTACAAGAGCTGGATTGCTTCGCTCGATGAGGGTTGGACGCGCTTCATCTTTGATAGGAATGGGATTCCGTACCAGACGGTGGTCGATGCGGACATCCGCAAGGGAAACCTGAGGAAGCATTTCGACGCGATCATTCTGCCCGACAACCGGGCGGAGGCGATCCTGGAGGGCCGCTCCGGTGGCGGACGCGACGGACCGAATCGGCTCACTATGCCGCAGGTTCCGCAGGAGTATCGTGGAGGGCTTGGGCCGGAAGGCACGGCTGCGTTGCAGGCATTTGTGGAAGCAGGCGGAACGATCATCACGCAGAACAAGGCGGCCGATGTGTACGCGAGAAACGACAATCCGAACTTTACGAATGCGCTCAACGGCGTACCCCCGAAGGAGTTTTACTGCCCCGGCTCCATCCTGGAGATCGCGGTCGATACTTCCAGCCCGATCGCGTTCGGCTCTTCTGCCACCGTACCGATCTTTTTTGAGACGGGGCCGACCTTCAAGGTCTCGGGCGATGCGAAGTCGATCGCTCGCTACGCTAACGACAAGCCTCTCCTGAGCGGTTGGATTCTCGGTGGCAAATACCTGGATGGCACCTCAGCGATCGCTGAGGCGCCCATGGGGAAGGGCCGCGTCATCTCCTTTGGGTTCATCCCAACGTACCGCGGGCTAAGCGAGGTGACTTACAAATTCCTGCTCAATGCGATGCTCTACTCTCGCTCGAGCACTGCAACTGTGAGCGCGAACTGATCGTTCAGGGCTGGTGCTGCACCTCTGCGCCTCCGGGTTGGGCACCATAGGGATTGCGAACGTGCTTGCCGTCGATATGGAGATGTCTCATGCAGTATGGCTGCCGGGTCTGGGCATTGTCGCTATGGATTACGGTCGCGACACCGACCGTCTTTGCGACGGAGTCTGCGCTTACCGGCGTGGACGCCAAGGAAGCGCGCCAGCTGGCAACACGGGTGAGAGAGGAATTCCTGCAGGCCTGGCGGAACTACGAGAGCCTTGCCTGGGGTCACGATGAACTGCAACCACTGAGCAAGACGCCTCGCGACTGGTACGGCCAGTCTTTGCTAATGACTCCGGTTGATGCACTGGATACGCTGATGCTCATGGGCCTGAAGGACGAGGCCGACAAGACCCGCAAGCTCATTGACACGCAGCTGTCCTTCGATAGGGACGTCTACGTCAAGAACTTCGAGATCACCATTCGCATGCTGGGCGGGCTCCTGTCAGCGTACGAGTTGAGTGGCGACAGCCGGCTGCTGGCGCTGGCGCAGGATCTGGGCAAGCGTCTGCTGCCGGCCTTCAACTCGCCCACGGGCTTGCCCTACCAGTACGTCAATCTGCACACGGGCAAGGTGCGCGGCGCGGCGACAAACCCTGCGGAGACAGGTAGTTTGTTGCTGGAGTTCGGCACATTGAGCAAACTCACGGGCGAGCGTGTGTATTTCGACAAGGCGAAACGTGCACTCGTGGAGACCCACAGACGCCGTTCCGACATTGGCCTAGTGGGCGACGGGATCGATGTCGAGACCGGTAAATGGATCAGCACAGACTCTCATATCAGCGGTGGCATCGACTCCTATTACGAGTACCTGTGGAAATGCTGGAAACTGTTCGGCGACAAAGATTGCCTCAACATGTGGAATGACAGCATCGTTGTCGTGGATAAATACCTCGCGGACAGTGCCAACGGCGAACTATGGTACGGGCACTCGGATATGAACACCGGCAAGCGCACGAGCACGCAGTACGGCGCGCTGGACGCCTTCTTCCCGGCAGTGCTCGCCTTTGCCGGCCAGCTGGACCGCGCGCGACGCCTTCAAGACTCTTCCTTCAAGATGTGGAACCTGTATGGGGTCGAACCGGAGGTGCTCGACTACCGCAGCAAGAGGGTGAAGGATCCCACGTACGCCCTGCGTCCGGAGATAGTCGAGTCCACCTATTACCTGTACCGACTCACCGGCCAACCGCTGTATCGGTCTATGGGCCGGAGCATGTTTACAAGCTTCGTGAAATATTGTCGTACCGGCAACGGTTATGCGGCACTTCAAAGCGTCATCACGAAGGAACGAAAAGACGAAATGCAAAGCTTCGTGTTCGCCGAGACCTTCAAGTATTTCTACCTGCTGTTCGCGCCTCCAGCAACGCTCGCTTTCGACCGCATCGTATTCAATACCGAAGCCCATCCGTTGCGACGAATCGTAACGAGATGAGTGGGTGGAAGAAGTCTTTCGCCGCTGCCGCCGCGCCGACGTACCGTTCTTTTTCAAGCAGTGGGGCGGCGTTCAGAAGCATCGGACCGGTCGCAAGCTCTTCGGGTGCATCTATGACGAGATGCCTGTCTGGCGTCAACTACAAATGCCAGCCAGATTTCCGGTAGACGTTGCAAGCATCCCAGCGGTAGACCTTGCCTGGTCGACGCGCTTTGAATGCTTCGCGAGGTCACGTCGCCCGTGCGCGCGCTCCTGCAGCTCAGCTGTCCGGCTCAGCGCCAATCAGTTCGCCCAAAAGTTCCGCGAGCGGCCGCAATTGTTCCCTGCGCTCCTCAAGAACAACCCGAGTAAGCGGCTCAACGTCACGGGTATTCACGAACGAGTGACGACCCTCAGTGAAGTGAACGATTGCGTCATCCAGCAGACGTTTTCCATGAGTCCATTCAATTGGATTCCGGACAATCGACTCAGGCGTGATTTCACCGTGCGCGTACGCTCGGCTAGCAATATTTGCGTCGAGCCACTCCCGAACTGCTGCGGACTGCAGACGTTCGAGGTCAGCGCGCTGCGCTTGGGTTCTATCCTCGGCATCGAACAGAAAACCCACTGTAGGCGGAACCAACGCGCTCGCTTTGGAGAGCTGACGGTAAATATCGATGGTTTCCTGGCGCCTCCTCTTGTCGAATGCGCCCGTAGAGTGCACAGGAACGAGCACTGTGCCTTCATGACTTGGAAAGAATGCGCTGAGAATCAAACGGAAACAATAGACGTCGCTCGGCCCTTCGCACCAGATAACGCGATCGTAACCAAAGACATCGGAAAGACGCGCGCCAACCAAAGCGAGTGCTACACTCGACGTCCGCGAATCGCCTCCTTCGAACTGAGTCGCGGCGGATTGCTCCCTCTCCCATTCGAGCATCACCGTTGCCGCCGACCCGATCTCACTCATAACCTCCGGCGAGTGAGTTGCAATGATGTACTGGTGCTTTGGGAACCGCTTCAGAATCTTGATGAGTGTCCGCGATGCCTGCGGATGCAGAAAGCTGTTTGGTTCGTCTATCAATAATACGTGCGGTGAGTCAGTAGTAACTACGACATACAGAATAGCGAGAACCTGCGCCACACCTGATCCAGTCCGAAGTAGTGGAACTGCGAGATCGCCTCGCCTCATGCTTGGACGCAACGACGAAACACGCACTTCCTGCTCATTCTGACTCAATGGCACAACGATTACGTTTTGGACATCCGGAAGGACTTCAGCCACGAGTGCCAGGTACTCACTATATCGGTCCCTATCCGCCTGCAGATTCTGAAGGACCTCCGGCAAATTCGACGCGTCGGGTGCGAGGCGAGTGACAGTGCCGTAGAGGCCTCTTCCTCTGCGCAACCGCTCCGCATCGAA